>CAYYVA010000001.1:0-126606 GCA_964475015.1 uncultured Muribaculaceae bacterium
GAACCAAGTTTATTTAATTTTTAATAGTCCACAATTTTTAGTGGACAGTAGTGAAGAGGATTCAGAGATGCTGGAGGACGTTGTGATTATCGGTTACGGTTCAGCGCGTAAGGTTGGCACAACCGTAGGATCAATTGCAAAGGTGTCTTCAAAGAACATTGAGGCAAGGCCACAGTCAAGTGCCCTCGAGTCATTGCAGGGCCAGGTGCCTGGTCTTCAGGTTTACACCTCATCAGGAGATCCTGGAACACAGCAGTCAATCAGGTTGCACGGTATCGGTTCGCTTACTGCAAGCAACTCACCCCTCTATATTTTGGACGGTGTGGCAGTAGAGGCAAGAACCATCCTTGCAATGAACCCTAACGACATTGAGAGCATCAACGTATTGAAAGATGCATCTGCAACATCAATCTACGGTTCACGTGCTGCAAACGGTGTTATCTACGTTACTACTAAGAGAGGCTCTACAGGCAATGCAACCATCAAGGTACGTGGCCAGTATGGTGTGTCAAGCATGGCAGACAAGTCATTCCACGATGCCATGATGAGCACAGACCAGCTGCTCTCCTTCTGGGGAGAGACAGGGTTGAGGACTACCGCTTATCTTGACAACCTCAAGAGTACACTTGTAAAGAATGGCATCACCGAGGCAGACGGCTCACTCCACAACTTCAGATGGATTGACTACATGCAGAAGGATGACAGGCCATCTTGGCAGGCTGACCTCTCAATCTCAGGTGGAAGCAAGAATTCAACCTATTATGTGTCAGCGGGTGCATATGACGAGCAGGGTACAGCACCAGGCACATACTTCAAACGTTATACCTTGAGGTCAAACACAGATTCAAGGGTAACTGACTGGTTCAGGTTCGGTACCAACGTTCAGCTCACTCTGGACAAGCGCCAGACCAATAGCAACTACGGTACCAATGCAACAGGTGGCGGCCTTTCATTCTTGAGGGCCCCTTACTACTCACCATACGACAAGGACGGCAACGAGCCTAACGTAATTCCTGGTACAACATGGGCCAACCCATACTACTACATGGATACACACGCAGATGAGTACAAGCGTTATGGTATCAACATCAATGCATATGCTGAGATTGAGCCTATCAATAATCTTAAAATCAAATCAGTAGCAGGTATTGATGAGGGTCTTGTAAGAAACTCATGGACCTACAATGCTTCATACATGGGGAACAACAATGGTACAAGGGGCGAGTCTACAGAAGAGACACTGGGCCTTTCAATCACCAACACCATTGAGTATTCAATGACCTTCAATGACAAGCATAAAGTAACTGTACTTGCTGGTCAGGAGGGTATACAGAATACTTATGAGTACTACTACGCACAGTCTAAAGGACAGACTGATGACAGGCTGATGCACCTAAACAACGGTCTTCAGAGCACTTATGCAATGAGTTCAGAGGATTCAGAGAGCCAGTTCCTTTCATTCTTTGGAAGGGCAGACTACTCATTTGACAACAGGGTGTTCGTTGATGCTTCTGTCAGAAATGATGCATCTTCACGATTCAGCAAGAACCATAAGAACGCTACATTCTGGGCGGTAGGAGCAATGTGGAACCTCAAGAACGAGAAGTTCCTCAAGAATGTAAACTGGCTGAACAGCCTTCAGTTCAAGGTGAGCTACGGTACACAGGGTAATGCAGCTATCGGTAACTACTCATCACTTGCAACAGTTGGCGAGACTACAAAATACAACCAGTCTGCAGGCTGGGTACTTTCTAATGCAGGAAACCCAGACCTTACATGGGAGACACAGAGCAAGCTTACAGTTGCTGTAAACACAAGGGTATTTGACAGGTTGAACATCGGCCTGGAGTACTACAAGAGGATTACAGAGGATATGTTGATGGACGTTCCAATCCCTTACACTACCGGTTATGCAGAGGTTACAAAGAATACCGGTACTTTGGAGAACAACGGTATTGACATCACTTTGGGATATGACATCCTCAAAGGCAAGGACTACTACTTGGGTTTCAATTTCAACTTCAACTACAACTCGGAGAAGATTACCAAGCTGTTTGACGGCAGGACAAGATGGGAGATTGCAAACACAGGTGTTGCATATGTAGTTGGCAAGCCAATCATGTTCTACTATCCTATCTTTGCAGGCATCAACCCTGAGAACGGTAAACAGCAGTGGTATCTCCCTGGTGACAACGTTGATGTAACAACCAAGGATCCGGACAGAGTTACCGAGAACTTCAGCTCTGCAGCCCTTACCCAGAACACAGGTATCCGCAGATATGCCCCTGTATCAGGTGGTTTCAACATCAACGGTACATGGAAAGGCTTCGGGATCAGCGCTGACTTCTCTTATGTATTAGGCAAGAACCTTATTTCAAACGACCGCTACTTCTCAGAGAACCCTGTTAACTTCATCGGTTACAACACCTCATCTAATGTGTTGGATTACTGGAAGAAGCCTGGTGATAAGGTTAGTTATCCTGACTGGAGCAAATCACCTTCAATGCAGTTTGATACACACTTGCTTGAGAAGGCATCATTCATGCGTCTGAAGAACCTTACACTCTCTTACACATTCCCATCGGACCTTATCAAGAAGACAAGTGTAATGAGCGGTGCAAGGATTTACCTCACAGGACGTAACATCTGGACAGTAAAGGACAAGTCATTCAAGGGTATGGATCCGGAGGTTGACTCTAACCTGACATTGGGTAGGGTTGTAAACTCAAAGCAGTACCAGATTGGTCTTGAGATTACTTTCTAACAAAATGCGAACATAATTAAGAGATTTACAATGAAGAATATATTGAAAACCACATTAGTTGCAGCATTGGCCCTGTTGGTTGCGTCTTGTGAGCTGGACCTTACTCCAAGCACATCAATCGCACAGACAGATGCATTCAAGACCATTGATGATGCTGCCAAGTTCGATAACGGTCTTGCTCACCGTTACCGTGCATGTTTCTATGGTATCTTTGCATTTACCAATGAGGTGCAGTCTGAGTACTTCAATGCATCTGTTGACTTTGGAAACAGGCAGGGACAGCCACACAGAAGTGATGAGAACTTCACTGCTGACGAGTACAACATGAGGAATATCTGGAGGTACTCTTACCTTCTTGTTGTTAACGTGAACAACCTTCTTGAGAATATTGACAAGCTTGAGCTCTCATCTGATGAGAAGGCTGAGGCTGATATGTATAAGGGTAACGCTTATTTCTACAGGGCTTCAATCATGCACGAGCTTGTAAGAAGATATGCCCCTATGTACAACCCTTCAAGCGCTTCAAGCGATTTGGGTGTTCCGGTAATCACTTCAATTGACCTTAGCCTCAAACCTGCAAGAAACACTGTTGCCGAGGTTTACGCGCAGATTGAGTCTGATATCGCAGCAGCAAAACAGCTCCTTTCAGGCGCTGCAGGCAAGGCCGGTTCAATCAAGCCTACCATTGATGCAGTAAAGGCTCTTGAGGCAAGGGTTGCACTTTACAAACAGGATTGGGCAAAGGCTGCTTCACTTTCAGCTGAGCTTATCAACTCAGGCAAATATGCACTTGCAACTACAGCTGAGGAGATGGAAGCAGAGTGGGTAAATGACTCAGGTGCAGAGTGCATGCTCCAGCTTTACACAGACCTTGCTGAGACAAACAGCATTTCAGGAGATCCTGGCTATGGTTCAAACGAGAACAACATCTATTTGGGATACTCAACATCTACAAAAGTATATGTTCCGGACTTTATCCCTACTCAGACAACCATTGACTGGTATGAGGATACTGACTTGAGGGGCCAGGTATGGTTTGAGGAGCTTCCTGTACTCCTTTCAGCTTCAGAGTACAACCTTACGCTGTTTGCCAAATACTGGGGTAATCCTGAGTATGAGACAGCTCCGGGAAGGAACTACAGCCACCGTCCTAAGATCTTCAGACTTGGTGAGATGTATCTTATCAACGCTGAGGCGAATGCAATGAGCGGCAATGCTGCTGATGCAAAAGCTTCATTGAACGCTCTTCAGGAGGCTAGAGGGGCATCACTCACAGAAGGTACAATGGATGCAATCAAGGCCGAGTGGAAGAAGGAAATCATTGGCGAGGGTTACATAATTGACTGCTACAAGAGATGGAATGAGGGTTACAGCGGACGTATTCCTCAGGCCCTCAACGCTGTACAGCAGGGAGCGTCATTCAATGAGAAAGAGTGTCCTGCAGGTTTTGCCAAATTTGTATGGGCAATTCCTGATGAGGAAAGAAAAGTGAATGACAACCTTGTTCAGAATACTGGCTGGTAACATTTACCAACATTACTAAATAGGCTCCCTTTTCGTTTGAAATGGGAGCCTTATTGTTAATGATAAGTCAGTCATAGAGGCTTGACAAACAAAATTAAAAATTTGGTTTTACGCTATTGAATATGCGTAGTCTAATTACCTTTAAACCTACCGGATTAGATTATGATATACGGATACATACGCGTCAGCACAGACAGGCAGACCGTAGAAAACCAACGTTTTGAGATTGAAAAATTTGCCAAAGCATCAAACATTATTGTTGACAAATGGATTGAAGAGACGATATCCGGGAATATGGCAGTTGAGAAACGTAAACTCGGTTCCCTGTTAAGGAGGCTGCATAAGGATGATATCCTCATCAGTTCTGAGATCTCACGGCTTGGAAGAAATTTGATGATGATAATGTCCATACTGAACGTATGCATGCAAAAGGGTATTCAGGTATGGACCATAAAGGACAATTACAGACTTGGAAATGACATAAACTCAAAGGTTCTGGCATTTGCATTCGGCCTCAGCGCCGAGATAGAGAGGAATCTCATTTCTCAGAGGACAAAGGAAGCTTTGGAAAGGAAGAGAAAGGAAGGAATGGTTCTTGGGCGCCCAAAAGGGAGGAAATCTTCAAGAACCAAGCTGTCGGGAAAAAAAGATGAAATATACACTATGCTGAAGAATGGCTATACAAA
Organism: uncultured Muribaculaceae bacterium; assembly: GCA_964475015.1. Lineage (GTDB taxonomy): Bacteria > Bacteroidota > Bacteroidia > Bacteroidales > UBA932 > Egerieousia. The sequence continues at coordinate 4,975 of CAYYVA010000001.1, forward strand.
GACATATATTGCCAGTAAGATGAAAGTAAGCAGAGGTACATTGACAACTTTTCTAAAAATGGAATAAGTGTGCTTTTTATTTGTTTTTAAAATGGAATAAGTGTATTTTTACAACGCTTTTAAAATGGAATAAGTGTATGCTCGGAAGAAAAATCCAAAAGAAAATCCAGGACTATTACCGTTCAGGTTCCAACAAAGTGCTGCTTGTAGATGGTGCGCGCCAGATAGGCAAGTCTTATATAATAAGGCATGAGGGAAAGAAATTTTTCAAGAATTATATTGAGATTAATTTTTGGGAGGACAAGAATGGTGAAAGGCTGTTTGAGAATGTGGCTACTACAAGGGATTTCTATTTGAAGCTGAGTGCTTATGCGGGTGATAAAATGGGAGACAAGAAGGATACCTTGGTCTTCCTTGATGAGATACAGGCATATCCTGAATTGCTTACGCTGCTTAAATTCCTGAAGGATGAGGATAGGTTTTCATATATTGCAAGCGGTTCATTGCTTGGTATAACACTTAACAAGACATTGTCAAAACCAGGTGGACGTATTGAAAGATATAAAATGTATCCGCTTGATCTTGAGGAGTTTTTATGGGCGAATAGCATTGGCGAGGAGGTTATATCGCATTTGAGGGAACAGTTTTCCAGGGAGGAGCCAATAGAGGAGCATCTGCATGACAAGTTCATTGACATGTTCAAGAAGTACCTTCTTATCGGGGGGCTGCCTGATGCGGTAAATACTTTTATTGATACCAGCAATATTGTTGCTGTCCGTTCGGTTCATGATGAGATATATGAGCTATATAAGGGTGACGCATCGCAATATGATGATGAAAACTCTTTGAAAATAAGACGTATCTATGAGATGATCCCTTCTAATATGGTAAACAGGAAAAAGCGCCTCCAATATAAGGAGATTGAGAACAAGAAGGGAAAACGTAGTTCTGATTATGAGGCAGAACTGGAGTACCTTATCAGTTCCGGGATTGCTTTGGAGGTCCTTGCAGTATCTAATCCCAAGTTTCCATTGAAGGAGTCAATGCAGAAGACTCTTATAAAGTTGTATCTCAACGATGTAGGATTGCTTACAAATATCCTGTACAGGTACAATATAAACGCAGTCCTTATGTCAGACAACAGTATAAATCTTGGTGCTGTATACGAAACGGCAATTGCTCAGGAATTATGTGCGCATGGGTATGTCCTGCGTTATTATGACAATAAGGCAAAGGGTGAGGTTGATTTCATTGTAGATGATTATGATGCATTAAGTGCGTTGCCTATAGAGGTGAAGTCCGGGCAGGATTTCAGAAGACATAGGGCTTTGGACAAATTTGTCGGGAATGAGGATTATAATATAAAGAAAGCCATCCTTTTCTCCAATGACAGGGAAGTAAGAAGGGAGGGGAAAATAATCTATATGCCAATATATTATTCCATGTTCCTCAAGCCAAGCAATCCCAGCGGTCTCATGATTCCATAGAGCAGGCATAATACAAAAGGGTCCGTCAGCAGACGGGCCCTTCTTTTTTCTTCAGGAAATTGAGCAGTGTAACCCTGCTCACCTTCATCCTGCGGGCAATATGGGACTTGGAATAGCCATTTTCAAGCATCTCATGGATTCTATCCTCTTTTCCCGACAGTTTGGTCCTGGTGGATTTCCGCCCCTTCGGACGGCCTAAAATCACCCCTTCCTTCTTTTTCCTCTCAAGAGCCTCCTTTGTCCGTTGGGAAATGAGGTTCCTCTCTATCTCTGCACTGAGCCCGAAGGCAAATGCCAGAACCTTTGAGTTTATGTCATTTCCAAGCCTGTAGTTGTCCTTTATGGTCCATACCTGAATCTCTTTCTGCATGCACACGTTCAGTATGGACATTATCATCATCAAATTTCTTCCAAGCCGTGAGATTTCAGAACTGATGAGTACATCCCCCTTGTGCAGTTTCTTGAGCAGCAGGCCGAGCTTGCGCTTCTCAACCGCCATGTTTCCGGATATCGTCTCCTCAATCCATTTGTCAATGTATAAGTTTGATCCTTTGGCAAATTTTTCAATCTCAAAACGTTGGTTTTCTACGGTCTGCTTGTCTGTGCTGACACGTATGTATCCGTATATCATAATCTAATTAGGTAGGTTAAAAGGTTGTAATTAGACTACGCATATTTACCAGCGTAAAACCAATTATTTAATATTGATTGATATGTCCTTAATTTTGATTGTTATTTGATAAAACAACTCTCTTTCACATTGTTGCATGAGTCCTTCAAATATGGAACTGGGCAGGAAATCTGTCGGGAAGGGAACAATATGGACAGATTGAATGAGCGCCTGCCGGTAAAGGGGGAACGGAAAGGCTCCGCTCAAATGTGCAAGTGTATAATGATAAAAAGGAGGTGGACAATCATGCCCACCTCCTGAAAGTAGGCCTAATTATAGCTGAAAGTATAATTATTTTATTTTTGTGAGGACTGCACCTGGAGCCATGTCATACAGGCCGTTTGTTGCAGAGTAAGCACCGAAATAGTCACTGATAGTGATTGTACCAGCAGCCTCATCAACAGCCATCTCAATGTTGCCTGAAGTGATATAGCCTGAACCGTCATAACCTACCAATGAGAAGCCATAACCGCCAAAGTCCTGACCAAGAGGCATGGTGATTACTGTGTGGTCATCATTTACAACACCATAGTAAACATTGTAAGTAGGAGCTGAATAACCAATAGCATTCAAGTAAGAGTTCAAGTTCCAGAACCAAACTTTAGATACATCAGATGCATCTTTCACAACATTTACAGTGTAGTTCCACTCGTCACCCCATACATCGGTTGTCTTGAAGTTGTAGTCACCAAGAATCTTGTCAAGCGGATGGTCTTTGTCAACGATAGTTACAGTACATGTCTTTTCTGAACCCGCATTTACATCACCGGTATTTCCCAGTTTAAGAGTGAAGCTGAGGTCACCGGTAAAGCCATCTACATCATTAACCTTTATTGATACGTTCTGTGTTGCACTTCCTGCAGAGAAACTTACAGAAGAAGTCTCAACAGTATAGTTTACTCCAGATTTTGCAGAACCGTCCACAGCCTCTATTGAAACTGAAGCTGAAAGCCCTTTAACGGATGCCAGTGTGACAGGTACATTAACTGTCCCAGCGCTCTCCAAAACAGAAACTGATGCATTGTTAAATGCAACAAATGCATCTTTGTCATTGAACTTAGGGAGGTCATTAATCTCACAAGATGTGAATACAAATGCACCCATAGCCAATGCTCCCAAATATTTGAATATATTTTTCATATTAGTATAGTCCATTAGTTATAACCCTCGTTCTGAACCAAGTTCTCGTTAACGTCTATCTCACGTTTAGGAATTGGAAGAGCAAACATGTAGCTGTGTGCGGCAACATTCTGGTTTGTAGGGTCACCTACGTAGTCAACCCTGGTGATGCCTTTGCCCCAGCGTGAAAGGTCGAACCAGAGGTGGCCCTCCCAAGCAAGCTCTTTTCTTCTCTCGTTGTAAACGTCCTCTTTGGTTACAGCTGAACCGTAAGCAGTAGCGTTTCTTGCTGCAGTAATTACATTAAGGTCAGCAGCAGCCTTCTCAATTGAACCGCTGTTAACGTATGCCTCAGCCCTGTTAAGGTACATCTCAGAAAGGCGGAGAACAACAGTGTTGTTTGCATCAGGTGTTGAAACACCCTTGCCTGCATATTTGATTGTCCAGTACAGGTGATCGTAACCCTCAGCCTGAAGCCACTGGTTCCTTACATCATCAGCCTCATAAAGGTTTACAAGGTCAGTTGAAGTACCGCAGTCTGCGTATCCGCCTGGAGTTGACATCCATGATGGAGACTCCCAATATGCATCATAGTCATTTGTCTGGGCGCCGAATACCTCAAAGATAACCTCTGAAGTACCGATGTTTGCCTTCCATGCATCAGCATACTCGTCAGCAGTCCACATAGCAAAATCAGAGTTGTCAATTACCTTGGTAGCGTATGCAGCAGCATTTGTCCAGTCCTCCATATAAAGGTAAACCCTTGAAAGGAGAGCCTGTACTGCAGGTTTTGTAACAGCTGCCTTGTAGTCTGTGATACCCTCTCTCTGGTAGTCATCAGCAAGAAGGGTCTCAGCCTCCTTAAGGTCTGATACAATCTGTGAATAAACCTCAGCAACGGTGTTTCTTGCAGGTTTGCCTGCAGGATCGGTTACAAGTACAACAGGTACACCAGGGCCGTTTGAATCATAACCATAAGGCTGTGCATAAAGCCTTACCATATCAAAGTGCGCGAGAGCCCTGAGGAACAAGGCCTCACCTTTAAGGTTGTTGATATCATCAGCTGTAACATCACCGCCCTCTTTGCCCTCAAGGTTTGCAAGAACGTTGTTTGCTGCTGAAATTACAAAGTAACCGTAGCTCCAGAGACCTGAAGTGCTTGAAGGGTTGTAGCTGATGTTATAAGAACCGCTGTAACGGCCAGAATCAAAATCACCCTCGGTTGGTTTCTTACCGTTACCTGATCTCATCTCTGCCTCAAATACGAAGCCGGGACCATACCAAGTGCTGCTCGCAAGCGGGCCATAGGCTCCTGCGATAGCACCGTCCAAGCCATCAAAAGTAGAGAGAGTAATCTCTGTACTCTGTGACAATATAGGCTCCTTTACCAGGAAGTCATCACAACTTGTGGCAAAAAGCGCAACTGCCATTGACAATATTGTTAATTTTTTCATCTCAATTCAATTTTTAGTTTTAGAATGACAACTCAATACCACCAATGAATGATTTTGTCATTGGGTAAATACCTGCACCGATACCGGTTACACCGCGCTCCGGATCCCAGAAGTCAACATCGTGGAAGGTATAGAGGTTAAGTGCACTTGCATAAACCTTAAGGTTGCTCAAGCCTGCTTTCTTAACCCATTTTGAAGGAAGGTCGTATGACAAGGTGATATCCTTGATCCTTACGTAGTCACCATCCTGTAGCCATCTTGTACTTGCAAATGCGTAAGAGTTGCTTGCAGTACCTGCAACCGGTTTAGGGTTAACGCCTGTATCACCCGGCTGTTTCCAGTAGTTGAGTGCTGTCTTGTAGTGGTTCATGCTCATCTGGTTACCGTCTGAGTTACAGTATCTGTTCTCAATGATCATAACCTTGTTGCCGCCCTTGAACTCAAAGAATGCGCTCAAGCTGAGGCCTTTCCATGAAAGTGAAGTGTTGAAACCACCTGTATACTTAGGCTCTGGTGAACCTGCATAGATATAACGTGCCTTGTTGTAGTTGTTGGTAAGCGAACCGTCCTCAGCAACCCAAAGAGCCTCACCGTTAACAGGGTTAACACCGTAGTACTCTTTCAGGTAGAATGTGTACATGCCGTAACCTACCTTATGTTTCAGACGTGAATCGCCTGAGTATGACATCTCGTTGCTGTCACCAAGGTCCTTGATCTCTGTCTCATTGAATGCCAAGTTAACACCTACATTCCATTTCCAGTCCTTGTTGTTGATGATGTCACCGTTCAACTGGATCTCAACACCACGGTTAACCATCTCACCAATGTTCATGAAGTTAGATGAGAAACCTGTTGTCTGAGGAACATATTTGTTGAGCAACATGTCTGTAGTTGTCCTGTTGTACCAGTCAACGCTACCGTTAAGTTTGCCGAATAATGTAAAGTCAACACCGGCATTGATGGTAGCATTCTTCTCCCATGAAAGGTTGTCATTTGCAGGAGATGAAGGAAGCATACCTACAGAACCGTTGTACTGTGAAGAAGCATATACGCCGTATGCCTGGTAAGCAGAGATGTTGTCGTTACCGTTAACACCGTAGCTTGCACGCACCTTCAGCATATTCAGCCAAGAAACATCCTTCAACCAGTTCTCATTGTGCATGTTCCATGAACCGCCCACTGAGTAGAAAACACCCCACTGCTGGTTCTTTCCGAACAATGATGAACCATCGTAACGAACTGAAGCCTGAAGGTAGTATTTTGAATCATAGCTATAGTCCGCAATACCGAAGAATGAAAGCAATGTTCTCTCGTTTGTGCTGTAGCTGCCGTAATCCTTGTCAGATGGAGATGTTGAAGGATAAGGGATGGCAGGATCCACCTGAGGTGAGTAGATATACATTGAACTATAAGTCCTCTGCATAGCCTCCTGACCTGCAAGAACTCTCAATGAATGCTTGTCATTGAAGATGTTGTTGTAGGTAACAGTGTTTGAAGTTGTCATCTGAACATACTCAAGACGTGAAGTCTGGAGAGTGGCCTCACCCTGATTGGTGTATGGATGCCAGTACCTTCTACCCTCACCGAATGTAGTCTCAACAGCGTTGGTAGATTTTACAGTCACATTCTTTACAGGTTTCCAGTCGAGGAAGAAGCTTCCGTTAACCCTGTACTGTTTCTCCCACTGCTCGTCATATTTTGCACTTGCCCTTGGGTTGGTGTTAGAGTTCTCAGGAATATCAACATTGTGGTCACCCTCCTCGTTGTAAGGTTTTGTCCAAGGAAGGATGCTGGAACCGCCCCACATAGGGTTTGTGTAATACAAAGACTGCATTGGAACGTCATTTGCATTGGTGTGTGCAGCATTTACACGTACACCCATCTCAAGCTTGTCACCCAATTTGTGGTCTGCATTGATACGGAAAGTAATCTTCTCATAATCCACACCGTAGAATACACCCTCGTTCTTGTGGTAAGTGAGTGAGCTGTAGAACTTGCTCCTTGCAGTACCTGCAGATGCGTTGATTTCATACTCCTGCAGTTTGCCTGCGCGGCTGAAGTGATCAATCCAGTCAGTTGTGCCGTCATCAAGAAGAGACATGGGACGGTAGTATTTTCCATTAGGATCATCAGGGTTGCCGCCGGCATTAACGATAGCAGTTCTCTGGAAGTCAAGGAGCTCCTCACCTGTCATCATGCCAAAGTCATTGTCATTTGCAAGGTTTGAAACACCGAATTTGGCTCTTGCAGAGAATTTTGCCTTACCCTCTTTACCGCTCTTGGTAGTAACAAGTACAACACCGTTTGCAGCACGTGAACCGTAAACTGAAGCAGCAGCAGCATCTTTCAACACTGTAATGCTCTCAATGTCGTTAGGGTTGATGGTTGCAATGGCGTTACCTGTGTTGGTAAAGTAGGTCTGGTCACCGTTCATCACCGGAATACCGTCAACTACCCAAAGAGGGTTGTTGCCTGCGTTGATTGAAGAGGTACCGCGCACACGGATATCAGAAGCTGCACCTGGCTGGCCTGTAGAAGAGGTGATCTGTACACCTGCCATTTTACCGGCCAACATCTTGTCAACTGAAGAAACCGGAGCCTCAGAGATTGCATCACCTGAAACTGTAGTAACAGAACCGGTCTTTGCCTCCCTCTTTACAACACCGTATGCCACAACCATCACATCATCAAGCATTACGGACTCCTCCTCCATAACTACATTGATCACCGACTTGTTGTTGATAGGCATTACAACATTTTTCATACCTACAAGGGTAAACTCCAATGTCCCGTTTGCTGGGGCACTGATTTCATAGCGGCCGTCAACATCTGTTGATGCACCTGCAGAAGAACCTTGCAGCAGAACGTAAACGCCTATGACAGGCTCTCCGCTCTGGTCAGTAACAGTACCCTTTACTGTAATGTTCTGCGCATTTGCAAAACTTACAGCAAACAATGAGAGTACTGCTAAAATTAGCTTAAGTTTTCTCATAAATTTTTAATTATTAGTTGTTTAAATTAAATGTAGATTTAATTTGAACAGTTTTTGGTCCCAAAATATTCTGCTTACAATTTGATACATAGGTATCTGCAAGGATAGTTGGAACCTGGAAAACTTAAGCTGTCCATTCGCATAAAAAAAAAGAAGGGCCCGTCTGCTGACGGACCCTTTTGTATTATATGAAAGAGTGGGATTAGATGATACCCTGCTCCAACATAGCCTGAGCAACTTTCATGAAACCTGCAATGTTTGCACCTTTCACGTAGTCTACTCTACCATCAGGAAGCTGACCGAATTTAACGCAAGCCTCGTGGATGCTCTGCATGATGTAGTGAAGTTTAGCGTCAACCTCAGCACCAGACCAGCTGATATGGGTAGCGTTCTGGGTCATCTCAAGACCTGAAGTAGCTACACCACCTGCGTTAACTGCCTTACCAGGGGCGAAGAGGATCTTGGCATCCTGGAAAGTCTTGATAGCCTCAGGAGTACAACCCATGTTAGAAACCTCACAGCAGCACCATGTACCGTTGTCAAGAAGCTGTTTTGCATCGTCACCGTTCAACTCATTCTGGAATGCGCAAGGAAGAGCGATGTCACATTTTACGCTCCAAGCTTTCTTACCGGCTGTGAATTTTGCAGCGCCAGGGAACTGGGTAGCCATATCCTCAACTTTGTTGCGGTTTGAAGAACGCATAACAAGCATGTAGTCAATCATCTCTTTAGTGATACCGTCTGGAATCTCGCAAACGCCGTCCGGACCAGAGATAGCAACAACTTTAGCACCTAGCTCAGTAGCTTTGGTTGCAGCACCCCAAGCAACGTTACCGAAGCCTGACAATGCAACAGTCTTGCCTTTAATGTCTTTGCCAGCTTTAGCAAGAACGTGCTCAGTGAAGTAAAGTGCACCGAAACCTGTAGCCTCTGGACGGAGGATTGAACCACCCCAGCAAGCGCCTTTACCTGTAAGAACACCTGTATTGTACTCTCTTGCAAGTTTAGTGTACATACCGAACATGTAACCGATCTCACGTCCGCCTACTCCTACGTCACCTGCAGGAACGTCCTGGTCAGGACCGATGTTGTGCCACAACTCGAGCATGAATGCCTGGCAGAAACGCATGATCTCAGCGTCAGATTTTCCAACTGGATCGAAATCTGAACCACCTTTACCACCACCCATAGGGAGAGTTGTAAGAGCGTTTTTGAAAGTCTGCTCAAAGCCCAAGAATTTAAGCATTGAAGGAGTTACTGCTTTATGGAAACGGATACCGCCTTTGTATGGGCCGATAGCTGCGTTGAACTGAACGCGGTAACCCAAGTTGGTCTGTACATTACCTGCATCGTCAACCCAAGTAACACGGAATGTGAAGATTCTGTCAGGCTCAACGATTCTCTCAACGATCTTAGCCTTCTCAAACTCAGGATGCTGGTTGTAAACCTCCTCGATTGACTCCAATACCTCGTGAACTGCCTGTAGATACTCTGGCTCATGGCTGTATTTAGCCTGAAGTTTCGCCATTATTTCAGCTGCTTTCATAATAACTGTTTTATTTTAAGTGGTTTTAGTTTATAAAAAATGAATTAAGTGTCTTGTTATTTAACCTCCCAGGTTGCACCTGAATGCAACAGCTGGTCAATTGTAGAGATCTTTGCCTTCTCCTTAACCTCAGCAACCTGCTTGTGGACATTCTCATCGTATGTGCTGTCCTCAACATCCCTGATAACGCCCAATGCAACTGGGAAATCAGGATATTTCATGTTTGCAAGCATGGTGTGGATAGGGAGCTTGTCATCAGATTTTGCATCATGAACAAGGATATCCTTCTCAGTTACACCATTCTCTCCAATGGTTACAACTTTAAGCTGGAGACCATCAAGCATGAGGCCCTTGTCCCTGTTTGCTCCAAAGATCATAGGCTCACCATGTTTGAGGACAATTGTCCTGTCTGCCCTTACAGACCTCTCTGCAAACTCCTGGTGTGTACCGTCATTGAAGATCACGCAGTTTACAAGCATCTCCATAATTGAAGTACCCTTGTGTTTTGCTGCCTGTACCATAATCTCCTGGTTGAGCTTGAGCTCTGAATCAAGGCTGCGGGCAAAGAATGTACCCCTTGCGCCAAGAACCAGGTTACCTGGAGTGAAAGGCTCCTCAATTGAGCCGTATGGTGAAGTTTTTGTTACGATACCTTTCTTTGATGTAGGTGAATACTGACCTTTTGTAAGACCATAGATCCTGTTGTTGAACATGATGATGTTAAGGTCAATGTTCCTTCTGATGGCGTGGATGAAGTGGTTACCGCCAATTGCAAGCGAGTCACCGTCTCCTGTTGCCTGCCATACTGAAAGTTTTGGATTTGCCACCTTAACACCTGTAGAGATTGCTGTTGCCCTACCGTGGATTGAGTGGAATCCGTATGTGTTCATATAATAAGGGAAACGTGAAGAACAACCGATACCTGATACAAATACCAGATCCTCCTTGTTGATGTTTAGCTCCTCACATACCTCAGGCATTGCTTTAAGCACTGATGCCAAAATTGCGTGGTCACCACAACCCGGACACCATTTTACTTCCTGATCACTTTTAAAGTCTTGTGATGTATATTTCATGACAATATTCCTTTTGAAATTAATAATTATAGAGCATTGACTGCATCAACAATCTCTTTTACGATGAATGGCTGTCCCTGAACCTTGTTCAACTGCTCGAATGCAAACTGAGGGTGGATACCTCTCAGGTAGTTTACGAACTGGCCGCTGTTAAGCTCACAAACGATGATCTTCTTGAATTTCTTGAATACCTCAGCTGTGTTCTTAGGAAGCGGGTTGATATAGTCAAAGTGTGCGAAACCTACATTCTTGCCCTCATCAAGCAACTGTTTTGTTGCAGTGTAGAGGTGGCCGTAAGTACCGCCCCAGCCAACGATCAATACATCACCTTCCTGGTTGCCCATAACTTTGAGGTCTGGGATATAGTTTGCAACCCTTGCAACCTTCTCTGCCCTGTTTGCAACCATGAGTGCGTGGTTCTCAGGATCTGAAGAAACTGAACCGTTCTCAGCCTTCTCCAAACCTCCTACCCTGTGCTCAAGGCCTGGTGTGCCAGGATGAGCCCAACGTCTTGCCCAACGCTCAAGGTCTCTTTCGTATGGTTTGAACTTGCCCTCGCATTTGTTGATGATAGGAGGGTTGATTGCAGGATATTTGCTTACATCAGGAATTCTCCAAGGCTCTGAACCGTTGCCGATGAATCCCTCGGTAAGGAGGATTACAGGCATCATGTGCTCCAATGCATATTTTGCTGCGTAGAATGCAGACTCAAAGCAATGTGAAGGGGTTCTTGCTGCCATCACCATGATAGGACACTCACCGTTTCTTCCGTAAAGTGCCTGTGCAAGGTCTGTCTGCTCAGTTTTGGTAGGGATACCTGTAGAAGGGCCACTCCTCTGTACATCCACAATTACAAGAGGAAGCTCTGTAATCATGGCAAGACCCATAGCCTCAGACTTGAGTGAAAGGCCAGGACCTGAAGTTGTGGTTACTGCAAGGTTACCTGCGTATGCTGCACCTACTGAAGTACAGATACCGGCAATCTCATCCTCACACTGAACGGTCTTTGCACCGAATGCCTTGTGGATTGCAAGCTCCTCAAGGATAACTGTAGCAGGGGTGATAGGGTATGAACCGCAGAACAATGGAAGTCCTGATTTCTCAGAAGCTGCCAGAAGGCCCCAAGCTGTAGCCTGGTTACCGTTGATGTTCCTGTAGATGCCAGGCTCCTGGGCTGCAGGCTCAATCCTGTATGTATTAGGAATTGCGTGGATATTGTGTGCGTAGTTGTAACCGTCGTTCAAAACCTTCTTGTTGGTTTCGATGAGCTGCGGTTTCTTTGCGAACTTCTTCTCAAGGTAAGCCTCGGTGAAGTGCAATGGTCGGTTAAACATGAAGTAGCACATGCCCAAGGTGAACATGTTCTTGCTTCGTACAATTGCCTTGTTGTCCAGGCCGCTGTCTTTCAATGACTCCTTTGTAAGGGTTGTGATAGGAGCCCAAACAATATGATAATCTTTAAGGTTCATCTCCTCAATAGGGTCATTTGTCTTGAAGCCTGCCTTCTCAAGGCCCTTCTCGTCAAATGAATCCTCATCAAGGATAATGCTTGCGCCAGGTTTAGCCCATTTTGCATTAGCCTTCAATGCTGCAGGGTTCATTGCAACAAGCACGTCACAAAAATCTCCTGGTGTCTTTACCTCTGTCTGTCCGATGTGGACCTGGAATCCCGATACTCCAGCCACTGTACCTTGCGGTGCTCTGATCTCAGCCGGGTAATCTGGAAATGTTGAGATCTCATTTCCATATAACGCAGAGGCATCTGCGAACAAAGTACCGGTTAGCTGCATTCCGTCTCCTGAATCTCCGGTGAAACGGATTACGACCTCCTTTGTGTCAATAATTTTGTGTTCCATAAAGAATAGTTCCTTAATGTTAGCGTATTTTAAAAGATTATACAAATGTAATGAATATTCTTTACGATTTTAACTTTTTCACAAAATATTTTCAGGCCCTCCGGTAACGGTCCGCAACACCAGCAACAAAAAAAGAGGGCCTCCTTACGGGGCCCCCAATCCATTCTCGCAACTCCTGAAAACTACTCTGCTGCCTGTGGGGCAGGAATCTGTGTAGGGGTTGTCTTTGTTGCAGGGATACCGAGCTCCTTCTTCACCTCAGGAAGAAGGTCATTGCTTGCCGCGCCCTTGAACAGGATTGAACCTGCTGAAAGGTCAAACACGTATGTATATCCGCCTGCAGTTGCAATAGTCTCAAGAGCCTTGTTTGCCTTCTCAAAAACAGGGGCGAACAAAGACTGCTGGAGCTGGCTCATCTCCTGCTGTGCATTCTGGTCAAACATCTGGAGCCTCTGCTGCATCTCCTCAAGCTCTTTTGTCTTTGCCTCAAGGATGGCTGCTGTCCATGTAGCGTTCTTCTGCTGGTAAGTCTGGAGCTTTGTATTGAACTCCTGCTGCATTCCCTGCATGGTCTCCTCAAGCTCCTTTGCGTAATTCTGCAGCTTGATTACGGCTGAATCCCTCTCAGGCATAAGGGCTACAAGCTCCTGCATATTGATATGGCCCAATTTTGTCTGGGCAAATGACTGTGTTGCAAACAGCACCATTACAAGTGCCAAAATTTTAGTAATGTTCTTCATATTTAAATATCAGTTATTATTATTTTCCAATCAATATCCCAACAGCCTCTTCACCTCACCGCTCAGGTCTGCGGCAGGATCTGTATAGGCAACCCCCTGCATTGCAGCAACATCCAGGATCACCGCATAACCGCCGGCCCTTGCAATCTTCCCGACAGCTGCATCCACCTTCTCCTTAATAGGATCCAGAAGTTCCTGCGATTTCTTCTGCATGAGCCCGTCCTGGCCGAAATAAGTCTGCTGGAGCTCCTTTACGGTCTTCTCCCTGCTGATGATCTCATTCTCCCTCTGCTGCCTTGCCTGTGCTGAAAGGTTAGCCTTCTGGGCCTGGTAATTCACATACATGGCCTCAATCTTGGCATACTCCCCCTCAATCTTCTCCTGATACTGGCTTCCCAGCGACTCAAGCTGCTTCTGGGCTGCGCTGTACTCAGGAATTACCTTCAGAATCTCTTCTGTATTGATGTAGCCCACCCTCTGGGCATTCACCTGCAACGCCGCAAACAGCATTGCCACTGCAAAAATCAATCCCTTTTTCATACTCCATTCATTTTTAAAGGTTAGAACTGCTGACCTATCATGAAGTGGAACTGGCTTCCTCCCCTCTTCAAACCTTCGTTTGGAACAGGATCGAATCCCCATCCCCAGTCGATGCCCAACATACCTACGATTGGGAGCATAACCCTGAGGCCCACACCTACAGATCTCTTTATTTCAAATGGGTTGAAGTCTTTAATGTCTGCCCAACAGTTACCGCCCTCCAGGAATGCAAGTCCGTAGATGGTTGACTGCGGCTGGAGCACAAGCGGATATCTCAGCTCAACGGTAAACTTGTCATACACCCTTCCCGCGTATGCATTCCCCTCAATTGGGGTAAGCGAATAGTTAGGGTAACCCCTGAGGCCTATGATGTCCGAGCCGTATGTATTGTAGCCGCTCATACCGTCACCACCAAGCTGGTAGCCCTCAAATGGAGAGAATCCCAGATCCCTATTGTATGTGCCCAAATATCCGAAATCAGCTGAAGTCTTGAGCACAAGGTCTCCGATAAGCTTGGTATACAGTGTGCTCTTGAATGTCCACTTGTGGTACTCAATCCACTTGTACCTCTCCTGGTCACTCATGTTCTTATAATCGGTATTGTCTGACTTGAACAATGAATATGGAGGGGTGAGCTGCACGCTCAGCATCATGTCAGAACCGCTTCTCGGATAGATAGGCTGGTCTGTAGAGTTCCTGTTCAATGTAACCTTGTAGCTAAGGTTATTTGATTTTCCGTTTGCAAAGAGGAAGTTGTAGTTCCAGTCCTTGAGCTTGTACTGCTGCCAGCTCAGCTCATGGTAGAGGACAAAGTAGTCATCAGGCCACTTGAGGCGTGTACCCAGAGAGGCAGCCACTCCAAACACCTCCATATACTCATCATTTGTAAGATAATAGTAGTATGAGTTTGTCTGGCGTGTGAAATACACCGATGCACTCAATGAGGTAGGCTTCTTTCCTGTGAGCCATGGCTCCATGAAGCTTGCCGAAAGCGCTGTATAATATGTACCGTTTGTCTGGAACCTGATTGATAGGGTCTGTCCGTCACCAAGCGGAACAGGCCTCCACGCACCCTTCTCAAACACCCTCCTGAGGGAGAAGTTGTTGAAGCTCACGCCCAAGGTACCTACAAAGGTGTTGCCACCCCATCCTCCCGACAGCTCAAGCTGGCTGTTGGGCTTCTCCTCCACATTGTAGGCAATGTCCACAGTATTGTTGTTGATGTTAGGGACAATGCTGTATCCCGCATCAGACTGGAACCTCTCAGGATCAAAGTGGCCTATGGTTGCAAGCTCCCTCATGGACCTCTCAAACTCGGTCTGGCTGTACAGATAGCCCGGACGGGTATAGATTGCCCTTCTTGCCACCTTCTCGCTGGTGATTGTATTTCCGTTGATTACAATATTGTTGAATGTAGCAGGCTTACCCTCCATGATGCGCATCTCCACATCCACCGAATCCCCCTCAATATTGAGCTCCACAGGGGTGACGTTGAAGAAGAGGTAGCCGTTGTCGGTATACATCTTCCTTACATCCATATGCTGCTGCTTGGGGTCACCGTTGAGCCTCTTCTCCATTGTAACCACATCATAGATGTCTCCCTTGTTGATCATGAGGACACCGTCGAGCTGCTCCTTGGTGTAGATTGAGTTTCCTGTCCAGGTGATGTCCCTGAAGAAATACCTCTTGCCCTGGTCCACGTTGATGTCCAGCACCATTCTTCCGTCGGGAGTATAGCTTATTGAATCCGATACAATCCTGGCATCCCTGTAACCTGCCTCATTGAACACCTCTATGAGGGAATTCTTGTCATTCTTGTACTCCTTCTCCTTGAACTTCTTTGACTTGAAGAAGTTTGCAATGCGGCGGTCCTTTGTCTTCTTCATTGAAGCCGCAAGCTTTGACTCCTTGACGTTCTGGATATCGCCGTTGAAGTTGATCTTCTCAATCTTCACCTTCTCCCCCTTCTTCACGTGGAATGTGGCCTTCACCGCACCCTTTACAACGGTATCGGTCTCCTGGGTCATGTATACGTCAACAAGATAGTAGCCCTTCTCCTTGAAGTAGTTCTTGATGATGTCTATTGAAGATTTCTCAACATAGTCTGAAAGCTCGCCGCCCCTGCGGAGCTTGAGCCTCTCTGTGAGGTCTGACTTCTCGGAGTTCTTCACCCCTTCAAAAATCCACCTGGATACCCTCGGACGCTCCTGCACCTTGAGCACGAGGAGACAGCTGTCACCCTGCGGCGAGAGGGAATCAATATAGAATCCCACATCTGAGAACTTCCTCTGGAGCCAGAGCCTGTTCATGATGTCCGTAATGGCATCACCAGGTATCTCCACCTGGTCACCTTTATCTAGGCCGGTAAGTCCTATGATC
Organism: uncultured Muribaculaceae bacterium; assembly: GCA_964475015.1. Lineage (GTDB taxonomy): Bacteria > Bacteroidota > Bacteroidia > Bacteroidales > UBA932 > Egerieousia. The sequence continues at coordinate 20,834 of CAYYVA010000001.1, forward strand.
CTCTCGGCATTGAGGTACCCTGTACCTTCAACCTTAATGCCCTTGAGGGTATATGTCTTAGGGTTCTGATAGTCAACTACAGGCTTGCCCCCCTGTACATTCTCCTGTGCATGAAGCATCTGCGGTACAAGGAAAGCGAGCAATAAAATTATTTTTCCAAACAGTTTCATCTAAATTAAAATTAAACTTTACCAAACCTTCTCTCCCTCTTGCTGTAGGTGTCCAAAGCCTGTTGGAACTCCGTTTTGCGAAAATCGGGCCAAAGCACATCTGTAAAGTAATATTCTGTATATGCGGTCTGCCACAGCATGTAGTTGCTGATTCTGAGTTCCCCGCTTGTGCGGATGAGCAGATCCGGATCCGGAATGCCGGCTGTAGAAAGGTTTGCAGCAAGGTCCTCCGCACTCATCTGCAGCGGCACGCCCGCCTGCTTGCCTGAATTTTCCTGAATGAATTTGTTGGCAGCCTGCACAATGTCCCACTTTCCGCTGTAGCTCAGGAATATTATGAGCTGCAGGTTGGTATTGTTCTCTGTGAGCTTCATGCAATCGTCTATCTCACCCCTGAGCTTCTCTGAGAGGCGGCTGAAATCACCTATCACACGGAAACGGACACCGTTCTTCTGGAATGTGGGTGTCTCCATTGAGATGGCCTTGAGCATAAGCTGCATGAGCCCCTCTATCTCCGCCACCGGCCTGTCCCAGTTCTCTTCAGAGAATGCGAATACGCTGAGATATTTTATCCCCTTTTCAACGGCAAGCTCAGTACAGGCCCTCACACTCTCAACCCCCTCCTTGTGGCCGTAGAGCCTCTCCTGCCCGCGCTGCTTTGCCCATCTTCCGTTACCGTCCATGATAATGGTAACGTGTTCAGGGATATTCAATTTTTCAGATGCCATAAAAACGTTTTAACAAATAGGGCGCAAATATAAGAAATTTATTGCATATTTCTCTTATCCTCTCCCCATAATAGTTTCTGATTGAGGGCAGCAATGAAATTATTGTTGATTGAGACCGCCTTGAGGGGGAAGCAACCCTTGGAAATGACAATCTTCTCCCCCACCTTCATCTCAAGCGACCTGTTGTCCACTGTAAGGAGTGCCTGCGGACTCCGTCCGTTGAAGGATATTTCAACCGTTGAGCTGTCGGGAACCACAAGGGGCCTCACATTGAGGTTGTGCGGTGAAATTGGGGCAATGATGAGCACTTTTGAATCAGGGGTCACTACGGGGCCTCCCACACTCAGTGAGTATGCGGTTGAGCCTGTTGCGGTTGCCACAAGGATACCGTCAGACCAATATTTGGGGAGCCTGTTGCCGTCTATGAGCACATCCACCTCCAGCATTGAAGGGGCTGTCCTCTGGATAGTCATCTCATTTATGGCGTACGGATAGAAATCTTCAGGCATATCCTCCTTCTCCAGGTGCAGCACGGTGCGCTCCTCTATTGCAAAATCCCCCTTTATGAGCTTCTCTATCCACGGATTGTTCTCCTCCACGCAGGCAGTTGTAAGGAACCCCAGGCGGCCGAAGTTTATCCCCGCAATGGGAATCTCCCTCTCCCTTACCATAGTGAGCGATTCCAGGAAAGTTCCGTCTCCACCCAGGGAGAGGAAAATGTCCGTATCCGCAGGGAGGTCCTCATGGGAATTGAAGAGCCCGCCCTGGGGCAGCTCCTGTGAAAACTCCTTTATAAGGTTGTAGAAAGAGCTGTGGTAACAGAACTCCATCTGCCTGTATTCCTTCAGGTTGTTCACAAAGAGTATCAGCTTCCCGATATTTGTTTTGTCTATCCTTTTTCCAAAAAGTGCTGCCTTCATAAGAGAAAATTTTACGCAAGATAAAACAAATTCCATATTTTTGTAACAATTAACCCATTTAAAAGAAACCCGTCATGACAATTTTAAGTGTAAACATAAACAAGATTGCCACCATAAGGAACTCCAGGGGAGGCAACATGCCTGATGTACTTTTAGCTGCCAGAAAATGTGAAGAGTTTGGGGCACAGGGGATAACAGTGCATCCAAGGCCGGACGAGAGGCATATCAGGTACCAGGATGCAAGGGACATCAAGCCTATCCTCACAACCGAGTTCAACATTGAGGGAAACCCCATTGAATCATTCACAAAGCTTGTGCTTGAAGTGAATCCAGCCCAGGTGACGCTTGTCCCTGACGCTCCGGATGCAATCACCTCAAATGCAGGATGGGATACAATAAACAACAAGAAGTTCCTCTCTGAGATAACCAAAGTGTTCCATGCCAACGGCATAAGGGTATCCATCTTCATTGATCCGGTGGAGGAGATGATAAAGAATGCCGCTGATACCGGATGCGACCGCGTGGAGCTTTACACAGAGGCATACGCAGCCAATTATATGAAGAACAGGGAGATGGCCATAGAGCCGTATGTAAGGGCAGCTGAAACCGCAGTGAAGTGCGGGCTTGGGCTGAATGCCGGGCACGACCTCAACCTGGACAACCTCAAATATTTCAAGGATAACATCCCGGGGCTGCTTGAAGTATCAATAGGACATGCCCTCATAAGTGACGCCCTTTACATGGGACTGGAAAATACTATAAAGGCTTACAGGGAACAATTGCTGTAATCTCCAATTTTTGACTATATTTGCAGTTTGGAATATTTAATAATAATCAAACATAAGATGAAACAACTGAAACTAATTCTATCTGTTGCCGTTGCAGCTCTTGTATGTGCCTGCACTTCAACCGGCAACACCAATGGTACACAACCTGCAAAAGCTGTTGAGGGCGGTGCTGTGGCACCACAGGGAAGCATCGTATATATCCAGATGGATTCCCTCATCAACCAGTATGATATGTTCAATGACCTGAGGTCTGAGCTTGAGAGCAAGGCACAGGCCATCCAGGATGACCTTACAAAGAAAGGAAGGTCTTTTGAGAGCGCAGTGAAGGATTTCCAGACAAAGATTGAGAAAGGTCTCCTTACAAGGTCACAGGCTGAGGAGCAGCAGCAGAGGCTTGCAGAGAGGGAGCAGAACCTCCAGAGCCTGAGCCAGCAGAAACAGTATGAGATGGCTGAGGAAGAGGCTGTAATGAGCAGGAAGGTTATGGATGCAATCCAGACTTACCTGAAGAAATACAACGGGGAGAAGGGCTATGCACTTATCCTTACCACCAGCGCAGCTTCAAATGCCGTTATAGTGGGCAACCCTGCACTGGACATTACAAAAGATGTACTTACAGGCTTGAACGACGAGTACATCAAATCTAAAAAGCAGTAAATTGAAAATTGCAATATTATCGTGCTTCTACCCTTACAGAGGGGGGATATCGCAGTTCAATGCGTGCCTTTTGAAGGAATTGGAGAAGAACCACACCGTAAAGGCCTTCAACTTCAAGCGGCAGTATCCCGATTTTCTGTTCCCGGGGAAGACACAATATGTTACAAAAGATGATGATGCCGTACCGGTAGAGTCTGTGGCTCTGCTGGATACGGCAAATCCTTTTTCTTACGCAGCCACTGCAAGGGCAATAAGGGAGTGGAAACCGGACCTCCTTGTAATGAGGTACTGGATGAGCTGGTTCGCCCCTTCGTTGGGATACGTTGCAAGGCACATGGAGAGCAGCTGCAAGGTAATTTCCATATTGGACAATGTGGTTCCGCATGAACCGCGCTTCTTTGACAGGCCGTTCACAAGATATTTCCTCAAGCCGCAGGACGGCTTTGTGGTGCTGTGCAACGCAGTGAGGGAGGACCTTCTGGATTTCATTCCTGATGCAAGGCACATCTGTTCCCCGCATCCGCTCTACTCCCACTTTGGGGAGAGGATGCCACGGGAGGAGGCAGAAAAGGCTGTCGGGATAAGGAAAAGGGGAAATGAGGAGACCAGGAACATACTGTTCTTCGGGCTCATAAGGGAGTACAAGGGGCTGGACCTGCTGATTGAGGCATTCGGGAAGCTCGGCGGCAGCTACAGGCTCATCATTGCCGGGGAACCTTACGGGAGCTTTGACAAATATCAGGAGATGATTGACAGATGCCCCAACAAGGAGAACATTTCCCTCAACCTCAATTATATAAGGGACAACGAGGTGAGCAGGTACTTTTCTGCAGCTGACGTGTGCGTGCTGCCGTACAGGAGCGCCACCCAGAGCGGCATAAGCTCCGTTTCGTACCACTTTGAGGTGCCCATGATAACCACTGATGTGGGTGGGCTGAAGGAGACGATAGGCGACCGCGGCACAGGAATGATACTCAGGGACGGCAATCCGGAGACCATAGCCGGTGCCATAAGGGAGTACTTCTCCCCTGCCTCATCCGGCATGAGGGAGGCAATGGTGGAGAACATCAGGAAGGAGAAGCAACGCCTGAGCTGGAGCACCTTCTGCAAGAACTTGACAGATTTTTATAATACTTTGTAATACAAAACATATCAGATATGAAATCAATTACAAGAACCCAATTTGATTTTCCAAAACAGACAGCCGTTTACAACGGTAAAGTGAGAGACGTTTACACCATAGAGGACAAATATATGGTGATGGTTGCTACAGACAGGATTTCTGCCTTTGATGTTGTACTTCCTGAGGGAATCCCTTTCAAGGGACAGGTATTGAACCAGATTGCATCAAAATTCCTTGACAGCACCTCTGACATTGTAAAGAACTGGAAGATTGCTTCACCTGACCCTATGGTTACAGTAGGCTACAAGTGCGAGTCGCTCCCTGTGGAGATGATTGTAAGGGGCTACCTTACCGGAAGCTCGTGGAGGGCATACAAGGCAGGCGCAAGGGAGATCTGCGGCGTGAAGATTCCGGATGGAATGAGGGAGCACCAGAAATTTGAGAAACCTATCATCACCCCTACCACAAAGGCTGAGATAGGCGGACACGACCAGGACATCTCAAGGGAGGAGATCATTGCACAGGGCCTTGTAAGTGAGGAGATCTACAACCAGCTGGAGAAGATTACCCTTGCCCTCTACCAGAGGGGATGCGAGATTGCAGCAGAGAGGGGCCTGATTCTTGTGGATACCAAATATGAGTTCGGCCTCAAGGATGGTGAGGTATACCTCATTGATGAGATCCATACTCCCGACAGCAGCCGTTACTTCTACCTTGAGGGGTATCAGGAGAGGTTTGACAAAGGGGAGCAGCAGAAGCAGCTTTCAAAGGAGTTTGTAAGGGAGTGGCTCATGGAGAACAATTTCAGCGGCCAGCCAGGACAGGTTGTACCTGAAATGACCGATGAGATTGTAACCAGCATCTCAGAGAGGTACATTGAGCTCTATGAGAACATCACAGGCTCAAAATTTGAGAAGGCTCCATACGGTGACGATACATACGAGAGGATTGAGGCAAACGTGAAGAACCTTCTTGCACGCCTGTAAATCCTAACTTTAACAACATACACTTTATTCCATGCGTACTTTTATTGCAATAATCCTTCTGATGGCGGCCGGCATTGCATACGGCCAGACCTCACCGCAGATTACAGTTTCAACCGAGAAGGTGAAGGTAAACGGCGAGGTAATGCTTGTACATAAGGTGAAGGGAGGGGAAACCCTCTACTCCATCTCAAAGGCATACAACGTAACCATTGACGAGATAGTACGCATAAATGAGTCCCTTAAGGCCGGGCTGAAGGAGGGGAGTACAATCTACATCCCTTCCGCAGCCGACAGGCAGGCTGCACCGGCTCCTGTAGAGGAGACCAAACCTGCTGCCAAAGCTTATGACTTGAAGAAATATTCCAGAAAGAAGAAGCACACCGTAAAATGGTTTGAGAAGATTGAGGATGTGGCTGGCAAATACAAGGTTCCGGTTGATGCCATTGTGGAGCTGAATTCCCTTGAGACAACCCTCATAAAGAAGAAGCAGGTGCTCTATATCCCCAATGCTGCATTTCTGGAGCTGATGGCCCAGGATGCCGCTCAGGAGGAGGCACAGCCTGCAGAGGAGGCCGTGGAGGAGGTTGAAGAGGCCGTAGAGGAGAATGTGGCGCCTGAAATTGTCCTTGACGGCAATGTGGAGCTGACCTACATCCTGCCGCTCAACCTCAGGGACACCTTGGGGCCTAACGGCAACTTCATGGATTTCTATGCGGGTGCCATGCTGGCTCTGGAGAGATACGGTTCACAATCAGGCAACAAGGCAACCGTAAATATAGTTGACCAGATGATGTACAGCTCAATTGAGAAGCTTGTGGCATCCGGCGCCGTTTACGGGAAAAAGGCAATCATTGGGCCTGTAAGGCCTGCCGACATTGGGAAGGTACTTGAGGCCACAGAGGGGAAGAGCATAGTAATTTCCCCTATGGACCAGAACGGAGAAAGGCTTGCAGCCGGAAACCCTTCATTCTATCAGGCCCCTCCTGCTGCAAAGGCACAGCAGAAGAGCATTGCAGAGCTTTTTGCATCAAAATGCACCCCTTCAAGCAACGCTGTTCTGATATATGAGACCTCGGGGGCTGACACAGCACTTGTAAGGATTGCCAAGGAGGCACTGGAAGCCAGGGGAGCATCATTCAGCACCCTGTCGTACGGCATCCTTGAGGGGAGGGAGATACTTGGGAAGATGAGCGGCTACATGAAGCCTGAAACGGACAACCTTGTACTGGTACTCTCCAACAGTGAAGCCTTTGTAAGCGATGTAGTAAGGAACCTCAACCTCATCTGTACCAATCCGGTTGAGGAGAACAGGAGGAGCATAACCCTGTTCGGGCTCCCTAGATGGAGGAATTTTGAGACCATAGAGGTGGAATACTTCCACAGGATGAACCTGCACCTCTCATTGCCTTACTTTGTGGACTACAACAAGGAAAATGTAAAGGATTTCCTGATGAAATACCGCGCGCTGTACAACAGTGAACCTACCCCGTTCTCATTCCAGGGATATGACGTCACATTGCATGCGCTTGGTATAATGGGTGGCAATACAGCCCCGACTCCGGAAGATGCACTCCAGATGAAGGGGCTCTACACCAATGATGCCGGCAATGGACATATCAATACCGGCACCAAGAATATCATGTACAACAACGACTATACAATATCCGTAATTGAGTAACCCCCGTTACAGATATTTTTCAGAAAGCCACTGCGCCGTTTCTTCATCAAGGAGCGGCGCAATTGTTTCACATACCCTCCTGTTGTAATCCTTCACCCATTGGGTTTCAGGGGCATCCAGCAGCTCCCACTCAACGCATGAGGTATCAATAGGGACAAGGGTATATGTACTGAAATTGTAGAAATCATTCATCTTGCTGTATTTCCACTCCTTCACCAGCACCACGTTTTCTGTCCTTATGCCATATTCCCCCTCAACATATACTGCCGGCTCGTTTGAGAGTACCATCCCCGGAACCAGCTGCACCGGATTCTCCTCCATCCTTATGCTCTGTGGCCCCTCATGCACGCACAGGTAGTGCCCGATTCCGTGCCCGGTGCCGTGGAAATACATTGCGGCATCATTGAACAGCGGCCCGCGGGCGAGTATATCCAGCTGGCACCCTCTGGTACCTTTAGGGAAACATGCCATTGAGAGGCGCACCATCCCCTTCAGCACCAATGAATAATGCCTCCTCTGCTGTGGAGTAAGGTTCCCCAACGGGATTGTCCTGGTGGTATCTGTTGTACCGAAAACATACTGTGCCCCCGTATCCATAAGGAGGAAATTGTCCTTCCCGACAACCTGTGCACTCTCCTTTGTGGCGCTGTAGTGAGGCAATGCAGCCGCAGCCCCAAAGGCAACTATAGGCTCAAAGCTCTCCCCCCTGTAAAATTCATTTTCTGAGCGGAACTCCACAAGCTTCTCCCCTATCTGGTATTCTGTAAGCGGCTCCCCTGCCTTTATTGAATCATCTATGAACTTGAGCAACCTGCACCACGCAACTCCATCCGCAAGGAAGGCCTGCTCAAACCCTGCCCTCTCCCAGTTGTTCTTGATGGCCTTGAAGAGGTTTACCGTACCTCCAACAGTTGGGTCTTCCATGAATGTTGCCCCGGTCTTCTGCAGGGCCTTATAGTCCCTTACAGTAACCTTTGACTTGCTGCATATCCTTATTATATCTGCAGGAAGCTCCTCAAGCAGCCTGGTGAAAGAATCGTACGGATGCAGCTCCACCCCCTCTGCAAGGAGTGAATCCCTCACCTCTTCTGATATTGATGCGAGGTTGGCAAAAAGGTGTGTGGCGGTATTTGTAACCACGGCATACGACTGCACCAGCGGATTATATTCTATATCGGTACCCCTTATGTTGCACAGCCATGCAACCTCATCACACATTGCAACCACATGGGCAAAACGGTGCTCCTTCACCCCCAATGCCTCCACTACCCTGGCATGCTTTGATTTTGGGGTCTCACCCGCATACTGCTGGCTGAGGTAGAGTACAGGGTTGGACTGCAGGGCAGGCCTCCCCTCCCAAAGCTCATCAAAGAAATCCTCCACAAGCTCTATCCTGCAAGGGGCAAGCTCCGCACTGAGCGATTCGTATTCACTGTAGGAAAACAGGGCCTTGTCAATTGCCACAACCTCCCCCTGCGGGTATTGTCCCCTTATCCACTCAGGGATTGAAGGGGTCCCCTCCATCTTCAGCTTCATGAGCCTTATATCAGTTCCCTTGAGCTGCGAGGCCGCCTGCACAAAATATCTTGAATCGGTCCACAAGGCCGCCCCCTTGAGGGTTACCACAAGTGTCCCTGCCGAGCCTGTGAAGCCGCTGAGCCACTCCCTCACCTTATATCTATCCTGGGTATATTCTCCAAAATGGGGATCATTTGTCGGGATTATGATGGCAGATACTCCCATCTGCTCCATCCTGCTTCTGAGTGACTGTATGGCCTGTTTTCTGTACATGTCTGCGTATTTTTCCGTAAATATAAAAAATTACCCCGGCAGAAGTGCAATTTATTTTGCAGTTTCTGCCGGGGATATTCCAGTGCCTTGCAGTTCAATTACAAAAGTGACTCTGCGTTAAGGTTGTTCTTCTCAATGTCCTTGAAGTATTTTACTGTACCAACCTTGAGCTCGTCAGTTGCAGCATCATCACAAACGATGATTCCCTTAGGATGCATCTGGAGCACGCTGATTGTCCACATGTGGTTTACGCAACCCTCAACTGCATGGTACAAAGCCCTTGCCTTTGCGTGGCCGTTTGCAAGGATAAGAACCTCTTTTGCGTCCATGATTGTGCCTACACCTACTGTAAGGGCAGTCTTTGGAACGAGGTTGATATCATTGTCAAAGAACCTTGAGTTTGCAATGATTGTATCAGTTGTAAGGGTCTTGATCCTGGTCCTTGATGTGAGTGAAGAACCAGGCTCGTTGAATGCGATGTGGCCGTCAGGGCCGATACCGCCCATGAAGAGGTCGATACCGCCGTAAGACTTGATCTTCTCCTCATACCTGATGCACTCAGCCTCAGGATTCTCAGCATTTCCGTTAAGGATGTTCACGTTCTCCTTCTGGATATCAATGTGCTTGAAGAAATTGTTCCACATGAAAGAGTGGTAGCTCTCAGGATGGTCCTCAGGAAGGCCGATGTACTCATCCATATTGAAGGTTACAACGTTCTTGAACGATACTTTGCCATCGTTGTAGAACTTGATGAGCTCCCTGTAGGTGCCAAGAGGAGTTGAACCTGTAGGCAAACCAAGTACAAAAGGTTTCTCTGCTGTTGGAGCAAAATCGTTGATTTTCCTCACAATGTAAGCAGCTGCCCAATGTGAAATCTGCGAGTAAGACTCTTGAATAATTAATCTCATAATTAAATCTATTTTATATTGTTTTCTTTCAATAATTCCTTTGCATTCTCAAGCGCCGCGTTGGTAAGGGAAGTTCCGCTGAGCATCCTGGCAACCTCCATCACCCTCTCCTGCCCCTCTATGCGGCGGATGTGGGTTGAAGCGTTCCTCTCCCCGTCAAACTCCTTGTATACCAGCAGATGGGCTCCCCTCTTTGAGGCAATCTGCGGAAGGTGCGTGATTGCAAAAATCTGCATCTTCTCTCCCATCTTCCCGATGAGTTCCCCCATCTTGTCCGCTATGCTGCCGGAAACGCCGGTATCAATCTCATCAAAGATCATGGTAGGCATTCCGGCATATTGGGCCATGAGCCACTTCAGGCAGAGCATGATGCGGGAGAGCTCCCCTCCCGATGCCGCCTTCTGCAGGAGGCCCAGTTTCCCCTCCCCGTTTGCGGAGAAAAGGAACTCTATATTGTCTTTACCCGTTGGGGTATATTTTTCAGTTTCATGCAGTGCCACCTGGAATATTGCATACGGCATCTGCAGGTTGCGGATCTGCTCCTGCAGGGTGTGTGCAAGTTCCCCTGCCTTTTCCTGTCGGGAAGCTGAAAGTTCTCCTGCCAGCTTCTCCCTCCTGCCCTCAAAGGCTGCAATCTCCCTCTGCAGCTCCTCCCTGCGGGCATCATCCTTTTCTGAGCCCAGAAGTTCCTGCTCCAGGGTATCCTGTATCTGAAGGAGCTCCTCCACACCCGATGCGGAGTGCTTCCTCATGAGGGAATATATCTGGGATAGCCTCTCCTCCACCTGCTGCAGCCTCTGTGGCGAAACTACAATCCGCTCCGCAATGCGCTCCAGCTCCTCCTCAATGTCACGGCACTCTATCCTGCAACTTTCCAGCCTGTTACACAGCTGCTGCAAATCGGGCACAAAGTTAGAACACTTTTGCAATAAATGCTCAGCATCCTTCAAATTTTGCACGATGGAACTCCCCATCGGCCGCATGAGGGCTGTTGCCCCCTGTATGCTCTCCCTTATCTGCTCCGAGTTGGCAAGCTGCTTCTGCTCGGTCTCAAGCTCCTCCAGTTCGCCGGCCCTGAGCCTTGCCTCATAAAGCTTGTCAAACTGGAACTGCCTGTACTCCCTTTCCCCTTCCTTCCTTGCAATCTCCGCCTCCAGCTGCTCCAGGGCGGCCTGTGCCTTCAGAAGGTCATTATGGCATGCGGCATACTCCTCCACAAGGGATGAGTTGCCCGCAAAATAATCCAACACCCTCATCTGGTAACTTGCATTTGTAAGCAGCAGATGCTGGTGTTGCGCATGTATGTCCACTATACGGGACGATATTTCCGTGAGGGAAGCCAGTGTGGCAGGCTCGTCATTTATAAAATTCCTCGTCCTCCCCGCCGGAGAGATCACCCTCCTGAGTATCAGCTCCTGGCCGTCAACTTCAAATTCCCCTTCAACCACACAATTCCTGCCGCCGTCCTTGAGGGCCGAAACATCCCCCTTTGCCCCAAGCAGCAGGGAAAGCGCCCCAAGCATTATTGATTTTCCGGCCCCTGTCTCACCGGTGATTATCACCAGGCCGGCAGGAAACTCAATGTCCAGATTCTCAATAAGCGCGTAGTTCTGTATGGAAAGTCTTTTCAGCATTACAAAAGGCTCTCAATGTTATCTACAATATCAGCAGCCACAGCCTCCTTGCTCTTGAGCGGACATGCAACCGGCTCCCTGTCATTGAAGAACATGGTAACCTTGTTGGTATCGTGCCCGAAACCGGCTCCAGCGTCCCTCATTGAGTTCAGCACAATCATATCCAGCTTCTTTCTGGCAAGTTTGCCCTGGGCATTCTGCGCCTCGTCATTTGTCTCCAGCGCAAAGCCCACAGCCACAGTATTGCTGTTCCTGTTCTCACCCACCCATGCCGCAATGTCATTGGTAGGGGTAAGCTCCAGGTTATAGTTGCTCTTCTCCCTCTTAATCTTCTTGTCTGCAGCCTGTGCCACGGTAAAGTCTGCCACGGCCGCACAAAGTATTATTATGTCTGCTCCAGGGGTACTGGCCTTTGTAGCCTCAAACATCTGGGCCGCAGTAACTACATCAACCACCTTTATGCCGGGATGTGCAGCCTTCAGGTTCACCGGACCGCTCACCAGAGTGACCTCCGCACCCCTGAGTGCCGCTTCACGGGCCAATGCGTATGCCATTTTTCCCGACGAATGGTTGGTTATGTACCTTACCGGATCAATTGGCTCCCTTGTAGGACCTGCGGTGATGAGCACCTTTTTCCCATGGAGTGAGCCCCCCTGCGAAAAGATGGCCTCCACCTGGGCTGCAATATCCTCAGGCTCCGCCATCCTCCCTTTGCCCTCAAGGCCGCTTGCAAGCTCTCCGCTTGCAGGCTCCACAACCTCAACGCCCCACCCCTTCAGAATCTCAAGGTTCCTCTGGGTTGAAGGGTGCCTGTACATGTCAAGGTCCATTGCCGGAGCTATGGCCACCTTGCACTTTGCTGAAAGGTATGTTGTAAGGAGGAGGTTGTCCGCAACTCCGGAAACCATCTTCCCTATGGTATTTGCAGAACAAGGGGCAATCAGATAAAGGTCTGCCCACATCCCCAATGAGACATGGCTGTTCCAGTCCCCGTTCTCAGGATTGTAGAAATCCACCAGAATGGGGTTCTTTGAGAGCGTTGCCATTGTAAGCGGTGTGATGAACTGCTTTGCCATCTCTGTCATCACAACCTTCACCTCGGCACCCTGCTTTACAAAATGGCGCACCAGCAGCGCAGACTTGTAGGCTGCAATACTGCCGGTTATACCCAATAGAATATGTTTTCCCTTAAGCATGGGAGCGGAAATTAAGCTTCTACCTTCCTTGAATATATTTCACCGCTCTGGAACTCCTTGATTGCTACAAGTGTAGGCTTTGGAAGCTTCTCATAGTGGCGTGAAATCTCAATCTGCTCCCTGTTCTCAAAAGTCTCCTCCAAAGTATCTGCAAAATTTGAGAACTCCTCCAATTTTGCACTAAGCTCCTGTTTCACCTCAGCTGCAATCTGGTTTGCCCTTTTTGCAATGATCATTGTTGACTCATAGATATTGCCTGTAGGCTCTGCAAGCTCGCTCAAATTTCTGGTAATTGTATTACCATAAACTTTGTACTCTTTTTTCTCCATCTTAAATCTTATATTTCTTCTGTATTTTCTGAATCTGATTTCTCCGCATGGTGCTCAACCTTGGCAAACAGCCCGTCGAGCTCCTTCCTGTACTTGGATTCCGGATACTCGCTTATGAAGTTGTAGTAGTCATCCATGAAATCCAGGTACCTCTCCTTCTGCTTCTCCTCTATACTGTTGAGGGCAAACTTGTAAGAAGACATTGCCACATAGTAGAGGATATCCTCCCTGAACTGGTTGTCCGAGTTCTCCTTGAGGACATTCTTGAGGGCATATCGGGAAGCCTTGTAATCCTCCATAATGTAGTACAGCTTGGCTGATTCAAAGCTCTTCTTCTCCAGCCTGTCCATAAGGTCCTTCATCATATCCTGGCACACCGGGTAATACTCGCTGCCCGGATTGTCATACATGAACTCACTTATCACCATCATGGCCTTCCTTGTAGGGGTCTGGTCAAGCTCATACCTGTATGTCTCCTCATAAAGGCACTTTATCCTCAGGAACTTGGCCTCCATTGAGAACGGACTCCTGGGATATACCTCTATGAATTTTGCAAAGATTGTCTCCGCTGTCTGGAGATCACCGTACCTGAAGTTGCTCAAGGCATGGTAATAGTTCACGGTATCCTCCTGAGGAAGCCCCTGTACAAGGAGGTTGAGGTTATCAAAGATATCCGCAGCTTTCTTGAATCTTCCCTTGTTGAAATACTCGTGAGCAGCCTTGTACTTCACGGTAACATCGTTGCTCTTCATTATTTTGTCGTAGCCGGTGGCACAGGAAACAAGAACTGTTGCCACAACTGCTGCGAGCAATGTATTTACAGCACGCATCCTATATCCTTTTTAGTTCTCCTGCAAAAATTTCTCGGCATCCATGGCTGCCCTGCATCCGCTGCCTGCAGCTGCAATTGCCTGCCTGTATGTAGGGTCCTGCACGTCACCTGCTGCAAATACGCCAGGGACATTGGTCTTCTGGCTCTTGCCCTCAGTAATGATGTAGCCCTCAGGATTTGTCTGTACAAACTCCTTGAACACCTCTGAATTAGGATGGTGTCCTATGGCAAGGAAGAAGCCGTGGATCTTGATCTCGCTCTCCTCACCTGTCTTGTTGTTCACAAGCGCCGCACCTGTAACTCCGAAGTCATCACCAAGAATCTCCTTTGTGTTTGTATTCCAGAGAACCTCAATGTTAGGGGTGTTGAACACCCTCTCCTGCATTGCCTTTGAAGCCCTGAGCTCATCCCTCCTTACAATCATGTACACCTTGTTGCACATTCCTGCAAGGTAAGTTGCCTCCTCACATGCCGTATCACCGCCACCTACAACTGCAACATCCTTCTTGCGGTAGAAGAAGCCGTCACATGTTGCACATGCGGAAACACCCTGTCCCCTAAACTTCTCCTCTGAAGGGAGCCCGAGGTATTTGGCTGTTGCACCTGTTGCAATGATTACTGTCTCTGCCTCCAACTTCTTCTCTGAATCAATTTCAATGATGAAAGGCCTCTTTGAAAAATCAACATTGGTTACAATGCCGAACCTGATGTCAGCACCGAACCTCTGCGCCTGCTTCTTCAGGTCCTCCATCATCTCCGAGCCGGTAACGCCCTGCGGGTAGCCCGGGAAGTTGTCAATCTCTGTAGTTGTGGTAAGCTGCCCTCCCGGCTGGATACCCTCATACAATACAGGGTTAAGGTTTGCCCTGGATGTATAAATGGCAGCGGTATAGCCTGCAGGCCCGCTACCTATGATCAAACATTTAATTCTTTCTATTTCCATAAGACATAATATCTTGCAAAATTAACAATTTTTTTTGAATAGCTTATCTTTTATATAATATTCCGCCCTAAGTTCCCACACCAGCACCAGCGATCCGGCCCATCTTGCAAGCAGCATCACATACCATACCGCCCCCATTGCCGAAATGAGGAACAGGTCCTCAAGGTTACTGTGGGAGATTGAGATGTGGGTGTTGAGCAGGTTGATGTCCCTTTTTGTAACCTTACCCCCTTCAACCTCCTCCATCATCACTGCCGCACCGTATGCCAGCCCCAAGGTATTGGCCACAATCCACAGGAACGAAGTCCTTGCAGGAAGTCCGAAAAATGCGAGGGGATACTTCAGGAACCTTGAAATCCACCTTATCACACCATACTCGGCCAGCAGCTTCTGCAATATTGCCAGGGAGTAGATGAGCGCCGTCATCTTCACAACCACCTCTGAAGTTGAGCGGAGCCACTCCTTGAACAGCGGCATGAACTGCGGGTCCTGCAGCTGGGAGCTCCCCAATGTACGCACAACCTCCCCGGGCATTATCCTATTCAATAAGAATGCCAAAGTGAAGGCGGAGATTGTCCTTGTCACCACTATGCGCACGGCGGAAGTTCCTGTCTTCTTCTGCACGGCAGTCTCTGTTATCATATTGTGGGCACTGAGAACCATTGTGCCAAGGATAGTTAGTGCCCTTACATCAAAATCAAAGGATACTGCAACGGAAATTGCAGCATACACATTCACAAAATAGCCTGTAACAAAAGGAAGTGCAGCCTCTCCCGGCAGCCCCAGGCTGTTGAATACCGGTGCCAGCAGGTTTGAGAACCAGGGAAGTATATTGAAATACTTCAGGAACATGATGGCAAAGGAGACACCCACTGTTATCTTCAGAAGCCAGATACAGGTTCTTGTGGTGCTTGGCAGGACACTCCTTATGCATCCTGCTATTTTTTCCCTATGGTTTGCTGGAGATACAGATTCTTTGGTGCCGGGCATAACTCTCTGGATTTTGCCGCAAATTTAAAACAAAATTCTTACTCCGCCAGATATTGTAATGCCAAATGGCTCCTCTGAATGTAAAGACTTTATCACATAGCCCTGCTGCATGGATATAACATCCTCATCCATGCCAAGATACCAGCTCACGCCAGGCTCAAGATAAAGGTACGAACGGCCGCCCAGGAAGAGCTGCGCGCCTATGCTTCCGGAAACCGACCTCTGCCAATGGTTGAGGCTCAGCCTCTTCCCCGCAACAGTACCGTAGACACACCTCTCAATGAGGAATCCTGCACCTGCATAAACCGAGAATCTGTCACTTTTGGACAAATACAGGTTTGCCTTCAGCGGCACCCCCACATAATGGAGGTGCTGGTGGATGGTGGCATCATTCCACTTCATGGTGGAACCCAGATACTCATACGAGACCCCGCTCTCAAGGAAAAGGTTGCGCGTAACCTCAATTGCAAACGAGACGCCCAGCCTCACCGGCTGCCTGTGGTTGTACTTGAGTGCCCTGTAGACCTCCTTTGTACTGAATGAATAGAAATTGTTGGAGGTGCCCACCATATTTACGGAGCTGTTGTCAAGGGCCCCCAGATTGGTGATGCCCAATACCTGCCCCTGGTGCAGGTCCAGAATATTGCCGGTACCTCCCACATCTGAATCTCCTCCCGGCACCAGGGAAGACCCGCCTCCCACTTGCACTGAGGAGCCTGCAGACCCTGAGTGCGGCCCATCCTGAAGTGATAGGCTTTCACCCTTTCCAAAACCCGGAGAAGCTGAGAATGCCCCGTTGCCTGCAGAAAAAGCCATCCACTTCCTCCGCGCCGGCTCCTCCTCCGCCAGATACAGCGCCTCCCTCACCGCATCCCTCTGCTGCTGTGGCAGCTGTTGCGGTTGCTCCGGATGCTGCGGCTGCTGTTGCGGCTGTGGTTGTTGCTGTTGCTGCTGTAGTTGTTGCTGTAGTTGTTGCTGATCTGCCTGCTGGCTTGTCTGCTGCTCCGGCTGCTGCTGTGATTGCTGTTGTGGTTGCCCGACCGCCTGTTCTGGCACATTTTGGGCTGTTTTTGTGCCCGGATTGGCTCCCGGCACAGATGCGGGCACGTTTTGGGCTGTTTTTGTGCCCGGGTTGGTTTTCGGCACAGGTACGGGCACATTTTGGGCCATTTTCGTGCCCGGAGCAGGCGCAAGGGACTCTTCCTGCTGCGGCACGAAGAGGAATGCCGCCACAAGCACAACAGCCGCTGCTGCCGCCCAATAAAGATACTTTGCAGGACGCCTCCTGGCACCACCGCCGGCTGCTCCAACAGAATGTCTGTCACCGGCAAATTGTCCATTGCCCACAACTTTTCCCGCCCCGGCTGCACCGGCAGCAGACCCGGCAACACCAGCGGCTGCACCGGCAGCATCCCCGGCACCTCCGGCAGCCGCCTGTGGGATATCTTTCTCCAGATTGCTCCAGAAATCAGCTGGAGCAGGCTCCTGCCAGTTTCCCAGCGAGTCCTTCAGCTTCCAAAGCCATTTTTCATCTCTGTTGATTTCCATTTTCCAATCTGTTTTTATATTCTGTGATTTTCCGTGCCATTGCCGCCTTTGCCCTCAGCAGCTGGGATGAGGAGGATTTTTCATTTATTCCAAGCAGGGCCGCTATCTCCTTGTGTGACATCTCCTCAAACACATAGAGGTTGAATACTGCCCTGTACCCCGGGGGCAGCTCCTCCACAAACCCCACCAGCACCTCTATGGGTAGCTCCCCTACCTCCTCCTCTCCGGGAACCGGGCCACCGGAGAAAGAACCTCCTGAGAAGGAATCTCCGGTGAAAGGGTTGTCGGGAAGAAAATTGTCGGGAAGAGGGTCAGCAACTGTCCTGAACCGGGCTGCTTCCCTGAGCCTTTCCAGGGCCATGTTTATTGTGAGGCGGGTGAGCCATCCCTTTAGTGAGCCCCGGCCCCTCCATGAGAACTTGCCTATGTTGGAGTATATCTTTATGAATGAATCGTGCAGGATATCCAGCGCCTCCTCACGGTTTGAGGCATAGCGGAGGCATACCCCGAACAGATGCCCGGAGTATTTGTCATACAGCTCCTTCTGGGCACCGGGATCATTTTGCGCGCACGATATTGAGAGTTCTCTCTCCTCCATTTCAATAAATTCTCATACTATAAACGCACAAATGTAAAAAATACTGCACCCGTTTATGCAGTATTTTATATTTTTGCACGTTTTATGTAGTGAACAACAAAAAATTATTTATAAAAGGAGACACAAATGAGAAAATTGACAACAATCCTTCTATTGGCCCTTATGGCGGTGCCAGTACTCCAATCATGTGAAAGTGAGACAGTACAGCCAGACCAGGTAGCACTTGTTACAGTAAAGAAATCATTGGATGCCGCCGGATTCTACGGAGTGCTTGATGACGGCAAGAAGCTGTATCCAAGCGTAATGAGGGTTGAATATGAACCTTCAAACAGTCTGCAGAGGGCCCTTGTATACTTCAAGGAGCTCAACGAGACAGTTCCAGGCTATGACTACAACGCAGATGTGTTCAATGTTTCTGAGGTACTCACAAAAAGGATTGAGCCTATACACACTGCCGATGCCGATACCCTCAAGAGCGGCATTGAAATCCTCAACGCATACATTGGAGGAGGCTTCATAAATGTGGAGTTCAGGGTGAATATAGACCAGTACAACGCAAAACAGCACCTCACCGTAGGCCTTGTTGACAACAAGATTGAGGGAGAGCCTGAGTGGGATGAATACTACCCTCTTGAGCTTGGCTTCAGCTGCTATCCAAGACTTGAGGAGGGAACAGGATACACCATCACCAGCATGGCAAGCTTCTACATTGGAGAGTACAGCACAGACATGTTGGGCTGCCGGGGATATGAACTCAAGTTCAGCGGACTTGAGCCCAACCAGGATGAGATGAAATCATACCTCCTTACCCCTAAGGAGTAATCTTCTTCCCGACAGATGAACGCAAAGGACGGCACCCTCATGGATGCCGTCCTTTTCATTATTTCACCTCCCAGTGGAAAGGCTCAAACTCCGCATCTTTTGAAACCCAGCTTTCCTTCCTTTTTGCATAGATGAGCAGCGGCGCACCAACCACAACCACACACCCTATGACAAGGACCGAATACCACACCGCATTACTTCCAGTGGCAATCTGCCCCGGAGGGATAAAGCTCAGCACAAAGGCCAGCAGTGAACCGCAGAAGCCCAATCCGCTCACAATCCACATCATGCCGTTCCCCCTCTTTCCAATCCTGTACGGACGCTCATAATCCTTCATGTTATACCTGAGCTTTATAGCCGCGGCAAACATTATCAGATACATTATAAGATAGAGCACCACGGTAAGCTGGCTCAATATCTGGTAGAAGCTCTGTACTGAAGGCATCACCACGAACAGGAGCCCCAGTACGGTTACAATGCCGCCCTGCACCAGCAGAATGTTCCTCTGCACCCCCGCTCCGTTGGCCTTCTGGAAGAAAGGAGGGAGATAACCCGCCTTACCCACTGCAAAAATACCTTTGGAAGGACCGGAAACCCAGGTAAGAACACTTGCAAGCACGCCGAACGCCAGGGCAACCGCTATCACAGGGGAAAGCCAGCTTGCCTTCAGGTAGGCAAAATACTTGTCAAAACCAATCAGCAGGCTCTGGGTAAGGTTGATATCCTTCTGGGGGATGATTACACCAAGGGCAAAAGTGCCCAACACAAAAATCAGCACGGTAATGAATGCACCCATGAAGATAGCCTTAGGGTAATTCTTGGCTGGGTTCTCCATATCAGTAACATGGATACCGCTCATCTCCATTCCTGCATAGAAGAGGAAAATTCCCGATGCCAGCACCAGATTGTTGAAATTGGTAAGATCAGGGAAAAAGCTCCCGTGGAAATCCATCTGCGAAACCCCGCCGGTTGCAAGATACACAACCCCCAGTAGTACCAGCAGCGCCGCGGGGATAATTGTACCCACCAGGCCGCCAATCTTGGCAACCTTGGATACCCATCCCATACCCTTCAGGGAGATGAAGGTAGCAAGCCAGTAGATTGCAAGCACCACCACAAGCGAATAAATCTTGTTTGAAGCCAGTGCCATGTCATGCGCCTGCCCCATCCCGATGAATGCAATTGCCACAGCGCCGAAAGTAAGCACTGTAGGATACCAGATTGTACTCTCTATCCACTGGAGCCAGATGGCCAGGAAGCCCCACTTCTTCCCGAAAGCCTCGCCTACCCACCTGAACACGCCGCCCTGCTTGTCCTTGAACATTGCGGCCAGCTCCGCAGCCACCAATGATGTAGGTATAAGGAAAACTATTGCGGCAAACAGATAATAGAACGCAGAGCTCAGCCCATACTCCGCCTCTGCCGGCAAGCCCCTCAGACTCACCACCGCGGTGACATTCATGATTGCCAGCGTAACAACTCCAAGCTTGGCAACCTGTTTCTTGTTATCAGCCATAACTGTAAAAATTTAAACCGTTAATGGGTAAATACCTTGCCCTTCTGTTTCTCCTGCTTCTCGTATGCAATGCGAGAGGCGGTAGGGTATTCCAGCTTGTCAAGTTCTGCTACGGCGGTGCGCATATCGTTCAGCATCATGTCCGCCATATCCCTTGTGAAGCCCTGCTTTATAACTACCCTCATCACCACTATATCCTCAAGGGTGGCTGGGAGGGTGTATGCAGGAACCATCCAGCCATATTGCTTGAGCTTGTCCTGCAGGTCATAGAGGGTCCATTTGGCACTCTTGTCATATTCCTCATCCAGATGCCAGATGAACAGAGGATTCACCACCTCATCAGCATAGTTGTGGAACTGCGGGAACTTGGCTATCTCGCTCCAGATGTATTTTGCTATATCCATACAGTTCTGCTGGATTGCCCTGTACCCTTTAAATCCCAGCCTGATATAATTGTAGTATTGTCCCAGAATCTGTGCTCCCGGACGTGAGAAGTTGAGCCCCACCTGGGAGATTTCCGCTCCAAGATAATTTACGGAGAAGTTCATTTCATCTGGAAGGTACTGCTTGTCCTTCCATATTACCCAGCCCAATCCGGGATATACAAGTCCGTATTTATGCCCCGAGGTGCTTATTGAGAGTACCCATTTGAGCCTGAAGTCCCATTTTTTCTCCGGGTTGAGGAAAGGGAGGATGAAACCTCCTGAGGCTGCATCCACATGTATTGGAATATCATATCCTGTACGGGCATTGTACTCTTCAAGGGCTGCATCAAGTGCTTCCACATCATCATTGAGGCCTGTCCATGTAACTCCCTGGATAGGTACCACGCAGATTGTGTTTTCATCACAGTACTGGAGGGCAAGGGCCGGATCCAGGGTGATGTGTTCCCTTGATATAGGGACCTGCCTCATCTCCACCTGCCACAGCTGGGAGAATTTCTCCCATACCACCTGCATTCCTGTACTTATCACAAAATTGGGCTTGTCGTATGGCTTGCCCATGGCAATCCTCCTCTTCTTCCACCTCAGCCACGCTGCAATGCCGCCCAGCATACAGGCCTCGCTTGAGCCTATACCCACCGCTCCGGTCTTCCATTTGCGCTGCTCCGGGGTGTTCCAGAGGTTGGCAAGGATATTTATGCATTTGCCGTTTATCACTGCCACACGTGGATACTCCGTTTCATCTATGTAGTTGATGTTTATGGCCTCATTCATGAGCCTTGTGGCATAATCATCCATATAGGTGGTTACAAATGTGGCCAGGTTGAGCATTGGGTTTGTCTGGGGATAGGTCTCCTCCTTAACCATCTGGTATGCAACTTCAGGGTCTGTAGGATTTTGCGGAATTACATCTGCAGGGGCCTGCTCCAAAACGCTCTTCTGCGCGAATACAGGGGCGTCCAAAATTTTTTCTTCTTTCATAATCTTCTGGTTATTAAAATATTTTATTCCCGATAGTTCATTTACAACAACTTTTTTGGATTTAAGTTGTAATATTTTCTTAAAATTACTTGCATATAATAATTATTTTAATTTACTTTGCATCGTAAACAAAAACAGAGGATATATGCTTGTATTGAAAGAGAAAATTAAGGAAGCCGGGCTGAAGGCCACACCACAGAGGATTGCAGTTTATGCGGCAATGAGGAAACTTGGGCACGCATGTGTGGATAAGGTTGCGGAAGAGGTTGCAGTTTCATTCCCTTCCATGACCATTGCAACAATCTACAATGTATTGGAGTCATTTGTAAACGCAGGGCTTCTGGTAAGGAGGTTCAGTTCAAACAACAAGATGTATTTTGATGTGAACGTTTATGAACATGCACATTTTTATGATACAGCCGAGAACTCATACGAGGATTTCCATGATCCGGAACTTGTAAGGCTGGTAATGGAATACATATCAACAAAAAAGATTGACAACTTTGACGTAAAGTCTGTTGATATACAGCTTGTAGGTAATAAAATTGCATAAGAAACCAAAAGAAACGGACAATAATAAAATTATAGGAGATTAAATTATGGCATCTATCAAAGGTACACAGACCGAGAAAAATCTATTGACAGCATTTGCAGGCGAGTCACAGGCAAGGACAAGATATACTTTCTTTGCAAGCGTTGCAAAGAAGGAGGGTTTTGAACAGATAAGCGCAGTGTTTGCAGAGACTGCAGACCAGGAGAAGGAGCATGCAAAGAGATTCTTCAAGTTCCTTGAGGGCGGTGATCTTGAGATTACAGCTACCTACCCTGCAGGAAAGATTGGCACTACCGCCGAGAACCTTCTTGCAGCCGCTATGGGCGAGAACGAGGAGTGGAGCGAGGCTTATCCTCACATGGCCGAGGTTGCAGCACAGGAGGGTTTCCCTCAGATTGCAGTTGCATTCAGGGAGATTGCAAAGGTTGAGGCAATGCACGAGGAGAGATACCGCACCCTTCTTGCAAGAGTTGAGGCAGGCAAGGTGTTTGAGAGGGATGAGGCAATTGAGTGGCAGTGCAGGAACTGCGGCTATGTATATACAGGCAAGAAAGCTCCGGGAACATGCCCTGCATGTCTCCATCCACAGGCATACTTTGAGCCTAAGAAGTGGAATTTCTAACATTGGATTATGTGTGTTGGAACCGCCCGGTTTTCCGGGCGGTTTTTTTTGTACCTTTGCGGGCAAATTGATTTTGATATGCGAAACCTGCGGGGCCTGATAATGGCCATTCTGTCTTCGGCCACCTTTGGCCTCATACCCTTGTTCTCAATTCCCCTTATGGTGAACCAGGACAAGAGCCTTGAGCTTGACCTGGACAGCGTATGCTTCTACAGGTTCCTCTTCTCGGCCCTGCTGATGGGGGTAATTGTGCTTGTAGGACATGCCAGGAAAGGGGCGGGCACCAAGGGGGCCAGGGAGATATTGTCTGATGCCTTCGGGATTTCTGCCAAACAGTTCTTCCTGCTGCTGCTCATTTCAGTTTTCTATGCTTCAACCAGCATCTTCCTCACCGCATCATACACGATTGGGGAGATTCCAAGCGGAATTGCCACCACCATGCATTTCCTCTACCCTGTTTTCGTTACTGCCGTGATGGTACTGTTCTTCGGGGAGAAGTTCACTTTGCTCAAGGCCCTCTCTGTGATACTGGCCTTTGCAGGGGTATTTTTCCTGAGCGGTGCATCTGTCGGGAATGGGCTGGTGATGAATCCTCTGGGGCTGCTGTTTGTACTTGTGACAATCTTTACATACGGTTCATATATAATTGGTGTGAACAACATAAAGGCGATTGCCGGCATGAACGGGATGAAGCTCACCTTCTATGTGCTTGCATTCTCATGTGTGCTGTTCATGCTCAACATTCTTGTAAAGGGGGGTGAATTTGCTCCGCTGGTCACATTCCACCAATGGTGGAACATTCTGGCGCTGGCTTTCATACCTACCCTCATCTCAGACCTCACCCTTGTTTATGCCATACAGATAATAGGCTCCACAGTTACAGCTATTTTGGGATGTATGGAGCCCCTTACGGCGGTGCTTGTGGGGATTGCGG
The DNA here is from genome assembly GCA_964475015.1 of uncultured Muribaculaceae bacterium. Taxonomy (GTDB): domain Bacteria; phylum Bacteroidota; class Bacteroidia; order Bacteroidales; family UBA932; genus Egerieousia. The sequence goes on from CAYYVA010000001.1 coordinate 44,524, forward strand.
TGTTCGGCGAGAGGCTCAACCTCAACCAGGGGATTGGAATGGTGCTGGTATTTGTTGCCGTGTATCTTGTTATCATGAGCCAGAAGGGGAAGAAGTAACCTTTTGGGTGTTACCCCGCAGCTGCATCTCTCCATATATTTGCATCAACTGGATTGAACAGATATGAGAGAGATAAAGGTGGGGAATATCCTCATGTACCGCAAGGAGAGGGCCTGCGTGGTAAGCGGTATAATAGCGGGAGAAGACAATCTTCCCGACATAATCATTGGAACGGACCATAAGAACTGCACCTGGAGGGGGCCGCTGCAAGAATGGAGCAGCATACTGCACGTGAAGCAGGCCCTGCTTCTGTTTGAGTCTGCCATTTTTAGCAACATAGTGGCCTGCAGGGGTTATTAGCAGTGGAATAATTGCTATCTTTGCCAGTATGAAAGTGCACAGCAAGGCATATTACATTCTGGCAGCGGCCTTTGTTGCCCTGTTTATGGGAAACCTCGTGTATGGTGCGGTGAACATCCCTGTTGGGGAGGTAGTACGCATCCTTGCAGGCGAGCAGGCGGAGAAGGCTTCATGGAGCATGATTGTCCTGAACTCAAGGCTGCCGCAGTGCATTACAGCCATGCTTGCAGGGGCAGGGCTTGCAATCAGCGGCCTGCTGCTCCAGACCCTTTTCAGGAACCCTCTGGCAGGTCCTTCAATCCTTGGTATCAGTGACGGTGCAAACCTTGGCGTTGCAATTGTGATGCTCTATTCCGGCGGGCTTCTGGGTGGGATGACAGGAGGCGCCTATTTTACCATGATCCTGGCGGCACTTGCAGGTTCCATTGCGGTGCTTTCCCTCATAATCTATTTTTCAAGAAAGGTACGCAGCAATGTGATGCTGCTCATCATAGGTATAATGATTGGCTATCTGGCCTCCTCCGTAATCTCAATCCTCAACTACCATGCAGCTGCAGACAAGGTGCACCAGTTTGTGATGTGGGGAATGGGTGACTTCACAGGGGTTTCAACGGAGAAGCTCCCCTATTTCGCATTCTTCACTACAGCCGGGCTCATATATTCGCTGCTGCTTATAAAGCCGCTCAATGCCCTCCTGCTTGGTGAGATGTATGCGGCAAACCTGGGCGTGAGGATAAAGAGCGCCAGGATATCAATCCTTCTCTGCACAGGTATACTCACAGCCGCCATAACAGCATTCTGCGGCCCTATATCATTCATAGGGCTTGCCGTGCCGCATGTGGCAAGGATGCTGCTGGGTACCTCAAACCACAAGCATCTGGTTCCGGTAACAATCCTCAGCGGAGCCTGCATAGCAATGCTGTGCAACATGCTTACGGTAATTCCGGGGAGCAACAGTCTCCTCCCGCTGAACGCAGTTACACCGATGATTGGCGCCCCTATAATCATATATGTTATCATAAACAGGAAGAACCTGCAGTATTTCAATTAAACAGAGGTGGAACGGATGAATACAATGGACATAGCGGTTGAAGCAAGGGACCTCTCAATAGGTTACAACGATTCCAGAGGGCGCAAGATTGTACAGAGCAATGTGAACCTTACCCTATGCAGCGGTGAGGTTACATGCCTGCTGGGGCTCAACGGTGCCGGCAAGTCTACCCTTATCCGTACATTGTGCGGCTTCCAGCCCCCTCTTCAGGGTGATGTGCTGCTGCGGGGAAAGCCTCTGCAGCAATATTCCCAGAGTGAATTTGCAAGGGAGGTGGGGGTTGTCCTCACTGAGAAGACAAATGCCGGGGGCATCACCGTATATGAGCTTGTATCCTTGGGAAGGCACCCCTATACAGGATTTTTCGGGACCCTGAAGCCTCATGACCATAAGATTATTGAAGAATCCCTGCAGGCTGCCGGCATTGCCCACAAGAGGGAGAGTTATGTCTCCGCCCTCTCGGACGGTGAAAGGCAGAAGGTGATGATTGCAAAGGTGCTGGCCCAGGAGTGCCCAATAATAATACTGGATGAGCCTACCGCCTTCCTTGATGTCACCGCCAGGATTGAGACAATGGTGCTGCTGAGGAGACTGGCAAGGGAGCAGAAGAAGGCCATTGTCCTCTCTACCCACGACATTGATTCCGCCATACAGATGGGAGACCGCCTGTGGCTCCTCTCAAAGGGGAGACAGGTGAAGTGCGGCGCCCCTGAAGACCTCATTATGGACGGTACTGTTGGGGAGTTCTTCAGCAAGGAGAATATTATTTTTGACAAATCTACCGGCAAGCTCAGCTCATCCACCGCCGGCCATATCCCCGTTGGTGTGGAGGGGGACTTCAATACAGCCTACTGGGTTGGAAACGCCCTACTCCGCAACGGATTCACCCCTGCCCCAAGGCAGCAGGAGGGGATGAACATAATCTGCCACAATCCGGGGCAGATTGAGATTACCCTCCCGGGGGGCGAAAAAAAATCGGCCCGCAATGTGGCCGATCTGTGCTCTCTCCTCAACGGGCTGCCTCTTCCATAGGCTTGTAGCATATCAGTTCATGCTCCGGCAGCAGATGCGGATGGAATATATGCAGGAAATCCGCCAGTATGTAATCCGGATGGATTGATATGTATTCATAATAAGGGGTCCCTACTGTATTGCAGGTATAGATTTTTCTGTTCTTGAAAGGAGCGAAATCCTCATAAGGCTTATACTCGCTCCTCAGGTCATCGTAAGTCATGGGGCTCTCCGAACCATATTTAAGAAGCCACACATCAGAATCCAGCGCAATCTCATACACATTCTCAAAAGCATAAGGGACACTTCCCGTATCCTTGTTCTCCCTGAAGATATAATCCGCCCCTGCATCCTCATACATCGTTGCCATATAGCTTGCCCCGCCTGCAATGAACCATGAAGAGCCATATTTCCTCTCTGTCATAAGTTTGGGCCTCTTCTGCGCACCTGAAGCAATCTTCTTGAGGGCATTGTACCTCCGTTGTGTTGCCATAAAGAGGGAATCAGCCTCCTCCTCCCTTCCCGACAGCATTCCGAACACCTTCAGCCACTCAACCCTTCCCAGAGGATGGGTCTCCATATAATCTGCAGACTCTATGATCGGGATCCCCAGCTTCTCCGCCTGTCCGTATCCTCCATGCTCAAAAGGGGAGGCTATGATTACCTCGCCGCCTATATCCATTATCTTCTCCACATTAGGGGATGAGGCCTTACCGCAGTCGTATATCTTCCCCTGCTCCATGAACCCTATAGCCTTTGCAGATGTAAGGAACTCAGGCTCGCAGATTCCCACCACATCTTCAAGGGCATCCAATTCCTCCCAGATTGAGGCGTGTATGGTGGTGTACATGATTATGTTCTCCACAGGGGTACGGACTATTGTTCCTTGCGGAAGATTGTCGGGAAGAGGGGAACCCTTCTCCACCAGGATATATTTCTGTAGGATTTTGGTGGTATCCCAAGGGTCTGCAATTGCTATTGTTGAATATCCTTTGCAGCGGGTTATCTCAAATCCCTCTGCATAGAGGTTCTTCTGTACGGTTCCTGCATCTGAACCTGCGTGGGTTCCGCTCCCCCCTGAACAGCTGCACAGGAGGGCCGCAAAAAGCAGGATAATCATATGACGTCTGTTTCCCAAGGTATTCTATTTTCTGATTGGACAAATTGCTATAGGATTGAGGGCCCCTGTATCAAAGCTCCCCTTCACAATACCATCACTTGAGACGATATATACATCACCGTTGCTGATGTAGTCTGAAGCTCCTATGTATACATCCCCAGTAACTTCATCCGCACAGATACAGTATCCGTTTGGAACATCCTGTGAAGAGACGAATTCCCCTCCCAGCTTGTCCTTTACAGTATCAAATGTGCTGAATGTGATAGTCTGGTTCCAGTTCTCATCATAAACTGAGCTGAGGATGTAAGCAACTCCGTCCTTGCCCATTGTCATGTTTGTAGGCTGTATGTCTGCAATTGTAGTTACCTTGTAATTTGAGGTATTGATTTTATGGAGCCCGGCAGGAATATCGGCATAGTTGCCCCAGGTAACAAGATAAAGCCCCTTGCCTGAAGATACATGCAGGCTCTGCGGGTTGTTAGGCACCTCAATTGTCTTCACAACTGTAAATGAAGCGGGATCAATGACAGAAACGGTATTTCCATAGTTGGGATAGTTGTAACCATCTGAATTGGCCACAAACACCTTCTTGTCTGCATACGCCATTCCCTCAGGCATAGGGCCCACCTTCACTGTCTGCACTGCAAAGCTTGTGGTATCTATCGCACCTACATACCCCTCCATATACGATACATAAACCTTTCCGTCAACCTTGGCAAGCTGCCTTGGAGAGAGGTTCGCCCCCTCGCCTTGTACCGTAACCTCTCCCAGGAGATTTCCCTTGAGGTCTGTCACAAACACTATAGCCGAGCTGGTAACCGCAATATACATCTTCTTGCCATGTACAATCATGCTGTTTCCCGTATCTCCCAACTGTTTTCCGTTTGCCCCTTCAAACACCTTTGTAGAGACCTGTCTTGTGGTGAAATCATAATAAGTAAGCCTTGCATCATTATTGCCCATCTTTCCGCTGTTGAGCACAAAAAGGCCAACGGTAGAAGATGTATTTGCACCAGGCTCATCCGGAGCAGGACCAATTACCGGATCATCATCTGAACATGCTGCTGCAGCAAAGGCCAATGCTGCAATAATCAGGAAACTTCTGAACTTCTTCATTTCTTCTGTATTTTAATGGATCATTTATAATCAAACTTTACTGTAAATCTGAAGGACCTCCCCGGCATAGGGTAGTACTGTATTACATCATACTGCACATCCGTAAGGTTCTGGCACTCCAGCTGCAGGTTGAGGCTGCCCCGCTTCATCCCAAAGCTGCGGCTCAGGGAGATTGAATGGTCTGCATAGCCCTCTATCCTGTTCTGTTCCGTATTCTGCGGCAGTGCATATCTCTCACCCACTGCAGATGCCGTCCAGCCCACATTCACCCATCTGTTCATAAGGGAGAGGGAGAGGCTTCCCGAATGCCTTGGGGTGTAAGGTATCTGGTCCTTGTAGTTCTTGTCCTTCACGGAGGTGACATCCACCGCATGCTGGTAAGACCAGTTCCCCTGGATGTTGAGCCTTGTTGCTGCACCGAATGAGAATGCGGCACCCAGGTTCACATCTGCACCCAGAATCTCCACTTTGCCCAGGTTCATCATCTTCCATACAAACAAGGTTGGCAGTGCCACAATCTTATCCTCTACCTTGTTGAAATAGCCGTCTGCCTGGAGGGAAACCTCATCCAGCACGCCGCTGAATCCCTGCCTCCATGTTGCCCCCACATTGAACTGCCTTGCAATCTCAGGATCCAGCATCTTGTTGCCTATCCTGTTGTAGTAAAGGTCATTGAAGGTTGGGGTGCGGAACATATCCTGATAAGATGCCCTTACCCTTATATTCTTATCCTCAAACAGCTTGTAGGAGACACTCACTGCCGGAGAGAGCCTGAACCTGTCGACTGCTGCCTCCCCCACCCTGAGCTCCTCTGTTATGAATGTTGAAAGGAGGCTCGCCGTTGCGGTAAGGCGCCCGTTGGTATATTTTGCCGCCAGGGCAGTAAGTGAGGTGAATCTTTCGGGATACACAAAATTATTGTACGAGGCTTCAAGTGTATTCTTGAAAATATCCTGGGAGAGGACGGCTGAAAAGCCCTCCACAGGGGTATATCTGGCAGATACAGAGCCGTAGTACTCCTCCTGGGTGTAGCGGTCTGTCTGTACTCCTCCCGGATAATACTCCTTCTCATCCCTGTATTTGTTCCACGCATAATTGTACTTGAGCTGCCCCTGAAGCTCCCATTTTTGGCTGAAGGCCTTGCTGTAACGGGCCTGTACAAACCAGGTCTCATCCCAAAGCCTCTCCCTTGCATCCGTATTGTAGAGCACAACCGAACCGGGCAGCCCCCTCTCGGAACCCAGGTAATTCCCCTTGAAAGAGATTTCCCCACCCCTTCCAAGGTCTCCATACACATTTGCCTCCGCCCTGAAGGTATTTACATCAGAATTGAACCTCTTCTCCTCTGTAACCAGGCTCCCGTTCCTGAGAGTGAACGGATACTCCCCGTCAGAGACCAGCCAGTCTGCATTCACTGCATAAATCCATCTTCCCGACAGTTTCTGCTGCACATACAGCCCGGGATTATAAGTGCCGAAGGAGGCAAACCTCATTGAGGCCCCCGCATTCACGTTCTTTTCCCCGAAGGTTGGCTTTGCTGTCCTGATATTGAGGACACCTGCGCTGGCAAACATCCTCGCTGTCTGGAAAATCTCATCAGACTGCCCTATTGAGAGGGTTACATAATCCACATTGTCAAGATTGAAGCGCCCTATATCCACCTGGCCGCTCTGGGCATTGGAAATGGTTACCCCATCGTAGCTGATTGCAGTATGCTGGCTCCCCATGCTCCTCACGGATACGGTCTTTACACCCCCTATCCCGCCATAATCCTTAATCTGTACACCGGAGAAGGTCTTTACGGCCTCATGCAGCTCCTTTATGCCCAGCTTCTCAAAATCGCTTTTGGCCATCACCTGCAGCGGCGCGCTCTGGAGCGTTGCCGAAGGCTTGGCTGAAGCCGTAACCACGGTTGTGCTCAGGGTATCGCTCTTCTCCTCCACCACATTCTGCGAATATGCCTCAGATGTCCCCAGCAAAAGGAGGAGACAGCAGAGCCGCCACGCCACCATACGGGTGTGTGATACGGCAGATTGCCTTAAAGCATACGCCACGCTGCGGCGCACATCATTGATATATTCAACCAGCATTAATTAAGGTTCTACGAAAATCTTTACCCGAGATCTTCAAGTTACATGAATTGCGGCAGGTCTTCTGACTTGTTCCTCCAGCGGTGCCTTCCCATCATCATGGACAGTGGCCAAGAAAACCGTTGGAACTTATGGAATTTACAGCTACGGGTATAGTTCCTGAATCTCACAGGATTCCCTATTATCAACTGCCCCTGACAAGGGCAGTTACACCTCAACTCAAATGCAAAGGTAGCACTTCTGCACAAAAAAACAAGCGGAGGCCGCAGAAATGCGCCTCCGCCTGTAGCTTGAATGGACTGTACCGCTGCCGGTTACAGGCCGAATGAAGGTTTCACTATACCGAACAGGATATATGCCAACACTCCTGTTACAATAATATTGAAGCTCTGTGCCACAAGGAATGCATACAGGGTGTTCCTGTTCTCCTTTGAAACAATATCCTTAAGACGTGTATCCAATCCTATACATACGAATGCAAGGGAGAAGAAAAGCTGTGAGAATGTCTTTGCAAGTGATGTCTCTACAAGCTTTGACTTTGCAAAATCCGGGAAAATCTCACCGCTCTGGCAGAGGCTGAATACAAGTGATGCAGCCACAAAGCCGATGATGAATTTAGGGAACTTCTCCCAAACGATGCCCAATGAAGGTTTCTGGGACTTGCCGTCCTCACCTTTGGTTGAGAGGTAGAGGGCAATGAAGAATGCCACAAAACCTATGAGCACATTCTGTGTAGCCTTAACGATTACGGCTGTCTTGTTTGCAAGGTCACCCACCTGTGCGAATGCCATCTCTGATGAGGCGGCCACACCGCTGGTTGTATCAATTGTACCTCCAATCCATGCACCGGCAATCTCCTGCTGTATTACAGGGTCTGAGGTAAGGAGCGGAACAATCTGCTCTGCCAGCCAAGGCATCAGGTAAATCATAGGTACCACAACAATGAGCACTACAGAAACAATGTATGAAAGCTTCTTGTCATCTGTACCCGCAACGCGTGCTGCAGTGATACATGCAGACACACCGCAGATTGAAAGGCCGCTGGACATTGTCATTGCAGCAGAGCGCTCAACCTTGAACTTGCGTGCAATAAAGTAGGCGAAGAACCATACGATTGTAACTACAAGGATGGCCTGTACAAGACCCATTGAACCCGATTTCATCACATCCCTGAAGAGGATTGTGGCACCCAGGCACACAACACCTATCTTTATGAAGTACTCACCCTGGATTGCAGGCTTGAGCCATTCAGGAATATGGAAGCAGTTCCTTATGATGAGACCGAAGATCACCGAGAAGAATACAGCCTCAAAGCCGTAATACTTGATGAAAGGGATCTTTGCAATCCACAGCGCAAGGGCCGCAATCACAAATACGAAGATGAATCCGCCCAAAAGCCTCTTTACGGGACGGCTTAGGAGTATGTTGCCCACAAACAGGGCAAGGAGGGCAATTACAAAGAGTATACCCATATCTGCCCATGCACCCCATGACCTGAGGTCAGACGGGATAGAAATCTCAGGCAGGTAGTACGCAAGACCTGCTATGATGAGGAGAGGAATTGAAATGATTACAACTACCCAGTCCTCCACCAGGAATTGCTGCCAGAATTTTTTCATGATATTTTGTTATTAATATTTCCTATTGTTATGTTCGGGCAAAGTTATAACTATTTCCGGACTATAAAAAAATTAGTCCATGTTAATCCAGTCATTAATGACAAACGGCTCCTTATTCTTGATAATGAGTGCTGTAATATCATTGATGATATCGTGCCCGTGGTTGCTGTTGGTAAAATAAGTGAGGTAACCGTTTGCGGAAGGGATTATAATGAAGAGGGCCTTGAACGAGCCGTTGTCTCCCCAATGCCAGAGGACCTTTCCGAATTCAGCGTTGTCCTCAGTACCTATACCCATTGCCCAGGCGATTGAGTTGTCACACTCCCTGTGGTTTGCGGCATATCTTATGGCCTTCTCCCCACATGGCGTGAAGAACACCTCCTTTGCCTCAGGGCTCAATCCTGCACCATCCAGAAGTGCCTGGAGGAATTTTGCATAATCTGCTGCACATGTACGGAGGGTGTAGCCTACATTTGCCCTCGGGTGTCTTCCTTTTCCGCGGTTCTCGTTCTGCTTGTTGTAGCCGTCAACAGTAAGGGTGTCATACATAGGCTGCCACTCGTATGAAGTGTATTCCATTCCAAGAGGCTGGAAGACCTCCTCCCTGGCAACGTCATCAATCTTCTTGCCCCTTATCTTCTCAACAGCCCTCTGGAGATAAGCAAAACCCTCTCCTGAATAGCCGTAGCATGAATCTACAGGGAACTTGAATGTGATTGGGGAGGTTGGCCACTCCTGGCTTGAAGGGCTCTTGGCCCAGTTAGGGAGGCCTGTCCTGTGGTTGAGCACCATACGGGCTGTAAGCCTTGAGGCTGACTCCTTGTCCACAAAGCGGTCTATGTCTGTATAGTTGCAGATTGGGGCATCAAGGTCTATCTCTCCGCGGTCATACATCTTCATTACAATGTATGCGAACACCACCTTGCTCAATGATGCTGCCTGGAACACTGCAGGCTGTGGGGTTGCGGCCTCTCCGGCTGCAATCTTCAGCGAATCATAGAAGTTGGGGTTCTCAATCTGGTATGAGAGCCTCTCCCCATTGAAATTGCTCTCAAGCTGGATAAGGGGAATCTGCGCATCAACAATAATCTTGCGGATCTGCTCCTTGTACGAATCCTCCTTGGGAGCACAGCTTACTGTAAAAGCTACTACCATTATTGTGGCAACTAGTGCCACCATGCCGGCAAGTCTTATTTTCATGATTTACTGGATTATAATGTTTTACAATTTCCTGATCTTTATCTTTCTGCCTGGATATATCTTTGAATTCTTGGAGAGTCCGTTGAGCTGCAGGATATCATTCAGGCTTACCCCCTTGAATTTATAAGCAATGCCAAGGAGAGTATCACCTCTCTTTATGGTGTACCACTCATAGCCGCCGCTCTTGCTGGTTGCTGCGGAAGATTTTGAGCCGCCACCCGAACTTGAAGAGACTGCAGGGCCTGAGCCGCCATAGATCTTTATCCTCTGCCCTATCCTGAGCACAGATTTTGAGGTAAGTCCGTTCCACCTCTGGAGATTCCTTACGCTCACATGGTATTTCAAGGCAATATGGCCCAAGGTTTCCCCTTTCTTCACCCTGTGGATAATCTCACCACCTGATGCCACCTGGGAGTTCTGCTTGATGTTGGCCTTGGTTACAGGATTAAAATAGACACTGTCCTTGTATGCATATATCTCCTTCTCCTTCTCTACAAATGGTACTGTATAGTTGTACGGGAGACGGAGCACATAACCGGCCTCATTGCCGGGGATGATGTTCTCTATATACTGCGGGTTATAGTTCTTGAGCTCCTCAACAGGAATCCCTATCACACCTGAAACCTGCTCAAAGTGGAGGTTCTTCTTCACCATAAATGTATCCACATGCGCAGGGAGGTTGAACTGTGCAGGCTGCAGGTTATGCTCCTTGTAATAGTTGATCATATAGAGCGCAGCTATGAATGAAGGGACATATCCCCTTGTCTCCCTTGGGAGGTAAGGGTAGATTTTCCAGAAGTCCCTGCTTCCGGCACGGCGGATGGCCTTGTTAACATTGCCCACACCGCAGTTGTATGATGAGATTGCAAGGAACCAGTCTCCGAAGATTGTATATGAATCCCTCAGGTATTTTGCAGCCGCATGTGCAGATGCAACCGGATCCAGACGCTCATCCACGTATGAGTTTATCTTGAGGTTGTACTGGAGGGCTGTCCTGTACATGAACTGCCACATTCCCTTTGCCCTTGCCCTTGAAACTGCAACCGGATTGAGTGCAGATTCAATGATGGCCATTGCCTTGAGTTCCTTGGGCATGCCGTAGTAGTCAAACACCTCTTCAAAGATAGGGAGATAATATGCGCTGAGGCCCAGGATATTCCCCGCCTTTACCGGCATCTTCTCAGTATAGTAGATGATATGGTTCTTTACAATGCTGTTGTATGTGAGGGGGATGAAGGAATTTATCCTGTTGAGCCTCTCAATATATACCTCATCGGGGATGTTGGATGTGAGGGTTACGCTGTCCAGGCTGCTCCCGGTACCTTCAAGGGTAAGCCTCTTCTGGATATACCACATTGAGAGGAGGCTGTCGGGATTGGAACCAGGGTCAACATCTGCAAACTCTTCGCTGTCTATATAGTTGAAGCCGCCGAGTGCATCCGCTTCATCCAATTGGGTTGTATCTGACATTTCCAATGCTCCGCCCTCTATTATTCCCCTGAGGGAATCTATGGTTCTCTGAAGCTCAATCCTCTCTTTGAGGAGCTGTTTTTTTGAGAGCTTGTTCTGGGCTGTTGCAGTGCCTGCTGCAAGAATGGCAATAAGGGCTAAAAGCAGTGTTCTTCTGTAGGACATTGTTGAAATTGTGTTCTTTTATATGGTTTTAAAATTTGATGCTCATCTGGAACCCCAGCTGCTGCGGGGCATTGTTCCCTGCAAAGAGATTTCCTGCAGGTGCCACTGGTGATATCATTTGCGGCTCCACATTGAAGGAGATGTCATCGCTCACGTCAAATGTACTGAAATGGGCAAAGACATTGGCGTCAATTATATTGAGGGCATATACCAATATTGTGGCTATTATTGAATAATCCCTGTAGCGGCGGTGCTGGTCCCTGTACCATTTTATGTTGTCTACGGTAAGGTTCCCGGTGTATGTCCCCTCATTGTAGGCAACATACATATCCCTGTAGCGGTCATATTGCCTCTGGTTGAATCCCAGGCAATATGCGCAGGCGCCAAGGCCGGTGTAGAATATAGGTATCTTCCAGTAGTCTCCGTTGTAGGCCTGTCCCAGACCGGGGAGTATGGCGGAATACATTGAGGCCCTCGCCGGAAGAGGCTTCTGCACGCTCTTGTAGGATACCAGGCCGTCCAGCACGCTGCCCCACCATGAGGCAACCGCCCCTGCTATGAAGAACTTCTGCGCGTCCTTCCCCTTTGTTGCAATTGCACCGCCAATGCATCCTCCTATTGTACCGTAGACAATGGGGAGCTTCCAGTAGTCGCCGTTATATATCTGTGCCGTACCGGGAAGTATCATGGAGCCTATTCCCATCTGCCCTATCTTCATGGTATCCTTATGTGCAAGTGCCCTGAAGTATGTCTTTACGGTAAACGACGGCTTTGTTGACACCACCACCTCTTCATCATCCTGGCTTGTCTGCTGGCTGAACTCAGTGTTGGAGCCCGGAGGGGCCGTATTGATGAAATTGTTGTTGAACTGCCCGTATGACGGCAGGGCAGCCAACATTCCGCACAACAATATGAATATGAAGTGTATTCTACTCACCTTCTCAGATATTTGAGTTTTCAAGGGCCTGGAGGAACTCCTCCACCTCCTTGTCATTGTTGAACCTGATGGTTATCTCCCCTACACCCTTGCTGCTCCTCTTGGCAGTAACGTTGTTGTTGAAGTATTTCCCTATAATCTCAATTACCCTGAAATGACCCTCAGGCAGCTCCATCACAGGAGACTCCACAGCCTCCTTCTTCTCCCTCTTCTCCCCGAGCTTCTGGATTTTCTGCTCAATCTGCCTCACCGACAAATCCTGCTCTATTATCTGGTTGGCAAACTTCAGCTGCTCCCTGCTGCTTTCCAGCCCGAGCAGCGCCTTTGCATGCCCCATTGAAATCTTCTTGGCACGGATGGCAAACTGAATCTCTGCCGGCAGCTTCAGCAGGCGGAGGTAGTTTGTAACTGTAGTACGCTTCTTCCCCACCCTTTCAGCCATAGCCTCCTGGGTGAGGTTGCACTCCTCTATGAGCCTCTGGAAGCTGAGGGCCACCTCAATGGAATCGAGGTCCTCCCTCTGGATGTTCTCCACAATGGCCATCTCCAGCATCCCCTGGTCATCGGTCTTGCGGATATATGCAGGAATCTTCTCAAGCCCTGCAATCTGGCTTGCCCTGAACCTGCGCTCTCCGCTTATGATCTGGTATCTGCCGTCGGGAAGAGGCCTTACTGTAATGGGCTGGATAAGCCCCAGCAGCTTTATGGATGCAGCCAGCTCCTCCAGCGCCTCCTGGTTGAACTCCGTACGGGGCTGGTATGGATTGGGCTCTATCCTGCTTATCTCTATTTCAGATGTGGAGACCAGCGGACGCTCATGCTCCCCCGCAGCGGGTCTGCCGGCTGTGCGCTGGATGGTATTTACATCTGATATGAGGGCTCCGAGCCCCCTTCCAAGGCCTGTCTGAATCTTTGCCATATCCTATTGCTCCTGTTTCTGCTTTGAAATGAACTCCTTTGCAAGGTTAAGATAATTGTTTGACCCTGTTGAGAGGGCATCATACAGGATTACCGGCTTGCCATGGCTCGGTGCCTCGCTGAGCCTTACGTTCCTGTTTATCATTGTCTGGAACACCATACTGCCAAAATGATGCCTTACCTCCTCCACAATCTGATTGGCGTACCTGAGGCGGCCGTCATACATGGTAAGGAGGAATCCCTCAATTGCAAGCTGCGGGTTGAGCCTGTTCTGCACCAGCTTTATGGTGTTGAGCAACTTGCCCAGCCCCTCAAGGGCAAAGAACTCGCACTGTACAGGTATGATTACAGAGTCTGCAGCTGTAAGCGAGTTTATGGTAATGAGCCCCAAAGATGGGGAACAGTCTATGATGATGTACTCAAACTGCTCCTGAAGTGACTCTATGTTCTTCTTGAGCACGCTCTCCCTCTCCTGTACATCCAGCATCTCAATCTCCGCACCCACAAGGTTGATGTGGGAAGGGACAATCTTAAGGTTCTTTATCTCCGTAGGGAGTATGATGTCATTTATGTTCTTCTCCCCTATAAGCACCTCATAGAGCGTGCTCTTGGAGTTTGAATCAGGATCAAAGTTCAGGCCCGATGTGGTGTTGGCCTGTGGGTCGGCGTCAATCAGCAGGGTGTTCTTCTCCAGAACCGCCAGTGATGCTGCCAGGTTAATTGCTGTGGTAGTCTTCCCCACGCCTCCTTTCTGATTTGCTATAGCTATAACTTTTCCCATAAAAAAATCTCTAACACGCAAAAATAAGAAATCTTTTTAAAGAGTTCAGTTTTTATTACATTTGCGTACTATAAAGTTTTCAACAATATGGCAATGACAGATGTATGGATGGTGATTGTGAATCCCAAGGCCGGCAGCGGCAGGGGGCTTCAGGACTGGCCCATCATTTCCAACCAGATGTACAGCAGCGGGCTCCATTTCACCTGCCTCTTCACAGAGCACAAATACCATGCTATGGAGCTTACCGTAAAGGCCATCAATGACGGCTACCGCAACATTGTGGCGGTTGGGGGTGACGGCACCATACACGAGGTTGTCAACGGCATATTCATACAGAAGAAGGTTCCCACAACGGAAATTTCGCTGGCTGTGATTCCGGCCGGTACCGGCAACGACTGGATAAGGATGTACGGAATCTCAAAAACCTACAGCGAGGCGGTGAGGTCTCTGGTTGAGAAGAGGACCGTACTGCAGGATGTGGCCAGGGTCTCATACTACGAGACAAGGGTACAGCACACCAGATACATGGCCAATGTGGCCGGATTGGGGTACGATGCAGTGGTGAACCTCAAGTACAACATGCTCAAGGATGAGGGAAAATACGGCAAGGGGCTCTACCTGCGCAGCACGTTCCACACATTTGCAAAATTCTCTCCGGTACACTTCAACATAAAGGCAGACGGGAAACCTTTTTATGACGGGATGGTATTCTCGGGGGCTGTGGGCATTGGAAAATACAACGGCGGCGGTATGCAGCAGACCCCGTATGCTGCCGTGGATGACGAACTCATGGACCTCACCATAATAAAGAAGATGTCCAAGTTCCGCATCGCCCGCAACTTCAGGCTCCTCTACAGCGGAAACATATACTCAATACCAACGGTGCTGCACACCCAGTGCAAGAAGCTTGAGATAGAAACCTTCCCGGAAAGCCGCATTGAAATTGACGGTGAGGCTGTGGGTACCTCCCCATTCGTGTTTGAACTGGTACCCCATGCAATAAAGGTTGTGGTGGGTGTAAACTACACAATCTGATGGCAGCATGATGCCCGTTTACAGCGGGTCCACATCCAGAATGACAGACTGATGCCCCTTTATCTCCCTTATGCACTCCTGCAGGATTGCCTTGTTGCGCACAAGGCGGCTGTTGCGGGCGAACTTTATGTAGAAGCACTTTACAAACTCCCCCCTCACCTTGTCTATCACAGGTGCAAAAGGGCCTGTAAGCTCCCTGTATTCCAGCTCTTTTCTTCCCGACAGCTTTCTTGAGATCTCCCTGCACAGTTCATCCAGCTTTCCGGCATCCCTGTGCCTGACAATAATCTTCACCATCCTCACGAAAGGGGCAAAATTGTACTCCTGCCGCTCCCTGAGCAGCTGTGCCGTAAGAGGGGGGAGGGAATTGCTGTCGGGAATATTATGCTCCTCAAGCCTGGTAAGCACCGGATGTTCCTTCTGGGAGGTCTGGATGATGAGCTTCCCCTGTACCCCGCGGCGGCCCGTGCGCCCCATCAGCTGGCTCATCAGCTGGAGGGACTTCTCATCCCCACGGAAATCCTGCACACCCAGAATTGTGTCCGCCTGTATGATGGCAACCAGCCTCAATCTCTCAAAATCAAACCCTTTGCTTATCATCTGGGTCCCCACAAGGATATCTGTGTTCCCCTGGGCAAAATCCTTTATCACCTGCTCCTCCGCCCTCTTGCTCCTGGCAATATCGGCATCATAGCGGGCAATTGAAGCCTCAGGGAAAAGCGACGCAAGCTCCTCCTCCAGCTTCTCCGTACCAGTCCCCTTATACTTGAAGGAAGCTGTGCCGCAACTGTTGCACACCCCGGTAAAATGGGCTATATAATCACAATAATGGCAGCGGAGGGTATTGTTATATTTATGGTAGCTCAGATACACATTACAGTGGGGACACTTTGGAATTGCACCGCACTCCTGACACTCCACAATTGGAGAATAGGAACGGCGGTTGCGGAAAACCAGCACCTGGAACCCCTCCCGGATGGTCTTCCTTATCTCATTGAT
The DNA here is from genome assembly GCA_964475015.1 of uncultured Muribaculaceae bacterium. Lineage (GTDB taxonomy): Bacteria > Bacteroidota > Bacteroidia > Bacteroidales > UBA932 > Egerieousia. Next base: position 60,435 of record CAYYVA010000001.1, read on the forward strand.
CAGCTTCTGGCTGAAACTGCCTGTCATCTGGCGGGTCTTGTACGCATAAATGGTATCCACAATCTCCACCTTTGGGGGAACTGCGCCGTGATATTTCTCCTTGAGCTCCACAAGGGCAAACTTGCCGCTCAGGCAGTTGTACTCGCTCTCAAACGACGGGGTGGCCGAACCCAGCAGGATATTTGTTCCATGCAGCTGTGCCAGCATAATTGCGGTATCCTTGGCCTGATAGCGCGGCGCCGGCTCTGTCTGCTTGTAGCTGGAATCATGCTCCTCATCCACTATCACCAGCCCCAGATTGCTGAAAGGGAGAAACAATGAAGAACGGGTCCCCAGAATTATTGTGGCTGGGTTAACGGGGGAGGTTGCAATCATGCCCTGCTCCTGCGCCCCTTGCCCACCGGTCTCCAGCCCGGCCTGCGCTATTGCGGGACACACATTCTGCCCGGCCTGGTACTGCAATATCTTATGGATCCTTGCCTTCTCGGCGGCTGTCTGCTTGGAATGGAACGTAAGCAGCCTCTCCCCGAAAACCTTTTTCAGGCGGCTCTGCAGCTGCTTGCTGATGGCAATCTCCGGAACCATATAAAGGACACTCCTCCCCTGCCGGAGCTGCTCCAGCGCCAAAGTGATATAAATCTCAGTCTTGCCGCTCCCAGTAACACCCCTCAACAGCACAGGCTTCCCTGGCGCCTCCCTGAAGCTCCCCCTGATCTGCTCCAACACCCCCTGCTGCACCCCAGACAGCTGTGGTGCCACTCCCGATGACCGCTGCTCCCCGCCCGACAGCTGAGGCTCTCCTTCCGATGACCGCTGTGCCCCGCCCGACAGCTGAGGCTCCTCTCTCTCCCCGTATATGGTATCTTTTGAGGCAAGCCCCTCCAGGAAATGCTCCACCGTCTTCCTCGGCTTCACACCCTCCTGCCTTACCGCAAGTGCTGGATAGGCAGCCTTGAACACCTCCCCCGGAGTACACAGATAATACTCCGCAACCTTGTCCCACAAGGCAAACTCAGAAGGGAGGATTGCGGGAAGCTCCTCCACCGCCAGAATTGGCTTATACTGGATTGGCTTGCTGTCGGGAGTAAAGGCAGGAACCTCATTTTCCTGCAGGATACGGCGGATTGCCCCCTGATAAACCTTCCCTGCCAGGTCCACCCTCACCCTCTGCCCCACCCGGGCATCCATAAATTGAGGTATGATGTAGGAAACCTCCCCACTATACTTAACAGGAAGAATAACAGAGGCATAACGCCTTTTATGCACAATTTGCGGTTCCATAACTTTTACAAAAATATGAAAAAAGTTGAAAAAAGTTTTGGAGTTTTAAAATTAATGTCTACATTTGCAATCCCAAAACGATGGTGTCATAGCTCAGTTGGTAGAGCAAAGGACTGAAAATCCTTGTGTCCCCGGTTCGATTCCTGGTGACACCACCCAAAAAGCCTTGCAGAAATGCAGGGCTTTTTTCATTTTCAGGCACTTCCAGCCCTGGGCCTTCAGCCCATCAAAAGTCAGTTACAACATCCCCAAGAGGTTAAGCACATCCACCCCCACCAGAGAGGTCTGCAAGTCACATTGCCTCCACTAACCTCAATCTGTAACCTGAGGTTAGTTCTCATCACATGCCCCAAAGACACTTCTGAGGGCATTTGCCGTTACCAACCTCTTGCAGGATAGGGCCCCGGACAGGAATATGAACAGATCCCGAACAAGACTAAACAAAAAAGTCAAGGCAATAAGGAGAGTAACCGGGAAACCGAAAAAAGAGAGGGTGACTCAAAAGGTGGAAATTTAAGGCTTGCGCAGGTGAGGAAACCGGAGTTTACTTAGGTAAATGAGGATTTCCGAGGCAAGCGTAACGCAAAATTTACCCTTTTGAGTCACCCTCTCTCGTGTATGGATGTTAATTTAAAAGTCCTAGATTGTGAGCTTTTCGCCCTCGGATTTGGCAATTACTACCGCGCCGCACATGTCACCGTATGAGTTGGTTGCTGTACGAGGCATGTCGCAGAGCTGCTCAACTGCAAGCACAAGGCCTATACCCTCAAGCGGAAGGCCGGCAACGGTGATTGCTACAGAGAGCATCACAAGGCCCGCCATAGGGATACTTGCTGTACCAATTGCAGAGAAGAGCACTGTTACGGTTATTATTATCTGCTCCAGCAATGAGAGCTCTATTCCGTAAACCTGGGCGATAAAGATTACTGCCACACCTTCATAGAGGGCTGTTCCGTTCATGTTCACGGTTGCACCCAAAGGCAGGGTGAAGCTGGCAATCTTGTTTGAGATGCCGCATTTCTCCTGCGAGTCTCTCAACGAGATAGGGAGGGCAGCTCCCGATGAACAGGTTGAGAATGCTGTAAGGATTGCTGTTGACATCTTCTTCATGTGCCTCCAAGGGTTCTCCTTTCCAAGGAAATATACAGTTGAAGGAAGAATGATGAAGAATTGGATCATACAGCCTACCCAAACTATAAGAAGGAACATTCCAAGGCTCTGGGCAACCTCCATGAGCTTGTCCATATCTCCAGCCTGCTGTGATATCATCTTGGCCACAATTGAGAATACTCCGTAAGGGGCAAGCTTGATTACACCAAGGGTAATCTTCATGATTACATCAAATGCTGCCTGGAATACATCTATAATGGTATTCCTTGATTTCTCGCCCACCTGGGTTACAAAGTAACCGAACAGGATTGCAAAAAAAATCACTGCAAGCAAATCACTCTTGGCCATTGCCTCAAAGATGTTGCTTGGGATGATATTTATAATCTGCTGCCCGAGCGAAACTTTCTCTGCAGTTGCCACCTGTGCGGCAGAATCAGCCTGTGAAACAAGAGATGAGCCCACTCCCGGCTGGATGATGTTCACAAGGATAAGGCCTATTACAGTTGCCACCACGGTTGTGGTTACATAGAATGCAAAGGTCTTTCCTGCAATCCTCCCCAGGCCTCCCTGGTTGCCAAGGCTCGCAACGCCCACCACCATTGATGAGAATACGATAGGCACCACAATCATCTTGAGGAAGCGGAGGAACATCTCACCCGCCCAGCTCACATATTTTACATATTCATGGGCAAAAATGCCGAACAATACACCAAGTACAAGAGCAATGAGGATCTGTACCGGCAAAGCTATCTTGATTTTCATAATCCCGAAAGTTATTTCTTGTAATACAATTCTCTGATGCAACCCTCAGCCAGAGCCTCAAGGCATGAAATGCCCATCTCCTTCTCAAGCCCGGTATTTGCGTATGCAATAGGAATCTCAGTACATGCACCCACAACAGGGAGCTTCTCAATAGCCCAGAGACGCTCAACTATACCCCTGAACTTCTCGCCTGCCTCCTTGTGCTGTCCTGCCTTCACCATATCGGTAACGTCATGGATCTCTACCTGCATGTCGGGATCCGGAATGCGGAAGGTATATCCGCTCTCCTGCGCATGCCTCTGGTAGAGCCCTGTCCTCATTGTACCCAGGGTTGCTGTAAGCCATGCACCCTGAGGGCACACCTGTGAAGACTTGAGGATTGTCTCGTCAATGATATGCACTATAGGTTTTGAAATCTCATCCCTGAACCCGTCAATGAAGTGGTGTGCGGTGTTGCAGGTTACACAAAGCATGTCCGCTCCCCATCCTATGAGGGTCTTCAGGCCATCCTTTATGTACTCTGTAGGATCAGGTCCCTTACCGAGAAGAAACGTAGTCCTGTCGGGAGTAATGGTATGTGAATATACAATCATCCTTGGGTGCTCCTGGTCTGTCCCTGCAGGGGTCATCTCTGCAAGTACCCTCAGAAAATCTGCTGTTGCAGCGGGGCCCATGCCACCCAAAACGCCTAATGTTTTTTCCGGTCTCATAAAAATAAGTTTTTAAAGGTCTGCAAATCTACTAAAAAAACCTCATTTTCAAGCCAACTTTTATCCTCGGTTCCCCCTCTCCCTTAAGATATATGCTGCAGAACCGCCCCAGTTTGCATACCAGAAGCGCATACCAGTTGAATCCTTCCCCGTACAGGAGTGATGATGAGAATGATGAAGGAAGGTCATGCTCATACATATAAATCCTGCCAGCCCACTCCCTGCAGCAGTAATATGCCCCACGCATCACAACCCTCAGGAACCCGTTCCACACCTTCATGTCCATGTCCGCCCCAGCCGCAAATCCTGTGACGCCCGCCCCGGCACAGAGGAACTCCCCCCTACCCTTGAACGCAAGCCAGCTTGCCGGATTCCTCCCGTAGAGCCACTTCACCCCATATTTATATGTATCCCCGTATGAGCCCCAGTTCCCGTAAACTTTCATGTTCCAGGTGCTTCTTCCCTGCAAATTCTCCACTTTTCCCCATATTTTCACAGCAGAAGAGGAGGTCACAGGCACCCCGTACCTTTTCCATGGATAATGGGCATAGTCCCCGCCCAATGCCAGCCTCACCTTCCCTGCACTCCTCTGTGCCAGGGCCGAGACTCCATCCTGGTTGGAGCATGAACTCCCGGTGCTGTAGGCCCCTGCATACGGGGCAATGTACCTCTTGGAATAGCTCCTCCCCGTAACTGCCCAATCCCACCTGCCGGCCTTGAAGAGCACCCCTGCAAGTAACGCGTATGCACCCCCGTAATCTATTGCCAGCTCCGCAAAGGCCCTTGCCTTTCCCAGAATTGCAGTCATATCCGCAGAAAAGTTCCCATATTGTCCGTTGAACATCTGATACCTGTTATACTCCTGCACCTTCCTGCCGTTCCAGGCATTATAGCCGTAGCCGGCCCAGTTCACCCCCGCAGTGAACCTCCTCCCCCTGTAGGAGAGGTTTGCTCCGTAGGCCGTCTCCCCCAGCCTCTTTCTGGTTTCCATAAGGCTCTCCGTATTGTGGAGCCCGTCCGAAGGGAGTGATGTATATCTGTTGCCGCTGAGCCTGGCATCAACCTTCTTCAGCGAGAAGAATGCTGTTGCCTCAAACCATGATGCAATTCCGGCGCCCCTTCTCAGCGTAACCGCACCTCCCCTGAAAAAGCGGTTCTCATCCGAAGAGGAATAAGGAGCAACCTTTGCACCCCGCTTGTACACACTCTGCATTGTGGTACCGCTCCCCATTGAAAAGGCGTTCCACACCGCAAGCCCCTGCCCGAGCCTTACCGAATAGTCCCCAACCACAACATTTGAGACTTCCAACTTCTTCCCTATGGAAATATCCTTTGCCTGCAGATGCCATGAAAAGAAATCCCCCAGCGGCAGCCTTCCCCTGCCCGAAACCGGTTCCCCGGCATCCTTCTCCAGTGTGAACCCCACACGGAGCTTATCCCCGGAGGTGCCCATGGACTTCTCCCCTGCTGAGCTCCTGAACTTCAGCTGTGAATGGAACGGAGGCCCTATATACTCCTCCTTCCCCTCTGCCAGGCTCCATTTGGCAAGAAGTTCCGTATCAATATTCCAGCGCCCTTTTCCACCATTTCCTGCACTCATCCCCGCTGCAGTCCCAAACTCAATGAACGGAGCGAGCAGCCTTGCCATCCCCTCATCAAAACCGTTTATCAGCTGCAGCTCCGTAAGGGAGAGCACCGGCCCGCTCCTCTCCCTGTACTCCATCAGGCTCACAATCTGGAAATCTGTAAGGAGATACAGCTGCTCCAGCTCCTCCACCGTTGCCCTGTTTACATCCACCGGCCTGCCGTGCAGTATCCGGAAATGTTCCACCAGCTGCTCCGCCCCCACCTCATTCCCCTCCTCCGTCAGCTCCTGCAACACCTGCTCCAAAACCACTTCAAACATCTCCTGCCCCCTCACGGGCCCCACTACCAACAGGCAGGACACCAATACAATAAAGCATCTCTTCTTCATAACCGTTCCTCCAAAGCCACAAAGCTAAGGAAGATAATTCTGATGTAAGTCGTGACACGGGTTCACACCTTTCCCCTTGTAAACCAACGGTTTAAACTTCCGGAAATGAAGAAAAAAAACCTGCTGCAAAAATTACAGCAGGTTAATATACAAGCAATTACGCTGTACCCGTGTCACGGATTCACCTTATACTTGAAATTCTTTATCTGGGCCAGGTCTTCGTTGGCCTTGGCAATTTTCTTGGCAAGGTCTGCCTTGAACTTCTCAAACTTGGCGAACAGGGCTGCATCTGAGCCGGCAAGGATCTGTACAGCAAGGATGGCTGCGTTCTTGGCACCGTCCAAGGCCATGGTGGCTACCGGGATACCGGAAGGCATCTGCAGGATGGAAAGGATTGAATCCCAACCGTCAATTGAGTTTGAGGATTTGATAGGGACACCTATTACAGGGAGCGGGGTTGAGGCTGCAATCACACCCGGCAGGTGGGCTGCCCCGCCGGCACCGGCAATGATTACCTTAATGCCCCTCTTGTGGGCCTCATGTGCAAAATCAGCCACCATGTCAGGTACGCGGTGCGCAGACAAGGCGTTGATTTCAAAAGGAATTTCCATCTCTTCAAGGAAAGCGGCAGCCTGTTCCATCACCTTCATGTCTGATGTGCTGCCCATTATAATACTTACAAGCGGCTTCATAACTCTTTTATTTTTATTAAAAACAAAAATAATCATTATTTTTGTAGTTTAAAGGCAATTTTGGAAAAACACAACACTATGAACAAGATAACACTTCACGACAAACGCTTTAAAGTGTGCATGACGGCAGCACAGATAGATGAAGCTGTGGCAGCTGTTGCAGAAAAAATCAACAATGACCTCAAGGATGTGGACACTCCCATATTCCTGAGCGTGCTCAACGGCTCATTCATGTTCACGGCAGACCTCATGAGGAAGGTGGACGTGAAGAGTGACGTGGTGTTCATCAAGCTTGCTTCATACGATGGCACCTCTTCTACAGGCCAGGTAAAGCAGATCATGGGACTCACAACAAGCGTTGTAGGGAGGACAGTGATAATTGTTGAGGACATTGTGGAGACCGGCAACACCATAGAGGAGATGTACAGGATATTGAAGGAGGCAGGTGCCGCAGACATAAGGATATGCACACTCCTGCTCAAGCCGGGTGCATACAAGAAGGATATAAAGATTGACTACGCAGCCCTACAGATCCCTAATGACTTCATTGTGGGTTACGGACTGGACTACAACCAGCTCGGAAGGCAGTACAAGGACATCTATGTCCTTGACGAGAACGAGTAAAAGGAAACACTCAAAATAACAAAAAACATAAATTACTATGAAATATTATCTTCTGTTCGGCCCTCCAGGTGCAGGAAAGGGCACACAGGCAAAACTTCTGGTGGAGAAGTACAATTTCCACCACGTCTCTACAGGAGACCTGCTCAGAAAAGAGATTGCAAAAGGCTCGGAGCTCGGGCTCAAGGCCAAGACCCTCATTGATGCCGGCAACTTTGTGGATGACTCCATTGTTGTAGGGATAATAGAGAGCGAGATTGCCGCCAACCCGGATGCCGCCGGATTCCTGTTTGACGGATTCCCAAGGACCGTTGCCCAGGCTGAGATCCTGGACAAGATGCTTGAGGGCAAGGGCTCGCAGGTAAACAAGGTGATTTCAATCATCATCAGCGATGAGATGGTATTCCAGAGGATCCAGCACAGGGCAAACATTGAGGGGAGGAAGGATGATGCAGATCCAAAGACCATCCAGAACAGGATTGACACATACCATGCAAAGACAGAGCCTCTCATAGAGTACTACAAGCCGCAGGGAAAATACAATGAAATCTGCGGAGAGGGTACTGTTGGGGAGATTTTTGCAAAAATCAGCAGCTTGCTGTAAGAAATCCCCGCAAGAGGGGCATATACCATAAACTTCTAGAATATGGCAAATTCCAATTTCGTTGACTATGTAAAGATGTTCCTTGCCTCAGGAAACGGAGGCAACGGATCCATGCACCTGCACAGGGAGAAATATGTACCTAAAGGGGGTCCCGACGGAGGTGACGGAGGACGCGGAGGACACATAATCCTGCGCGGAAACCCTCAGTTCTGGACACTCATCCACCTCAAGTACAAGAAGCACATCCGTGCAGAGGAGGGTGAAGCGGGAAGCGGAAGCCTCAGGCACGGGCGCAACGGAAAGGACATCTACCTGGATGTCCCTCTGGGAACAGTTGCAAAGGATGCGGAAACCGGCGAGGTGCTCTTTGAGATAACCGAGCCAGGCGAGGAGAAGATCATAGTGAAGGGAGGACGCGGAGGATTGGGAAATGCCAACTTCAAGACCGCCACAAACCAGACACCCCGCTACGCACAGCCGGGCGAGCTTGGAGTGGAAGGCTGGTTCATACTTGAGCTGAAGATTCTGGCCGATGTAGGATTGGTAGGATTCCCCAACGCCGGAAAATCCACCCTCCTCTCAACCGTTTCTGCAGCCCGCCCAAAGATTGCAGACTACGCCTTCACCACCCTTGAGCCGAGCGTGGGCATAGTGAACTACTACGATGACAAGTCATTTGTAATGGCGGACATCCCAGGCATCATTGAGGGGGCAAGCGAGGGACGCGGACTCGGGCACAGGTTCCTCAGGCACATTGAGAGGAACTCCGTACTCCTGTTCCTGGTACCTGCAGACAGCAAGGACATCCTTGCAGAATACAAGATTCTCCTCAAGGAGCTCAAGAAGTTCAACCCTGACCTGCTGGACAAGGAGAGGATACTTGCCATCTCCAAATCAGACATGCTGGATGAGGAGCTCAAGAGGGAGATAAGGCCGCACCTTCCAAGGAAAATCCCCACAATCTTCATCTCTTCAGTTGCAAACGAAGGGATAAAGGAGCTGAAGGACCTTATCTGGAAAACATTGAATTCTGAGGTTTAAGCTTATGCTTGATTGGCTTATAGAACTTGACAAGGAACTGCTTCTGGCCATAAACGGCTGGAACAGTTCCTTTTTTGATCCCATAATGGTGTTCATCACCAACAAATGGAGCGGCCTTCCCATCTACGCCGCCCTGCTATACATGATATTCAGGCACAGAGATGTGAAGACAGCGGTGCTGATGACAGCCGCCATACTCCTCACATTCGCCCTCACAGACCAGCTGGCCGTACACCTGTTCAAGAATACCATTGAGAGGTTCCGCCCGGGCTGGGACCCTACCACAGAACATCTTATAAGGATGCTTGAGAACAAGGGGGGCAAATACGGGTTTGTCTCCAACCATGCGGCAAACTTCTTCGGCCTGGCAGTGGTTTCATCGGGAATACTGAGAAAGAAATGGTACACCGTATTCATCTTCTGCTGGTCTGCGGCAGTTGCCTACAGCAGGATTTATGTGGGGAAACACTTCCCCGGTGATGTAATCTGCGGAGCCATGTTCGGTGCCCTGGTGGGATATCTGGTCCTCAACCTCTACAGGTACATAATAAGAAAATATAACCTCAAGGAAGATGCTGTACATAAATGATTCCTGCACAGACCCCTACTGGAACCTTGCAGCGGAAGAATATCTACTGAAGGAGTTCTCCCAACCCGTTTTCAGGCTCTGGCGCAACTCTTCATCCATAATAATAGGGCAATACCAGAACGCCCTTGCGGAAATTGACTACAATTATATAAAGGAGCATGACATAAAGGTGGTGAGGCGGCTTACCGGAGGCGGTGCCGTTTTCCATGACCTGGGAAACCTCAACTTCACATTCGTGGAGGCCAGGCGCCAGGGGGAAGATGCCCCTGCCATGTTCAGGAGGTTCACCGCACCCATTCTGGACGCCCTCAACAACATTGGAATAAAGGCATACCTTGAAGGGAGGAACGACCTCCTCATAGACGGGCGCAAGTTCTCCGGCAATGCCGTATGCATACACAAGGAGAGGATACTCCAGCACGGCACCCTCCTATTCAGTGCCAGCATGAACACCCTGGGGGCCGCCCTGAAGGCCAGACCTGAAAAATTCATCGGGAAGGCGGTACAGTCCAACAGGAGCAGGGTAACAAACATAAGTGAGCACCTTGCCAATGCCACAGCCGCTGCCCGGGGAATACAGGACATAGAGGCATTCAAGGATTATCTGGCGGAATACATCTCTTCCCGATATGATTCCATAACCCCATACACCTACACCCCGGAGGACCTGGCTGCCATTGGGAGGCTCAGGAGGGAGAAATATGCCACACGGGAGTGGAACTTCGGCAAATCCCCTTCATACACCTTCTCAAAGGTATCAAAGCTGCAGGGGGGAATTGTGGAGATCTATATGGATGTGGCCAAAGGGGCAATCTCCAGCCTCAGCATAATGGGAGACTATTTCTTCTCCTTCCCGACAGAAGAGTTCACCGGCATGCTCATTGGCACCCCCCACACCCAGGAGGCCATAACCGGGAAAATACAGGAGATTGACTGCACCATAAAGGCTGCCGGCAATCCTCTTGGCATCTCCGCCTTTTTCAGCAACATCACCCCGGAAGAACTGGCCGGGATGTTTTTCAATTGAAGCTGATATACACGGGTATCATTTGAATACAAATCAATCTCCAGTATTGGTTTTATTAATTATTTTTCATATCTTTAGCAAAAAAAAGGATTATGCAGAAATTTTTTACTCTCTTTGTTATTTTTGCGTTATTCCTCTCGTGTGAGAAAAAGGATATTATCCTATCTGACATTGATTCAATACCTAATTCAAACGAATATAATATTGATAATTTTAGTATTACCAATACAGATATTCTTAATTACATTAATTCTACAAGCCCTAAAACCAAAGCTTCAGAAATTAAAATATCACCTATAATATATCAGAGTGATACGGTATTGTATGAAGCAAAATATGATAATAGCTATAGGATCTTTTCATCTGACAAAAGGTTACCTGTAATTATAGCATATTCCGACAATTCATCAGAAATAGACATCAATGAAAACCCTGCTTTTAAGGATTGGATTGAACACGAAGCCAAGAGTATTGCATATCTGAAGAACCATCTATCAGATACAATTAGGAATCGCAACACAAGAACTTGGGAAAGGATTGAAACAAAATATAGACAATTAAAAACAAAAGCAGAAGGAGATCCTGAAGAAGAAGAGGGATACTGGAGATGGGTTTCTACAGATACAATTAATGTAAATGTAGAAAATACAAACCATCTCATATCCCATCCATGGCACCAAAAATCGCCATATAATAGTTGTGTGCCGTTTCAATTCAGTTCAACAGAAAGATGCGCTGCCGGATGTGTGGCTGTTGCAGGTGCACATATTTTCAACTACACTCATAATCAACTAGGTATTCCAGAAACCATAGTTAGTTCAGGATCGTGCTCTGGTTGGTATTTATCAGAAGAAGTTTATGATTATTCCCTATCATTTGGCGAAAGGACTTCTGGAGCCTGGGATTTAATTAATGCTAACATTTCGTCTTCTGTTGCCGCATTAATTGGATGGGTTGCTAAAGCCGTTGATATGGATTATGGCGTAAAATCACATGCAAGTTCTGATGATTTTGCAGATTTGCTAGATGCAGAAGGTATTTCAAACACCTTTACCGATTATTCCGGAATGACCGCATTTAACAGAGTCTTTACATATAACGAACCTGTCTATATTTCTTCTTCTTTAATTGAACAAGACAGCACAATATCTGGCCATGCATATATAATGGATCGAGCAAAATTAGTAACCTACACTACTGAAAGCTTATATGAATATGTCCCTCATATGAACGGTGGAATTAGCACAGGAGAGACTAAATATGAGACTGAAGAATTATGCGACAGATACATTTCTTTTAGGTTTGGATGGTATCTTTCCGATCTAACATACGATGAAATATATGTAAACATATACCGAGATTGGGAATTTTCAGGTATTAGCATTCCAAATGATGGAAGAAGGATGTTGTATAATTTTCAGAGAAAAGTTCAATAACTAAACAACTCATAGCCATGAAGCATCTTTTATATATCATTTTGTCTACTCTGGTAATTTTTGCCTGCAGCAAAAGTGATAATACCAACAATTCTGAGAATATCGATAAATTCCAAAATAGGGAAGCGGGTAAAACTGAGGCTGACAGTGTTGTGGTGAAATATCGCAAAGCTTACATGGAGGCTCCCCGCAAAGCAAATTATCTGTGGGCAATGACTGGATATTGTAAACAAAGTAAAGACAGTGGATTTGATGAGGGATATGTATTGGATTCCAGGAGTTCAACAGCCAATAAATACAGTTATGATGAATTGGCCATATCCATACAGACCAGCAACTTGCCATTAGACAGATCTGACAACACTTTCAATCTAAGGCCACAATGCTTTAAGTACGGTGAATTTTCCCATACACTGACAGACTATTTAGATGAAGGGTCAGATACTTATTCTCAGGTTCTGGATTCTGTATTTTATAAAGAAGTTTACAGGCCAAACGCTACTGGAGATGGAGGGCCCACCACCATGGGTACTTTCTATGAATATCGTACAACTATTGTAAAGGATATCACAATAACCGCAAATGTTCCACTTTTCAATAGAGAGCCAGAGACTGATATTAGTGATAAATTTAAAATTGTCTTGTTCTATATGAACGCAATGGCATGTCCGTCTTATATCATATCTTCAGAAACATCAGAAGTGGCATATGTAATCAGGAAAGATGGCATTTACCATATATCTGATAATGGAGGGTCCAGAATACCGCCAATCAAACTATACGGCAAGACATATGAACCTTATAAAAACGCCGATATAAACCTTAAGGAATGGGCACAAGGAAAATATTATGCAGATCCTGCACTTTATGTGCAATTCACTGAAAAGCCTTCAGAATTACCTTGTAAAGCAATATTTACAGTCACATTGTTTACAGCAGACAATGAATTGACTGCAAGTACGGTTGAAGTGGAACTTTTATAACAAAAGTATCTGGCAAAAAAAAAGAAAGCATTTTTATGCTTTCTTTTTTTTATTATTCTGTCTGGACAAGGGAAATTATTCCTCGTCAAGTCTCAGATGCTGTACGTAGATAGCTTTTTTAAGCTCCTCCCTTCTCTGAACAGATTTCTTAACGAAAGTCTTCCTGTTTCTAAGCTCGCGAACGATACCTGTCTTCTCAAATTTCCTCTTGAATTTTTTCAAAGCTCTCTCAATGTTCTCACCCTCTTTAATTGGAACTATAATCATCTTAAACCACCTCCTTTTTATTTGGACCGCAAAAGTATGTATTTTTTTTTAACTTTACAAATCAAATTCAAACATGCGTAATGAATCCCAACCTGCTGGCAGATGCATACATAGAATATATAAAGGTGCAGAAAAGATACTCACCCAGGACACAGGAGCTCTACAGGGATGTCCTGAGGAGGTTCTGGCTATATATATATGGTATGGAAGATGATGCAGGACTGGAAGAGGAAGTCGGGAAAGACCTGAAAAATGGCATTCAGCTCCCCAAGGCCCACCTCACCACACCTCTAATCAGGGGATACATCGCAGATTGCCTTAACGGAGGGTTGGGCGCCAGGAGCGCAAACCTTCACCTGAGTGCCTTGTCGGGATACTGCAAATGGCTCCTGAGGAAGGGTATATTGGAGGACAACCCTGTAAGCAGCATCCCCCGTCCCAAAGAGAAGCGGCGCCTTCCCCACTTTTTCCGCAATGAGGCGCTTGAAGAGTATTGCTGCATGAATCTTCCCGATGACTATTCACAGATGAGGGACAGGCTGATGGTGATGCTCATATACGCAACCGGCATGAGGCGGATGGAAGTGGCCTCACTCACCATGCAGATGGTTGATTTGGGGAGAAAATTGTTCAAAATAACAGGAAAAGGGGATAAAGAGCGTGAAATTCCCATTACACCTGTGTTATATGAAAAAATTTTAGTATATTTACAGAAAAGAAACCAGGAGTTCGCCTCTACTGAAGAAGATTCATTTTTTTTAACGGATAAGGGTGCCCCGCTGTACCTGAAATTTGTTAATGATACAGTGAAGAAAGAATTGGCAGGCTTGAATGGTTTTGAGGGAAAAATCTCTCCGCATGTGTTGAGGCACTCATTTGCAACACACCTTCTGAATAATGGGGCAGACCTCAACAGCATAAAGGAAGTCTTGGGACACTCCTCGCTGGCGGCAACGCAGGTTTATACCCACAACTCCTTCGGGCAGCTGAAGAAAATATATTTAACCGCTCATCCACGAGCAAAAAAAGGAGGTTAGTATGGATATCAGAGTTCAATCGGTAAAATTTGACGCAGACGTTAAATTGTTGGATTTCATTGACAAGAAAGTTGGGAAACTGGAGAAGTTCTACGAGGAAATCATCAATGCCGAGGTTACACTCACCCTTCTGCCTGACACGGCAAACAAATGTGTCAAGATTAGGGTAAACATGCCGGGCAAGGATCTCTTCATTGAGAAGAATGCCTCTACATTTGAAGATGCGGTTGTAGACTGCGTTGATGTTCTCAAGGAGCAGATTGTCAAGATCAAAGAGAAGAAAATGGGCAAATAGGCCCTCATATCATACACGTTAAGGTGGGGCACGCAATCCGGCGTGCCCCTTTTTTTACCGCCCGCACAATTTTTTCCGCTTACAATTTGTAAGTAAAGATTTTTTTCTACCTTTGTAACGCTTAAAACAGAAGAAAACATGTACAATTTGCCGAACAACTACCTGCGACTGCTGCTTTATTGTTGAAATAGAGAGCTTTGCACGTATATTCGGTCATTTGTGGTGAAAAATATTGCTGAAAGGGGCTCTCGGATTGCCGGGGCCCCTTTTTCATTTGGATTGAACTATTAATTACATACTATTATGGATAAGAAGATATTTATCTTTGACACAACGCTCAGAGACGGTGAACAGGTTCCCGGATGCCAGTTGAACACAATTGAAAAAGTGGAAGTTGCCCGCTCTCTGGAGATGCTGAATGTTGATATCATTGAGTGCGGATTCCCCGCATCCAGCCCGGGGGATTTCAATTCGGTAGTTGAAATTTCAAAGAATGTTGAAAATCCAATAATCTGCGCCCTTACAAGAGCGGTGGAAAGTGACATTGACGCTGCCGCCCAGGCGCTCCATTTTGCAAGGAGGAAGAGGATACACACAGGTATAGGCACCAGTGACCCGCATATTAAATATAAGTTCAACTCTACACGCGAGGAGATAATCGAACGCGCCGTAAAGGCTGTGAAATATGCCCGCAGGTTTGTGGATGACGTGGAGTTCTACGCAGAGGACGCGGGTCGTACGGAGAACGAGTACCTTGCCAGGGTTGTGGAGGCCGCCATTGCAGCGGGTGCCACTGTTGTGAACATCCCTGACACTACAGGATACTGCACCCCATGGGAATATGGGGAGAAGATAAAGTTCCTGATGAACAATGTCCCTAACATAGACAAGGCAATAATCTCAACCCACTGCCACAATGACCTTGGAATGGCCACCGCCAATACCATCTCCGGAATCATGAACGGCGCAAGGCAGGTGGAGGTTACCATCAACGGTATTGGAGAGAGGGCAGGAAACACCTCATTGGAGGAGGTTGCAATGGCCCTCAAGTGCCGCAAGGACATCCCTTATTACACGGATATCAGGCATAAGCATATATACAAGATGTCCCGACTGGTTTCAACCCTGATGAGGATGCCGGTGCAGCCCAACAAGGCCATTGTGGGAAGGAATGCATTTGCCCATTCGTCGGGAATACACCAGGACGGCGTTTTGAAGAACAGGGAGAGCTATGAGATAATTGATCCTATGGATGTGGGTGTTAATGATTCTCTCATTGCCCTTACTGCCCGCAGCGGACGTGCTGCCCTCAAGCACCATTATGACCGCATGGGCATCACACTTTCACCTGACGAGCTTAACGAGGCCTACAACAAGTTCCTCCTCCTTGCAGACCGCAAGAAGGACATCAACGATTCAGACCTCATGGTAATTGTGGGTGTGAACCGCAATGAGGCGGCCAGAAGGATAAGGCTGAAGTTCCTGCAGGTGATGTGCGGAAAGAACTCGGTCCCTATGGCAACGGTGAAGCTGAACATAGACGGGGAGATATGCCAGGCCACCTCTTCCGGAAACGGTCCTGTGGATGCCGCGTTCTCTGCAGTGAAGATGCTCATCAACAGGAAGATTGTGGTGGAGGAGTTCCTTGTACAGGCCATCACCCGCGGATGTGATGATGTTGGTAAGGTGCACATTCAGATTGAGAACAGGGGGAACACCTACTACGGATTCTCCGCCAATACAGATATAGTTACCGCCTCTGTGGAGGCATTCATTGATGCAATAAGCAAATTCATTTAGGACCATGGCTGCAAGGACATTGTTTGACAAGATTTGGGATGCACATATTGTGCAGGAGATAAGCGACAGGAAAGAGTATGACCCTGCCGCCCCGCAAAGCATAACCCAGCTGTACATAGACCGCCACTTCATCCACGAGGTTACCAGCCCGCAGGCCTTTACCGGCCTTAAGGAGAAGGGGCTGAAGCCTTTCCGCCCGGGGCAGACATTTGCAACCGCAGACCACAACATCCCCACAATTGGGCAGGAGAAGCCCATTGAGGATGATTCCTGCAGGATACCTGTGGAGACCTTGGGGAGAAACTGCGAAGAGCACGGCATCAAATATTTCAGGATGCTGGACCCGGGGCACGGCATTGTGCATGTGATAGGCCCCGAGAGGGGAATCACCCAGCCAGGGATGACAATTGTGTGCGGAGACAGCCATACAGCCACACACGGGGCATTCGGCTCCATAGCATTCGGCATAGGTACAAGCGAGGTGGAGATGGTGCTGGCCTCCCAGACCCTCCTGCAGAACAAGCCCAGACAGATGAGGATAACCATAAACGGCTCCCTGAAGGAAAACGTTACCCCAAAGGATGTAATCCTGTATATAATCTCCAGAGTGGGGACCGCCGGAGGCACAGGACACTTTGTGGAGTATGCCGGGGAAGTGTTCCGCAACATGAGCATGGAGGGGCGCATGACAGTATGCAACATGAGCATTGAGATGGGTGCGAGGGGTGGTCTTGTGGCTCCCGACAGCACTACGTTCAAATACCTCCGCGGAAGGGAGTATACCCCGCAGGGGGAGGCCTTTGAGGCTGCAGTGGAGAGATGGAGCACCCTCTATACAGATGAGGGGGCGGCATTTGACAAGGAATACACCTTCAACGCAGAAGACATTGCACCTATGATTACCTACGGTACGGATCCGGGAAGGGGGATGCCTCTGGGCGGAACTATCCCCCAGTGTGATGAGAGCGGCCGCAAGGGCCTGCAGTATATGGGATTCCGGGAAGGGGAAAAGCTTATCGGGAAGAAGATTGACTATGTATTTGTGGGAAGCTGCACCAACGGCAGGATTGAGGATTTCAGGGCCTTTGCAAATTATGTGAAGGGAAAGAGGAAGTCTCCGGATGTTACGGTATGGCTTGTGCCCGGCTCAGCAGAGGTTGAAAGGAAGATACGGGAAGAGGGGCTCCTTGAGATACTAAATGAGGCAGGCTTTGAGCTGCGCCAGCCGGGATGTTCAGCATGCCTTGCCATGAACTCAGACAAGGTGCCGGCCGGAAAATATTGCCTCTCAACCTCCAACAGGAACTTTGAGGGGAGACAGGGGACAGGTGCCAGGACAATGCTCTGTGGCCCCATTGTTGCCGCAGCAGCTGCAGTTTCAGGAAAAATAAGCTATATTTGAGAAGATTATGAAAGCAATATTTACCAGAATAGAAAATATTGATACAGACCAGATAATCCCGGCCCGCTTCCTCAAGCAGACCAGCCGTGAGGGGTTCGGGAAAGCGATGTTCCATGACTGGAGATATAACGGGGACGGCTCCCTGAAGCCGGATTCCATCTTTGCCCCATACGAAGAGGCCTCCGGGGAGGAGAAGCCCCGCATTCTGGTTGCAGGAAGGAACTTCGGATGCGGTTCCAGCCGCGAGCATGCTGCATGGGCCATTGCAGATTACGGTTTCACCGCTGTGGTTTCAAGCTTCTTTGCAGACATCTTCAGGAACAATGCCCTGAACAACATGCTCCTCCCCGTACAGGTAAGCGGAGAGTTCCTTGAAAAGCTCTTCACCGCCCTGCAGGAAGACCCTGAGACCTCCATAGATATTGATCTGGCAGCAAGGAAAATTACAATAGCCTCCACAGGGGAATGGGAGTGCTTCCCGATAGGTGAATATAAGCAGAACTGCCTTTTGAACGGACAGAAGGACATTGATTACCTTGTGTCCACAAAAGGGCTGGTTGAATCATTTGAAAAGGAGAGAAAATGATGGAAAAGAGGATAGCAGTATTGCCGGGCGACGGTATAGGCCCGGAGGTAACAGGTGAGGCCATAAAGGTCCTCAGACGCATTGCTGAGGTTTATGGCCACAAGTTTGAATTTGTGTATGCACCAGCAGGGGGCTGCGCCATTGACGAGTGCGGCGAGCCTTACCCCGAAAGCACCCATCAGGTGTGCTGCAGCAGCGATGCTGTGCTGTTCGGGTCAATCGGTGACCCGAAATATGACAACAACCCCGCTGCAAAGGTCCGTCCTGAGCAGGGGCTCCTGAAGATGAGGAAGAGCCTGGGGCTGTATGCCAACCTCCGCCCTGTGGAGCCGTTTGATACCCTGCTGGAGAAATCTCCCCTCAAGGAGGAGAGGATAAAGGGTGCAGGCCTGATGATTGTGAGGGAACTTACCGGAGGGCTCTATTTCGGGGAGCCGAGGGGGCGCTCCGAGAAGGGTGACGTGGCCTTTGACACCTGCGTCTACAGCAGAACCGAAATAGAGAGGATTGCCAGGAAGGCCTTTGAGCTTGCAATCATCCGCAAGGGGCGTGTAACCCTTGTGGACAAGGCGAATGTACTTGCCACCAGCCGCCTGTGGAGAGAGGTTGTGACAGGGATGTATGAAAATGAATACAAGGAGAAGGTGTGCAAGGCTACCGGAGAAAAGCTGAAGCTGGATTACCTTTTTGTAGACAATGCGGCAATGCAGCTGGTAACCGCGCCTGCATCATTTGATGTCCTCCTTACAGAGAACCTGTTCGGGGATATCCTCTCGGACCAGGCAAGCGTGATTACCGGATCCATAGGGCTCCTCCCTTCCGCTTCCCTTGGAGACGGTATGGGGCTCTATGAACCTATCCACGGCTCTTTCCCGCAGGCAAAAGGAAAGAATATCGCCAACCCGGTTGCCGCAATCCTCTCCGCTGCAATGATGCTGGAGATTTCCTTCGGGATGCTTGAAGAGGCGGAGGCAGTGAGGAGGGCCTGCAGGGAAGCTGTCGGGAAGAAAATTGTCACACCTGACCTCGCCGGAGAGGGGGAAAGGAGCTATGGCACAACTGAAGTTGGTGATTATATTGTGAGTGCGATAAATTAAGATTTTGTTAAGTATTTTGTAAATATATATTATATTTGCGGCCGAATTTTGTACCTATTTGAAACAAATACCTACAATTTATAACTTATATGGCATTTACTAACAATGTTATGATTGTCCGCCACGGACTGCTTGCAAAGCTTGTGAAGCTGTGGAGAGAGGACAAACTGGTTGAAAATATTGACAGGCTTCCAATTGAGCTCAGCCCAAGGAAATCAAAGGTGAAGGGACGCTGCTGCATCCACAAGGAGCGTGCGGTGTGGAAATACAAGTCACTTCCGCTTCTGGGCTTTGACATGACAGACGAGAAGGATGAGCTTACCCCGCTTTCGTATTATGCACAGGCTGCAGTTACAAGGGAGAAGAACCTCAAGGAGGAGATCCTCACAGTAATTGATGAGGCTTGTTCATCTTGCGTGCAGGTAAACTATGAGATTACAAACCTTTGCCGCGGTTGTGTTGCAAGAAGCTGCTACATGAACTGCCCTAAGGATGCAATCCATTTCAAGAACAACGGCCAGGCCGAGATTGACCATGACAAATGTATAAGCTGCGGCATCTGCCACCAGAGCTGCCCTTATCATGCAATTGTATATATCCCTGTTCCATGCGAGGATGTATGCCCTGTAAAGGCCATAAGCAAGGATGAGTACGGAATTGAGCACATCGACGAGAGCAAGTGCATCTACTGCGGAAAATGTATCAATGCATGTCCGTTCGGCGCAATCTTTGAGATTTCACAGGTATTTGACATCCTCCAGAGCATAAGGAAGGGCGAGAAGGTTGTGGCTATGGTTGCCCCTGCAATCCTGGGCCAGTTCAGCGAACCTATAGAGCAGATTTACGGTGCAATCAAGGCTATAGGATTTGCAGATGTGATTGAGGTTGCACAGGGTGCAATGGTAACTACAGAGAAGGAGGCACACGAGCTTGAGGAGAAGCTTGAGGAGGGACAGCCGTTCATGACAACAAGCTGCTGCCCTTCATACATACAGCTTACAAAGAAACATATTCCAGATCTTGAGAAATATGTTTCTACCACAAAATCACCTATGTACTACACTGCAGAGATTGTAAAGGAGAAATATCCTGATGCAAAGACAGTGTTCATAGGACCTTGTATTGCAAAGAGGAAAGAGGCAAGATACCACGACAATGTTGACTACGTGATGACATTTGAGGAACTTGGTTCAATCTTTGACGGATTTGATGTGGATGTGAACAAGGTTGAGCCGTTCACAATGCCGTTCACTTCAGTTAAGGAGGCACACGGCTTCGCCCAGGACGGCGGTGTTACCCAGGCTGTGAAGGTATTCCTGGACAAGGCCAACCTGCAGGCCCTTAAGGTTGCGAACCTCAACAAGAAGAACATTGCAATGCTTAAGGTTTATGCCAAGACAGGCAAATGCCCTGCACCTTTCATTGAGGTTATGGCCTGCGAGGGCGGTTGCGCAAGCGGCCCTTGCATAAGGACCGACAAGAACACCTCACAGAAGAGGATGACGGCAGAACTTAACAAACGATAAGGATTTATCCCGGGATATGCGAAAAAAACAGCGGTCCCGGGATTTTTTTATCCTAAAAACACTATATTTGCACTAATGATCACGAACCGTCATATTTATTTCATTTCATCTATGCCTTCTCTGGCAATGGATATGATGGGTATGTTCATGCGAATGCATCGCTAAGATGCTATATGATTCAATTTAGAATTATCTTGGGCAGGAGGCCCGGGGTTCTTCATCCGGACAATTTTTCTTTTTAACGTATTACCAGAAACAGATTCATTATGTCACAATATAGATTTGACACGCTTCAGGTGCGTGCAGGCCAGCAGCCCGACCCTACTACAGGGGCATGCATCACCCCAATTTACCAGACATCCGCATACGCATTCAGGGATGTGGAGCACGGCAAGAAACTTTTTGAACTTGAAGAGGCCGGAAACATCTACTCCCGCCTTGGCAACCCCACAGCAGATGTCCTTGAGCAGAGGATAGCCGCATTGGAGAAGGGTACTGCAGCCGTATCAGCAACCTGCGGCATGAGCGCACAGTTCATTGCAATAACTGCAATATGCAATGCCGGTGACAACATAATCAGCTCAATGGCCCTTTACGGCGGCACCTTCAACCAGTTCAAGGTGACACTTCCCAAACTGGGGATAAACGTAAAGCTCAACAAGTGCAACAACAGGGAGGAGATAGAGAGCCTGATTGATGAAAATACAAAGGCCATTTATGTTGAGACAATTGCAAACTCAGACTTCTCCGTGCCTGACTTTGAGATGCTGGCAGACATCTGCCGCAGGCACAAGATACTCTTCATAGTTGACAACACATTCGGATGTGCGGGCTATGTATGCGCTCCAATTGATTTTGGTGCAAACATCATCTGCCACTCCGCAACAAAATATATCGGGGGCCACGGCAACTCCCTTGCCGGCATTGTAGTGGATTGCGGCAACTTCAACTGGTTTGAAAGCGGCAAATATCCGCAGCTCACGGAGCCTTGCGCCTCATACCACAACATCAGGTTTGCGGAGCACTTCGGGAACTGTGCCTTTGCGGCATACCTCAGGTGCATGGGATTGAGGGATTTCGGATGCTGCCTCTCCCCTTTCAACGCATTCCTCATCCTTACAGGATGCGAGACCCTTTCACTCAGGTGCCAGCGCACCTGTGACAACACCCTTGCCCTTGCCAGATGGCTTGAGAACCACCCTATGGTGGAGAGGGTGAACTATCCGGGGCTTGAGAGCCATCCTTCACACCAGAATGCGGTAAAATATCTGCGCAACGGATTTGGTGGCGTGTTTACAGTAGACCTAAAGGCAAGCAGGGAAGATGCAGGCAAGTTTGTAAACAACCTCAAGCTGTATACACTCCTCACCAATCTGGGTGACAACCGCTCGCTCATCTCCCACCCTGCCACCACAACCCACGGCCAGCTGAGCGACCAGGAGCTTCTGAGCATAGGCATCACCCCGGGCACACTCAGGATAAGTGTGGGAATTGAAGACATTGAGGACCTGATTGATGATTTTGAGCAGGCTCTTGATTCCATAAAATAAGCGCACCCCAAGATATGGAAAAAAGGATATACAGACACAACGGGGCATTCCCGCTTGAATGCGGGGGATTCATTGAAAACCTGGAGATATGCTACCACATTTCCAGGGAGTTCACCCCAGGCTCCGGAGAGGGGAAGAAGGTGATCTGGATTACCCATGCCCTCACGGCCAACTCAGACCCTTCGGACTGGTGGGATGTACTTGTAGGGGAAGGGAAGTTCCTGGACCCCCGCAAATACACCATTGTATGTGCAAACATTTTGGGTTCATGCTACGGCAGCACATCCCCCTCTTCCATAAATCCCGCAACCGGGAAACCGTACCTGCTGGATTTCCCCAAGACCACGGTAAGGGATGTGGCAACCTGCCATAACATCCTTATGGAGCACCTTGGGATAGAGAAGATTGACCTCCTCACGGGAGGCTCGGTAGGCGGGTTCCAGGCATTGGAGTGGAGCATCATGTTTCCCGGCAAGATAAGGAATCTGGTATTGCTCGCATGCAACTGCCGCTTCACCCCTTGGGGAAGCGCATTCAACGAATCCATGAGGATGGCCCTCTATGCAGACCCCACTTTCGCCAGCGGTGAGGGGGGCAAGGCAGGGCTTGCAGCGGCAAGGTCAATTGCCCTCATCTCATACAGGAGCTTTGAAGGATACAACACCACCCAGTTCGAGCAGGACGAGGACTGCACATTCCCACAGAGGGCAGGCTCATACCAGAGATACCAGGGAAAGAAGCTTGTTGACAGGTTTGACGCCTACTCCTACCTCAACATGCTCAACCTCACCGACAGCCATAATGTAGGGCGCCACAGGGGCGGAGTTGAAAAGGCCCTGGGGAGCATAAAGGCCAACACTGTATGTGTGGGGATAGATTCAGACGGCCTGTTCCCTGTTGTTGAGCAGAAATTCATGGCACAGCATATCCCGGGTGCCAGATACAGGGAGATAACATCAGCTTTCGGGCATGACGGTTTCCTCCTTGAATGGGAACAGATAAAGGAAGTAATTGAGAGTGAAAATCTGATTTAAACGGATAATATTATGCAAGTACTTAAATTCGGCGGCAGCTCGGTTGCCAACGCCGCAAACATAAACAAGGTAATTGCCATTGTAAAGAATGCCCTTGCAAACGATCGTACAGTTGTTGTTTCATCGGCAATAAGCGGGGCCACAGATGCCCTCATCCTCATTGGAAAGACCGCAAAAGACGGCGATGAAAGATACCTGGAACTCATTGGGGAGCTCCAGCAGAGACATCTCCAGATCATTGGGGAGCTCATCCCTCAGGAGGAATCCGAGACCATAAAGGAGACCTGCAACAGCCTCTTCAACAAGCTCAGGGAGATATGCAAGGGGGTATTCCTCCTGAAGGAGCTTACAGAACTGAGCCAGGACCACATTGTAAGTTTTGGAGAGATACTCTCCACCAACATAATCAGCGCAAAGCTGAAATCCCTGAACATCAGCCACCAGTGGAAGGATTCCAGGGAGCTGATAAAGACAGAGCTGCAGGCGGGGAAAAACGCCGTCATTGACAACCTCACCACCGCCAACATCAGTGAATATTTTGCCAATGACGCCCACAAGCTCTACATAATGCCCGGCTTCATTGCATCTGACCTGGCAGGGCGCACAACCACTTTGGGGCGCGGCGGCTCAGACTACACTGCATCAATAATTGCTGTAGGAACTCAGGCCCGCAGGCTTGAGATATGGACAGATGTATGCGGAATGATGACTGCAGACCCCCGCATAGTACCGGATGCCCGCCCGATCAGGAACATCTCCTACAAGGAGGCACTGGAGCTCTCGCACTTCGGTGCAAAAGTGGTTTATCCGCCTACAATACAGCCTGTTGTAAAGCAGGGCATTCCAATTTATGTAAAGAACACCTTTGCTCCCGACGATTTCGGTACCCTCATTGAGCGCAACCCGCCTGAGGGACAGGACAAGATAAGGGGAATCTCAAGTTCCAACAAGATAGCCCTCCTCTCAATGGAAGGGAGCGGCATGGTTGGAATCCCAGGCTACTCCAGCAAGCTGTTTGATGTCCTGAGCAAAAACAATGTGAACATCATCCTCATCACCCAGGCATCATCCGTGCATACAATGTGCATTGCAATTGCTGAAGAGGATGCAGACAAGGCAAAGAAGGCAGCGGACGAACTGTTCGCCTACGAGATATCGCTGGGCAAGGTGGATCCGCTCCGCGTGGAGAAAGGGTTCTCAATCATCTCCCTTGTAGGTGATGACATGAAGAACCAGAGCGGTGCCAGCGGAAAGATGTTTGATGCACTTGGCCGTGAGGGGATAAACATCAGGGCCATTGCCCAGGGCTCTTCAGAGAAGAATGTATCCGCCGTACTCCATACTGAGGATGTGAATGATGCCATCAGGGCAATCCATGCGGAGTTCTTCTCCACATCAGCCAACAGGGTAAACCTCTTCATTGCAGGATACGGCACGGTTTCAAAGGCCCTTGTATCCATCATCTACGCGCAGAAGGATTCCATTGAGGCCCGTCTCGGCAAGGAGCTGGTCATATGCGGAATCTGCAACAGTAGGAACTACATCATAAACCGCAACGGCATAAGGGAGGGCTTCAACCTCCAGGATGGAGAGAAGAATACAGACAATAGGTATGTAAGCGAGATATGCCGCTTCCAGCTGAGCAACTCAATATTCGTTGACTGCACCGCAAACAGGAACATCGCTTCACTGTATGTAGACCTGTTCAGGCACAAGTTCTCTGTTGTGACATGCAACAAGATTGCAAACTCACTCTCATACGAATCCTACAGGGAGCTCTTTGCAACTGCAAGGCAGGAGAAGGTGAAATACAGGTACGAGACCACAGTATGCGCCGCACTCCCAGTTCTGGAGACATTGCTCCAGCTGCTCAACTGCGGGGACACCATCCAGAAAATTGAGGGGATATTGTCGGGAACCTTGAACTTCCTCTTCAGCAGCTACAATGGGGAGAAATCCTTTGCCACACTGGTAAGGGATGCCGCTCAGATGGGCTATGCCGAGCCTGATCCAAGGCTCGATCTGGCCGGAACGGATGTCTTCCGCAAATTCCTCATCTCTTCCCGACAGGGAGGCTTCACTATTGAGAGCAGCGATGTGAACTTTGATGGATTCATTCCTGAGGAGATAATGAACCCGGGAGAGAGCAACTTCCCTGCCTACGCAGAAGAGTTCTACAGCAGGCTGGAGGCATACGAACCTCAGCTTAAGGCCAGATACGAAGAGGCTGCCGCCAAAGGTGAGAAGCTCCGCTTCATTGCATCACTTGACGCCACAAAGCCTGGTGCAGAGGGCAAGCCGCAGTGCACCATAAGCCTCAGGAGCATTGGGAAGGAGCATCCTTTCTACACCCTGGAGGGGACAGACAATGCGGTAATCATTGAATCTGAGTACTACCCTAACGCCATAGTGATAAAGGGTGCCGGCGCCGGTGCCAGACAGACTGCCGGAGGGGTATTGAATGATATCCTGAGCATTTGACATATTTTTGGATGAATATATAAAATCGTGGACCTCATTAGACGGTTGCGAGTTATCGCTCGCGATGACGAAGCAGAGGAGACTGCGTCGTCCGCGATTATATATATTCATCCGTATAATAGAGTAGAATACTAAAAGATATAATAATGAGAATAGCAGTAGTAGGAGCCACCGGACTGGTTGGCAGAAACATGTTGAAGGTGCTTGAAGAGAGGAATTTCCCCGTAACAGAGCTAATTCCTGTGGCATCTGAGAAATCGTCGGGAAGCAGGATCCCTTTCAAGGGGAATGAATATACAGTATGTACCCCACAGCAGGCAATTGAAAAGAGGCCCCAGATTGCCCTCTTCTCCGCAGGAAGCGGGGTATCCAAGGAGTGGGCCCCAAAATTTGCAGAGGCCGGATGCCGTGTGATTGACAACTCCGCCTGCTGGAGGATGGACCCCACCAAAAAGCTGGTGATTCCTGAAATCAACGGGGATGTGATTGGAAAGGATGACTACATCATAGCCAATCCCAACTGTTCAACCATACAGATGCTTGTGGCAATTGCAGACCTGCACAAGAGGTTTACAATAAAGAGGATTGTGGTTTCAACATACCAGTGCATAACAGGTACCGGAAAGAAGGCGGTTGACCAGATGAGTGCCGAAAGGGAGGGCAGAGAGCCTGATGTGAAGGCCTACCCTTACAGGATTGACCTGAACCTCCTCCCACACATTGACATCTTCATGGAAAACGGATACACCAAGGAAGAGATGAAGATGGTGAACGAGACCCACAAGATAATGAGGGACGAAAACATAAGGGTCTCCCCTACCACCGTAAGGGTTCCTGTTCTGGGAGGCCATGCGGAATCCATAAACCTTGAATTTGCCAAACCTTTTGAAATGGAGGAGATCTTCCGGACCCTCAGGGGTACTACAGGTGTTGTTGTACAGGACGCCGTAGCACTTGAAGACGGAGGACAGCCTTCTGCCATAGGTTCAATGGAGAACCTTCCGTACCCTATGCCGCTTTTTACCAAGGACAGGGACGAGGTGTTTGTAGGAAGAGTGAGGAGGGACCCGTCTGTTGAGAACGGCATAAACCTATGGTGCGTTGCCGATAACCTGAGGAAAGGGGCCGCCACCAACACGGTGCAGATAGCCGAATTATTAGTGGAAAAGGGGTTGGTATAACCCCTTTTTTTTGTACTTTTGCATAATATGCAGACAGACAACCACACAAAGCCCTCCGGCTATACGGAGGCGGATTTTGAAACCCTGAGCTGGAACGAGCACATCCGGAGGAGATCCGGAATGTACATTGGCAAGCTTGGAGACGGCTCTTCTCCGGACGACGGAATATATGTACTCTTCAAGGAGATTGTGGACAATGCCATTGACGAGTTCATAATGGGGTACGGCAAGAGTGTGAAGATTACCCTCGGCGAGGACAACATGGTTACCGTAAGGGACTACGGCAGGGGCATTCCGCTCGGCAAGCTCATTGATGCGGTGAGCAAGATGAACACCGGCGCAAAATACGGCAGCAGCGCATTCTCAAAATCCGTAGGCTTGAACGGTGTGGGTACAAAGGCGGTGAACGCCACTTCAACCTATTTCTACATACAGTCATTCAGGGACGGCGAAAGCGCATGGGCGGAGTTCTCAAAGGGAGACCTTGTTGACAACGGCAACCTCCTTACCACAGAGAAGAACGGAACCCTTGTGAAGTACATTGCAGACCCTGCGCTCTACGAGAACTACAAATACAACATGGAGTACCTTGAGACAATGCTCAAGAACTACTCCTATCTGAATACAGGGCTTGCCCTCAACTTCAACGGCACAGAATACAAATCCAAAAACGGTCTTCTGGACCTCATCAACGATTCCCTCTCCGAGACACCGCTCTACGAGCCGATACACCTGCAGGGAAAGGACATTGAGGTTACAATCACCCACGGTACCGAGAACGGGGAGAACATAAGCTCGTTTGTAAACGGACAGAATACAATACACGGCGGTACCCACCTGGCAGCTTTCAGGGAGGGTGTTGCCAAAACCATAAAGGACTTCTTCAAGAAGGATTTTGACCCCAAGGACGTGAGGCAATCCATTGTGGGTGCCATAAGCATAAAGGTGGTGGAGCCTTCATTCTCAAACCAGACAAAGACATTCCTCAACTCAAAGGATGTTGAGCCGGGGGGGCAGAGCATAAGGAACTTCATAGTGGAGTTCATCTCATCCGAGCTTGACAACTTCCTCCACAAGAACCCGGCACAGGCAGATGCAATCCTGAAGAAGGTGCTTGCAAACGAGAAGGAGAGGAAGGCCATCTCCGGCATACAGAAGCTTGCAAGGGAGAGGGCCAAGAAGGCGAGCCTCCACAACAGGAAACTCAGGGACTGCCGCATCCACTACGGCGACAAGGACCCGAGGAACCAGGACACCATCCTCTTCATCACTGAGGGAGATTCTGCCAGCGGTTCAATTACAAAAAGCCGTGATGTGAACACCCAGGCAGTATTCTCATTGAGGGGAAAGCCCCTGAACAGCTACGGCCTCACCAAAAAGATTGTCTACGAGAACGAGGAGTTCAACCTCCTGCAGGCTGCCCTCAACATTGAGGAGGATCTGGAGAACCTCAGATACAACAAGGTGGTTGTGGCAACGGATGCCGATGTTGACGGCATGCATATCCGCCTGCTGCTCCTCACCTTCTTCCTGCAGTTCTTCCCTGACCTTATCCGCCAGGGGCACCTGTATATCCTGCAGACACCCCTTTTCCGTGTAAGGAAAAAGAACGAGACATATTACTGCTACAGCAGTGAGGAGAAGGAGAAGGCCATCAAGAAGCTTGGCAAGAACCCTGAGATCACCAGGTTCAAAGGTTTGGGTGAGATTTCTCCCGACGAGTTCCGCGGCTTCATAGGCGAGAACATCCGTCTGGACAGGGTAAGGCTGAGCAAGGATGACACCATCCACGAGCTGCTGGAGTTCTACATGGGCAAGAACACCATGGAGAGGCAGACATTCATAAAGAGCAACCTCCGTTCAGACCTGATTCTGGAGGAGCTTGCCGAAAAATCCAACATGAACTAGAATACAATTTACAACCATGAGAAAACATATCTGCAAATTCTTTTTGAAACTCTTTGGCTGGAAAGCGGGAGAACCGCCTTGCGAGGGTAATAAGGCTATCATTCTTGGTGTACCCCATACCTCTGCCTGGGATTTCATCATATCATTCTTCTACTATTACGGTGTAGGCGGCAAAGCTTTCGTTATGGTAAAGAAGGAGTTCTTCTGGGGTCCACTCGGCCCTATAGTGAGATGGATGGGAGGCGTACCTGTTGACAGGTCAAAGGGGGCAACCGTTGCCAAACAGATGATTGATGCAATGAACAAGGCAGAATACATGCATCTGGCCATTGCACCTGAGGGGACAAGAAAAAGGACAGACAACTGGAAGACCGGTTTCCACACAATAGCAAGGGCCTGCAACGTGCCTGTATATCTGGGGTACTTCGACTGGAAGACCAAGACTATCGGCAGGGGTGAGAGATTTGAGCTTACAGATGATGCCAAGGCCGATATGAAGAGGATCAGGCAGCATTACAAGGACAAGGGTTATGGGGCCAAATATCCGGAGCTGTACTCTACAGGCAAGGACCTTGACTGATTTGGGTACGCTTTTTGAATAAATACACCACCTGAACCAAAACAATTACTACCACTATTATGGAATTCAAGACGTTAAAAGAGCTATTACATTGTGCTGCAGAATCTTACTCAAAGAACAAGTTTCTATGCATAATTGGTGGCAATTATTACACTTTCCAGCAATTCAATGAGAAGGTAAAGGCCATCTCAGCTCTTCTATATAAGAACAATGCAAAATTCGGGGACAGGATAGGAATCCTGGCACAGAGCATGCCTAACTGGGGCGTTGCCTGCATGAGCTGCTGCTCATACGGAAGAATTGCAGTTCCAATGCTCCCTGACTTCTCAATTGATGAGATCAGGAACATCATAGACCACTCCGAGTGCAAGGGCCTCTTTGTTTCAAAAAGGCTCCTCCACAAGATTACCGATGACATGAAGGAGAAGCTCAGCTTCATCATTGAGGTTGATGACTTTACCGTACTCAAAGGTGAAAACTGCACAGATGCGGTAAATGAGGATGCCGAGAAAATGACCCCGAACGAGCTT
Source organism: uncultured Muribaculaceae bacterium (assembly GCA_964475015.1). Taxonomy (GTDB): domain Bacteria; phylum Bacteroidota; class Bacteroidia; order Bacteroidales; family UBA932; genus Egerieousia. The sequence continues at coordinate 90,540 of CAYYVA010000001.1, forward strand.
GACCTCGCTACAATCATCTACACCTCCGGAACCACCGGAAACTCAAAAGGTGTGATGCTTACCCACAAGAACCTCTGCTCGCATGTGAAGATTGCCAACAAGATGAGGCCTTCATTCGAGTGGGATGTATGGCTCTCTGTACTTCCATTGTCACACACTCTGGAGTTCAGCCTCTCATTCCTCCTCCCTATGCTTGCCGGTTCTTCCGTATATTACCTGGACAAGCCGCCTGTACCGAAACTACTGATGCAGGCCCTAAAGGAGGTAAGGCCTACCACCATGCTTACAGTGCCTATGATCATTGAGAAGATTTACAAGGGTGCCGTGCTTCCAAAGATAACTGCAAACCCTATCATGGCCAAGATGTACAAGTCTGCCATTGGAAGGAAGCTTATCAATAAGGTTGTCGGGAAGCAGCTGAGGGAGACCTTTGGCGGCAGGATGAGGTTCTACGGCATTGGAGGTGCCAAGCTTGACGGTACTGTGGAGAGGTTCCTCCTGGAGGCAAACTTCCCATATGCCATAGGTTACGGCCTTACAGAGTGCTCACCGCTGCTTGCAGGTGCCACTCCTGACCTTGTAAAATGGCAGACCACAGGCCCTGCCGTACCTAATGTGCAGCTGAAGATAAACAACCCTGATCCTGTTACCGGAGAGGGTGAGATCATTGCCAAAGGTGACAATATCATGCCGGGATACTACAAGAACCCTGAGGCTACCGCCGAGGCATTTACCGAGGACGGATGGTTCAGGACCAAGGACCTCGGCTACATTGATGAAAAAGGCTGGCTCTCAATCCGCGGCCGCCTCAACAGCATGATTGTTGGCCCGAGCGGAGAGAACATCTACCCTGAGGAGATTGAGACAGTAATCAACACCCACGGATGTGTTGCAGAATCGGTTGTGACAATGAAGAAGGGTGCCCTCATTGCAAAGGTGTGCATTCATCCCGACAAGGTTGAAGCCCTTGCAAGGATGAAGGATGAGGCCCTTGCTGCATACCGCGAGAAGAAGCTCCAGCTTATAGAGGCATACGAGGCAAAGAAGGCCGAGTGGCTGAAGGAATATGAGGAGAAGAAAGAGCAGTGGAGCAAGGAGTACGAGGGGAAGAAGGCTGAATATGAGGCCAGAAAAGAGGAGTGGAAAGTTGAATATGACCAGATGAGGCGCGAGATGTACAAGAGCTACATTGCCAAGAAGGAAGAGGCTGCATCCATCTATCTGGCCAGGAAGGAGGAGGCCAAGAAGGCCCTTGAGGCAAAGATGGCCGAGTGGGAGAAGGATATCCACCAGTATGTGAACTCAAAGGTGAACAAGTTCTCAAAGATTGCCCAGGTTGAGCTGAGGACAGAGGCTTTTGAGAAGACTGCTACCCAGAAGATCAAGAGGTATTTGTACGCATAAGGCTTCCTGTTGGGAAACTTTCATTAAATTTGCGCGCTGCCGGCAAGGCGGTGCGCAATTTTTTATTTGTCGGGAAGAAAATGAAGATAATACAATTCATAAAGAACTGGACACTCCCTCTGGCAATGGTTACGGGAGTGGCCTCATATTTCATATACGCAAACATCCCTTTCCTCGCCCCAACCAAGCATTTTGTGGAGGAGGCGGTGGCGGTTGTGCAGCCGATGCTCATCTTTACCATGCTGTTCCTCACCTTCTGCAAGATTGACTTCTCCCAGCTCAAGCCGTGCAGGTGGAACATCTGGCTCCTGATGATACAGGGAGGAAGCTTCGTTTTCCTTGGAGCTGTGCTGTACTTCCTGAGGGAGAACCCGGTACATATCCTGATTGAATCTGCAATGCTCTGCATGATATGCCCTACCGCAACTGCAGCGGCTGTGGTAACTGAAAAACTGAAGGGAAATGCGGCACATGTCACATCATATACAATCCTGATAAACCTCCTTGTGGCGGTGCTTGTACCGCTTGTGGTGTCAATACTGTTCCCGAGCGGGACAATGAGCTTCACAACCTCATTCATGACCATTCTGGGGAAGGTGTTCCCGCTGCTGCTGTGCCCGTTCGTATGCGCCTTCCTGCTCAAGCACCTGTGGCCTTCCGTACACCGGAAACTTGGTAGGATTGCCCATATATCATTCTACATATGGGCCGTTGCACTTACCCTTGCCATTGCGGTAACAGTAAAGAGCATTGTCCACAGCAATATTTCAATATGGTATCAGATTGGCATTGCCGCCATTGCGCTTGTCACCTGCATCCTCCAGTTTGCCCTTGGGAAGGGGATTGGAAGGAGATACAATGACACAATAACAGCAGGGCAGTCGCTCGGGCAGAAGAACACCGTACTTGTAATCTGGATGGGATATACATTCTTCACCCCAATCACAGCTGTGGCAGGAGGATTCTACAGCGTATGGCACAACATCTACAACTCTTACCAGCTCTACAGGCAAAGAAAGAAAAAATAAAGAGGGTAACCCAAAGATTACCCTCTTCCATCATATCAATGTGAGTTCTACTAGAACTTCTGCATCAACATCTCAACAATCTTGATTGCTGCGTAGGCAACTGGAGTACCAGGGCCGAAGATTGCAGCAGCACCAGCCTTATAAAGGGCATCGTAATCCTGTGCAGGGATAACACCACCTGCAACAACGATGATATCCTCACGGCCAAGTTTCTTAAGCTCGTCTACAATCTGAGGAACGAGAGTCTTGTGACCTGCAGCAAGTGAAGATACACCCACTACGTGTACGTCGTTCTCCACAGCCTGTTTTGCAGCCTCCTCTGGAGTCTGGAACAAAGGTCCCATATCCACGTCAAAGCCACAGTCTGCGTAACCTGTTGCAACAACTTTTGCACCACGGTCGTGACCATCCTGACCAAGTTTTGCAATCATGATTCTTGGCTGACGACCCTCTTTCTTTGCAAACTCAGCTACAAGCTCTTTTGCTTTCTCAAAGTCTGAATCGTTCTTAACCTCTGAAGAGTAAACACCTGTATTCATACGGATAACTGCTTTATAACGTCCTACAACTTTCTCGCAAGCATCAGAGATCTCTCCCAATGAAGCGCGTGCCTTGGCAGCCTCAACAGCAAGCTCAAGAAGGTTGCCAGATTTGTTTGCAACAGCCTCAGTGATAGCGTCAAGACACTGCTGTACTTTTGCATTATCACGGTTAGCCCTAAGCTCTTTGAGCCTTGCAATCTGCTGCTCACGAACTTTAGCGTTATCTACGTCAAGAATCTCAATAGGATCCTCTTTCTCAAGACGGTATTTGTTGATACCAACGATAGTGTCAATACCTGAGTCAATTCTTGCCTGTTTTCTTGCAGCAGCCTCCTCAATCCTGAGTTTAGGAATACCTGTCTCAATGGCTTTTGCCATACCGCCAAGCTCCTCAACCTCCTGGATGTGTGCCCAAGCCTTGTCAGCCAACTCTTTAGTAAGGCTCTCAATGTAGTAAGAACCTGCCCATGGGTCAATTGACTTACATACGCTTGTCTCCTCCTGGATGTAGATCTGGGTGTTACGTGCAATACGTGCAGAGAAGTCTGTAGGAAGTGCGATAGCCTCATCCAATGCATTTGTATGCAATGACTGGGTATGGCCGAGAGCTGCACCCATAGCCTCGATACAAGTTCTTGCTACGTTGTTGAATGGATCCTGCTCTGTAAGTGACCAGCCTGAAGTCTGGCAGTGGGTTCTCAATGACAATGATTTAGGGTTCTGTGGGTTGAACTGGTTAACAAGTTTTGCCCAGATCATACGTGCAGCACGCATCTTTGCAATCTCCATGAAGTGGTTCATACCGATTGCCCAGAAGAATGAAAGACGTGGTGCAAATGCATCTACTGAGATACCTGCCTTGATACCTGTACGCAAGTACTCAAGACCGTCTGCCAATGTGTAAGCCATCTCAATGTCATTGGTAGCACCTGCCTCCTGCATGTGGTAACCTGAAATTGAAATTGAGTTGAACTTAGGCATATACTTTGAAGTGTATGCGAAGATGTCGCCAATGATTCTCATTGAGAACTCAGGTGGGTAAATGTAGGTATTACGTACCATGAACTCCTTAAGGATATCGTTCTGGATAGTACCTGCCATCTCCTCAAGTTTTGCACCCTGCTCAAGACCTGCAACAATGTAGAATGCCATTACAGGAAGAACGGCGCCGTTCATTGTCATGGATACTGACATCTTGTTCAAAGGAATCTGGTCGAAGAGGATCTTCATGTCCTCTACTGAACAGATTGATACACCTGCCTTACCAACGTCACCTACTACACGTGGGTGGTCGGCATCGTAACCGCGGTGTGTTGCAAGGTCAAAAGCTACTGAAAGACCTTTCTGTCCTGCAGCAAGGTTCCTTCTGTAGAATGCATTTGACTCCTCAGCTGTAGAGAAACCTGCATACTGTCTTACAGTCCAAGGTTTCTGCACATACATTGTGCTGTAAGGTCCACGAAGGAAAGGGGCAACACCTGCAGCATAGTTCAAGTGCTCCATTCCCTCAAGGTCAGAGGCACTGTAGTTTGTCTTTACAGCAATCCTCTCTGGTGTCATCCACTCGCTGTTGTTGTTCTGTGAGCAAGCGGCGCCACCGTTATATTTTAGTTCTGAAAAATTCGGACGCATAATCTTATTCTGATTTAAATTCATTATTGCTTATTTAATACCCAATTTAGCCTGATAACCTTTAAGTGTCTCAAGAACGTTGCTCTTCACACTTATGAAGTTCTCAATGCCCTTAGCTGTAAGTTCCTCTTTGCAAGCAGGCTCTCCGGCAACAACCACGATAGCCTTATCACCAACAAGTGAAGCAATCTGTGGAACGCCCTCTGCATACTCGTCATCAGATGAACAAGCAACAATAATATCAGCTTTAGCCTCCAATGCAGCCTTAACGCCCTCCTCAACTGAAGAGAACCTGTTGTTGTCAACAACCTTGAAGCCTGCAACGGCAAAGAAGTTACATGCAAACTGAGCCCTTGCCCTGCACATTGCGAGGTTACCGTAAGTAACCATGTATGCAACAGGCTCCTTGCCGCTCTGCTCTGTAGCATAACGCAAAGCCTCAAACGGCTGTGCACCCCTGTATTTTACAAGTGGCTGGCCTAGAACTGTACCGCAAGCTGCAGGTGCAGGCTTTCTGGTAACAACCTCCAAGGTAACATCCTTGTCAGCCTTCTCGGTGAAGTTAGGATACTGGTTTGAACCCAGGATGATGGCCCTGCGTGTCTCAATCTTCTTGTCACGTGCATCAGCGGTAGCCTTGATTGTATTCTGGATGAAACCGGCCTTGAATGCCTCAACATAACCGCCCATATTCTCAACCTCAGTGAAGAGCTTCCATGCAGTCTCGGAAATTGACTGGGTAAGGTTCTCAATGAAGTATGAACCTGCAGCAGGATCAACAACCTTGTCAAAGTTTGCCTCCTCCTTAAGGATAGACTGGGTGTTTCTTGCAATACGGTTGCTGAACTCGCCTGGTGCGCGGAACGGATAGTCGAATGGAAGCACCTCAAGTGAATCAACGCCTGCAATTGCAGCACTCATTGCCTCTGTAGTACCTCTCAACATGTTTACGTATGGATCATAAACTGTCATGTTCCACTCGCTTGTTACAGCGTGGATCTTCATCTTCTGGCAGCAATCCTTCTCTGAACCGTAAGCCTTCACAACGTTTGCCCACAACATTCTTGCAGCACGGAATTTTGCAATCTCCATGAAATAGGTTGAACCTACTGCAAAAGTGAACTTGATGCGTCTTGCAGCATCGTCAGCACTCAAGCCAAGCTCCATAAGCCTGTTGATGTACTCGCTACCCATAGCAAGACCGAAACCAAGCTCCTGTGAAATGTTTGAACCTGCATCGTTGAATGAATAAGCCTCAACACCGATAACCCTTACTCTTGGGTACTCAGCAACTGCATCAACTACAGCCTTGAGGTTGTCCATTGATTTGTCTGAGCAGAAAGCGCCTGTCTGGTTAAGACCCCTGAGCGGATCATAATCAAATGAAGCCTTCAAATCCTCAGCACCCACACCCTGAGCCTTTGCAACTGCAAGGAATGAGTTGATGATCTCTACTGAAGCGCAGCAGCATCCTGTAAAGTTAACCTCAACCTTTGCAAGGTCAATGCCTTTAAGGAGAGTGTTCATCTCAGCCTCGCTGATGGCCTTCTTGCCGTCAATGCAGAAACCTACAGACTCAACACCTTTCTTCAAACCGTCAACTGCCTGTGCGTTTGCAGCCTCAAAGCCGCACTGGCATGCGCAGTAGTCCTGACGTACCAACCAGTTGTTGTTGTCTTTTGTACCCCTTACAAAAGGGAAAGCACCGGCCTCACCGCCAAGGTGTTTCAAACCCTCAAGATTCTCGGCACGGTAGTAAGGGCGGACTGAAAAACCTTCCTCGGTTTTCCATACGAGCTTCTTCTCGTAATCGGCACCTTTCAAATCCTTGATTATCACCTCTTCCCATTGCTCTGTGGAAACAGGTGGAAACTCAGCAAATAATTTTTCTGCCATATTTTTATTTTTATATATGAATGGATAATATGATTTTTCTTCAAAATCGTTCAAAGGTACAAATAATATAATTTAAAACCAATTATTTGAATGCCTCTTCAATTACTGCATCCTCGGCAATTTCAGGTATCGTAACCTTAAGGCCAGGAGTGCGTTCCATCTCCCTGCGTATTGCAGAAAGGGCCCCCTTGTTCCTGGCCCAGCTGCGTCTTGCAATGCCGTTGTTCACATCCCACAGGAGCATGTTGCGTATCCTGCGGTCCGCATCCTCAGAGCCGTCTATCACCATTCCGAAACCTCCGTTCATCACCTCACCCCAGCCTACGCCGCCTCCATTATGGATGGAAACCCAGGTTGCCCCGCGGAATGCGTCTCCTATTACATTCTGCACCGCCATGTCTGCGGTAAAGCTTGAGCCGTCATAGATGTTTGAAGTCTCCCTGTATGGGGAATCCGTACCGGAAACGTCATGGTGGTCACGCCCCAGCACTATAGGGGCGCTCACCTTCCCCTCCCTGATGGCCTTGTTCATTGCCAGCGCTATCTCAATCCTGCCCTGTGAATCTGCATACAGGATACGGGCCTGGGAGCCCACAACGAGCCTGTTCTTCCCGGCCTCCCTTATCCAGTGGATATTGTCCGCCAGCTGCGGCCTTATCTCCTCGGGAGCATCCTTCATTATATCCTCAAGTACCTGTGCTGCAAGCATATCGGTATAGGCAAGATCCTCCGGCCTTGAAGAGGTGCACACCCACCTGTACGGGCCGAACCCGTAATCAAAGAAGAGCGGGCCCATGATATCCTGCACATACGAAGGATACCTGAACTTGCGGCTGTGCTCCGTATCATTTGAGGAAGCATCCATCCCCGGATTGAAGATGTCAGCCCCCGCCCTTGAAGCCTCCAGCAGGAACGCATTGCCATAGTCAAAGAAGTACATTCCCCTTCCCGACAGCTTGTTGATGGCAGCCACCTGCCTCCTCAGGCTCTCCTGCACACACTCCCTGAACCTTTCAGGCTCAGATGCCATCATCTCCTTGCTCTCCTCAAACGAGTACCCTACAGGATAATACCCGCCCGCCCAAGGATTATGGAGCGAGGTCTGGTCCGAGCCCAGATCCACATGCACATCCTCAGCGGCAAGCTTCTCCCACAGGTCAACCACATTGCCGTGGTATGCCAGCGAAACCGCCTCCCTGGCTGCGCGGGCCTTCTCTATACGGGCAACTAGTTCATCAAGGTCACTGTAAACCTCGTCAACCCAACCCTGCGAATATCTTGTCTGTATAGCCTTCTCATTAATCTCTGCAACAACACCCACAACACCTGCAATCACGGCAGCCTTAGGCTGTGCACCGCTCATTCCTCCAAGCCCTGAACTTACAAACACCTTGCCTGCCGGATCAGGATTCCCGTGCATCCTGGCCGCATTCAGTACAGTTATGGTTGTACCGTGTACAATCCCCTGCGGCCCTATGTACATGAACGAGCCTGCCGTCATCTGACCGTATTGGGAAACGCCCATTGCATTGAACTTCTCCCAATGGTCCTTGCTGGAGTAGTTGGGTATCACCATTCCGTTTGTAACCACTACCCTGGGTGCATCCTTATGTGAAGGGAAAAGCCCCAGCGGGTGTCCGGAATAGAGCACCAGAGTCTGCTCGTCCGTCATTTCAGAGAGGTACTTCATTGCAAGCCTGTACTGCGCCCAGTTCTGGAACACGGCGCCGTTGCCTCCGTATGTTATGAGCTCATGCGGATGCTGTGCCACCGCATTGTCCAGATTGTTGCTCATCATGAGCATTATTGCCGCAGCCTGGACACTCTTGTGGGGAAAATCATTTATGCTCCTGGCATAGATCTTATAGTCCGGCCTGTACCTGTACATGTAGATCCTGCCGTAATCCTCCAGCTCCTTCGCAAATTCAGGGGCCAGGGCAGCATGCTGCTCCTTGGGAAAATACCTCAGGGCATTCTTCAGGGCCAGCTTCTTCTCCTCCATGGAAAGGATATCCTTCCTCCTTGGGGCATGGTTTATCTCCTTGTCATAAGGCTTTGCACAGGGAATCCGCGCAGGGATACCCTCGCATACCAATTCTCTGAAATTATCCATATATCAATATTTTAACCACTTGTAAATGTCTTTCCACCCTGGTTTCTTCCCATACATGAGGATTCCAACCCTGTATATTTTTCCCGACAGGTATGCCATCCCCACAAATGTAACTGCAAGCAGCCCTATCGAAAGGGCCAGCTCCCATGCAGGGACGCCGTAAGCAATGCGGGCCATCATCACCATAGGGGATGTGAAAGGTATCACCGAACCCCAGAATGAGAGGGTACTGTCGGGATACTGGAATGTATGGAGCATCATGAACAGACCTATGATGAGTGGCATTGTGATAGGGAGCACCAGCTGCTGGGTGTCCGCCTCATTGTCCACCGCGGCTCCCACAGCTGCAAACATGCTGGAATAGAGGAGATACCCCAAAACGAAGTATATGATGAAGCACCCTATTATCTGCACATAGTTGATGTCCCTGAGGGCCTGCAGGAAGCTGTCCCCCTCACTCTGCACGGCTGCGGTAATCTGGTCCACAGGTACCTCAGGAGAGGCTGCAGCCATTGTCTGGGCAGCATCATTGAGCCCCAGAGCCGAACCTGCAACGGTAACTATCAGCAGCGTGAAGACAATCCAGATGAAGAACTGTACAAGAGCCACGGATGCAACTCCAAGTATCTTTCCCATCATTATCTGGAATGGCTTTACCGATGAAACTATCACCTCAATTATCCTTGTGGTCTTCTCCTCAATCACACTCCTCATCACCATGCTTCCGAACATGAAGATGAACATGTAGATAAGGAAGCTGCCGATATACCCTATCACCATGAAAATCTCCACTTTGGAGGCCTTCTCCTCCCCCTTCTCGTCAAGGGTGTAGGTGCTGAGCTTCACGTCAGACTCCACATCCGCCATTATCTGCTCAAGCTGCGGGATTCCGTACCCCTTCAGCTTGTTATCCTCCACGGCGCTCTCTACATTGCGGGATATCCTGCTCTGTAGGTCCATGTTCATCTGCTTCTTCGAATAGGTTACAACAGACACGTTCCTTGAAGAATCCAGCTGCGAAATCCCCACAACTGCAAATGCATCAAGGTTGTCAAAATCCCCCTTGAGTTCCTCAATGGTCCGGTCTGTCACCTCTGTAAAGGTTACCTCAGAATCACTCTCCATATACGGCATCACAATGCCGCTCTCATCAACCACACACACCTTGAGCCCCTCTTCCCCCTCCGAGTACATTGCTATGAGGCTCGGAACCACCATAAGGGCGGCAAACAGCAGCGGGGTGAGAAGTGTGGTGAAAATGAATGACTTCTTCTTTACCCTTATTGCAAACTCCCTTGCAATAATCACAGATATCTTGCTTTTTCCCATCTTGATTCAGTTTAATTGTTGGTAACCAGTTTTATGAAAATGTCATTCATCCTTGGGATGAGCTCCTGATAGGAGACAATGTCGTTCCCCTTGATGAGTTCCCCAAGAATACGTGCGCTTGCGGCACCCTTCTCCACATCCAGCACAGCCCTTCTGTTCCCCTTGTATTCATCATCTGAAACCACCTTTGCAGGGGCGTCCGCCAATGCTACAGGGTCTGTTCCCCTGTAGATCACCTCCACATGGTTGTTGCCGTAACGGTGCCTGATTTCATCCACCCCGCCTGTGACTATGAGGTTGGACTTATTGATGAGGGCAATGTTGTCACACAGTTCCTCAACGCTCTCCATATTGTGGGTGGAGAGGATGATTGTGGTGCCGGCCTCCTTCAGGGCCAGTATCTCCCTCCTTATGAGGTTCACGTTCACCGGGTCAAAGCCTGAGAACGGCTCATCCAGGATGAGCAGCTGGGGCTTGTGCATCACGGTTGTGATGAACTGTATCTTCTGGGCCATACCTTTGGAGAGCTCCTCCACCTTCTTGTCCCACCAGCCCTGTATGTTGAACTTCACGAACCACTCCTTCAGCTCCCTGGTGGCCTGACGGGTATCCATACCCTTGAGCCTGGCCAGATATATAGCCTGCTCCCCAACCTTCATCTTCTTGTAGAGCCCCCTCTCCTCCGGAAGGTATCCGATGCTCTCAACAGCATCCGGCCTTATCGGCTCCCCGTTGAACAGGAGCGAACCGCTGTCGGGAAGGGTAATCTGGTTGATTATCCTTATAAGTGTTGTTTTTCCTGCACCGTTGGGCCCCAGGAGACCGAATATTTTCCCTTTAGGGACATCCAGGCTCACGGCATTGAGGGCCGTAAAATCCCCGAATTTCTTAGTAATTTTCTCACAGGTTATTATTCCCATATCATCTAATTTAAAAGTTCCTTTTCCGAATCTCGCAAATGTAACAAATATTCCATTAACCTGAGTGCATTATTTTCGCTGATTATCCGTTCCTCCACAAGCTGTTCCAACAGCTGCACATCATCCCTGAACGTCTCCCTTCCTTTATATTCCAGGTAAATGAGGATACCTCTTGCAGCATAGGGGCCAATATATGGGTGCCGCTCCAGCTCCCTACGCCCGGCTGCCAGCAGGGAAAAGCCCTTCACATCCTCACCCTTCACCACAATGCTCTTCTCTATACCGGAAAACCGTTCCTGGGTGAACCCCTCTATCTCCAGGAGCTGCCGGGCACTCACAAAGCTCCCCCCGAGCCTCTCCCTGTAGTCAAGTATCTTCCCGGCATAGTACCCTCCTATCCCATAGAGCTTCACCAGCTCCGCACTGTCTGCAGTATTGAGGTTGCATACAAACCTGTTCCTCCCCACCCTGCGGCCATAAAGGGTATCCTCCCTCCTCCCAGCGCCGCTTTCCGCAGGCCGCGTGGTGCCTGAAACAGTGCGCTCCAATCCCGAGGTCTCTTCCGCTGCACGCCCGGGGGCAGGACTGGCAGTTTCCTGCCTCATCCTGCGGGGAATGGAAATATACTCCTCCAGGGATGCGTACATTGCGCTGTCAACCACATAGAGCCGGGCAAAATCCTCCCTGCGGCGGAACTTGCCCCCCTTGCTTCGGTAGTTGAGGATGCTCCGGGCCTGCCGGGGGGTAAAGCCCAGCCGCTGGAGGCTGTCAAGCCCTATTGTGTTGGGATTGAAGCTGAACCTTTCCGGAGCCCTGGCCTCACTGGCCCCACCGGCTGCAGCCGCACCGGACAGTCCTACCCCCGGAGTCACACCATTCCCGGAAGAATCTGCCGTCATGTACACCCTCTCCCTTATCTTGTGTGCGGTAAATGTCACCACCTGAAACACGAACAGCAGCGCAATGAGGGTAATCACCCCCATCGCCCTGCTGTTGGATATTTCCCTGTTCCCCTTTCCGGAACTATTCATCCTGTGATTGCTCTCCTGCCTCATACCCGGCCCCGCTTACAATCATCACTATCTCACCTTTCGGCTCATGGCTGCCGTACCATTTGTGCAGTTCCTCCACCGTACCGCGCCTGCACTCCTCGTGCATCTTGCTTATCTCACGGCAAACCGCAGCCCTGCGCTCCGGGCCGAAGAACTCCACCATCTGCCCCAATGTCTTCACAAGACGGTATGGGGACTCATAAATTATCATTGTCCTCTCCTCTGCCGCCAGCTCCCTGAATTTGGTCTGGCGCCCCTTCTTCACCGGGAGGAACCCCTCAAAGCAGAACCTGTCACACGGGAATCCTGAAGTTACCAGAGCCGGGACAAACGCCGTGGCTCCTGGAAGGGTCTCCACCTCAACACCCGCCTCCACACATGCCCTCACAAGGAAAAAGCCCGGATCGGATATCCCCGGAGTGCCGGCATCACTTATCAATGCCACATTGATGCCCCCCAGAATCTTCTCCACCACACCTGCAGCCGTCTTGTGCTCATTGAACTTGTGATGGCTCTCCATGTGTGTGGGAATCCCATATTTCTTCAACAAAACAGAGCTTGTCCTGGTATCTTCCGCCAGGATAAGGTCAACCTCCTTCAGCACCCTCAACGCCCTAAGGGTAATATCCTCCATATTCCCGATAGGTGTAGGGACCAGATACAACTTTGCCATTTCCCCTCCTTTATACTTTACACTTCATATTCAACAACTGTGCACCGGGCATCCCGGACGGACCGCAGCCCGCTCCTGCCGGAGACACCCTAATGCAGGCTTACGCCAATGAGCCTCATGAACTCCTCCCTTGTCCTGATATCCTTGAGGAATGCCCCGGTAAAGGCAGATGTTGTGGTAACCGAGTTCTGCTTCTGCACCCCCCTCATCTGCATGCACATGTGGGCAGCCTCCACCACAACCGCCACACCCAGCGGATTCAATGTCTCCTGGATACAGTCCCTGATCTGGATGGTGAGCCTCTCCTGCACCTGCAGCCTGCGGGCAAACGCATCCACCACGCGCGGTATCTTGCTGAGCCCTGTAATCACCCCATTGGGGATATATGCCACGTGTGCCTTGCCGTAGAACGGAAGCATGTGGTGCTCGCACATGGAGTATATCTCAATGTCCTTTACCAGCACTATCTGATGGTAATCCTCCTGGAACCTTGCCGAGTTGAGTATCTCCACAGGATCCATATTGTACCCCTGTGTAAGGAACTGCATGGCCTTTGCCACCCTCTCGGGTGTCTTCAAAAGCCCCTCGCGCCCTGGATCCTCGCCAAGGAGGGAAAGGATTGCATGATAATGCTCCGCGAGCTTTGCCGTAGTCTCAGGATCAAACTGCTCTATTTTTGTATATGCCATATATTCTGCAGACTTTTCATTAACTGTGGAGACAAAGGTAGCAAATAAAAAAATATTGTGCTATTTTTGTGGAAGACACAAAATAACCTTACCTGAATTATGGGGAACCCATCGGACAAATACAGAATCCTTATAGTGGATGACGAAGAGGACATCCGCGACATTCTGCAGTACAATCTGCACCAGGCAGGCTATATTGCCGACACGGCATCAAGCGCGGAAGAGGCGCTCTTCAAGATGAAGAACCATTACCACCTCCTCCTGCTGGACATCATGATGGACGGCATCAGCGGGCTCAAGATGGCCCAGCTCCTGCGCGAAGAATACAACAACAATATCCCCATTATCTTCATCTCCGCACTGGACAGCGAGAATGACATAGTATCCGGCTTCAGCAAGGGAGGGGATGACTATATCCCCAAGCCCTTCTCCGTGAAGGAGGTGCTTGCGAGGGTAAGCGCGGTGCTGCACAGATGCTACAGCAGCCCGGATGCCGAGGCATCCCTGCAGGCCCAGAAGGAGAGCCCCAAGGAGAAGGAGGAGACATTCACCCACAAGAACCTCAAGATTGAGTTCGGTACAAAGAGGGTGTTCATAGGCAGTGATGAGGTTGCCCTTACAAAGAAGGAGAACGAGATACTTGTGCTCCTTGCTCGCAACCCCAACAAGATATACTCAAGGGATGAGATCCTCCAGCTTGTATGGAAGGAGGAAAGCTTTGTCCTTGACCGCACCGTAGATGTGCATATAGCCAGGCTCCGCAAGAAGCTGGGAGCCTGCGGCGAATGGATAGTTAACAGATCCGGATACGGATATTGCCTGCATATATGAAACTGAGACTGAAATATCAGCTTATAGTATATTACATCATTGTGATAGCCATTGTGATGTGCGCATTTCTGGTGTACATATTGCAGCAGGACTCCGCCCGCCCGCAAATAGGATACCAGTATGCAATAGTTTCATTGATAGTGGTGCTCCTTGTCACCCTCATCTACATCACAAAAAAGCTGACGGATCCCCTTAAGGCATTCAACGACTTCTTTGAGATGGTAAAATCCAACAGGAAGGATTTCTCCTCAATACAGTTTCCCGACAACGAGTATGGGGAGGTAGGACGCAAGATAATTGACACATATAACCAGCTGGAGCAGGTGAAGCAGTTCAAGCAGCAGGTGTCCCACAATATAGCCCATGAGCTGAAGACACCCCTTACAGGAGTGAGGGCGTACCTTGAGACCATCATACAGGATGAGCAGATGTCCCCTGAGGTGATGAAGAAGTTTGCAGGCAGGGCATACAGGCAGACACTCAGGCTTTCCTCCCTGGTGAACGATGTCTCAGTGCTCAACAAGCTGGATGAGCAGTCCGAGTATTACAAGATAGAGGAGATAAACATTTCTGACTGCCTCAAGGAGATTGAGGAGGAACTGGCCCACAAGCTGAAGGCCAACAATACGGTGTTCAGGCCGCTGATAAGCAGCGAACTGTGCATAGGGAGCAGTCACGACATCATATACTCCCTCTTCAAGAACCTTATTGACAACACCCTGGAACATGCCGGACCGGACACCACAATTACAGTCATGGCCGGCATAATGCAGATTTCGGGAGAACCCAACTACAGGATAAACTTCACTTACAGGGACAACGGAAAGGGTATTCCGGAGGAATCGCTCGACAAGCTCTTTGACCGCTTCTACAGGGTTGAGGAGGGGCGTACAAGGAAGAACGGAGGAAGCGGACTGGGACTTGCCATAGTAAAGAGTTCCGTATTGTTCCATAAGGGGGAGATTACGGCGGAGAATGCCCCTGATGGTGGAATCATATTCAAATTTAACTTGATGTCCCTATAGCGGGGTACACTTATTGCACGGGGAAAACATGAACATAGGAGGAGACAAGGTGATGAGGATCTTGATTACGGCAGCCGAGCAGGAAGAGCTGGATTGCGCAATAAACGGCTGCAGGGCCCTGGGTTTGGGGCCGGAAGTTATGGAAAACTTTACATTCAGGCTTACAGGGATAGGCTCAACCCAGGCATGCCATACGGTTACAAGGGAAATCTGGAAGGCCAGACTTGAAGGGAATCCGCTGGATCTTGTGGTGAACATAGGTATTGCGGGGAGCTATGACATGGAGGCATTCCCCCTTGGGAGTGCTGCTGTAATTGACAGGGAATATTTCGGGGATTTGGGGTTTGACACCTCCCTGGGATTCATGGACCTGTTCCAGTGCGGCATCCTTGGGAAGGATACCCTGCCATATACCGGCGGAGCACTCAAACGCAGCCCAATCCCGCATGAAGGGATTGAGAAGGCCCTTGCAAGGTACAGGGGGGCAGCCGGTGTAACCGTACAGACGGTAACGGGCAATCCCGCAAAGGTAAAGGAGATTTACGGCAGATATACCCCACAGATTGAGAGCATGGAGGGGGCTGCCGTCTATTTTGCCTCAATCATGGAGGATGTACCTTTCTTTGAGCTGAGGACAGTTTCCAATGAGGTTGGGGAGAGGGACAGGAAAAAATGGGACATCCCTGCAGCATTGCGTACGCTTGAGGAGTGCTGCAAGGAGATTTTCGGCACAATTGCTCAATGACAGGTGATATGGACAACGGGAGAAAGGAAGTGATAAGGATTGGCGGGCTGAGGAAGATCTACCGCCTGGGTGCCCAGGAGGTAAGGGCCCTTGATGGTGTTGACATCTCCATATACAGGAATGAATATGTGGCAATCATGGGGCCGTCGGGATCCGGAAAATCCACCCTCATGAATATACTGGGGTGCCTGGATACCCCTACGGAGGGGAGATATGTCCTCAACGGCACTGATGTGAGCCAGATGGGTGACGGGGAGCTGGCCCAGGTGAGGAACCGGGAGATTGGGTTTGTATTCCAGTCCTTCAACCTGCTTCCAAGGTACACCTCCCTGGAAAATGTGGCCCTGCCGCTGATATACTCCGGGGTACCGGGGCGCATCAGGGAGGAGAAGGCCCGGGAGGCCCTCATTGCCGTGGGGCTCGGGGAGAGGATGGACCACAGGCCTGCCGAGCTGTCGGGAGGACAAAGGCAGAGGGTTGCCGTGGCAAGGGCACTGATAAACAACCCTTCAATCATCCTCGCCGACGAACCTACAGGAAATTTGGATACAAAGACCTCAATTGATATAATGAGGCTCTTTGAAGAGATATACAGGAAGGGGAATACTGTCATTCTAGTTACCCATGAGGAGGATATTGCAAGGCATGCACGGAGGATTATCCGCCTGCGTGACGGGAAGATTGAATCAGATACCATAAATGACAGCCCAGCAATGGATGGCAAAACTTTTGAATCATGAAGATATATACTAAAGGAGGAGACAAAGGGACCACCTCACTGGTAGGTGGGAAGAGGGTACCCAAGAACCACCCGAGGGTTGAGGCCTACGGGGACCTGGATGAACTGATATCATTCATCGGGATTATAATAAGTGATACCGGCATTGTACAGGTGAAGGAGCACCTGAGGAAGATACAGGAGGAGCTGATGCTCATCTCCGCACATTTTGCCTCGGACGGATCAAGCAAGAGCCTGAAGGAGGTTAAGGAGGAGGCGGTGGCATTCCTGGAAGGGGAGATTGACAGGATGACTGCGCTGCTTCCGCCACAGACCGCCTTCATTTTGCCGGGGGCACCGAGGGTATCTTCGGAGTGCCATGTTGCAAGGACCATCTGCAGGAGGGCGGAAAGGCATGCCCTGGCCATTGGGACAGGAGGTGAAGGGAATACGGAAGTATCTGTGCAATTGGAAGTTGGAATGAGATATCTTAACAGGTTGTCTGACTATCTTTTTACACTTGCAAGATTTTTATGCATTGAAAACAAAGAAAAAGAGGTGTTTTGGTTGCCATAACATTTTTTTTGCTATATTTGCGCCCCCAAACGCAATATAGTAATACTAATTGATTAAAAGTTAAAATTTTACATTATGTATTGGACACTGGAACTTGCTTCAAGACTTGAGGATGCCCCATGGCCTGCAACCAAGGATGAGCTAATTGATTATGCAACCCGCTCAGGAGCCCCTCTGGAGGTTATTGAGAACCTTAATGATCTTGAGGATGACGGCGAGGTTTATGAGAGCATTGAGGAAATATGGCCTGATTATCCAAGCAAAGAGGATTTCTTTTTCAACGAAGATGAGTATTAGAATTTGAGACCGCCCTTTACGGGCGGTTTTTTTGTTTATATTTGTATCAGCTAAATCCTTCAGGTATGAAAATTATTATTGCAGGTGCGGGAGAGGTTGGAAGCCATCTTGCAAAGATGCTCAGCAATGAGTCCAATTCCCTTACAATCATTGACAGCGATGAGATACGCCTCAACAAGCTGCGTGAAGTTGCTGATGTGATAACCATTCTGGGTGACCCCACATCCATTGAGACTCTCAAGCGTGCGGGTGCCGAGAAGGCAGACCTGTTCATTGCCGTAAGCCCTGCACAGGAGCAGGATGTCAACATCATCAGCGCCCTCCTGGCAAAGAAACTGGGGAGCGGGAAGGTTACGGCACGTGTGAACAATGATGAGTATATGCACCATGAGAACAAGCTTCTGTTCAAGGAGCTTGGGATAGACCTCCTTTTCTACCCTGAGAAGATTGCCTCATACGAGATTGTGGACCTGCTCAAGCAGACCGGCACAACTGAGTTCATGGAGTTTGCAAGGGGGCTGCTGCAGATGGTTGCATTCAGGCTGGAGGATGGTGCTCCGCTTATAGACAAATGCGTATCGGACATATCATCATTCACAGGCAAGAGCCAGTACAAGGCGGTTGCCATTGCCAGGAATGAGGATACCATCATCCCGTCTCCGGGGACAAAGTTCATGGAGAACGACCTTGTATTTGTAATATGCACCAAGGATGGTGTACAGGACGCCATGAGCTTCTCAGGCAAGACGGAGATTCCTATAAAGAACCTGATGGTTGTAGGTGGGGGAAGGATAGGCGAAATGCTGGCCAAGAAGATGAGCAAGGTCTCTGACCACATAAAGATAATTGAGATAAAGCCTGAAAGGTGCGAATATCTTGCCGAGATACTGGACAATGTACTTGTGATAAACGGTGACGGCAGGAACTCTGACCTGCTCCTTGAGGAGGATGTAACCAAGTATGATGCGTTTGTGGCCGTTACCAGCAACTCTGAGACAAATATCCTCTCATGTGTGGCAGCCAAGAAGATGGGTGTGGCCAAGACTATTGCAGAGGTGGAGAACATTGAATATATAAAGCTTGCGGAGGGAATGGGAGTTGATGCCGTAATAAACAAGAAGCTCTCTACTGCAGGCCGCATATTCCGCTTTACCCTCAGCAACAAGGTGCGTTCAATCAAATGTCTGAACGGCTCCGATGCGGAGGTGCTTGAATTTATCGTGAATCCTAGCAGCGCCATAACAAAAGGACCCCTCAAGGAACTTCACTTCCCTAAAGAGGCTATCATAGGCGGCATCATCCGCGGTAACGAGATATTCGTGGCAACAGATGATACTGTCATAAAACCATACGACAGGGTTGCTGTATTCGCCCTGCCGCAGGTTCTTGCCCAAGTAAACAAATTCTTTATCTAAGGTTTATATCAGGGAAACCAGCACAAACATCCAGTGTGCGATAATGCCTGCACAAAGGCCGCCTATTGTATGGGCAATGATTGCCTTTGAGGTAAGTTCCCTGTATCCCAATGAATCAAGCATTGCAGTGTGTGTGCTGAGGTAACCGCTCCAGCACATGCCCATTGCTGTAAATACTGCAATTGCATTTGCATCCACAAAACCGCTTGCCTGGAGTTTCGGTACCAGTCCCAGTGCAGCGCCAACTGCTCCAAGTGAAGTCATAGGGAATGCCACAAGCTCAGGATGGGTGAATCCGAAGAGCCAGTCGAAAAGAAAATCCACCTTCTCAGCCAATGCTGGAAGCAGCGCAATACCCTCGTACGCGGCACCGGTATAACCGTTCTCGCCAGGGCCAAAAGTGAACATCATTACAAAAGTGGAGATGATGAGCACACCTGGGATAATTGCCAGACCAAGCTCAACACCTGATTTTCCGCCGTCCAGGAGCGAGTTGAGGATTCTCAGGAAAGTACCCTCCTCCTTGGCAGCCTCAGCCTCATTTGCCTCCATGCCGCCCTCATCCTCAGGCACCACACCCTCACCGAACTCAGGCCTTGCCTTAAGGATAAGCTTCTGTGCAATCCTTGTAGAGATGATGCTCCCTATAAATGCACTTATAAGACCTACCACAGCAGCCATTGCAAATCCGCGTCCTGCCATGAAGACCATAACCACAAGGCCCATTCCGAAGGCTGTACCGAAATTGGTGATTGAAATCAGCTGGTACTTCTTGAAATACTTGCTGAAGTTATTGTCATTTGCAAGGGTAAGGATTGCCGGATTGTCTGAAAGGAAAGTGAGCACGCCCCCAAGTGCTGCCACACCGGGAAGATTCCAAAGCGGCTTCATGAGCGGCCTGAGAAGCCTCTCCAGAATTCCCACCACTCCGAACTCAACAAGTATCTTTCCCAAGGCTCCCGACAACACAGTAATTGCCATAATATAGAAGCATGTCTCTATAAGGAGGCTGTAGGAGGTATTCATAAGGGTATTGAGCATATTGGGAACCCCCATCTTTGATCCCAAGGCGCCGAAAATCAAGAAGAATATTATCAGGAAAAACAGCGGCTCAAATTTTTTCAAGTTTTTGTTTTTTTTCATCGGTTATCTTTTGTTTTTTATCTCTCAAGTACTTTCATCTGCCACCTTACACCAATATTGAATGTATTTGGCACCGGGTCTGATGTGTTTGAATGCCAGAATGCATGGATCCTCAGGGCCTGCCTTGCATCCTTGATTGGGAAATACTCCATGCCGGCACCATAGAAGCCAAGGTCTACACCAGGCAAGACATATCTGTCATATACGAAACCTGCAGAGGGATCCTGCGCCCTGTTCACGTCATATCCGCCCTTTGCAAAAATGTTGACGCTCTCTGAAACTGCGTATGAAACCCTTCCATGAAGCGAGAAATCCTCAAGGAATGCGGTCCCCTTCCCTGCGTAACGGTTCATATAGTCCAGGTCTATCTCCAACCTGCGGTGAGGTTCTATCTTGTTTCCAAGGGCTATATAATTGATGAAGTGCCCCTTCTGGTACTCTATCATATTTGCAGACCAGATTGTGCTGTACCACCCTGTAACCTTTCCATACCAGATAAGGTTATATGCATATATATTCTCCAGTTCCCTTGTGGAAAATGGGGAGTTTGTCACCTGCAGATAAAACTTATTGTTCCTGTCGGGAAGAAAACCCACATTCACTCCTATCTGGAAAGGGCTTACATGGTTCCAGAAATCAGAGGCAAAATATACATCTATCGGGGCATAGTCATACTCAATTGTACCTATGCACACCATCTGCTTGCCCGCCGTAACTGAAAACTTCTCATTTGGATGATATGTCACGTTTGCCCAATCCGTTGCATTGAAGAATGATTTGGGATTCTGGTGATCCACATAAAGACGGTGTCTGAAACTGTAGCTGAACTTGTCATTGATGCGGCCATTAATGAGAACCTTCAGGTAACGTCCCACAAAACCTCCCTCTGTCTCCCCGTCCTTGGCAATCTCCCCGTCAAACCTTGCATCCAGCTTCAATGAAACGCTTGGGTCTCCTGCAGGCTCCCCCTGCCCGTATGCTGCCACTGCAGATAACAAAGAGAAACAAAAGATTCCCAAAATGTGCAATAATCTCATAAAAAACACCTGTTTAAGTTAAAAATCGGATGCCAAAGGTAGTTTAAATATCATTCAATTCCAACCATCTCATCTCTTTCTCATCCAATAAAGCCATAACCACCCCTATCCTTACCGAGGCCTCAGACAGCTCCTGTCCCTGCAGTTCTCCTCCCGACAGCTTTTCCTCAAGAAGCCTCTTCTCCCCTTCCAGCTCCTGCAGCTCCTTCTCAAGCTGCTCCAGCTCCCTCTGCTCCTTATAGCTCAGCTTCCTCTTCTTCTGCTGCACCTGCGGCTCCTGTGCAGCCTTCTTTTGGGCCTCCTTCTGCGCAATCTCCCTTTCCCTGGCCCTTGCCTGTTTCTCCTTCTCTTTTATGTATTCCCTGTATTCAGAATAGCTTCCCACGAAATCCTTCACTACTCCGTCCCCTTCAAAGACAAAAAGATGGTCCGCTATCTTGTCAAGGAAGAAACGGTCATGTGAGACAATTATTACAGACCCTGCAAATCCCTTCAGGTACTCCTCAAGGACATTGAGGGTAAGGATATCCAGATCATTGGTAGGCTCATCCAATATCAGGACATTTGGGTTCCTCATCAATACCGTAAGTAGATACAGCCTCCTCTTCTCCCCACCGCTCAGTTTTTCAATCTTGTTGTAATGCATGTTTGGTGGGAAAAGGAAATAATTCAGGAATGTTGAAATGGGGACGCTCTTCCCGTCTCCCAACGTCACCACCTCTGCAATCTCCCTTACTGCATCAATTACGGTATCCTCAGGATTGAACTCAATCCCCTGCTGCCTGTAGTAGCCGAACCTTACGGTTTCCCCTATCTGTATCTCACCAGCTGTAGGCTGCAGGTCTCCGGTAATCAGGTTCAGGAATGTGGATTTGCCCACTCCGTTCTTCCCCACTATTCCAATCTTCTCACCAGATGCAAAGTTATAGGTAAAGTCCTTAAGCCCTGTCCAGTCCTCCCACCTGAAATCCACATGTGAGCAGTTCACAATCTTCTTTCCAAGCCTTGCAGACTGCACATTGATGTTCATGTTCTTCTCCTGGATCCTCTGCTCGGCCTTATCCTTGAGGTCGTAGAATGCATCAATCCTGTATTTTGCCTTTGTCCCCCTGGCACACGGCATCCTGCGCATCCAGTCCAGTTCAGTTCTCAGAAGGTTCCTTGCCCTGTCTATCTCCTTCTTGAAGTTCTGCATCCTCTCCTCCCTCTTCTGGAGATAATATGAGTAATTCCCGTCGTATGGATACAAAGTGCCGTCTGCCATCTCAAGAATACGGTTACACACCCTGTCAAGGAAATAACGGTCATGGGTAACCATCAGCAATGTACATTTCTGCCTGCTGAAATAATCCTCCAGATACTCTATTGTCTCCATGTCAAGATGGTTGGTAGGCTCATCCATCACCAGGAAATCCGGCTTCTTCACAAACATGCACGCAATGGCCACCCTCTTCACCTCACCACCGCTCAATTCCTTTATCTTTTGCCCGGTATTGAAAAGCTTCAGGGAAAAGAGTATCTCCTCAATCTCGTGGCGGGGCAGGTCACCTGCAACCGGTGCCACCACATCCATCACTGAAGCCTCTGGGTCATATACATTGTCCTGGGCAAGGAATGCAACTGATATCTCCTTCAGGAACTTCACCTTCCCGTCACCGTCCGAACCCTCAATCCCTGCCAGAATCCTCAACAAAGATGTCTTTCCTGTTCCATTGGGTGCAATGAGGGCTATCTTGTCTCCCTCATTTATGTTCATGTTGATATTGCTGAAAAGGACCTTTGGCCCGTATGCCTTTGAGACATTTTCTACCTGAAGATAACTTGCCATTACTGATTTGATTTACGGAGACAAAAATACAAAAAAAGAGGCTGCAATTCATGCAACCTCTTTCTATATGAGTGAAACTATAATTAGTTAGCTTTCTCAATAACAACGACTCTTGTAAGAGCACGGCTGTTGTTGAACATATTAGGCTGACCGCCCAAGCCTTTCCACTCCAACTGGCTCTCGCTTACACCAGCCTTGATAAGGGCGTCGTAAACTGCTTTAGCACGTTTGTCAGAGAGTTTCTGGTTAGTCTTGCTTGAACCGGTAGCTTTATCAGCGTAACCGTTAACAACATATTTAACCTCTGGAGTAGCCTTCATGATGTCAGCTGCAAGGCCGATGTTAACCATACCTTTTGAGTCAATAACAGCGCTGCCGATAGTGAAGAAGATAGCTCTAGGGCCGGCAACTGGAATCTCAACCTCCTTAACAACCTCTACTGGAGCCTTAGCCTTCTCAGCAGCCAAAGCCTCTTTAGTTGCAGTGTGGTTAGTCTGCTCTGCAGCCAAAAGCTCTTTATACTTCTTGATGTCACCGTTAAGAGCATCAAGAAGAGCCTGGTCAGCAACTTTGGTGAATTTCTTGCCACCAAAATAGTAAGTAGCGCCTACTGTAGCACCTACAGCACCGTCAGCTACAGCTGAGCTGTAATCTCCGAATGGAGACTGTCCAACCTCACCTCTTACCTCAACGTTGATAGACCAGAATTTGTTGATGTTGAAAGCACCACCCAAACCGAGTGAACCGCCTACAAGAGCTTTAGTCTTGTCATCGCTGCCAAGCTCAGCCTTTGCAAACTGCAACTGAGGACCAAGGAATGCATAACCCTCAAATACGCGGTCAGGATTGTAACCTGCAATTGCATTTGAAATGTTGAACATACCATCGGCACGGAGAGTGAAGTAGCTGTTGTCAACTTTCTCATAAACGCCGTTGTTGCCGTTAATGAAATCTGAATTCAATTTTGTGTTGAAACCTGCAACCTGAGCTCTAACGCCCCATACAGGGTTGATCAATTTACCTACTGAAAGGTTGAACAATGGAGTCATGGCTTTACCCATGCCATAATCCGAGTTGTCTGGATTAACGCATACCTGTGCACCAACACCTACGCTGATGAAGTAGTTGTCTTTAGCACTCTCTGCATAGTATCTGCTCTGAGCATTTGCTACTGTTGCAAGACCAGCCAACACCAAAGAAAGTATTACTAATTTGCTTTTCATTATTTAAACTTTTTTATTTCAATTTAACCGTAGAGGCCTACTTCAAATGTACCTTATAAGCCAAGCCTCCTGTAAAGTATCTGAAACCCTGGAACTCAAACTGAGCGTGTATCTGGTTGAACAATTCGTATGAGGCGCCTATCGCAAAATCCTTTGTGTCGTGCTCAAGAATTATCCTCAAGTTCGGGACCAAAGAGGGGTTGTATGTAACACCTGCAGCAATGCCGTTGAGCTTGTAGTTCCTCCTGTTGTTGTACAGATAAGAAAGGTGGAGACCCAATCTCTCTGAACCCACAAGAAAATGTTTTGTAGCCGCAACATAAAACCTGCAGAAATACCCGTTGCCGTCTGTTGAACTTATCTGCCCGTCACCGCTCTCGGTATAAGGGTCAGATGTTCCAACCACTATGGCCGGCATATGTTTCCAGAACTTTCCCTCGTTTATCAGCCTCACCCTGGCAGAAAAATATCTGTCCTGGTTTGTGAACTTGTCACCGTCTACCTTCCAGTCAATACCTATTGTCCTTGCCTTGAACATTGTAGCTGTATAGGCCACCTCAAAGAAAGGCAATATGGTAACATTAAGGAAGTAGTTGTAAGTTCCGTAAGTCCATGGGTTTGGAGTAATGTGCTCGTTCAGGTAATTGCCACCTACAATGAATGTCTTGTCATCCTGCATTTCCGCTGACGGCATGTGCAGAAGGCCTGTTACACCGTAGGTAAATTGAGCTGAGAGCGTAAAGCTTACGCACAAGAAAGAGAATACCAATATTATCTTCTTAAACATAACTATGTCTCCCAGTCAATTTATGAACAAGCTACATCAAATTACTCAGCATCACCAGCTCCACCACCTGCGTTAGTACCACCGTGGTTATTGTGGCTGTCATGGCTGTCATGGCTGTCATGGCTGTCATGGCTGTCGTGACTGTCATGAGTATCGTAGTTAGGGTCTACAAGTGTAGTCTCAGCTTTTACACAGTTTGCAGTGTAAGCTGCGCCATCATATACATAAGTAAGAACCCATGCGCTGAACTCATGGCAGATAGTAACGTTAAGAAGGCAGTTACCCTCCTCGTTTACAGTCTCCTCAAGTGGCTCAGTAACAAAGTCAGCATACTCAGCACCTGCAAGAGTAGACTGGAGGTAACCGTTACCTGCAAGAGTCATAACCTGTGTTGCAACAGGATCATTTGACTTGAAGTCTGAAATATAGCCCTTGAAGTAAACGTCTTTAACTACGTAAGGAAGTTTTGTGTGAGCCATAACGTGACCGTCATGTGTCTCAATAGCCATTGTATTTGTAACGTGGATAAGGCCATCCTCATCAACCTCAGTACCCTCTGGGAAACCGAATGAGTCAATCAAATCAGCTGCGCTCAAATTAGCAGCCTCAACACCTGCCTCTGGAAGCTCAACACCCTCTGGAACCATAGCAATGTCAGCAGTGGTTACAGTAATCTGATTGTAATCAGCAGGAGCAACCTGTACTGTCCTGTTTACTGAAATGTAACCGTCAGCCTCAGCAGCAACAGTCACGGCACCAGCGCTTGCAACTTTAGTAATGAATGAACCGTTAGATACAGCAACAGAATTGCTGTTTACAGTAACAGTTGCATTGATTGCCTCAGAAGTAGTTGCATCATAAACAGTACCAACTACATAATAAACAGGATCAACCTTCTGGTTAGGTGCCTGTTTCTCATAGCAGCTTGTAAGAACAAAAGAACAAACTGCCAATACGGCCATCGCAACTTTTGCGCTTAAGCCGAACAATGATTTTTTCATTTGCATCTTAATTTAAATTAAAATAATTATTAGTTAAAATTTTAGTAATTCCTCTTTTATATTGTAAGGGTTAAACCTATTAGCTTCACTTATATTGTCACTTGCCTGAGCCTTGAATCCCTTTCCATAGATAAACTCATTACCTGCATTGTAAGCGAATCCCATATTACGGCTCGGCAGAACCCTCGGTATATAGCCCTTCCTCTTGTATTTGTATGGCGGCAAGGTTACCTGAAACCTGAACCCTCCATTGAACCCATCATTTCCTGCATCTTCAACCTTCATTCCATAAAGACCTATGGAACAATATCTGAAATGCCTTATCATATCAAACCTTACACCGTACTCCCCCAACAGATATCTCTCTCCGTGAAGCGAAAGCTGCATATTATATTTAGGTATGTAATATGAACCTCCTATTGATCCGGTAAACATCATGCTGTTCTTGTCATATCCATACTTGAACGGATGGATGTTCTCCCCCATAATCCATTCTCCCCATCTGCCCCAGCCGGTATAGCTGAACCTGCCGTCAACCGAGAACCTCTCATTCTTGAAGAAATGCTCCACCTTCAGGTCCGCCCCCCACCTGTCATTATTGAATATCCCGACAGTTCCTGTTACAAAAATATTGTAAGGCAACCTCACCTTCTGTGACAATGTAACCATACCCGGCCTCACGTCATCATAGAGATATCCGTACTGGTTGAGTACCGGAACAACAAGCTGTGCAGACAGCTTGCTTCCCCTCCACAACGAAACCTCAACCGCAGGTGAAAGGTTTATCAGGAATTCATACATTACCGAAAGCCTCACATTCTTGAAGCTGAAGCTTGGGTAAACCAACACATCAACCTTATACAAAGAACTGTTCTCCCTCTTCACCCCCTTCACAAGCTCCCAGCTGTCACCCAAATCATAACTCACATTCCAGTCATGTCTGGTAATCTCCTTATCCCCGCCTGCATTGCAGCACAAGGAAATCATGGGGACATTATTATTGAGGACTATGAGCCTGCACACCTTCTTCCCCTCAGGAAGGCCATATTTCTGTATCAGGTCTATCGCCTTTCCTATTCCAATACCGTCAATCCTGTATGCAGTATTCTCCAATACATACACCCTCTCTCCTTCATCCTCTGCCCAACACACGTTTTCAAACCCCATACGCACCAGCTCTTCCACCGTATCTTCCCCGCTCTGTGCAGCCGCAAACAAGGGCAACACAGATGCCAAAAACATTAAAAAAATGCCTTTCAAGCCCTTCTGAGCGCGTTTTTTAGTCATCAAACGATAATATTTCACATTAAAATCAGCTGCTAAGATATGCATTTTTTATATACCCGCAAAAAAAAATATATTTTTTTCAGCACATTGCCACTGCCTGAATTTGCGGATAATTACACTGTATGCATATACCTCTTGATTCCAGAGAAATGTACATGTTATACCTTAAATATAAAGGGTGCCGCAGACTGCTGCAGCACCCCCGATATTACAAGGCTGTTACAATCAGTCTTTGCAGCAGATAGGCCTGATCTGTGAGAAGAAATCGTTGCCCTTGTCATCAACCAGGATGAATGCAGGGAAGTTCTCAACCTCAATCTTCCAGATAGCCTCCATGCCAAGCTCAGGATACTCAACGCACTCTACGCTCTTGATGTTCTCCTTTGCAAGGATGGCAGCAGGACCGCCTATACTTCCAAGATAGAAACCGCCATGCTTGTGGCATGCATCTGTAACCTGCTGGCTTCTGTTTCCTTTGGCAATCATGATCATACTGCCTCCGTTCTCCTGGAACAGGTCAACATAGCTGTCCATACGGCCGGCTGTTGTAGGGCCGAATGATCCGCTGGCCATTCCCTTAGGGGTCTTGGCAGGACCTGCATAATATATAGGATGGTTCTTGATATACTCAGGAAGGCCTTCACCCTTGTCAATCCTCTCCTTAAGTTTTGCATGGGCAATATCCCTGCCCACTATGATGGTACCGTTCAAGAGGAGGAATGTTGAAACAGGATACTGGCTCAGCTGCTCAAGTATCTCCTTCATAGGGCGGTTCAGGTCTACCTTAATGCCTTTTGCCAGAGCCGAGCCTGAAAGATACTGCTCAGGAATAAGGCGAGCAGGATTTGAATCAAGTGTCTCAAGCCAGATACCGTCCTTGTTGATCTTTGCCTTTACGTTTCTGTCTGCACTACAGCTTACACCCATACCTACAGGGCAAGATGCACCGTGGCGTGGAAGACGGATAACCCTTATGTCATGTGCGAAGTATTTTCCACCGAACTGTGCACCAATTCCAAGGCAATGTGCAGCCTTCAGGAGGCGTTTCTCCATCTCAACGTCCCTGAATGCATAACCTTCCTCACTTGCAGAG
The DNA here is from genome assembly GCA_964475015.1 of uncultured Muribaculaceae bacterium. GTDB lineage: Bacteria > Bacteroidota > Bacteroidia > Bacteroidales > UBA932 > Egerieousia. Next base: position 118,824 of record CAYYVA010000001.1, read on the forward strand.
GTTGGGAGTGAATCATAATACTTGGTTGAAGCAAGCTTCACGGTCTTCAGGTTAAGCTCTGCAGAGGTACCGCCAATCACAAATGCAATGTGGTAAGGAGGACATGCCGCTGTACCCAAAGTCTTCATCTTCTCAATAAGATATGGCTCAAGCTTGTCGGGAGTAATGAGGGCCTTTGTCTCCTGGAAGAGGTATGTCTTGTTTGCTGATCCGCCGCCTTTGGCTACGAAGAGGAACTTGTACTCGTTGCCGTCTGTGGCAAAGATGTCTATCTGGGCAGGAAGGTTGCAGCCTGTGTTCTTCTCGTTGTACATGTCAAGAGGAACATTCTGTGAATAGCGGAGGTTGTCATTTGTGTATGTATCAAAAACTCCGTGGGAGAGGGCCGCCTCATCACCGCCGCCTGTGAATACAAACTGTCCTTTCTTTGCAACGATTGTAGCTGTACCTGTATCCTGGCAGAAAGGAAGCTGTCCCTTTGCAGAAACATCAGCATTCATGAGCATCTGGATTGCAACTGCCTTGTCATTGTCGCTGCTCTCAGGATCCGAGAGGATCTTTGCAACCATCTCATTGTGCTCAGGGCGCAACATGAACGACACATCATGCATTGCCTGTCTTGCAAGAAGCCTCAAGCCCTCAGGGTCAACCTTGAGGAACTCCTTGTCACCGAATTTCTCCACAGATACATACTCTTTTGTAAGCAGGTGATACTCTGTGGTATCTTTTCCCATAGGGAACATTTCTTTGTAAACAAATTCCATAATTTATAGTATTTTAAGCATTCATTATTGTTTCGTATTCTCCATAAGGTAGCTCCTCATGAACTCATTGAGGTCACCGTCAAGCACCGCGGCGGTATCAGAGGTCTCACACCCTGTGCGGAGGTCCTTCACCATCTTGTAGGGATGCAGCACATAGCTCCTTATCTGCGAACCCCATTCAATCCTCTTCTTCTGCCCCTCCAGCTCCGCCTGCTTTGCCCTCTTCTTGGCAAGCTCAATTTCATAAAGGTGAGATTTCAATATCCTAAGCGCATTCTGGCGGTTATCCAGCTGTGAGCGGGTCTCGGTATTCTCAACCACTATGCCGCTAGGGATATGCCTCACCCTCACACCTGTCTCCACCTTGTTCACATTCTGCCCTCCTGCACCGCTGGAACGGAAAGTGTCCCACTCCAGGTCTGAAGGATTTATCACTATCTCAATAGAGTCATCCACAAGTGGATACACAAATACCGAAGAGAAAGTTGTCTGGCGTTTTCCCTGCGCATTGAAAGGCGAAATCCTCACCATCCTGTGCACACCGTTCTCAGACTTGAGGTACCCGTAGGCAAAATCCCCCTCAAACTCAATTGTAGCGGACTTTATCCCGGCCTCATCCCCCTCCAGCACATCATATACAGTAACCTTATAGCCGTTCCTCTCACCCCATCTGGTGTACATCCTCAGGAGCATGCTGCTCCAGTCGTTGCTCTCCGTGCCGCCTGCTCCGGAATTGATCTTCAGCAGTGCTCCGAGATTGTCACCCTCCTCTCCCAACATGCTCTTGAGCTCAAGCTCACCAAGCATGCCGTCAATCCTCTTCTCCTCAGATGCCGTCTCATCTTCCCCGGCACCCATCTCCTTCAGCAGGTCCAGCTCCTCCAGCGCCACAGCCACCGCATCCAGGGCATTTACCCAATATTTTACTCCCGACAATTTCTTCAGGAATGCCTCCGCCTCCTTGGGATCATCCCAGAAACCTTCAGAAGTGCTTATCTTCTCTTTCTCCTGTACATCAGCCTTTTTACCGGCATAGTCAAAGAGACCTCCTCAGCGCATCCAGGCGCTCAATAAAACTGCTCATATCAAATAAATTTAAACGCTTCCTGCAAAGATAAGAAAAAAACTACCTGAAACCCTTAATTGCATCCATAATTTGCCCATAGCCGTATCCGCGGCCAAGCGCAAAACGGAGGAGCTTCTGCCTTTTCACCTCAAGGGAATCACTCTCCTTCATGGTATTCCATCTCTTCTGCAACAATGCCAGCAATGCCTCCTCCCCAAACAGCTCCTGATTCTCCTCCAGCGCAGCCCTTATAAGGGATGACGGTATCCCCAGCTTCCTGAGGTTATAGGTAATCTTCACCTCCCCCCACCTGCTGAAGTGGGCCTTGTCCCTCACATACGCCCCGGCAAACCTGGCATCATCCACATACTTCTCCTCCACAAGGGAACGCAGGATATCCTCAGCCTCCTCTTCAGTAAAGGAAGGCATCCCCTTTGCCAGGGAGGCATTCCTCCACCGTGAAAGCTTCTGTCTCACCTGTGAGCAGCAATATTCCGCTCTGCTGCATTGCCCCTGCAGCCTTGCCAAAGCCTGTTGCGGTGTCATAAACAAATCAGAAATAATGGCCCAGGCTCACATAAGCCCCAACCTTGTGTTCATAATCAGACCAATGCAGATTAAATGAAAGCGGTCCTATAGGACTGTTGTATGAATACTTTATGCCGGCGCCCCACATGCCCGTCCAGTCACCCGTAAGGATATCATCCACGCCGTGGGCAGTGGCAAGATAATTAGCCATACCATATATATAATGTTTCTCCCCCATCCTCTGCCTGAGGTCCAGCCTTGCAATGGCAACCGTATTGTCCATTACAATTGCATACGGCACACCTACAAACGGAAGCTGCTGCCTGAAATACCTCCCTGGAACCGTACCTCCTATATAATTGAGGAACGGCACCCTTGTACAGGTTCCTATAATTGCACGGCCATACAGCTGCGGAAGCAGTACAAGTCTCTCTGCCAGTAAAATTGCCCCTCCCACATCAATCCTCACTGCCCCGAACTCCTCAAATCCGGACTTGAAGTTACTGTGATAGAAAGCCCCCTCCGCATCAAAGGTCATTCCACGGGTGGCAAAATAGCTGTCATCACGGCTGTCCATCCTCCCCTCCAGATAATAACCCAAAAAGCCCTCATCCCTCACCTTATAAGCCTCATATTCAGGAGGCAGGTCATATTTGAGATACTTGCTGAAATCAAAATACTCATATCTGGCCCCACCCTCAAAATTGAAGTTGCGCAGATAAATGTTGGAAAGCTTCAGCTGCACCCTCTGATACCTGAATGACAGGTTGTCCTGGTTCCTTGTAGACTTATAGATATTCATGTCCTCTCCCCCTGCCCTGTAGGAAAGCCCTATCTTTGGAAAATCCTTTGAAGTATATGAATAGTCAATCTCACCATAAGGATTGTAGCTCAGCCTTGCAGTAACCCCCAGCTTGGAGCCCAGCAGCTTGTATTCACCAAGGCCAAGATGAACCAGAATGGCCGCAGCCTCCTCCGAATCATACCTTGCCCCCACAGCCAGCAGATTGGCCGGCCCCTTCTTCACATTCACCACAAGGGACTCATCTTCCTCCCCCTTGTTTATCACAGTATATGTAACTGAAGAGAAAGCCTTTGTACCCATAAGGATTGAAACTCCCCTGTTTATGTCGCTTCCCGACAGCTTTATATTATGCTTCAGCCCCGAGACCCTCTTCAGCCAATGCTCGTTCTCCTTCTCTATACCCCTAATCTCCACACTCTTGAAACAGAATGTATCCTTCACCACCTCAGTTGCCTTGGGGACATTCTGCCCCTTTGCACCGGCACCCATTGAGTTCAGTTTCCTGGCAAGGTCCGCCAGCTCCTGGTACTTCTCCTGTGCAGCCACCCTGCCGTTGGTCATAAGCTGCTCAACCGCAGCCCTGTTGAAGCTGTAGGTGCCATACTCGGAAACATCCGGCTTGATGAGGATATCCACATCCGCCACATTCTTCAGATAGGTCTCACGCCCCATAAGCCCAATCATCTGGTTGAGCACCTGAGGGATGGACCTCAGATTTTCCGGCCCTGGATCATCATTCTGTATATCCACACCTATCACAATGTCCGCCCCCTTCTTCCTTGCCACGTCCACCGGGAAATTGTTTATTATACCGCCATCCACAAGTACCCTTCCATCCAGGTCCACAGGGGCAAACACACCTGGGATTGCCATTGTTGCCCTCATGGCTACAGGAAGTATGCCTTCATCCAGAACCACAGGCTCCCCTGTGGAAAGGTCCGCAGCCACACAGGCAAAAGGGACAGGAAGATCATTGAAATCCATGGATTCCTGATACCCCATAGAGAGGCCGTTCAGGAAATTCAGCACATTCTGCCCGCTGATAAGCCCGGCCGGAAGCCTTGAGATTGGGGAATCCTCCTTGGCCGCCCATTTTCCGGGAGTTATCCCATAAAAAGGGACCCTCAACAGATACTTTGAATCCAGGCTCTTGGTTGCAAACGAAGCATCCCTCCTGGAAGAGGTATTATCACTCAGCAGATATTTCCAGTCACACCCCGCCACAATGGAATCCAGCTGCTCCGCATCATATCCCATTGCATACATGCCACCCACCAGTCCGCCTATACTGGTCCCGACAATCATGTCCACAGGCATCCCAACCTCCTCAAGCACCTTGAGGACACCTATGTGGGCCGCACCTTTCGCACCGCCCCCACACAGCACAAGGGCTACCTTCGGGCGCTGCTGCGCATCCCCAGAAGCCCCCTCCGGGTGTATGTTCCCCGCCAAAGCGGCATTGCCGCCTGCCGCAAGCAGCAGCAACGGCAGCAGAAGTCTGTATAAATATCCTTTTACCATATCTTTCATAAATTACCGGCTCCTACCCCTGAACCCCGGCTTTGCGGAACCCCTTCCGGGGCATCCTGTTGTATACCTCCATTACATCCTCAGAATGCCCAGCCGCATTCTGCCCGGCACCACGGCCTTGCGGGGTATCTTCCCGGAGGCTCTGTCACTTCTTTCCGGCAAGCATTCCGCAGGCGGCATATATATCCTCCCCACGGCTTGCACGCAGCGTTGTCATGAGCCCCGCCCCGTTGAGCCTCTCCTTGAACGCCTCAATCACCGGCATAGGGGACGGAGCAAGCGGTGAGTCCGGAATGGCATGGAACCTGATGAGGTTCATCCTGCACTCCAGCCCCTTGAGCATCCTTACAAGCGCATCCGCATGCTTCTTGGTATCATTCACCCTGTCAAACATAATATACTCAAAACTCACCCTGCGCTGCCCGGTAAAATCATACTCACGTATGAGATCCAGCGTATCCTCCAATGGAAAACCCTTTTCCATAGGCATAAGTTCAACCCTCTCTCCTGGAAACGGATTATGCAGGCTTATTGCCAGGTGGCATTTTGTAAGGTCCAGGAACGCCTTCAGCGGATTCACCGCATGGTAGATGCCCCTGTTCTTCTCATCTTCCCTGTAATCAGGCAGCTCTATCAGCTGCGGTGACATTGTAACTCCTATGCTGCTGAGGGTTATCCTCTTAGGGCTCCAGGCAAATCCCCACTCCGCAGTGAGGACCTCTATTGTCTTGAGGACATTTGCCAGATTGTCCAGAGGCTCACCCATACCCATGAACACGGCATTTGTGAGCTGCTCCGCCTCATCAATCTCCATGAACTGGGAAAGGATCTCATGCACCTGGAGGTTGCCGCTGAACCCCTGCCTTCCTGTCATGCAAAATCTGCACCCCATCTTGCACCCGGCCTGTGATGAGACACAGATTGTGGCACGGGGCTCGTCGGGAATCATTACAGCCTCAACTGCTGTATTTGTGTGGCATGGAAAGAGATACTTCTTTGTGCCGTCCTTTGAGGCCTGCAGCTGGATGTATGGAATACGGCCAACTTCCCACTCTTTTGAAAGAGTTTCCCTGGCCGCCTTGGAGAGGTTTGTCATCTCCTCAATTGTCTTTACCCTCTTCTTGTAGAGCCAGTCGGCCATCTGTTTTCCGGTAAATGCCGGCAGCTTATGTTCTACGGCAATCTGCTTGAGTTCATGCAGCGATTTGCCCAATAAAAATTTCTTCATACGTGGGCAAAGTTACGATTTTTAGCTATATTTGTGAGGATAATAACTAACATTTTAACAGGATAAATTATGGCTAAAGAAAGTGTAGAAACTCCAAATGCAGCTGAGGTGAATGCAGCCAAACTGAAAGCATTGCAGGCTACTTTGGACAAGATTGAGAAGGATTTTGGAAAGGGGACAATAATGAAGCTGGGGGATCAGCCAAAATGGGATGTATCCGTTATTCCTAGCGGCTCCATTGCACTGGACTGCGCATTGGGAATCGGAGGCTATCCGAAAGGAAGGGTTATTGAGATATACGGACCTGAGAGCAGCGGTAAGACCACTCTCGCCATACATGCGATTGCAGAGGCCCAGAAGACAGGGGGCATTGCCGCAATCATTGACGCCGAGCATGCATTTGACCGTACATACGCAAAGAAACTTGGTGTGAATGTGGATACATTGCTCATTTCACAGCCGGACAACGGAGAGCAGGCCCTTGAGATTGCAGACAGCCTTATCCGTTCAGGTGCAATTGACATCATAGTGATTGACTCCGTTGCTGCACTTACTCCAAAGGCTGAGATTGAGGGAGAGATGGGTGACTCAAAGATGGGCCTCCAGGCACGTCTGATGAGCCAGGCCTTGAGGAAGCTTACAGGCAACATCAGCAAGACCAACACCTGCTGTATCTTCATCAACCAGCTGCGCGAGAAGATTGGCGTGATGTTCGGCAACCCTGAGACCACTACCGGAGGTAACGCCTTGAAGTTCTATGCATCAGTAAGGCTTGATGTAAGGAGGACAACACAGCTCAAGGATGGTGAGGATGCTACCGGAAACCGCACCCGCGTGAAGGTTGTGAAGAACAAGATGGCCCCTCCTTTCAAGAAGGCCGAGTTTGACATCCTCTACGGAGAAGGCATCTCAAAGGTTGGTGAGATTCTTGATCTTGGCGTTGAGTTTGACATCATCAAGAAGAGCGGAAGCTGGTTCAGCTATGGTGACAGCAAGATCGGGCAGGGACGTGAGGCTGTAAGGCAGCTTCTTATAGACAATCCTGAGTTTGCGGAGGAGGTTGAGGACAAAGTGCGTGAAGCCCTTGCTGCAAACGGTGAGCAGGATTAAAATTGTATAGCCTGTAGGGAGAATAATGCCTGCAATAGGTGAGCAGAGAAAGGGAGGCAGAAAAATAACTCTTAAAAACCGTGGTCGCCCGTGACCTCGTGAACGGGAGGGGTCCGCGCCTTTGGCGTGGGAGGGATTCAGTTTTTAAGAGTTATTTTTCTGCCTCTGCCATATCCTGCATTACCTTATTTTACTGTACAAAACACAGCTTCTGTTAAGTATCAACCATTTCAGCATCACTTCATACACCTATAAAAAAGATAAAACTGAAAGAATTTATTACCTTTGTAGTTTGTACAGAAAAGAAACAGACAACAAAGAAATATATGGAAAAGATCATTCTTACAGGAGACCGTCCTACCGGCAAATTGCACCTGGGGCACTATGTAGGGTCATTGAAAAGGAGAGTAGAGCTGCAGAATAGCGGAGAGTTTGATAAAATCTTCATCATGATTGCTGATGCACAAGCTCTTACAGACAATGCCGACAATCCTGAAAAAGTAAGGCAGAATATCATTGAGGTGGCATTGGACTACCTTTCAGCAGGGCTTGATCCTGAAAAATGCACCATCTTCATACAGTCACAGGTTCCTGAACTTTGCGAGCTTGCGTTCTACTACATGAACCTGGTTACCGTACAGCGTCTGCATAGAAACCCTACCGTAATGCAGGAAATCCAGATGAGGGGCTTCTCGGATGATGAGGAGACTGCAAACAAGAAGGGTACTCCGGTGGGCTTCTTCACCTACCCT
>CAYYVA010000002.1:0-103853 GCA_964475015.1 uncultured Muribaculaceae bacterium
CATTTCCCGTATTTCCGAAGTTTTCAGCGTAATGCGTTTATTATCAGTGCAAGATACACTATTATCCCGATTTCGGTTGATTATTCCAGCGTTTTTTTATTAATTTGTGTGATGAGATAACAATACGGGGGTATATAAGTTCAAAAACTGATATGAAGATAAACAAGACTAATGTGGCCAGGATATTGGACCAGAAGAAGATAGAGTATGGTCTGGTTCCCTATAATGTAGATGAGAATGATCTGGCGGCAACTCATGTTGCAGCAGAGCTTGGTGAGGACATTGCACAGGTGTTCAAGACACTGGTGCTCCGCGGTGACAGGAACGGGCTGCTGGTCTGTGTAATTCCAGGTGACAAGGAGGTGGACCTGAAAAAGGCTGCCAGACTGTCGGGAAACAAGAAGGTTGAAATGATTGCCATGAAGGAGCTCCTCCCCCTTACCGGGTATATCCGTGGAGGGTGCTGCCCCATTGGGATGAAGAAGCCTTACCCCACATGGATACACTCCACCTGCATGGATTTCCCTTTCATATTCATAAGTGCCGGAGTAAGGGGTCTGCAGCTGAAGATTGCCCCGCAGGATCTGGTTTCAGTTACCGGTGCACAGCCGGCAGACCTGATTCCCGATCAATTATAGATTGTACCGGAGAATGGCAACGCCATAATCATTGAACTGCACTTCAACCTGTTCAAATGGATTGAGCTGGCCGTAAGGAATCTGCAGGAACCTGAAGAAATCCTCAGGGAGGGAGATTTTTGCATATCTGTAGGACTGGGAGAAGTCTGCAGCCACAATAACAAGCTCGTCCCTCTCTTCCCGATAGTCTTTCAGCTCATTGCCCCCTCTGTGGAATGACTCTGCCGCTTTCCCTGCAGAATATTTCCTTGCAAAGACATAGCATTTTTCGGTATCAAGGTTCGGATTGTTGTAGTTTGCGTATTGCAGGTCATATGTTTCTCCTGAAACAATTGCCCTGCTCCCCATTGCAAAGGTGAGCATCTCCCTATATGTTTCAAGCAGCCTGGTCTCCGAGGCAAGGAGCTTGCCCTTGTGCATCCTTGCAATTGAAGGGGCTGAGCACCAGTCAAATATTGAAGTGCGTCCATCCCTTCCGCTGAAACCCTCTTCAAGCATGCCCCTCTCTCCCACCTCCTGGCCGCAATACAGCATGAACGGTGCCCTGTTGAGCATAAGGGAAACTGCAAGTGACGGGATTGCCCTGAACGGGTCATACAGGTTGAAGTCGGAACCTATTCGCTGTTCATCATGGTTTTCAAGGAAATTGAGCATCCTGTCCTGTTTGTCATTTAAAGACTGCCAGCAGCTTGTGATTGAAGAAGCGGACGGCGCGCCCCACCCGCCGTTCAGGGCGTACGCGGAGTGTCCCTGTGCTATCCCTTTGAGAGTGTCGTACAGACCCACCTTGTCATAGAGGTAGTCAAAGCCTCCCCTGTACATATATGATGAGTACTCGGCAGGGTTGTAGACCTCTGCAATAAATTGTACTTTGGGATATTTCTGTTTCACTTCCCTTATGCACCACTCCCAGAACCCAACAGGCACAAGCTCAGCCATATCACAGCGGAATGCATCCACACCCTTGGATGCCCAGAAGCAGAGGATGTCCTGCATCATGTACCAGGTCTTGGGGATAGGGTTGAAATACTCTTTCTTCCCATCCATATAGTCAACGCCGTAATTGAGCTTTACGGTCTCGTACCAGTCATTTTTGGATGGGGTTGATGTGAAGCAGTCGTTTCCAGTGGCCTTTGCAGGGCGCTCATTGTAGCTCCCCATTGAGAACATCTCGCCGGGCAGGTAATAGAAGTTGTTGCAGGGAGAAAAACTGTTCTCATTGTCCCCTATTCCAAAATCATTTGCCCAATAAGGTATTGAATCTGAATTGTACTCCCTTGCAAGGTGGTTGGGGACAAAATCCAGCACAACCTTAAACCCCGCATTATGGGTGCGCAGCACAAGATCCTCAAATTCAGCCATTCTGTCTGGAACAGAATCTGCCAGATATGGGTTTACATCATAGTAGTCCTTTATGGCGTATGGAGAGCCTGCGGCCCCCTTTATCACAGAAGGGTTGTCCCTCCTTATGCCGTACAGTTCAAAGGATTCCTTGGTGGCATGCTCTATCACGCCTGTGTACCAGATGTGTGAGACGCCAAGTGAATGGAGGTGCTCAAACACCTCTTCTGTTATGGAGGAGAATTTTCCTGTGCCGTTCAATGACAAAGAGCCTCCGGGAACACAATTTTCATTGGTGTTCCCAAAGACTCTGAGCAACAGTTGATAAATTATGAATTTCTTCTCCATAAAGGAGCTGGATTACCAGTTGAGGATCTTCTTGAAGTCGTACTCCTCAGGGTTAGAAACATATTTCTTGGCAGCCTCGTACTCATCTGGTGTGATGTAGTTGAGGATATGGTCAAGAATCTGCTGTACCTTGTCTGTGTGGATATTTACGCCACGTGGCGGGATCTTGCCGGTTGCAGGGTCCTGCATATCCTTGAGGTACAATGATTTGATGTTTCCGTTAAGATCGAGGTAAACCATACATCCTGTAACACCCTCAGTGAAGAGCTTGTAAACTCCCATACCAAGCTGTGAACAGTACATGAGGTCATAGCCTACAGGGGTAACGCACCTTACCTCGTAACCGATCTCTACCGGACGGGTCTTAACCTTGATACCCAATGATTTGAGCTTGTTCTCAACCATATCGTTGAACATCTGTGCCTTTGAGATCTTTCCGAGTTCAGGATGGCCGTGGTCATCATAAGTGAACTTAACGCCGCGCTCAAGGAGCTCCTCGTGTGAAAGCTCGTGGAACACACCCTCTGAAATCATGATACATCCGTGAGGAACGCCCATGATCTTTCTCTTGAGGATAGATGAAACTGCAAGGTTGATGATCTTGTCTGCAGTGATTGTAGTCTTGTTGAACATCTCAGGGATTACAATCATAGGATAGTGGCAAGAAGCGCCGATACCCAATGCAAGGTGACCTGCAGAGCGGCCCATTGCAGAAACTACAAACCAGTTTGCACTTGTCCTTGCATCCTCATATACGGTTGCAGCAATCTTGGTACCCTCTGCCTTTGCAGTGTGGTAGCCGAAGGTTGGGATATTCTGAGGAAGAGGAAGGTCGTTGTCAATTGTCTTTGGTACGTGGATGTTTGCGATAGGATAGTTCTTTGCCTCAAGGAATTTTGCAATCCTGTTTGCTGTAGAAGCTGTATCATCACCACCTACTGTAACAAGAAGCTTGATGTTGTTCTCTACAAAGAAATCAAGGTTGAAGTTCTCCTGGAAATCATTGTCAGATGGTTTGAAACGGCTCATCACAAGGAATGAACCACCTCTGTTGAAAATCCAGTCAGCTGTAGTGAAGTCAAGCTCTGTGTAGTTTGGATCAGGTGAGAAAAGACCCTTGTAACCGCCATGGAGACCCAGAACCCTGTACTCATTCTGAAGGAAAGTCTTTGCAATACTGCCCACTACGGTATTCATTCCTGGAGCAGGACCGCCACCTGTAAGGATAACAATTGATTTTTTCATTTCTAGTAAATTTATTTCTTGTTGTTATTTCTTTGTCATTTCGGGCCGCAAATTTACATTTTTATTAAAATATTACCTATTTTTGTTAGTTAAAATTTGAAAAAGTGAAGAAAAAAGAGGCTGAAAAGAGGATAGCGCAGCTGGCTGCGGAACTTGAGAGACATAATCATAACTATTATGTTTTAAATGCACCGGAAATTACCGATTTCCAGTACGACCTCCTCATGATGGAACTGCAGCAGCTTGAGAAGATGTTCCCTGAGTTTCTCCGCAAGGACTCCCCTACCCAGAAGGTGGGAAGTGACATTCTTCCCGACAGCAGCAATACAGCTAGCCAGTCTCCCCAGCAGTTTGAGCAGTACCCACACAGGTACCCGATGCTCTCCCTCTCCAACACCTACAGCATAGATGAACTGGCATCATTCAATGAGAGGGTGGAGAAAGGGAGCGCAACCCCATACACTTTTTCATGTGAACTCAAATTTGACGGCACAGCAATCTGCCTTACATATAAGGGCGGCAGGCTCCAGAGGGCCCTTACCAGAGGTGACGGCTCTGTAGGTGATGATGTTACAAGGAATGTGCTCCAGATACCATCCATTCCGCAGGTACTGGAGGAAGGGAGCGGCTATCCGGATGAATTTGAGATAAGGGGCGAGATCTATATGCCCTACAAGGCATTTGACAAGCTGAACCACCAGAGGGAACTTGATGAGGAGCAGCCTTTCGCAAACCCGAGGAATGCGGCGGCCGGTTCCCTGAAGCTTCAGGACCCCAAACTTGTAAAGGGGCGCGGGCTGGAGTGTACACTGTACCATCTTATTGTGGAGGAGCCTGTTGCGGCTACCCACATTGAAGCCCTGCAGAAGGCCTCAGCCTGGGGACTCCCTGTTTCTGACCTTGGAAGGGAGTGCAGGAACCTGGATGAAGTGAGGGAATATATCAACAGATGGGATTCGGAAAGGAAGAACCTCCCGTACGCAACAGACGGTATTGTGATAAAGGTGAACCAGCTTGCGCTGCAGGCCTCACTGGGCTATACAGCAAAATCTCCTAGATGGGCAACAGCATACAAGTTCAAGCCTGAAGAGGCACTCACCAAACTTGTTTCAATAGATTACCAGGTAGGAAGGACCGGTGCTGTAACCCCTGTGGCCAATCTGGAGCCCGTACAGCTCAGCGGCACAAAGGTAAAGAGAGCTTCCCTGCACAATGCAGACCAGATGCAGCTGCTTGATATCCATATAGGCGATTATGTATATGTGGAGAAAGGTGGTGAGATCATCCCAAAGATAACCAGGGTTGAACCTTCCAGAAGGGGCTTTGATATTGTGGAGGCCGTTTTCCCTGCAAACTGCCCTGTATGCGGTGCACCCCTTGTAAGGGATGAGGATGAGGCAAGGCACTTCTGCCCCAACCAGGACAACTGCCCTCCCCAGATAAAGGGAAAATTTGTACATTTTATCGGGAGGAAGGCAATGGCAATTAATGCGGGTGAGGCAACTGTGGATCAGCTCTACAGCAAAGGATATATCAGGGAACTGAGTGACTTGTACAAGCTTACTCCGGATCTGCTGATTACCCTTGACAAATGGAAGGAGAAATCCGTTTCAAATTTCCTTGAATCACTCTCCAAAAGCAGGGAGGTCCCTTTTGAAAGGGTGCTTTTTGCTTTGGGAATAAGGCATATAGGCGAAACTACCGCTAAAAATATAGCAATGAAGTTCGGTGACATCTGGAGCATTTCCAGGGCCACAATGGAAGAACTTCTTGAAATAGATGAAGTTGGGGAAAAGCTTGCAGATTCTCTTGTCTCCTATTTCAGCAATCCTCTCCATATAAGGATAATTCAGGAACTTGAGGAGTACGGCCTGCAGATGAAGATTGATGAAGGGAAGAAAACCGTAATGTCTGATATCCTTAAGGGGATGACAATTGTTATATCCGGTAACTTTTCCATCCCACGGGAGGAGATGAAGGCCCTCATTGAGGCAAACGGCGGCAAGCCGGGCAGCTCGATAAGCGGAAACACAACCTACATGGTAGCCGGAGACAAATGCGGCCCGGCCAAACTTGAAAAGGCAACAAAATTAGGTGTTGCAATTATTGATGAAGCACAATTTTTTGAAATGATAAACAAATAAGAGGTAAAGATGAACAATATTACAATCAGTGACGGTATTTACTACCTGGGAGTGAATGACAGGCGCAAGAACCTGTTTGAGAACAACTGGCCTCTTCCAAAAGGGGTAAGCTACAACTCCTATCTTATTAAAGATAATAAAAACCTGCTTGTAGATACTATTGAAACAGGCAGCAACGACAACTATTTGGACAACATTGAAAGGATTCTGGAAGGTGCACCCCTTGATTACCTTGTTATAAACCACATGGAGCCGGACCATTCTGGCCTCATAGGACAGGTCCTTGCAAAATACCCCAGTGCCAAGGTAATAGGTAATGCCCAGACCCGCAAGGTCCTCTCCCATTACTTCAATATTCCCGACAGCTCATTTCTCCCTGTAAAGGACGGGGATACACTTGAACTTGGGGAACATGTATTGTCTTTCCACCTTATACCATGGGTACATTGGCCTGAAACAATGGTTACATACGAGCAGAAGAGTGCAACCCTCTTCTCGTGTGATGCATTCGGAGGTTTCGGCACACTTGACGGAGGAATCTTTGATGACCAGAACGACTTTGAGGCGGATTACAAAGGTGAGATGCTCCGGTACTACTCAAACATTGTAGGGAAATACAGCAATATGGTGCAAAGGGCACTTGAGAAGCTGCAGGGGATAAAGATAAATGTGATAGCCCCATCCCACGGACTTGTGTGGAGAAAGGATCCAGGCAAGGTTGTGGGGCTGTATGACAAATGGAGCAGGTGCATCCCTGAGGAGGGAGTTGTGATTGCGTATGCTTCAATGTACGGCAATACGGAACAGATGGCAGACTTCATCGGGAAGGAGCTTGGTGCAAAAGGGATTCCTGTAAGAATCCATGATGTCTCCAAGAGCCATGTCTCATATATTCTGCAGGATATCTGGAAATACAAGGGGCTCATACTGGGGACATGTGCATATAATACAAAGATGCATCCCATGATGGAGCACCTGTGCAATGAGATTTCTCTCGTTTCACCAAAAAACAAGGTGCTTTCAGTATTCGGAAGCTCCACATGGAACGGAGCAGGTATAAAGGACCTGTTGAAATATGCACCTGAAATGGGAATGGAGCCAAAGGGCGCTCCGCTTGAGATCATGGGTGCGGCATCATACGAAAAGCTTGGAGCCGCTGCATCAGAATTTGTAGAGAACTATTTAAAGGAATATAACGGCTAATATATGGCAACAGCAGGAGATACTTATAAGGTTGGTATCACGGTCCGGGATTGTGATACTGCAATTGCACATAAATCGGGAGGGCTTCCCGTATATGCTACACCGGCTATGGTGGCACTTATGGAGAATGCCGCCTTTACCCTACTCAAGAATGAGGGCAAGGACAGTGTAGGGACCAGAATGGAGGTGAACCATACAAGGGCATGCCTTACAGGGAGTGAAGTATATGCTACGGCAACTGTCACAAGTGCGGAAGGCAACTGGGTTAACTTTACTGTAGAGGCTTTTGACGGCAAGGGACAGATTGGTAACGGCGTACATACCCGCTACATTATTGATCCTGAGAAATTCATGGCAAAACTTAACAAATAGGGACAAATTGAAAGATCTTCTGGAGGAAATACAGGACTTCTACCATTGGTTCGTCAAGTTCATGACAGATGACATCTGGCATCTGGAGATTGATGACCTTGGCAAATTCAAGAGGAAGCTGATAAAGTACCTCAAGGTGGCATTGATTACCGTGAGGGAGGCCGGTGTGAACCATCTGGGGCTCTATGCCTTTTCACTAAGCTTTTTCTCAACCATGTCAATGGTACCTTTCGTGGCCGTGGCCTTTGCGGTTACCGACGGTTTCGGCCTCAAAAATTACCTCCAGCAAATGCTCCTTGAATATTTTGCCGAGAACAAGGAGATAATCCAGCTGATAATCCAGTTTGCGGAAAACATCGTTACCATAAGCCAGCAGGATGCGTTCGGTATCATAAGCCTTGCATTCTTCATAGGCACCGTATTGTGGCTTATCCTTAATGTTGAGAAATGCTTCAACAAGATATGGAAGGCGGAAAGGGGGCGTTCAATTGCCAAGAGGTTCCTCTATTATTTCGGAGTGCTTATTGTGGCACCTCTTGTGGTTACAATGTTCCTTTCTGTTTCCCTGGTGTTTACCAAGGCATTGAATACATACGGTTTCCAGATTTCATACCTTGAATCTGTCGGGGAAGCAATCAGGTGGATCTCGCTGTATGGGATAATTACCCTGTTCTTTACAATCCTGTACAAGTATGTCCCAAATGTGAAGGTGAAGTTTTCAGCTGCATTTGCGGCTTCTCTGATTTCAGCATTTGCCTTTGTGGGGTGGCAGTACCTCTATATGGAGACACAGCTCTTTGTATCCCGCCTGAACTCCGTGTACGGTGCCTTTGCGGCCATACCGCTCTTCCTCATCTGGATGAATGTGAGCTGGACAATAATACTTATAGGTGCGGAGATTTCCCATGCCTACCAGTATGAGAACATTTACACTTCCGATGACAACTACCAGAAGCTGGAGCAGGAAGTAATTGAAAAAATCAATTTGGAATGAAGAATTTGAAACTGAATATGAAATTAAGTGCCAATGCAGTTGACTTCATTGATGACGCCAAACTGCAGGGGCTTGTGGCTGATACCAGGGAGGACCTTCCCAGGGCGAGGGAGATTTTCAGGAAATCCCTGAACAAGGAACCCCTTTCCGTTGAGGAGACAGCAGTTCTCCTTGCAATTGAATCTGAGGAGGGGCTGAAGGAGCTGTTTGATGCGGCCAGGGAGCTTAAAAGAAAGGTGTACGGGAACAGGATTGTGCTGTTTGCCCCTTTATATGTGGGCAACTATTGTGTCAACAACTGCAAATATTGCGGTTTTCGCAAGAGTGCGCACGGTACGGTGAGGAAGACCCTCTCCCACCCTGAACTTGTTGCCGAAATTGAGAACCTTGAAAGATACGGGCACAAGAGGCTCATTCTTGTATTCGGCGAGTCACCAGTATATACACCGGAATTCATTGCGGAGAGCGTGAAGACATGCTACAGCGTGAAGGTAGGGAACGGAGAGATAAGGAGGGTGAACATAAATGCGGCTCCTCTTGATGTTGAAGGTTTCAGGATAGTGAAGGAGGCCGGCATAGGCACATTCCAGGTGTTCCAAGAGATATACCACAGGGAAACCTACTCAAAATATCACCCTGCTGAAGATATCAAGGGTGACTATATGTGGAGGCTCAATGCCATGGACCGCGCATTTGAGGCCGGCATAGATGATATGGGAATTGGTGCCCTGTTCGGGCTGTACAACTGGAAATATGAGGTTCTGGGCCTTGTTTCCCATGCACTCCACCTGCAGAAGAGCTGCGGTGTGGGCCCGCATACAATCAGCTTCCCAAGGATTAAGCCGGCTGCAGGTATGGATCTGGAACTTCCATATGAAGTTACAGATGACCAGTTCAAGAGGCTTGTTGCAGTGCTCCGCCTTGCAGTCCCTTACACAGGGCTCATCATGACAGCAAGGGAGAGCAGCGCAATTAGGGATGAGGTGATTGAGTTCGGCGTTTCACAGATAGATGCCGGTACAAAGCTTGAGATAGGCGGATACCAGAACCAGAAGGGAGACCAGCAGGACATCAACAAGGAGCAGTTTGTGATAGGTGATACCCGAGAGCTTGATGACGTGATGCACTGGCTCCTTACCAAAGGATATATACCAAGCTTCTGTACAGCATGTTACAGGATGGGGCGCACAGGAGAGCACTTTATGGAATTTGCAATTCCGGGCTTCATCAAGAGGTTTTGTACCCCTAACGCAATGATAACCCTTGCGGAGTACCTTGAGGACTACGGGAGTGAGAAGACAAAGGCTGCAGGCTACAGCCTTATAGCGCAAGAGCTGGAAAAACTTCCCGAGAGTGCGCAGAAACAAAAGATTATAGCTAATTTAGAGGCTGTAAAGAAAGGAACAAGAGATTTAAGATTCTGATATGTTTACACAAGAGGACAACGAACTTATTCAAAGGGAATTTGAGTCATTGAGGATTGCCAGTCTCAAGAGATGTGCCAATCAGGATGAGTATGAAGATGTCATAAGGGCGTTTGAGTTTGCCAATGAGGCCCACAAGGGAGTGAGGAGAAAATCGGGCGAACCATACATCATCCACCCTATTGCCGTGGCCAAGATTGTGGTACAGGAGATAGGGCTCGGGTACAAGTCAATTGTAACTGCACTTCTGCATGATATAGTTGAGGATACTGAATATACCGTAGAGGATATTGAGAGGCTCTTTGGTGCAAAGGTGGCTTCATTGGTTGACGGCCTTACAAAGATAAAGTCCGCAATGGACAACAAGCACAATTCAGGCGGCAACAATGAGGTGAGCATGCAGGCTGAGAACTTCAAGAGGATCCTCCTTACCCTGAATGACGATGTGAGGGTTGTCCTCATCAAGCTCGCCGATAGGCTGCATAATCTCCGCACAATAGGCTCAATGCCTGAGAGGAAGAAGGACAAGATCCTGAGCGAGAGCATGTACATATTTGTACCCCTTGCCCACAAGCTTGGCCTCTACAGCATGAAGTCAGAGATGGAGAACATCTGGCTCAAATACAGGGAGCCTGAGTACTACAACAAGATTTCAAGAAAAATTGATGCCCTCATTGAGGAGCGTGGTGATTCAATCAACCAGTTCATTGCCCCAATTTCACAGGCACTGCACGATGAAGGGTACAAGTTTACCATCATCAAGAGGACCAAGACACCATATTCCATATGGAAGAAGATGGAGAGGAAAGGGATTCCTTTTGAGCAGATATATGACCTCTTTGCCGTAAGGATAATATTCGAGCCTAAAGAGGGTATTTCAGAGAGGAAGCAATGCTGGGATATCTATTCAATAATTTCCGAGTACTACCGCTCAAAGATGGACCGTATCAGGGACTGGCTTACAGTGCCCAAATCAAACGGATACGAGGCGCTGCACTGTACTCTCATGAGCCAGAACGGAAACTGGGTTGAAGTGCAGATCCGCTCTGAGAGGATGAACCAGATAGCTGAGAAGGGCGTTGCCGCGCACTGGAGCTATAAAGGGGTGAACAAGAGTGAGAAGGAGCTTGACAACTGGCTCACAATGGTACGTGGTGTGCTGGAGAATCCGGATGTGAGCGCACTTGAGTTCCTGGACAAGTTCCACGAAGGGCTGCTTGCCTCTGAGATTTATGTATTTACCCCTAAAGGTGATTCCAAATCGCTGCCGAAAGGGTCTACTGCTTTGGATTTTGCATACTATATACACAGCAAGATCGGTAACCGTGCAATTGCGGCCAAGGTGAACCACAGGCTTGTCCCGCTTTCACATGAGCTCAAGAACGGTGACCAGATTGAGATAATTACAGCCGAGGCGCAGAAACCCCAGAGGGAGTGGCTTGAATATGCCCATACACCAAAGGCAAAGGACATCATTTATGATGCCCTCAAGGCAGATATCCAGGATGCCATAGTAAAGGGACAGCATATCCTTGAGACTGAGCTTTCAAAACTGGGAGTCAAGGTCCAGAACCGTGTCATCAGGAAACTTCTCATTGAGTACAAGCTCAACAACAAGGATGAGCTCTACAACAAGATTGCAACCGGCGTGGTGAAGCTGGATGACCTTGACAAGGTGCTCAGGAAGAACAATGAGAACAAGTTTGTAAAATACTGGAAGCTCCAGTTCTTCTCAAATGAACCTGAGGAGGATGATGACCTTGATGACCTTGACCATGTTGAGAAAAAGCCCGACATCGACAAGAAAAAGGATTATCTGCTGAAAGAGAATGCAGACCGCACCCTCACATATAAGGTGGCGGACTGCTGCAACCCTATTCCTGGCGATGCAATAGTAGGTTTTGTTGATGACCACAATAATGTAATTATCCACAAGAAGGTTTGTCCTAAGGCAATCTCACTTGCTACAGTACAAGGAGAGAAGATTGTGAACGCAAAATGGACAAAACACACCATCCTCTCTTTCCTTGCTAGGATTTCACTACGTGGAATTGACAGGATGGGTATTGTGAACGAAATTACCAGATTCATCACACTTGACCTGAGCGTAAACATCAGGAAGATTCACTTTGAGACACATGACGGCATTTTTGACGGTTATATAGACCTTTATGTACACGATGCGCAGGACCTTGATATGATCATCAATACCCTCCTCAAGATAAAGGGAGTTGAAAATGTCACAAGAACAGATGTGAAGAATGCATAACCAAATGAAGATAAATTTTAAAGAGATAATATTCAAAGGATTGTTCATTGCCGGCATTGCTGCCTACTGCCTGCACACCAGTTCGTGTGCCAGCACCAAGGCGGCACCAACCGGAGGCCCCAAGGATACAATCCCTCCCGTAGTGCTCTCTACAGTACCGTCTGAAGATGCCACCTCATTTCCAATAGAGAAAGGGAGTATAACACTTACATTCAACGAGTACATACAGATAAAGGATGCCAACAAGAACATCCTCCTCTCCCCTCCTCAGAAGAAGCAGGTAAAGACACGGATTAAGGGTAAAGGGCTGGTTGTAACATTCCAGGAACCTCTGGATACAAATACCACATACTCGCTCAACTTTGGCAATGCAATAGTTGACAACAATGAGAGCAACCCGCTCTACGGCTATTCATATAGCTTCTCTACCGGAAAGACAATTGATTCCATGATGCTCAGCGGAACAGTTGTGGATGCGGTTACCCTTTTCCCGATAGAGGGAGCTACAATTGCCCTGTACCTCAATGCAAGGGATTCAAGCGTAATAAATGACCTCCCTGATGCAGTGGCAAGGAGCGACAAATGGGGATACTTTACAGTAAGGAACCTCAAGCCACTGCCATACTCTGTATTTGCATTCACGGATGGGAACACCAACAACAGGTACGACCAGGGCGGTGAGTCAATAGCATTCCTCGGCAGTGAGGTGACACCTGTAGAGGTAATGCGCAAGGATTCCCCTGAGCTGCAGTATATTGACCCTCTGGATACTCTTGCATGCCTGGCACGCCATTCCGAAGTTGAGCTCTATCTGTTCAGGGAAAATTCAACCAACCAGTTCATCAGGGACTACAAGAGGACAGCCAGAAGAAGTGCATACATCAAGTTCAATGCTTCAGATGTCCAGATTGATTCCTTTGCAATAGCAGGAATCTCACCTGACAGGATAATCAGGCAGTTCAACATCACTAACGACAGCCTCTGTTTCTGGATCAAGGAGGGAAGGACACTTCCGGATACCCTTCAGCTGGGAATCAAATACATGAAGACAGACTCTACCGGCAACCTCTCCCCTGCAGTTGAAAATCTGAGGCTCGTAGCCCCTGTGGAGAAGAAGGAGGACAAGAGAAAGTCTGAAAGCAACAAGAATGAAAAGAGGAAGGACCTGCTTGAGTTTACCCTTGACTCAGACAATACAAAAGTTGAGCAGAACGGAATAGGCTTTATCTTCAACAATCCTCTCATTGAGATGAATATGGATACCGTAACATTCAGGATGAGGACACCAAAGAGGATTGAAAGTGATGTTGAATACACCCT
The DNA here is from genome assembly GCA_964475015.1 of uncultured Muribaculaceae bacterium. Lineage (GTDB taxonomy): Bacteria > Bacteroidota > Bacteroidia > Bacteroidales > UBA932 > Egerieousia. The sequence goes on from CAYYVA010000002.1 coordinate 13,299, forward strand.
TGAACAGGATTCAATTGAGATAAACAGGTATTCGCTCCGCCCTGTCCAACAGTTTGTGAAGGGCAATGACTATGAGCTTTACATCCCTCACGCCGCTTTCAAGGACATCTACGGCTTTACCAATGATTCTACAGTAGTTTCATTGTCTCTCCCTACAGACGACAATCTCAGCTCTATTACCCTTGAACTCAAAGGTGTAGGCTCAAGATATATTGTAGAGCTCATCAACAGTACAAGGAGCCAGGTATTCAGGAAATACATCATACATGATGATGCGGAACTCCTGTTTCCGTATCTCCAGAAAGGTGACTACTCAATCAGGATAACCGAGGACAAGAACAACAACGGCATCTTTGACACTGGAGACCTCCTCCTCAAGAGGCAGCCTGAGAAAGTGATGCTCTACACTCTTCCCGACGGTGATGAGATAATAAAGCTGAATGAAAAGACTGATCTGGTCCAGAGCATTGAGATTGGGGAGATGTTCGGTAAATAAATTGTTTCAGATGGAGAAGAATAGATTTATATATGTTCTGCTGCTGCTTGGTCTGGCCCTCATGCCATTCCGTGCATCCTCGCAGAATGTGATTGAAAATGAAGAGGCATACCTCAAGGAATTTGACATGAATTCCTTTGCTGAAGCCGGGACAAAAATCAAGGACAGCACAATCCTTTACCAGCACCTGATAGGTGTAAAGTGGGGATATTCAATGTCTGGAGTATCCTTCAGCCAGACCAACAAGAACAAGCAGATTAAATCTGCAGAGAATTACGGAGTGTATTACACCTATCTCCATTCCCTGCTGGGTACTATGCCCTATTTTGGCGTACAGGTAGGCATTGCCAGGACAACAATGGGATATATGGATGTATATGAGGTAAGTGAGACCGAATTTGTAGAGGAGGAACAGGTCTATTCTGCAATTGAGGTCCCTTTCGTAGCCCTTTTCAGGGGTGATATCTCCCGCGTGAGGCTCATGTTGGGTGTAGGTGGTTTCGGATACTATATTTATGACAGTGAACTTCCGGGGGGAATACCCGAAACAACAAACAAATATGGTTTCGGCATTATGGGCCAGGGTGGAATTGCAATAAAGTTCAACCCTGTGGAGATACACCTTGAGGCCAGATACAAATACGGCCTAACCCATTTCTGTGACCCTCAGATTTATTCAAGTGATTATTGGCTATATACCCACCCTACCCAGCTGCAGATATCTGCCGGTGTGCATTTCAATCTGGGTGGCAAATATTCTAAAAACAGGAAAAGATGAAAAGCAGGGCTGTTTCAGTAAAAGGATTGGCTATAGGTGGAGGTACACCTATCAAGGTACAGACAATGTGCAATACCCATACACAGGATATTGCCCCTTCAGTTGCACAGTGCATTGAAATGGCAGAGGCCGGTGCAGAGCTCATCAGGCTCACCACACAGGGTATGAAGGAGGTTGAGGCTCTGAAGGAGATTAAGAAGGAACTTATCGGGAAGGGGATAAATGTTCCTCTCGTGGCTGATGTACATTTCAGCTCGGATGTGGCCATTGAAGTTGCCAAGGTTGCAGACAAGGTGAGGATAAATCCCGGCAATTTTGCCAGGGAGCACTCGGTTGCGCAGAGCCAGTTCAGGAAATTCATACAGGTGTGCAAGGAGTACGGCACAGCCGTGAGGATAGGCCTTAACCACGGTTCTCTTGGTGAAAGAATCATCAACCTTTATGGAGATACACCGCTTGGAATGAAGGAGGCTGCAATGGAGTGGCTGGAGATGTGTGCGGAGAATGACTTCCACAATGTGGTGATTTCATTGAAGGCCAGCAATACAATTGTAATGTCAACTGCATACAGGCTCCTTTGGAAAGCCATGTGTGAGAAAGGGATTATATATCCGGTCCACCTTGGGGTAACTGAGGCAGGCAACGGTGATACCGGAAGGATAAAGTCAGCGGTTGGAATTGCTTCACTCCTCAAGGACGGCATTGGAGATACAATCAGGGTTTCACTTACAGAGAATCCCGTAAATGAAATTCCTGTGGCAAGGACAATTGCAGACTACTTCCATTCAGGTGACTATGCCAGGAGCATTGCATCTGTAAGGGAATCAATGGCCGGCACAGGACTCCCTTCTGCCCATTATGAGTGCAGGGATTGGGATGAGTTCATAATCAAGGCTTCATGTGATTTCGGACCTCTCCTTCTCGACAAGGAGATTGACGACTTCAATGTTACAGCTACATGCGGCGGCAAGGAAGTACCGGAAGAGAAGATTGAGGAGTTCAAGGATAACCTGCAGCAGGCTGCAAGGAGGAAATTCACCAGGCCTGAATATATTGCATGCCCCGGCTGCGGCAGGACTCTATACAATCTTGAAGAGACATTCAATGAAGTGAAACGCCGTACAGCCCATCTCAAGGGGGTAAAGATTGCAATCATGGGTTGCATAGTAAACGGCCCCGGAGAAATGGCAGATGCAGATTTCGGCTATGTGGGTGAAGGTGCAGGGAAAGTATGCATCTACAAAGGGAAGGAGCCTGTGCTCCGTTCCGTACCACAGGAGAAGGCAATTGACGAGCTTCTGAGGATTATAGAAGAGAACATGTAAAGCTATTCCTTTACAGACCACCTTGAGACAGCAGCCAACCCGGCTGCTGTTCTTGTTTCTCCTTCAAAGAAATCATATATCAGGTTACGCACAGGCCTGTACTTCTCAAGGACAATCCCATCAAGCTGTGCGAGGTTCAGCCCGGTAGCCTGAAGCAGCAGGTCCCCTCCCCCATTGGCCCTGTATGAAGCCATTGCAACAGGATATGTTGCATTTTCATCAAATGGGGCACCGTCTGTAAAGGAAATCACTTTTACCCTGCTCCCGTACGGCCTGGTAAAATCAACTACATACTCCAGCCCCCCGGCACAGTCAAATGCCACAGGCCTGCTTTTCCAGTTGTTGTATGAAAGCTCCAGATAGTTCCTGATCTGTGCCCCGGTCATCTCAACCTTATATAGTATATTCTCAAAAGGATAGAGCTTAAGCACATCATTATAGCAAATGTCACCTGCCTGAACAACACCCCTGAACTTTGTAGGGGACACAAACGATACCCTGGCACGGGACTCCTCCAGCTGCACATGATGTATCAGATTGCTGTAGAGGCACGGCCCGTCAAATATCATCTTTGGATCAATCTCCTCATCAATTGAGCCGAGCTTCATGGAAGAAAAATCATCTACAGCATTACTTTCACTCAGGAAATGTGTCATATAACCGGAATCTGGAGTTATCCCCCTCATCTTTATCAGTGAAGCCTCAAACTTCTTGCCTGCAACCTTTCCACCTTCAAATTCCATTTCAATCCTTATTCCCGACAGATTCTGTGCGTAAGGCCCGGAGTTTATCACAACCACACTGTCTGAACCGTTCCACTCCTTGCCACAATAAGCAATATGGTCGTGTGCTGCCAGTACACCGTCAATCCCCTTAATTGAAGCTGCAAGATATCTGCATGGATTCTCAATATCCTCCCCGCTGCCATTGCCGCAACCTGCATGGACTGCAAGGAATATCAGATGGGGGGAGTGCTTCTCCCTCACCTCCTCCACAATCCTCCCTGCAACATTTTGGATTGGGAGTATGTCAAGCCCGGCTATCTTCTCACTCCCCAGCCATTTCTTCACTTCAGGGGTTGTAAGGCCAATTACGGCTATACTGATTCCCTGCTTCATGAATATGGTGTAAGGGGGAAAATAGGGTTCGCCAGAGTCTTTCCACACAACATTTGCAGCAAGATATGGGATGGATATCTCATTTCTTATCTTCCCGAAAATCTCCCTTCCGGTTTCAATATCATGGTTTCCTGCTACAATTGCGTCATATCCCATATATTCCGCAATCCTGGAAAAGATATGTTTCTCTCCCTGCTGATAATCATGTACATAATTATAATAGTATGCGGAATTGCTGCCATGGATATGGTCACCCAGATCTATTGAAATGAAATTATCCTCACCGGCATCACTCTTCCTCTGTGAAAGATAATTCTGTATTCTGGGGAGGGAATCAAAGAAGCAGCCGTGCACATCTCCATGGGCATACAGCTCCAGCCTGTAAACCCCGTCTGCAGGAGAAGTCCTGCAGGAAGTTACAGCCAGGGAGATGATAACCGCAAAAGGGAGTAGAAGACGGAGCATCTTATCTGATTACATTGAATGTGTCCGCATCCATCCATGCAGGGAACTTGTCCCTGAACTCTTCCTGGGCCGGTATATTGAGTTCACAGGTAATGATCTGGGTCCTGCACCCCTGTGAATCTGTAATAAATGATTCCACACCTGCAGGATCTCCCTTGAAGTCGTATGCCTGTGAGCTTGGGCAATATACGCACATTGTATCCTTGCCGTCCCTGTTTGCAAAGAGGGCATACGAAAGGTTCTCAATGGCCCTTGCCTTCAGGAGCGGCTCTATTGCCTTTATCCTCACTTCTGGGAAATTGGCAATGTTTATAAGCACATCATATCTGTTTCCCTTGTTCCTGCTCCATACAGGGAACCTGATGTCATAGCAGATGTTCAGGGCAAACCTTACACCCTTGTACTCCACTATTGTCTTCTCGTCACCCCTTGTATAATGGTTGTTCTCGTCCCCCATCCTGAAGAGGTGTCTTTTGTCATAATGGCTCCAGCTGCCGTCCGGCTTTACAAAATAGGCCCTGTTGAACACTTCCCTTCCATTCTGGGAATAAGGAAATGAGCCCAGAATTGCAACATCATATTTTTGTGCGGCGGCAATCATCCAGTGAAGGGTATCGCCCGCAGCATCTTCGGCCAATGAAGTGTTCATGGTAAATCCTGTGGAGAACATTTCTGGGAGGATAATGAGGTCACCCTTATCTTCCAGCTGCTCTATGATGGATTCAACCTTGCTGAAATTCTGCTGTTTTTCTTCCCATGCAATATCAAGGGAAACTATATGTACCTTCATCATTTCTTGTAGATTTTGTCAACAACCAAAGCAATTGCACCGTCACCGGTTACATTACATGCTGTACCAAATGTGTCCATTGCAATGTAAAGTGCTATCATCAGGCCCTGCAGCTCTTCATTGAAGCCGAGCATTGAGGCAAGGAGTCCGAGTGCAGCCATGATTGCACCTCCCGGTACTCCCGGAGCAGCCACCATAGTAATGCCGAGCATGCAGATGAATCCTGCAAATACGTCAAGTCCGTGAGGCATTCCCTGCATCCAGAGGATTGCAAATGCACATGCCACAATCTTCAGTGTACTTCCTGCAAGGTGGATTGTTGCGCACAACGGTATTACAAAGCCTGCAAGCTTCTCATCCACACCATTCTTGATTGTCTGCCTCAATGTAACAGGGATTGTAGCTGCTGATGACTGGGTTCCAAGGGCTGTCATATATGCAGGGAGCATTGTTGCCAGAGACTTGAAAGGATTCCTTTTTGCTACAGCTCCAGCTGCAATGAACTGAATGAGGAGCAGGGTTACATGAAGTACAAAGATGATTGCAATAACCTTTATGAAGAGCTTCATTATTGCACCTGCCTGCCCTTCTGCGCCTATCTGGAGGAAGATTCCGAATACATAAAGCGGAAGGAGCGGTATGATCACGCCTGAGATTACCTTGTTCACAAGGTCCCTGAACTCTATGAATGCATTCTTCATCCTGTCGCCCTCTATTGCGCATAATCCCAGACCCATTACAAAAGCAAGGACAAGGGCTGATGTTACACCCATTACCGGGGGCATATCTATAGTAAAATACGGCAGAATCTTGCTTGCTTCTCCAACACTCTGGTTCAGTCCTGCAGAACTGTCCAGGAAAATAGGATAAGAAAGGTCACATGCGAAATAAGAGAAGAATCCCGCAAAGAGGGTTGAGCCGTATGCAATCGCTGCTGTTATTGCAAGGAGGCGTCCTGCCCCGCTGCCCAGCTCCGCAATTCCGGGAGCCACAAGGCCCACAATGATAAGCGGAATAATGAACCCCAGGAAGTTTCCGAAGATTCCATTGATTGTAACAAATGTCCTATTGAGGAACTCAGGGAAAAAGAAAGAACAGAGTATGCCCAATGCAATTGCAATTGCCACCTTTCCCAGCAATGGGAGATTTTTCAATTTGTTTATCATGATTCTCTTAAATATTTCATATATGAACTTTAAATTTAATACTTTTGTATAAGAAAACAAAATATTGTATTGATTATGGGCAAGTTTCTAAAAAGGACAAGGGTAATTGCTGCTGCATTTGTGTTCTGTGTCATTACATGCGGGTTCCTGAACCTGTCGGGAGGAAACCCTCTTTCGCAGGCTCTGCTGAAGACCCAGTTCACCCCTGCACTCGTTTCCCTCTTTACAGGATGCGCTGCGGCATTCATCATCCTCATGGCAATTACACTTCTTTTCGGAAGAGTATACTGTTCCTTCCTCTGCCCTCTTGGAATCTTCCAGGATATAGTTACAAGGATTTCAAACTTTGCAAGGAAGAGGGGTAATTCTGGCAGGAAGCCAAAAATGAAATACTCAAGGCCCCATAATATATTGAGGTATTCAATCCTGGCAATTACCGGAATCTCTATGGCATTCATGTTCACATACCCCCTTGTGCTGCTGGATCCGTATTCAAACTACGGAAGGATTGCAAGGCATGTGTTCGGTACCGTTGAGATGTCCATGACCAATCTCCTTTCCGGAATATTCCCTGCAACATTCTATACACAGCAATATGTGTCACTCGGGACTTTTGCATTTGTATATTCACTTGCATTCCTTATAATTATAGTGATATTCAGCGCTGCCAGAGGAAGATTGTACTGCAACACCATATGTCCTGTAGGCACATTCCTTGGAGCAATAGGCGGTCTTGCACTCTTCAAGCCTGTACTTGACAAGGAGAAATGTGTGAGGTGCGGCCTATGTGCAGGGAACTGCAAGAGTGCCTGCATCAATCTTGAGACCAAGGAGATAGATGCCACAAGGTGTGTAGCCTGCTACAACTGCCTTACAAGCTGCAGGAGGGGTGGCGTGAAGCTTGTCCCTACATGGTTCAGGAAAAGGAAAAGTGATGACCCGTACCACAGGAACATTGAGAATCCTGAGAGAAGGACAGCTCTCATTGCAATGGGCGGCCTTGCCGCTGCGGCTGCAGCAAGACATATTGGAAGCAAGGCTTCAGGATACGGCAAGGGAATTCCATCAGAGAATGCACCCATTATGCCTCCTGGTGCACGTAACCTCCAGGCATTCAAGGATGCATGTACAGCATGCCATGCCTGTATTGCCGCATGCCCCAACAAGATAATCAAGCCGGCCTACATGGAATACGGTATTGAGGGCATAATGCTCCCTACACTCAAATACGACAAGAAATACTGTTCTTTCGGGTGCAACACATGTTCACATACCTGCCCTCACGGCGCCCTTGAACACATTTCCCTTGAGCAGAAGCAGAAGACGCAGATTGCACTTGCCACATACGACCCTTCAACCTGTGTGGTTGTGGCAGACGGTGTAAGATGCGGAGCCTGTGCAGGCTCCTGCCCTGCCGGAGCAATTGAAATGAAGGAAAACCCTGTTGCTCCAGGGCAGTTCCTCCCTAAGATTGACACTCTGAAATGTATCGGCTGCGGAGCATGCGAGTATGCCTGCCCTGCAATGCCTAAGGCAATAAAGGTTTCAGGAAAGGCCATCCAGACACTCGTCTGAAGAACCATCCCCTGTAAAACAGCTGTCGGGAAGAGAACCTTGAGATTCATCTTCCCGACAGTTTTATTATGGGGCCTTTTCAGGCTATTTCCTGCATTTTCCTTCTGCTGCCTTGAGGGTATTTACCATCAGGGAAACAATGGTCATAGGGCCTACGCCGCCAGGTACAGGAGTTATGTATGATGCCTTAGGTGCAACAGTCTCAAAATCAACGTCACCAAGGAGCCTGTATCCGTTCTTCTTTGAATCGTCATGGATACGGGTGATTCCCACGTCAACAATAACTGCACCTTCCCTTACCATGTCACCTTTCACGAAGCCGGGAGAGCCGAGGGCTGCAATGATGATGTCGGCCTGTCTGGTGAAGAACTCTATGTTCTTTGTATGGCTATGGCAGATGGTAACTGTACAGTCACCAGGCTCATCCTTCAATGAAAGGAGGTTTGCCAGCGGACGGCCCACTATGTTGCTCCTGCCGATTATCACACAATGCTTTCCGCTTGTCTCAATGCCATATTCAGACAAGAGCCTGATGATTCCGTAAGGTGTTGCAGGGAGGAATGTAGGGAGGCCAAGGGTCATCTTGCCCACATTCTCAGGATGGAATCCGTCAACGTCCTTGCAAGGTGCAATTGCGTTGATTACCGCATCCTCATCAATATGCTCAGGAAGAGGGAGCTGTACGATGAGACCGTCTATGTCATCATTCTTATTTATCTCCTGGATTATCTCAATCAACTCCTCCTGGGTGATCTCTGCAGGGAACCTGTGGAGTGTGGATTTGAAGCCCACCTGTGAGCAGGCCCTCTCCTTGTGCCCCACGTATGTCTGGCTTGCACCGTCATTTCCTACAAGGATAGCTGCTAGATGAGGACGCTTGCCGCCATTGGCAACCCTCTCCTTCACCATCTCGGCTATTTCCATCTTGATTTTGTCTGATGTAGCTTTTCCGTCAAGTATTACCATAATCTATAATGTTTGATGGTCATTATCTTCTTCTCATCCCCTGCATGGCCCTCATTGCGCCCATAGCCTTGTTCTTGGCTCCGCCGCCTGCCATAACCTTCATCACTTTGCGGGTGTCCTCAAATTGCTTGAGAAGCCTGTTTACTTCCACAATTGTGGTACCGCTTCCCTCTGCAATCCTTCTCCTCCTGCTGCCGTTGATAACATGAGGATTGTTCCTTTCAAACGGAGTCATGGATAGTATTATTGCCTCCACACCCTTGAAGGCTGAGTTGTCAATGTCAACATCCCTGAGGGCCTTGCCTACGCCAGGAAGCATGGAAGCAAGATCCTTGATGTTACCCATCTTCTTTATCTGCTGTATCTGGTCGTAGAAATCAGAAAGGGTAAACTGGTCCTTGATGAGCTTCTTCTGGAGTTTCTTTGCCTCCTCCTCATCAAACTGCTCCTGTGCCCTTTCCACGAGGGTTACAACGTCACCCATGCCCAGGATACGGTCTGCAATACGCTTAGGATGGAACACGTCAAGCGCCTCCATCTTCTCGCCTGCACTTATGAACTTGATAGGCTTGTTTACAACCGCCCTGATAGAGAGGGCTGCACCGCCTCTGGTATCACCGTCAAGTTTTGTGAGTACAACACCGTCGAAGTTGAGCCTGTCGTTGAAAGCCTTTGCTGTCTCAACAGCATCCTGGCCTGTCATTGAGTCTACAACGAACAATGTCTCGGTAGGGTTTACTGCCTCCTTGATTGCGGCAATCTCGTTCATCATCTCCTCGTCAACTGCAAGACGTCCTGCAGTATCCACAATTACAAGGGAGTAACCTTCCCTCCTTGCTTTGGCTACTGCATTGCTTGCAATTGAAACAGGATCCTTTGAACCCTCTTCAGTGTATACCTCCACTCCTATCTGCTCTCCGAGCACCTTAAGCTGGTCAATTGCAGCAGGTCTGTAGACGTCTCCTGCTACAAGGAGCACCTTCTTGCCCCTCTTTGTCCTGCAGTTCAGTGCAAGTTTGCCTGAGAAGGTAGTCTTACCTGAACCCTGTAGTCCTGCAACGAGCACAATGCCCGGCTCACCCTTTATGTTGATGTCAGTTGCCTCAGTACCCATGAGCCTTGTAAGCTCATCGTGTACAATCTTCACCATCATCTGGCTCGGCTTCACCGCCTTCAATACATCCTGTCCCAATGCAATCTTCTTCACATCATCACAGAATGTCTTGGCTATCTTGTAGCTTACGTCGGCATCAAGCAGCGCCTTTCTCACATCCTTCAAGGTCTCGGCCACGTTAATCTCGGTAATCTTGCCTTCACCCTTGAGTATCTTGAAGGAACTCTCCAGTCTGTCAATTAAATTTTCAAACATCTTAAAAAATCACTCTTATTTTAAATTCACATACGATTCAAGAACATCCAATCCCTTATGGTTCACAACCGAATGGAGGTGATGCCTCACAAGCTCGTTGTGGTACTCCGTAGTGCTGTTGAAGAACCTGAATGAACCGTCCCATCTGTAGAACAGTTCAATTGCAGATGTGTAGAAGAGAGTTGAGAAATCAATATTGAGGTTTTCCCTGTAAAGCCCCTCCTCAATTCCACGCCTGAGGTTCTCCCTTACCAGCTTTGAATAGAAGTTCATCCTGTCGGTAAAGGAAAAAATTGCCGGACAGGACTGGTAAATTGAAATGTCCTTCAGCAGCAGGGTACCCAGCTTTGAGATTTCCTCGGAAATTGCAGTTGAAATCTCAAAGAATGCCTCAATGGCATTTGTGCTGGATGCGGTAGAGTTTTGAATCTTCCTGTCAAGTCCAGAATAAAAATGGTTAAGCACAGTGCCTATGAGCTCCTGCTTGCTTGAATAATTGTTGTACAGGGTCTTCTTTGTGAGTCCAAGTTCAGAGGCAATCTGCTCCATATTGAGCATAAGCCCCTTCTCCTTGAACAGCTCAAAGACCTGTGCCGTATATTTCTCTTTTGAACTTACTCTTGGCATATATTACAGCTCGTCTGAATAATAAGCTTTAGCAATATCCCTCTGGTTGTACTTCATTGCCATAACCTGGCCGTAAGCACCTGCAGTATGGAGTGCGATGAGGTCACCCCTGCTGGTCTGAGGGAGGATGATGTTCTTGCCGAACTGGTCGCTGCTCTCGCAAACAGGGCCTACAACATCATATCTCATCTTACGTTTGTAAGGTGAAGTGAGGTTCTCAATTGCGTGGTGTGCCTGATACAATGCAGGACGGATAAGGTCATTCATACCTGCATCAAGGATGGCGAATTTCTTCTTCTGGCCAACCTTAACATAAAGTACCCTTGAAATGAGGTGACCGCACTGTGCAACTATTGCACGGCCTGGCTCAAAGTGTACATTCTGGCCAGGAGCTACGATAAGGTTCTCGTTGATGAGCTTGAAGTACTCCTCAAAGCTTGCGATAGGGTTCTCGTTAGGATTTGCATAGTCAACGCCAAGTCCGCCGCCCAAATTGAGGTTTGCAATGTGCATGCCCCTGTCGGTAAACCATTTCTGAAGCTCGGCAACCCTGCTGCAAAGAGTCTTGAATACGCCAAGGTCAAGGATCTGTGAACCAACGTGGAAGTGCAGGCCGATAAGCTCAACATTCTTGCACTCCTTGAAGAGGTTTGCAAAATCCTCAAACATCCAAGGGCTTACACCAAACTTGTTCTCCTTGAGGCCGGTTGATATATATTTATGTGTATGAGCGTCAATGTCAGGGTTGATACGCAATGCAATCTTTGCAACCTTGCCCATACCTGCTGCGAGGTCATTGATTACCTTAACCTCAGGAACAGACTCACAGTTGAAGCTGAAGATGCCAGCCTTGAGGGCAGTCTTGATCTCCTTGTCTGATTTACCTACACCTGCATATACAACGTTTTCTGCACCGAAACCTGATTTGATTGCAAGTGCAACCTCGTTGCCGCTCACACAGTCAGCTCCAAGACCTGCATTCTTGATAACCTCAAGGATTCTTGGATTTGCGTTGGCCTTAAGTGCAAAATGTGCATGATAGCCATATTTCTTGATTTGGGTTGTATAAATGTCCAAAGTCTTCTTCAGGATCTCCATATCATAGTAGTAGAAAGGAGTCTCAATGCTCTGGAATGCCTGTATAGCAGATGCTGTAATCATGATGTTATAGATTTTTAGATAGTTATTGTTCCTAATATATAATTTGCAAATTTAATGAAAATTTTAATATTTTTCTTCCCGACAATAAATAAAAAAGCCCCCGGAACCAATTTTCCCGGGGGCACCCTTTAAAACCGCATTTTATCTGTACATTATCTGTTGCAATGCTGCTCCCTGAGGAGGTCGAGGACAGTCTTCACAGGGTTGAAAGTAATGAGCGGGGTCTCAACGAACTGGGTGTTCCAGTCACTCATTGCGCCGTTCCACAATCCAGGAAGCTCCTGGGCCTTGAGAGGCCTTCCCTGGAAGCTCTTCTCAGAGATGAAGCCTGTCTGCGGATCAGTATGTTTGAGCAGGTCATATTTCTCTCCCTTGTAGTTCTTCACTGCACATACAAGGTCTACAGGATTGAAGTGTGTTGCTCCCTGCATTGCACTGGATGCCTGAGGGTTGTTCTTGTCAATCTGTGCTGCCTCAAGAATCTGGAGTGAAGTTGTGCCGTCTGCATCCCTGATTACGTAAGGGCCGCCACCAGGCTCACCCTCATTCTTAACCATACCGCAAACCCTTACAGGACGGTCGAGCTTGGTGCGGAGCACTTTAGCAAGCTCAGCTGCAGGCATCTCAGGAACTGCTACACAGAACTCATCCTCAAGGAATTTCCTTATTTCAGCTGAAAGGCTGTCGGGAAGAACATCATCGCACTCATCCATTTTCCTCATGAATGCAAATACCTTCTCCTGGAGCTCGGCTGCCTTGCCCACAAGAATCTTTTTCCAGCGGATGGTCTCATCAAGGAGAGACTCTTTAACTACATTGTCAATATTCTTGATTACAAGCACATCTGCATCAATGTCATTGAGGTTGGTGAGGAGTGCACCGTGTCCGCCCGGACGGAAAAGGAGCGATCCGTCATCCTTGGTGAAAGGATTGTTCTCCATGTCAACGGCTACAATGTCTGTGGCAGGCGACTGGTTTGTGAAAGTGACATGATACTTGCAGTTGAAGCGTTTCTCATATTTCTCCTTAACCTGCGCATAAAGCTCCTCAAAGCCCTTCTGGTGCTCTACAGAAACCGTTACAACCATCCTTACGTCACCATTTGCATCCTTTGCATAGAGTGCTCCCTCCACAAGGTGCTCCTCAAACGGTGTCCTGTTCCCGTCCTCATATTTGTGGAACTGGATAAGTCCTTTAGGCATAGCGCCATAGTTCCATGCATTCTGGTGAAGTGTGAGGTTAAGGATTGCCTTTGCATCAAAGAAAGGGAACAATGTTATGTTCTCAACAAATTTAGCGGCCGGTGAACCCTCCTTCAGCTTCTCTCCCGCGGCGAGCTTGTCGGCAGCCTCAAACAAATCCTTGAACATTCTGGTTGCAGCACCCGATGCAGGTACGAATTTGCATACGTTGCCGCCATAATTCTCCGCTGCTGCAATATATTTTGCCTGGTCAGCCTCAGAAAGCACCTTTATACCCTTTGCCGGAGTTGCGGCAGCCTCAATTGTAAGGTAAGGGAAACCCTTCTTGAAATTATCAAGCTGCGTCTGGAATGTCTCAACGGCAATACCGCGTGCCTGAATCTGTTGTGTTTGTTGTTCAGATAACATAAAATTCTCTCCTATAATTAAAATTTGCTCTTAACTTTTCAAAATCCTGCGGATTGGCCTTCAAATCCGCACAATGTTCAAAGATAGGGAAAATATTTGAAAAATACCCATTTATCTCCTCCTGGGATTTCCCTTCCCTGCTGAAGAAATTGTTGTTCTTTTCCCGGGGCACAATTGAGAACTCCTCCAGGTCCGGAATATTGAAATGCTTCCCAACGGCCCTTACGCTCATTACAGTCCCGTTCACTTTCCCCTCGTATGAGTATCCGGCAACATGCGGGGTTGCAATATCCGCCTGCGCAAGAAGATTGCGGTTGATCTCCGGTTCGTTGTTCCATACATCAAGCACAACACCTCTGAATTTATGGATATTGGCTTCCAGAGCAGCCTCATCCACAACCTCTCCCCTCGAAGAGTTGATGAAAATTGCCCCCTCCTTCATTCTGGAGAAGAACTCCTCCCCTGCCATTCCCCGGTTTGTTGGGTTAAGGTCTGTATGCATGGTGATTATATCGCAGTTCTCCAGAAGATACTCCAGCGAATAATAATCCTTGAAATCCTTCAGTTGCAGGTTCCCGCTGTTGAACGCTAATGTCTGCTCCCTCTCCTTTGCCGGATCACACCTTAACACCTCAAATCCCATATACTCACCCATATTGGCAACCCTGCCCCCAACATTTCCTACCCCTATCACACCAAGTTTCAACACGGGTACAGTGTCACCCGTGACACGACTACAATGTAAGTCGTGACACGATTGTAGAGAAAATCCCTTCTTCTCCGCCAGAGCATAAAGTGCCGTGAATACGTACTGCATCACACCACCGGCATTGCATCCGGCGGCATTGGAAACTGTAATCCCTGCAGAAGCACAATAAGGGAGGTCTATATGGTCCATCCCTATGGTTGCAGTTGCAATCATCTTTACCGATGTGCCGCTTAGCAGTAAGGCATTGCACCTGGTCCTTGTCCTTATTACAAGGGCATCCGCATCCTTGATGTTTTCATTGGTAAAATCCCTTCCGGGGAGGTACAGGACATCCGCGTACGGTTCAAATACTCCCTGTATGAAGGGAATGTCCCTGTCAACAATAATCTTCATGATCAGAATATCATCTTAATGCTGAAACTGCTCTTTCCGGCAACCTTTCCCTGGATATAGTATTCAAGGTTCTCCCCCTCCTCACGCTTTACACGGTAAAGTTCAATTTTCTGACCTGGCATAACCTCAGAATCATAATTGATGAGCATCTCCTTCAGCTGCCTCTCCCCTGCAACTTCATAGTCAACGGCGTCAAGAGCCCATACTGCATATTTTACATTGTTCACATGACCGTTTGTGTCAATGTCGCTCCAGACAGTCTTGTGGGTATGTACCAGCTGAGGTTCAATATCCTTTGGAAATGTAACCTTGTCTGCAGGCTCTGCAATTGCATGCCCCATTTCTTCGTTGCTGAAGTTCTCCGCAAGATATGTATTGCGTACCATTCGTCGGGAAGCAAGGTCAATTATGAGCCATGATGTGGTTGCTGTCACAAGCTGCTCCCCTGTTTCAGATTCCAGGACAAAATCCCTCAGGTAGAAGATTCTGTTGGCCCCTTTGTGCCAGGTTTTGAGGTTTATTGTGTCCCTCCATTTTGGATTTCTATGGAAAATTACCCTTGTCCTGGAGAGTACCCAGGCGGTATTCGATGCTATCATGTCGTCATAGCCAAAGCCCAGGCCTGAAGCGTCACGCCCGGCAGCCTCCTGCATGAGGTCGAGCATGGCGGTTGGACGGAAATTGTGGTTTGCATCCGCTTCATAGCATGAAACGATGCGCTTTTCTGAATATTTTTCTCTCATATCTTCAATTATATCCATGCAAAGTTAACCCAAAATACACAAAATTGGGCGTCCGGAAACACTTTAAAGAAAAAATATAGTGCTATATTTGCAGCCGCTTATGAAAAGGGTTATAAAATATATGAGGCTTGTGGCCGCAATTTATATGGCATTGTATTTTTTATGCAATGCTGCCCTTATCCATAACCATATCATAGACGGGCACAACATATCACATGCCCACATATTCAAAGGAGCACAGCATACAGCAGATGAGGCTGACCTGATAAGCCTGCTAAACATTACCCCTGCAGAGAGTGCAGAGTGTGCATTTGTCCCTGAATTTACAGTTGCCTGGCAGGATGAGATTCACTCAGTTGCCACAGCCTGCATCACCGGCTTCAAGGCAGACGCAGTTTCCCTCCGCGCCCCACCTTCAATCCAGCTCTAAAAAAATTGTTTCTTCCCGACAGAATATGCGGGAGAATGGAATCTAATGTGCAACAGAACTGAATTGAGAAATGAGAAGAATATACCTTGCAATAATTGCATTGCTTGCACTTTGTGTGCAGGCCGGTGCACAATCATCAGACCCACATATCATAGGCCATGTAATTGACAAGAAGACACAGGAGCATGTGCCATACGTAACCATAAGGCTTGTAGGAACCACCCATGTTACCACTACTGATGACACAGGACATTACAAGCTTACCACAATTCCTGATGGAAACTACATGTTTGAGGCCTCTTCAGTTGGCTACATTACTGCCACACAGTCTGTAACCATAAAGTCAAACTCCACAATAACCGTGAACTTTACCATTGAGGAGGATGCCCTTCTCCTTGAGCAGGTGGTTGTTACAGGTAACAGGAGCGAGACAAAGAAAAGGCACAGCGCTACCCTTGTGAATGTTGTAAACAGGGAGATATTTGAACTTGTAAGCGCCTCTTCCCTTGCAGACGGCCTCAATTTCCAGCCGGGTGTAAGAGTTGAGAATGACTGCCAGAACTGCGGTTTTACACAGGTGAGGATTAACGGACTTGACGGCCACTATTCACAGATTCTGATGAACTCAAAACCGGTATTCTCGGCACTTGCGGGCGTGTATGGACTTGAGCATATCCCTGCAACAATGATTGACCGTGTGGAGGTGATGAGGGGCGGCGGTTCCGCACTCTTCGGTTCGGTACAATAAACATCATCACCAAGGATCCTGTGACAAACAGCGCTGAGGTAAGCCATACACTCACATCAATTGGCATGAGCGGCGCATTGGACAACAATACCACAGCAAATGCCTCTATTGTGAATGACAACGGCAAATCAGGGCTCTTCATCTACGGACAGGCCCGTGAGAGGGATCACTATGATGATAACGGTGACGGATTTTGCGAGATTGGTACAATCAATGCCAAGACACTTGGAATCAACTCATTCTATAATATTACAGACAACTCAAAGATACGTGCGGAGTACAGCACCACAAATGAGTACAGGCGCGGAGGTGACCAGCTTGACGTACCGCCACACCAGGCCCTCATTGCTGAACAGACAGACCATAGCATACATGCAGGAAACATTACCTATGATGTATGGTCAAAGGATTACAGGAACAAGTTCAATGTGTATGGTGCTTTGAGGGATACCAAAAGGGACAGCTATTACGGCAGTAACATGGATCCAAATGCATACGGAAGCACCCATGACCTTGTGGTTGTTGCGGGCGGCCAGTATGTACACAAGTTCATCAACCTTTGGTTCATGCCGGCAGAGCTTACCGGAGGAGTTGAGTACAACTACAACTATCTGAATGATGTTACTGTTGGTTATGACCATGATGTAACCCAGAAGATTAACATCTACTCTGCATTCATGCAGAATGAGTGGCGTACGGACAAATGGGGGTTCCTTGTGGGTGCCCGCATTGACAAGCACTCCCTTATTGACCATGCAATTGTATCTCCAAGGGCAAACATCAGGTTCAACCCTTCAAACAAGCTGAACTTCAGGCTCTCATATTCTACAGGATTCCGTGCCCCACAGGCATTTGACGAAGATTTCCATATTGCAATCGTTGGAGGCGAGAGGGTTGTTACAGTTCTTGCCGATGACCTCAAGCAGGAGAGTTCAAACAGCTTCAGCTTCTCAACCGACTGGTACCATACTTTCGGGAATGTGCAGAGCAACATCATGCTGGAGCTCTTCCATACAGATTTGAAGGATGTGTTTACAATCAGGATGCTTGAGGAATTTGACCAGAAAGGGAACCAGGTACAGGAGCGCTATAACGGTAGCGGTGCAACCGTAACCGGAATGAATCTGGAGGGAAAGGCTGTATTCAGCAAGGCTTTCATGGCCCAGGCCGGCCTTACATGGCAGCAGAGCCGCTACAAGGAGCCAGCAGAGTGGAGCGAGAACCCTGAGGTGCCTGCAGTAAAGAGGATGTTCCGCACACCGGACCTCTACGGCTACTTCACAATGCAGTTCACCCCAACCAAGACATTCTCAATGTCACTTACCGGTACATATTCAGGTGAGATGCTCGTTCAGCACATGGAGAGCTCAGGCACACCAATAGATGTTGCAGTTGAGACACCTTCATTCTTTGATGCGAACCTGAAGATATCCAAGGATTTCAAGATTTTCCCGGGAGTCGGCTTGCAGATAAACGGCGGATTGATGAACATCTTCAATTCATTCCAGGATGACTTTGACAAGGGAGTTGACCGCGATTCAGGCTACATCTACGGCCCTATGATGCCAAGAAGCCTCTACTTCGGTGTAAAACTGAGCCTGTAAGCTCATCCATAACCGGCATATTCTTTTTACACATTTCATACAATCATCTGTAAAAACAAGTGTCTTCGCTCAGTGTCGGTTCAGGCTGCTTTTGAGAATAATTTATCTTGACGGCAAACTCCTCCTTTTAGCCATTCTCCGAATGTCTAACGTCGTCAGACAAGTGCCGTCACGGGACGATAAATTATTCTCAACGCTTATCGCCTGATCTCCATTCGCTCAGACACTTGTTTACATCTGATTATAGGTATATGTAATATGCCGGCTATTTGAGGACAAGTTTCTTTACAGCAGTTGTGCTGAGGAGGCTATTGATTTGGGATATTATATCTTCTTTACGGTAATAGAGCTGTGTGCGGACAATGGATGATGAGATGGTGCAGTAAAGTATTCCGTCCTTGAAGAACTTGTTTGTGGTGGCCTTTGCTCCGGCCTCCCCCACAACAATATCCCATGTCTGGAAAATGCGGACCCTCTGGAGCCCCTCCTCAAGATGAGCCTCCTTAATATATTCCTTTATTATTGCTGAAATCAGCTGGGTATTCTCCCTCCTCATCGCTAAAGGGTTTTATAGATTCCGCCGGCCACCTCAAAGGAACGGCACTCATTCGTAAACCTCTCCACAATGGAGGCCATTCTCACCTTGTTGCTGTCTGAGATGAAAATCTGCCCGAAATGGTCACCTGCCACAAGGCTCAACAGATACTCCACGCGCTGCATGTCAAGCTTGTCAAACACATCGTCCAGAAGAAGGATAGGAGCAACATCGTGCAGGTCTTTCATGATATCAAACTGGGCAAGCTTCAGTGCTACAAGGAAGCTCTTCTGCTGCCCCTGCGAGCCGCACTTCTTTAGTGGCATCCCGTTAAGGGAAAACTCTATGTCATCCTTATGTACACCCGCAGAGGTAAATTTAAGGAAAGAATCCTTTTCCCGACAATTTTTCAGAATCTCATCCAGGGCACCTTCCTGCAAATCAGAAATATACTGCATCTGCACCTCTTCCTTACATCCGCTCAGGGCAGCGTAATACCCCTTGACCTTCTCCAGAAGCCCTTTGCAGAGCTCATCCCTTTTCCTGAAAATGTAATCTGCATGAACGGACATCTGGAAATCGATTGTATCAAGAAGTTCCCATGAAATGGAAAGCATCTTGAGCAGCTTGTTCCTCTGCATCAGGAGCTGGTTATATGACTGCATCCTCTTGAGATACTCCTTGTCTATCTGTGAGAGAATCAGCGTAAGGAACTTCCTTCTCTCCTCCCCCGAACCGTTCACAAGCACGGTGTCAGCAGGAGATACCATAACAATAGGATAAAGTCCGATATGTTCTGAAATCCTCTTGTAGGCCTTGGTATTCTTCTTGACGGTCTTCTCACCCTCCCTCTTCACTCCAATGCTGATGGAATCCTCCGTATTATCATCAAGCATGTATGAACCGTTCAATGCTGCCGCATCCTCACCGAACTTGAAAGTATAGGCATCGGTGCTTGAGAAGAAGCTCTTGGTCATGGAAAGGTAATAGATGGCATCCAGCAGATTGGTCTTCCCCTCCCCGTTATTGCCGGAAATGCAGTTGATCTTCCTGGAAAAATCCAGATGAGTCTCAGATATATTCTTGAAATTATTTACAGATATCCTCTTCAAATACATAACAGCGCAAATATACCTAAAAGTTTCAAAGAATTGTGCGAAATAAACTTTGCCATTAATTAAAATATTGTAAATTTGCACCCTGCAAAAATTTAGGATAATAATAACTTATAAATATGGCGAACAACAAGAAAAACCAGGAGCCTGAAGTTAATGTAGGCGAGGCTCTGTCAAAGACTGAGAAGTTCTTTACCACTTACAAGAACCACATTGTTTACGGTTCAATCGGTGTGATTGCAGTTGTTGCAATAGCACTTCTTTACCACAACTTTGTAACCCTCCCTAAGCAGCAGGAGGCAATGGCACAGACATTCACAGCTGAGCAGTACTTCAGGAACGGTGATTTTGAGAAGGCTCTCAACGGTGACGGCAATGCACTCGGCTTCAACCAGATCATCAGCGATTACGGTACTAAGTCAGGCGAGGCTGTATATTTCTATGCAGGTGTATGTAACCTCCAGCTCGGAAACTTCGGCGAGGCAATCAGCAACCTCAAGAAATATAACGGCAGTGATGAGATCATTGCTGCAAGGGCACTTGCATGTATCGGTGATGCATACGCTGCACAGAATGATCTTGCTTCTGCTGTAAACAACTACAAGGCTGCAGCTGCAAAGGCTGACAACCTTCTTGCTGCAGGCTACCTTCTTAAGGCCGGCATCATTGCAGAGGAGATGGGCAAGCCAGCTGAGGCACTTGCATTCTACAAGGAGATTCAGGAGAAATATGCAAATTCACCTGAGGGCTACGAGATCAACAAATATATCTCACGTATTGAGAACGCAAAATAATTTGAATCATGGGAAGAGCGTTTGAGTTCAGAAAAGAGAGGAAACTGAAGCGTTGGGGCAACATGGCCCGCGTCTTCACAAGACTTGGCAAAGAGATTACAATCTGCGCAAAATCAGGTGGTCCTGATCCTGATACCAACCCAAGGTTGCGTACACTTATCCAGACTGCAAAAAGTGAGAACATGCCTAAGGACAATATCGACAGGGCAATCAAGCGTGCAGTTGAGAAGGATACAGCAGATTATAAGGAGATTGTATACGAGGGCTATGCACCTCACGGCATTGCAGTGCTTGTAGAGACTGCAACCGACAACAACAACAGGACCGTTGCAAACGTAAGGAGCTATTTCAACAAGTTCGGCGGTTCATTAGGCACATCAGGAAGCGTTGACTTCATGTTTGAGCGCAAATGCGTCTTCAAGACAGTTGCAAAAGAGGGGCTTGACATGGAGGAGCTGGAGCTTGAGATGATTGACTATGGCGTAGATGAGATTTTCCTTGACGAGGAGGAGAATGTGATTGTAATCTACGGCGCATTCGAGTCTTTCGGTGAGATCCAGAAGTATCTTGAGGGGAACGGTTTTGAGATCAAGTCGGGACAGTTTGAGAGAATCCCTACTTCAGAGCCGAAGAAGCTCTCTGCTGAGGAGAAGGCAGACGTTGAGAAGCTTCTTGCAAAGCTTGAGGAAGATGATGATGTCCAGAATGTTTACCACACAATGGACATGGCTGAATAATAGAGTCCAATGACTATTTTCCAATGCCGTATGGGTTGTTCCATACGGCATTATTTTTTGTATTTTTTGGTGGCTATTAATTTAAATATTTACTACATTTGCAAGATAATATGCACATATATTAACTACTTAAAAACATATTGATATGGAACTGACACATATTGAGCACATTGGTATTGCAGTTAAATCATTGGAGACTGCAATTCCTTACTACGAGGAGAAACTTGGTCTTAAATGCTACGCAATTGAGGAAGTTGCTGACCAGAAAGTTAAAACTGCATTCTTCAAGATAGGCCAGACCAAACTTGAGCTTCTTGAGAGCACATCTCCAGAGGGAACCATTGCCAAATTCATTGAGAAGAAAGGCGAGGGCGTACACCACATTGCATTTGCAACCAACGGCGTACAGAAATCACTTGACGAGCTTGCTGCAAAAGATGTACAGCTGATAGACAAGGCTCCTAGAAAAGGTGCTGAGGGTCTCAACATCGCATTCCTTCATCCAAAATCAACTTGCGGCGTTCTTACTGAGCTTTGCGAGGATCCATCAAAAATGTAATTATCCAAAATTAACTTAACATAAAGATTATAAAATGAGCCATCAACTCGAACAAGTAAAAGCGCTGATTTCTCTACGTGAGAAGGCACGCATTGGCGGTGGTCAGAAAAGAATTGACTCACAGCACGAAAAAGGCAAATATACTGCTCGTGAAAGAATCAACATGCTTCTTGATGAGGGAAGCTTTGAGGAGTTTGACATGTTTGTAACACACCGTTGTACAAACTTCGGTATGGAGAAGAACGTATTCCTCGGTGACGGTGTTGTAACCGGTAGAGGTACAATCGACGGCCGTATGGTTTACGTATTCGCACAGGACTTTACAGTATTCGGAGGTTCACTTTCTGAGAGCTTCGCAATGAAGATCTGTAAGGTAATGGACAAAGGTATGAGAATGGGTGCACCTGTTATCGGTCTCAACGACTCAGGTGGAGCACGTATCCAGGAGGGTGTAAACGCTCTTGCAGGTTACACTGAAATCTTCCAGAGAAACATCCTTGCTTCAGGTGTGATCCCTCAGATTTCTGCAATCTTCGGCCCTTGTGCAGGTGGTGCTGTATATTCTCCAGCCCTTACTGACTTCAACATCATGACCAGAGGTACAAGCTACATGTTCCTTACAGGTCCTAAGGTTGTAAAATCAGTAACAGGTGAGGACGTTACCCAGGAGCAGCTCGGCGGTGCAAGCGTACACGCTTCAAAGAGCGGTGTTGCACACTTTGCTGTTGACAACGAGGAGGAGGGTATTGAGGTTATCAAGGCTTTGATGAGCTACATCCCTAACAACAACCTTGAGGAGGCTCCATACGTTGAGACAAATGACCCTATCGACAGACTTGAGGATTCATTGAATGACATCATTCCTGATGACCCTAACAAACCATACGATGTATACGAGGTAATCGGCGCAATCGTTGATGAGGGCAAGTTCCTTGAGGTTCACAAAGATTACGCAAAGAACATTGTTGTTGGTTTCGCAAGATTCAACGGCCAGTCAGTAGGTATCGTTGCAAACCAGCCTAAGGCTCTTGCAGGTGTTCTTGACAACAACTCTTCAAGAAAGGCTGCACGTTTCGTACGTTTCTGCGACGCATTCAACATTCCACTGGTAACACTTGTTGACGTTCCTGGCTTCTTGCCTGGTACACAGCAGGAGTACGGCGGAATCATCCTTCACGGTGCAAAACTTCTATATGCTTACGGTGAGGCTACTGTTCCAAAAGTTACAGTTGTTCTCAGAAAGGCATACGGTGGTGCATACTGTGTGATGAGCTCTAAACACTTGAGAGGTGACATCAACTACGCTTGGCCTACAGCTGAGATTGCAGTAATGGGTCCTTCAGGTGCAATTGAGGTTCTTTACGGCAAAGAGATGAAAGAGGCTGCAGATCCTAAGGCATTCGCCAAAGAGAAGGAGCAGGAGTACAGGGATGCATTCGCAAACCCTTACAATGCTGCAAAATACGGTTACATTGATGATATCATCGAGCCAAGGAACACCCGTTTCCGTATTATCCGCGCACTTCAGGAGCTTCAGACCAAGAAACTTACAAATCCTGCCAAGAAGCACGATAACCTTCCTCTATAATTAAAACAACAGAAAGATGAAGAAATTTTATAAATTGACTTTGCTGTTGGGAGTTCTATTCTGTGCTTCAACCATGTACGCCCAGAACATTTCCGATATGCGCCTCAATGAGGTACTCGTTACCAATACTGAGGGGTTTGAGGATGACTATGGCTACAGGAACGGCTGGTTTGAGCTTTTCAACACATCATACGGTACTGTAAATATTGCGGGCTGCTACCTTACAACAGACCCCAATAACCTTACAATGTACATGATCCCTAAAGGGGACGTACTTACTGCCATCCCTCCTCGCCAGCACATCCTTTTTTGGGCTGACGGCATTAAAGAGAGAGGCACTTTCCATGTAAACTTCAAGCTTGACGATGCAAAAGAGGTGTTGTTTGTATCTACAGACGGCAAGACCATCGTTGACAGGGTTGCCATCCCTCAGCTGGATACCAACCAGTCATACGCAAGAAAAGTTGACGGAGAGGGCAGCAACAAGAAAGAAAGCATCATCTACAAATCAATGTACAAGAACATGGTAGCCAAAGCTAATGCAGCGGATACCGAGACTGTTGAGGGTTGGATCAAGACTTATGTACCTACCCCAAGCACAAACAACCTCACTTTGGACGGTGAGTCAAAGGCTTCTTTGATGCAGGAGGTTGACCCATTCGGTCTCTTCCTTACTTTCACTGCAATGTTTGTTACATTCCTGTCATTGATTATCCTCTACATCATCTTCAAGAGAATCGGCAAGTTCCATATCAAGAAGAAATCAGAGAATGCTGTCAAGGCTATGGAGGGTACTGCCAACAGTGCTAAAGCTGACACTTCAGGACAGGTTTCTGCCGAGACTTACGCTGCAGTTTCAATGGCCATCCATTTGTTCATGCAGGACAATGAGGCTCATGATTTTGAGGAGACAGTGCTTACTATCAATAAGGTATCAAAATCTTACTCTCCATGGAGCTCTAAGATCTACACATTGAGAGAAACACCACAGTTGAAAAAATAACATTTAAAAGAGAACAATAATGAAAGAATATAAATTGAAAATTAACGGTAATGACTATGCAGTAACCGTTAACGAGGTAGATGGCTCAATGGCTGAGGTGGAGGTAAACGGAACTCCATTCAAGGTTGAGTTTGAGAAACCAATCAAGAAGGCAGCTCCAGCTGCAAAACCAATGGCTCCTAAGGCAACCCCTGCAGGTGCCCCTGAGGTTAAAGTATCAAAACCAGCTGCTGCAGGCGGTGCAGGCCAGACTGTATCTTCACCACTTCCAGGCGTTATCCTTGAGATTTCTGTTAAGGTTGGTGATACAGTTAAGAGAGGCCAGAAAGTAATGGTTCTTGAGGCCATGAAGATGGAGAACGTAATTGAGTCTACAGCAGACGGTACAGTTACAGCAATTAAAGTTGAAAAAGGTGATTCAGTACTTGAGGGTGCTCCACTTGTAATAATCGGTTAATTATGGTTTTTGAAGCTAGCATATTAGATAATCTGCAACAGTTCTTCCTATATACAGGATTCGCTAACGTGACTATCGGCCACGTAATCATGATATTGGTAGGATTGTTCTTCATGTACCTGGCCATCACTAAGGACTGGGAGCCTATGCTTCTTATCCCTATCGGCTTTGGTATCGTGATTGGAAACATTCCTTTGTTTCCAGGTCTTCAGGTAGGTGTTTACGAGCAGGGCTCAGTTCTCAACATCCTTTATCAGGGTGTGGTTCAGGGCTGGTATCCACCTCTAATCTTTATGGGTATCGGAGCAATGACAGACTTCTCTGCGTTGATTTCAAACCCTAAACTTCTCCTTATCGGTGCTGCTGCACAGTTCGGTATCTTCGGTGCCTACATTGCAGCTTTGACATTGGGCTTCGGTCCAGCAGAGGCAGGTGCTATCGGTATCATCGGTGGTGCAGACGGTCCTACAGCAATCTTCCTTGCAGGTAGACTTGCTCCGGATCTCCTTGGTGCAATTGCAGTGTCAGCATACTCTTACATGGCGTTGGTACCGGTTATCCAGCCTCCTGTAATGAGGCTCCTCACAACCAACAAGGAGCGCCTTATCAGGATGAAGGCTCCAAGAGCCGTATCTCCTACAGAAAAGAAGCTCTTCCCTATCGTAGGTTTCCTTCTTACAGCATTCATCGTACCTTCAGGTATTCCACTCTTGGGTATGCTGTTCTTCGGTAACCTTATCAAGGAGTCAGGTGTAACAAAACGTCTTGCAAACACAGCAAGCGGTCCGCTAATTGACGTTGTAACCATCCTTATCGGTCTTACCGTAGGTGCTTCAACACAGGCAGACAAATTCTTGCAGTGGAGCTCTGTCAAGATCTTCATCCTCGGTGCATTCTCATTCATCGTGGCTACTTTTGCAGGTGTATTGTTCGTGAAGTTCTTCAACCTCTTCCTCAAGGAGGGCAACAAAATCAACCCGCTTATCGGTAACGCAGGTGTTTCTGCCGTTCCTGATGCAGCACGTGTATCAAACAACATCGGTCTTGAGTATGACAAGACAAACTATCTGTTGATGCATGCTATGGGTCCTAACGTTGCTGGTGTTATCGGTAGTGCAGTTGCAGCAGGTATCCTTCTTGCATTCCTTGCATAACCTGATACATTATACTATGAAAACCGGGCTTGAAACAGTCCGGTTTTTTTTGTTTCAGGCAGTTGGTCCGGGTGGATAATTTACTCTCAGGCGATAATGCCGGGGAGGGAAAAAAGGGAAAATTTGTCGGGAGTAGGAAAATGGGACATTTCAGACAACTATTTGACAAAATTTAGTGTTATAAATGCAGATGTACGGCAAAGTTTGTGCATAAAATTCATTAACTTTATACCCGTTATTTTCCAATAAAAATATAGGAGACAACATATATGCAGAACAAGTTACAGGAACTTACAGACAAACTCTACAATGAGGGGCTGCAGAAAGGGAAGCAGGAGGCCGAGCAGATGAAGGCCAATGCGAAGAAAGAGGCAGCCGAAATTATTGCCCAGGCAAAGGAGCAGGCACAGGAAATTCTTGCCAAGGCCCAGGCTGATGCAGCGGAACTCAATTCCAAGACCATGAATGATGTGAAGATGGCTTCACAGCAGGCATTTACAGCAGTAAGGAAGGAGATTGAGAACGCAATCATTGCCAAGGCAGTTTCAGCACCGGTAAAGGATGCCACAAAAGACACAGATTTCCTAAAGGAGATCATCAAGGCCATTGTTGCCGCTTTCAACCCTGCCAACACAGATCCTGTAGCTCTTGAGCTTATACTCCCTGCAGAGAAGCAGCAGGAACTGGATTCATTTGCAAAGGAGAGCATTTCTAAAATCTGCTCTGCAGGAATTGACGTGAAGTTCAGCAAATCCGTACAGGGAGGATTCAGGATCTCCCCTAAGGATGGAGGATATATGCTCAGCTTCACCGACAAGGATTTTGAGAACATAATAGCAGAATATCTGAGGCCGAAGACCAAAGCCCTCCTATTCGGATAACAGACGGGACAATGGGAAATTATCACTATATAATTGCCGGATTGCCTGAGCTTGTCCTTGATGCAGACAACAAGGGTTTCTCATACGATGCTGTGAGGGAATCAATCTATTCCAGCAGCGAAGATGGGGACCGCCGCCTGATTGAGTGGTTTGACTTCGGGTCTGACGAGGATAACCTCAATTCCCATTTCTACAGGGCAGCATTCAGGAGCCGCTGCAGGTTCATAAAGCTATGGTTTGCCCTTGACCTTGAAATCAGGAACCGCAAGGTGGATTTTGTTGCGGGAAAGCTGGAAAGGGACGGAGAATCCTACAAGGTATGCCCCGGCAGCAACGGAGATCTTGAATTGTCTGAAGAGCAGCTCCAGAAACTCCAGGAAATATTCGCCAACAGGAATATCCTTGAGAAGGAGCAGCAGCTGGACAGGTTCAAATGGGATTTCCTCACACAAATGAACGGTTACGGTGAGTTCAACATGGATGTCATACTCTGTTTCCTTGCAAAAGGGAAGCTGATTGACAGATGGAACAAGCTGGACCGCAAGACAGGTGAAGAGATGTTCCGCAAGCTTGTGGATGAAGTGAGGGGGACATTCAACGGAATTGGAAACAAGAAAATGGATTAAATATATGAGTACCACAGGAAAAGTTACAGGCATCATTGCCAACCTGGTTACAGTGGAGGTGAATGGTCCTGTTGCACAGAATGAGATATGCTACATAAAGCTTGGCGACACCAGGCTTATGGCAGAGGTCATAAAGGTGAACGGCAAGTCCGCTTCCGTTCAGGTTTATGAGAGTACCCGTGGCGTAAGGAAAGGGAACGATGTGGAGTTTATGGGCTACATGCTTGAGGCTACACTTGGCCCGGGCCTCCTTTCCAGCAACTACGACGGTCTGCAGAACAACCTCTCAACCATGACAGGAGTATTCCTGCAGAGGGGTGAATATACATCTCCTATAGACATGGAGAAGGAGTGGGAGTTCTCCCCTATCGCCAAGGCTGGTGACAAGGTTGTTGCAGCTGACTGGCTGGGTGAGGTAAAGGAGGGTTGGCTTCCTCATAAGATTATGGTTCCTTTCAGCTTCAAGGGTGAATATACAGTAAAATCTGTAGTGCCGCAGGGAAGCTATAAGGCTTCAGAGACAATTGCAGTTGTAACTGATGCCGAGGGTGAAGACCATAATGTAACCATGGTACAGAAATGGCCTGTAAAGGTTGCAATTGGAGGATACAGGGAGAAACCAAGGCCATACAGGATTATGGAGACAGGTGTAAGGTGCATTGACACCCTCAATCCAATGGCTGAGGGTGGTACAGGCTTCATTCCAGGACCTTTCGGATGCGGCAAGACAGTTCTCCAGCACGCAATTGCAAAACAGGGCGAGGCAGATGTAATCATCATGGCAGCCTGCGGTGAGCGTGCGAATGAGGTTGTGGAGATTTTTGCCGAGTTCCCTGAGCTTATTGATGCCAGGACTGGACGCAAGTTGAGCGAGCGTACAACAATCATCTGCAACACATCAAACATGCCTGTTGCAGCCCGTGAGGCTTCTGTATATACTGCAATGACTATTGGTGAGTACTACAGGGCAATGGGCCTCAAGGTGCTTCTCCTTGCAGATTCAACTTCCCGATGGGCACAGGCACTCAGGGAGATGAGTAACCGTATGGAGGAGCTTCCGGGAGCAGACGCATTCCCTGTTGACCTCCCTGCAATCATCTCTAACTTCTACGCAAGGGCAGGCATTGTAACCCTGAACAACGGGGAGACAGGATCAGTTACCTTCATAGGAACCGTATCCCCTGCGGGCGGTAACCTTAAGGAGCCTGTTACAGAATCAACCAAGAAGGCAGCAAGATGCTTCTACGCCTTGAGCCAGAACCGTGCGGACCGCAAGAGATACCCTGCAGTTGACCCAATAGATTCATACTCAAAATACCTTGAATATCCGGAGATTGCAGAATACCTCAATTCAAAGGTGGACCCTCAGTGGGTTGAAAAGGTTAACAAAGCTAAGAACTATATCCTCAGGGGCAAGGAGGCTTACGAGCAGATAAACATCCTCGGTGATGACGGTGTGCCTATGGAGTACCACAACAGATACTGGAAGAGCGAGCTCATAGACTTCATCATCCTCCAGCAGGATGCATTTGATGCAATTGACAGCTCTACCCCTATGGAGCGCCAGGAGTTCATGCTCAACAAGGTACTTGAGGTTTGTGACGCACCTGTTGACTTTGACAGCTTTGAGGAGTGCAGCGCACACTACAAGAATGTGATTAACATAATGCGCCAGATGAACTACTCGGAGTTCAGGAGCGCAGACTTTGAAAAATATCTTGAGCAACTAAATAAAGTGACAACCCATGACAACTAAAGCATTTCAAAGAATATACACCCAGTTGGAGGCCATCACCAAGGCTACAGTGGCATTGAAGGCACAGGGTGTATCCAACGATGAGCTTGCTACCGTAGATGGAAGGTTGGCTCAGGTTGTAAAGATTAAGGGAGACCTTGTAACCCTGCAGGTATTTTCAGGTACAGAGGGTATCCCTACAGACTCTGAAGTGATCTTCTTTGGCGAGGCCCCATCACTCCATGTAAGTGAGCAGCTGGCAGGAAGATTCTTCAACGCATACGGAGAGCCTATAGACAACGGCCCTGCGGTGGACGGTGAAAAGAGGTTCATCGGAGGTCCGAGCGTTAACCCATACAGGAGAAAGCAGCCTTCACAGCTTATTCCTACCGGAATTGCAGGAATTGACCTTAACAATACACTGGTTTCCGGCCAGAAGATCCCTTTCTTTGCAAACGCAGACCAGCCATACAACCAGGTGATGGCAAATGTGGCACTCAGGGCTGATGTAGACAAAATTATCCTTGGCGGAATGGGACTTACAAATGATGACTACCTCTACTTCAAGCAGATGTTTGAGAATGCAGGTGCCCTTAACAAGATCATCAGCTTTGTGAACACCACAGAGCAGCCTCCTGTAGAGCGCCTCCTTATCCCGGACATGGCCCTTACAGCGGCTGAGTATTTTGCAGTGGACAAGAATGAGAAGGTGCTTGTGCTCCTTACAGACATGACCCTCTACGCAGATGCCCTCTCAATTGTGAGCAACCGTATGGACCAGATCCCTTCAAAGGACTCTATGCCCGGCTCCCTCTACTCAGACCTTGCAAAAATCTACGAGAAGGCTGTACAGCTTCCCGACGGGGGTTCAATCACCATCATAGCTGTGACAACCCTGAACGACGGAGACATCACCCACGCCATTCCGGACAACACCGGATACATCACAGAGGGGCAGCTCTTCCTCAGGACAGATACAGATACAGGAAAGGTAATCATTGACCCGTTCCGTTCACTCTCACGTCTGAAACAGCTGGTAATAGGCAAGCAGACAAGGGAAGACCACGGCCAGGTGATGAACACAGGTGTACGCCTCTACGCAGATGCGGCCAACGCCAAGACAAAGCTGGAGAACGGTTTTGACCTGAGCGACTATGACCTCCGCTGCCTTGACTACGCAAAGGACTACTCAAACAAGCTCCTTGCAATTGACGTGAACATAAAGATAGACCAGATGCTGGATACAGCCTGGGACCTCTTTGGCAAATACTTCAAGCCTGAAGAGCTTGGAATCAAACAGAACCTTGTTGACAAATACTGGAAAGGCAACTGATTATGGCAATCAAATTCCAATATAACAAGACATCACTCAACGAGCTGAACAAGCAGCTCAAGATAAGGAAGAACGCCCTCCCTACCCTCAAGAACAAGGAGAGCGCCCTCCGTCTTGAGGTAAAGCGCGCCAAGGCCACAAGTGATGCCCTAATGGAAAAACTTGATGCCTCGCTGAAAGCCTACGAATACATTGCAGCCCTCTGGAACGAGTTCCAGCCCGGGCTTATAGCAGTAAAGGATGTGATACTCAAGACCGAGAAGATTGCCGGAGTGAAGACCCCTGCCCTCGTGGAGGTTCTCTATCAGGTAAATGAGTTTGACATCTTCCGCAAGCCGCTCTGGTATTCAGATGGTGTGGAGATTCTCCAGCAGCTTGCCCAGATAGGTATAGAATCTGAAATCTACAGGGAAAAGATGAGGATTCTGGACTTTACCAGGAAAAAGACCACCCAGAAGGTGAACCTCTACGAAAAGGTACAGATTCCCGGCTACCAGGAGGCAATAAGGAAAATAAAGAGATACATGGAAGATGAGGAGAATCTTTCAAAGGCATCCCAGAAGATAGTGAAAACCCGACACTTAATTGAAGAGGAGGAGGAGAACAATGATTAAGAAAATGACAAAATACTCTTTTGTGGTATTCCACAGGGAGGTGGAGGATTTTCTGAGGAATCTCCAGGAGATTGGTGTTGTAGACATTACAAGGCAGAAACGGGCAATTGACTCATACTCAATGGAGAAATTTGAGGAGATTGCCAGATATAATGCCGCGGCAAGCGCCCTCAAGAGGATAAAGGATGAGGCCTTGAAGAAAAAGGAGGAGATTCCTGCAGGCAAGCCTCTGGAGAGTGACCTGCTGGGCCTCTATACCGCTTCAGTTGCAGAGAAGGAAGTCCTCAAGAACAGGATATATGTACTTAAGGGGGAACTCGCAGATGCCCTCCCTTGGGGAGCCTTTACCCAGGAGAACCTTGATTCTATCGGGAAGCTGGGCCTTACCCCATATTTCTATGTGGCCTCAGCCCAGAAATATAACAGGGAGTGGGAAAGCCTCTACCCTATCCAGATACTGGGGGAACAGGGGGGCAAGATCTACTTTGCAGCCCTCTCTGAAGATGGCACAAGGCCTTCAATCCCTCTTCCCGACAGCAAATTCCCTTCAGTTTCAGCTGATGTGCTCCAGCAGCAGCTTGAAGAGCTTGAGCTGAAGGCTGCCAGCGTGCAGCAGACGCTCCTTGCCCTTACAAACTGCGTTGAAGACCTGAATGCACAGAAGGAGAACCTATTTACAGATCTGGACCGCTACCTTGCAAGTGAAGCATCTGTAAAGAAGGCGGATGAGACAATTGTAATCTTTGAGGCATTTGCCCCAACTGAGATTGATACCGCTGTGGTACAGTTCATTGAGGAAAACAATGTATATTACCTCAAGGAGTTGGCCAGGAATGAGGACAACCCTCCTGTGAAGCTCAAGAACAACTTCTTTGCAAGGCTGTATGAACCTATCGGTGAGCTGTATATGCTTCCTAAATATGGTGAACTTGACCTCACTCCGTTCTACGCCCCATTCTATATGCTCTTCTTCGGCTTCTGCCTTGGAGACATGGGCTACGGACTGGTAATGATGCTTGTGGGTACATTTGCCGCACTCAAGCTCCCTAAGTTTGCAGACTACGGCAAGCTGATAATATGGCTGGGACTGGGTACAATAATCATCCCTGCATTGGGAGGTACGGTGTTCGGTGCCAAGATATATGAGCTGGTGAAACTGCCTTCAAACATTACAGACCTGTTCTTCAATGACATGCAGATGTTCTGGTTTGCAATATTGTTCGGTATATTCCACATTATAGTTGCAAGGCTCATACATTGCATCTACAATATTGTAAAGGGGAACTGGAATACAGGCCTCAATGCTCTCGGATGGGCAATTTCAATTGCTTGGGCAACCCTGGCATACGCCTCATCAGAGGCAGGGTTCACCTACGCCGGATGGCTCAACTACATTGGAATGGCCGGCCTGCTCCTTATAATAGTATGCGGCTCAGATGCAAAGAATCCTATTGTAAGGCTGTTCAAGGGTACATTCTCCCTGTATGATTCAACCGGAGTGTTCGGTGACGTGCTTTCATACATCAGGCTCTTCGGACTTGCAACATCGGGAGGAATCCTTGGATTCGTGGTTAATTCAATTGCCCTTACACTCGGTGAGCTCCCTTACATAGGATGGCTCCTTATGGGTGTGATGCTCATATTCGGACACATATTTGTAATGCTCCTTTCAAGCCTCGGTGCATTTGTGCATCCTCTCCGCCTCACATTCATTGAGTTCTACAAGAATGCGGGGTTTGAGGGTGGCGGAAGGCCCTACAACCCATTGAAGAAATGAAGCTCCCGATGATTTGTCGGGAAGAAAAAATAAGATTTATAACAATTTAAAATTTTAAAATATTATGGAACAATTACCTTTCTTTTTGGCCTATCTTGGAATAGGAATCATGTTGGCTGTATCTTGCATAGGTTCAACATTCGGAGTTACAATTGGCGGTAATGCCACCATTGGTGCCCTCAAGAAAAACCCTGACCTGTTCGGTTCTGCAATGATCCTCTGTGCCCTCCCTTCAACCCAGGGTCTGTACGGCTTTGCAGCGTTCTTCCTCACACTGAACAAGCTTAAAGTGATGGAAACCCTTTCAATCAACGCATCTTTGGCAATCCTGGCTGCAGGCGTTGCACTTGGCGTTGTAGGCTTCTATTCTGCCATCAAACAGGCAAACCTTGTTGCAAACGGTATCAACGAGATGGCTAACGGAAACGACGTATTCGGCAAGACCCTCATCCTGGGCGTATTCCCTGAGCTTTATGCAATCCTTGCATTTGCCGCTGCGTTCCTTGCATTGCCAGCATAATTTATCGTTGTCCTTTTTTACAAAAGGCTGAAAGATAAGACCTTAGAAAAAACAGGAGTGATGGATGACCTTCACTCCTGTTTTTTAATTATCACATTATGAGGTTATTGTAAAAAAGGACAACGTAAAAAAATAAAAAGCAAATACCTCCGTACCGGACGGAAGAAGTGCCATAATCCGGAGAGGAGTTTCCAGCTGAAGGAGCTTGTGGGGATGATGCGGAAGCTTAAACCGTTGCGGTGCCTGTGGACTTCAACGGCCTTGGCAATGATGTCCTGCCTTGTGCAGGTTTCATGGGATGCATATATTCCGTCTCCTTGGATTGTATAAGTGTCTCCATCAATGGAAATGATTCTGTGGAGGACATGGTTTCCCCTGTAGCGGAAGAGGACTGTATCAAGTTTCTGTAGGGTTGTGTCAGGTGTTACGGCAGAAAGGAGCACCTTGTCTTTCCCGTTGCGGATGAATGGGAACATTGAAGTCCCTTTCAATGGGATGAGGACAGAGTTGCCTTGGGAGAGTTCCTGCTCTACCTGCCGGAAGTATATGTCATTTGCAATCTGTTTCATTTGGCACCCAGTACTGTTTTGAATGACAGTTCAGCTGCTGCCGCATCAGGAAGGCATTCCAAGTGGTAGCAAGGGACTACTGCGAGTATTTCTGAGAGAGTACAGCTGATATGCGAGTAGATCCTTTCGTCATAGGCAAATTCTGGCGGGCAGGATGGATGCAGGGCAGCAAATCCTTTTATTACGTGCAGTTTCTGAATCTTATTATATGGTGCCTGGGACAGCCTCACACACCCTGTCAAAGGGTATCTTTCCGGCCTGTAGCAAGGTGTCTTGCCGCTCCAGGGGCTTCCATAAGCCCAAGGAGTACCATCTATTACACGTACAATTGGGCTGTCATCATTCAAAAGGGAGGCTCCCGGGATATTCTCTCTCCATAATCTCGTATGTGTGCTTTTTCCCGTTCCGCTTTCCCCAAGGAAAATTACCGCCCTGCCATCAGAAACAATGCAGCTGCTGTGGATTGCCACCGTACCGTGCCTGTAGGTCATAAGCCCGAAACCCACCCAAAGGGCAAACCTTACAAGCCTTACAGAGAGGTTC
This sequence comes from uncultured Muribaculaceae bacterium, assembly GCA_964475015.1. GTDB lineage: Bacteria > Bacteroidota > Bacteroidia > Bacteroidales > UBA932 > Egerieousia. The sequence continues at coordinate 47,912 of CAYYVA010000002.1, forward strand.
CCGTGCAGAAATACCTTGTCATCACCCTCATTGCACCAAAGGAGGAGCTGCTCCTCATCAGCCGGCTTCTGCCTGAGGAAAAAGCCGGTGGAAGTGATTCCAAACTCTCCGAGCACATCCTCAAATTCAAATGAATATTGCACCCCGGCAAGTTTTGGCAATTCCCCGGAATAGTAAAAAGAAAACTCCTCTGAGGCTTCCTGCCGGGCAAATGGCCTGAATCCTGCAATGGAATCAAGCACACCGCACAATTCTGTTCCATGCACGGCAAATTCATGGTCTGCAATCCTATATCTTCTCGTCTCCATTCTCCTCAAGATTTATTATCCTGCTGCAATAAGAGAGGGTACTCTCCCTGTGGGCAATTGAAAGTATTGTAAGCCCCTCACACTCATCCCTCAATTTATCCAGCATCATATTAATTTCCTTTTCAGTTGCATTATCCAATGCGGAGGTGGCCTCATCCAGCAGAAGCACAGATGCCCCCTTGTACAGGGCCCTTGCTATCCCAATCCTCTGCTTTTGTCCTCCCGACAGCTTGCCGCCCGATTCCCCCAGGGTTGCATCAATTCCCCCCTCAAGGGAAGCTGCCCAATCCTTCAGGGAAACCATTTCAAGGATCTTGTGGATCCTGGCCCTGTCGAGAAGAGGATATCCCAAAGCAATGTTTTCTGCGAGGGTGCCATTGAAGATGAAGACCTCCTGCGGAACATAACCGATCTGGGAGAGCCATGATTTCCTGTTGCCGGGATGCAAAGGGGTGTCATCTACCAGAACTTCACCGGTTGAGGGCTTAAGGAATCCCAGGATAAGGTTGAAGAGGGTTGTCTTGCCAACTCCGCTGTATCCGCTGAAGCCCACATATTCCCCCTTGTCTATGGTAAAGTCTGCAAATTCAATAGGCTGGTCATTATATTTGAAGGTTAGTCCCCTACCCTTTATGCAGGTATTGAAACTTAACTTTTCCTCATCTGGTTCTGCCTGGTCCGATACTTCCCTCATCCCCTCCTCAATGGTCTCCAGGGAAGGCAATGAATTCTGGATCTGTGTGTAACCTCCAAGGATACCCCTCACTGCCGGGAGGAGCCTGAAGGCAGCAACTGCAAAAAGGCCAATGAGCATGCCGGCATTATTGCCGCCCATAATTACCATAACGGCCAGACCTATTATCACTGCAGCCTCTGAGAGGAATATGGGAAATTTCTGGATTGTGATAATCTTTATCCTGTTCTCGCTCACTTTATCAACCCCTTCAAGGAAACTCTTCTGTAGCTGCGGGAATGCACCGTTTACCTCAAGTTCCTGGTATCCGCGGAAAGTGTCGGCCACAATTCTGGCCTGTTGTCTCTTTGCATGAAATTCTTCCCTGCCATATTCAGCGGCCTTGTTCCTGATGAAAAAGATGTAGAATACAATGAATGGGATGAAGCAGATGTAGAGCACCGCTATTGTCCTCCAGTCATAGATGAGCAGGGCTATTGAGACCAGAATTATCAGGAGACCGTCGCCTGCCATTCTGAGCATTGGGGAAAGGATTCCCTCGCTGAAAGTGTAGGACATATAGTTTACGGCATGCCCCAGGTTACTGTAGCCCTGTTCCCTGATGTACAGGAGACCGTTGTTGTAATACCTGAAGTAGAGGCTGAAGCTCAGTCTCTTGTATAGGGAAAGAAGATATCTGCTCTGGTATCTGCCGAACAAAGTTGAAAGGAGGCTCTTGATTACTATTACAGTAAAGGCAAATATTGCAAAATAAACTGCAGCCTTTCTATTTTCTCCCCCTTCAAGGAGATAATATAGGACCGGGAGCAATGAGGCCAGACCAATGAAATCAAGCAGGGAATTGATGAAGACAGTGCATGCCACTTTCAACCCCTTCTTCTTTTCACTGGGAAGCAAAAGATTTATGATTCTACGGTATATCATTTCTCTCCACGGGTAAGGATTGTTGCAGGAAATCTCAGATGCCAGATTATTGACTGGCGGAGCAGGTACCACCTTGAGGCTCCGAGGGTATATTCTCGGAGTCTGCTTGAATGTATAACCCTTATGAACTTGTAGAATACTACAGCTATAGGGTTACTGTAAGGAACTTTTGTCTTGTATTTGGGATGTAACATCTCCTGGAGCATAAGCTCTGAAAGCTCCTTATAATCCTGCGGCAGCCTGCTTATGTCCACATCTGTACCCAGATACTTGTTGCATAGGTGTGTGAATGCTGCAATTGACCTGAGGAAGGACGGTTCTGTAATTTCATCGGGAAGATGAATGCCGTTCCTCTTGATATGGTTTGCCCAATCATACAGATGATGCAGGGCCAACCCGGCTCCAAAATGCTGGAATGAGTGGTAAGCCAGGAATAGTGTGTTGAACCTTGCAGATGGTACAGGTATGCTGCACTCCCCATCCAGAAGGGTTGCCTTCTGTGGCTCAAGCACCTTGAAGAGGATATTATTGAGCTGGGTGAGGAATTTGGGATTTACCTCAATGTTTACAAACCATTTGTGATTCTCAACCGGTATCCCCTTGAAATAGAAATTGCTGTGCTTCTCAGAATGGCTGTAATCAACCTCAATCCCCTGCTGGGCCATAAGCTCGTTGGCAAGCTTGTTCGCATAGTCATGGGACATTTTTGAGATGTCTGCAGAGTATGTGTAGATATCAATGTCTCCCCCTTCCCTATGAGACGGCTTGTTATAGGAAGATGCCAGCCCAACACCCTTCATCTGCACCACTTCTATTCCATTCTTCTGATAGAAATCCAATAGCTCTGCAGCTGTCCTGCAATACCTTTGGTGCTTAGCCTCATACTTCTCCACATTCAATGCCCACTGGAACTTCAGCTGCTTGGACGGATGCAGTTCCTTGGGGAGAAGCATCAGACCGTCCCAAGCAAGCGCCAGCACCCCATGCCTTGCCGCAGTATCATAGCATTCCTGCCATTCTGCAGGTGTTGCCTGCCGGAAACAATCCTGCTGCGGCACCTCATTGTGCAGGGATCCCTTCAAGAGGGCAAACAATATTAGATCTCCTTTTACAAGCATGGATTACAATCAATTGTATGCAAATATAGTAACAATCATCTGAACTTCGGCTTCACCCCTATGAACAGTTCGAAATTTGTTCCCGGCATGGGACGGCTCAGTACAGAAAGATAATCTTCGTCAAAGAGGTTGTTCACCGTACCCTTGAGGGATATTTCAGCAAAACTGAAATCCAGAATCCTTTCCAGTGTGATGTTGCTCATATAGTAGCTTGGCAATTTGCCAGAGAGGGAAATGTCGTTGCTGGACATTGTGTATCTGGGGCTGTAATGGCACCATTTATAAAGGAATGACCAGTTTCTCCAGTATAGTCTGCCGTTTACAGTTGCCGAATACTCAGGTACATACGGGAGTTGTTTACCTACAGATTTGTCTGCAGGGCTAACAGGTTCCCCCTCGTTGATTGAAGGTGTCCAGGAGAGGGTTCCCTGAAGATCAAGCTTCCACTGTGGAGAAAACACAACAGAAAATTCACCGTTCCCTTCCACACCGTAGGCATGTACCCTCTTGATATTGCGGGGTGAGAAGAATCCTTTGGTTGTCGGGAGCCATATAATCCAGTTATCTATGTATGAATCAAACCAGGAGGCTCCGGCTTTTATGGCACACTTCTCCCCCATTTTCACCTCCATGCTCAGGCCAGCATCATAAGTAAACCCCTCCTCTGGCTTCAGCTGCGGGTTACCTCCTGGAAGGAAGTACATATCATTAAGGGTTGGATAGCGGTAGTTACTTGAAACTGAAGCTTTTGCCACAAGATTCAGTTTTTCAGAAAGAACTCCATCAAGGAATAGTGCCGGAATTAGTGGTGTCCACACCTCCCCATACATCTCCTCCCTCAGCACAACAGATACCCCAATCCTCTCCAAAGGGCGCCATTTTGCAGATATGCTTCCCGACAGTTCCACTCTTCCCTTGTCATACCCAACTACAGCCTTGTTCCCCTCCTGCAGGATAATGTTCTTGTCTGCACTCTCCACAAAATGTTGGTGAAGGGAGAGATTCCCCGTAAAATACCACTCCTTCTTGGGTGTATATTCGCCGTTTACCTGCCCGTAGATGGTATTCACCTTACTCCTGGAACGGGTCATTGGGGTAAGGATTCCATTACCGGCATCCCTTTTATAATCATAAGCCATCCAGGTATTTATATACCCTGCCTTGGCTCCTCCTTTCCATTTTTCTGCAAAATGGTCCCAGGTGAGGATACTCCTGAGAGTATGCTCTCGCTGCCGGTTCTCAAAATCTGTATCCTCAGCATAATCTGTAGTGAGCATCGCCAATTCCCTGTTGGAATTTATATACCACAGGTTCATCCCAAAGCGGTCCCCTTTACCGGTATTGTAATAGGCCTCCTGCAGGAAATGCATATCCTTATAGGCCCCGCTGCGGTTCCTCTCCACCGGATAGTACTGCCCAACCAGCTTGTTGTCCTCATATATGTTCTCCTTTTTATCATGGTTAATATACTTATAGTCATTTGGAGATGAAGAATATACAAACCTGGTAGATGTCTGCCACCTCTCATTTCCCCAGCTGAGCCTCAGGAACTCATCATAGGTGCTGAACGAGCCTATTCCTTGAATATACTGTAGTCCGAACCCCTCCTGCTGTGCAGGTTTTGTGGAGAGCTTGATGGCACCGCCGAGCCCTCCTCCAGTTTCGTTTACGGAAGAGGTTCCATGCAGCAGCTGGGCATCATCAATGAAATAGGAAGGTATGGTTGAAAAATCAGTCATTCCCAGCATGGGACTGTTGATTTTCATGTCATTCCATGTAACCTGGGTATGTGAAGGGGATGTACCCCTGAAAGAAACTGTTGAGAGGGTTGCCCTGCCATAGCTTTTAACAAATACCGGAGCATTGTAGGTGAGTACATCTGCCATTGAGAGTGAAATGTTCTCCTTTAGCTCCAGAGAATCAAAGGCTGTCTTCTGTATACCTATCTCCTTCATTGGGCGCTTGGCAACCACACTCACCTCATCTAACCTGAAGTGCCATTTATGGGTTGTATCCCTCTCCTGGGCAAATATTCCTCTTCCCGACAAGATTATGAGCATTGCCAACAAAAACTGTCGGGATACTGATGTACAAATATATTTCATGATTCTGATCAAATTATTTCCAGCAGAATGCACCTGGAATAATACCTACATAAAAACTGTCAAGCTTCTCCCCTTTTGCAGAGTATCTGAGAATCATCCCCTGCTGCTGATAATCAATGGCATCTGCAATATACACATCTCCATTATAAGGGGAAACTGTAAGGCCGTAATAGATAGTGCCTGCCGCATTGAGGAAAGGCTCATCAGGAAGATTCTCAGCATCAACTGACATCTCCCAGATATCATCATTTATCCAGTAGAGCATGCTCCTGTCTCCGTTGAGCTGAACCTCAGAAGGTGCATCCCCGAACTTGAACCTGAACTGCTTCTCAATAGTGAATGTTTCTGCATCAATGCAGTACAGGGAGGGTGCTTCATGGCCATAAGGGCTTCCCTCATAGCCGCCGTCTGTAACTGTCCACATCTTGTTGTTCTTATCCAGTACAAGGGAGGTTGGCTGTATTCCCACAACAAGTTCATCTGCAACAGTATCAGTTTCAGTATCAATCTTTAGTATCCTGTTCTGGTATGACCAGCAGTTTACATAAACATATTTCCCGTACTGTACCATCTGTTCCGTGGATCCCTGCTCCATTGTCATGTTGGGGCATTGGATATAGCCGGTAATCTGGAAAGTCATTGGATTGATAATAAATATCCTGTTGTCCCAGATCTGGGTGACATACGCCTTTTCATCTGAGAGGAAATGGATATATCTCGGCGAGGTGAAATTGGTAATCCTTCCAATTTCCTTGCAGGTATTTATATCTACTGCAAATATCACATGGGAATTGTTAACCACAATCCATCCTATGGAATCCCTTATGGACATGGACTGCGCCACATCTCCCAGCTTCATCTGGTTGACACGGTAAAACACCTCATTTTCAATGGTTTTATCATCGGGATTATAAAAAGAGAGGGTAGCATTTCCATACTGGAAATTTCCCTCATTGGTAATGTAAAGGCCATGGGGAGGGAAATCAATTCTTTCCTGTTCTCCCAAGTCCCATTTCATGCAAGCAGTTGCTCCAGCCAACAGGAGCAACTGCAGAACATACTTAAAAATAACCAATATTATATGCATCAGTTGGCTTGATTTAACATACTGTAATCATAAAATCCGAATACCTCAGTTGAGTTCTCTCCCAACCAGCCGCTCTTTGTATTGAGGGCTGTCTGAACCTTTATGAAATCAACGAACTTCAGTTCAACCACATTTCCATTTGAATCTGTAGCATTTGAAAAATCAAGGAAATTACATGACCTGAGTTCCTCTGAGGTACCGCTGTAAAAATCAGTAGGGCTATAGTTATCTGCATAACCCCAGTCATACTCCGGCTGTACCCAATATGTGCCGTTTCCAGACTGGTCATAATTCATGGCATGAAGGCAGGTGCCTTTCAAGGTATAGCTGTCCTCCTTTATCCATAACGGATAATAATACTCCTGGTTGTGATAGGTTTTCAGATAGTCTATCTCACCACTGGCACCCGTATTATCAGTCCATTGTACAGGCATTCCGGGCCCTGACGGCCTGTAATAGGTAACCTCATAGTTTTGGATTGTCCCTTCGTTGCCTGTCTCACACCCCTTAAGTTCATACCAGGTGTCGTCGGGAAGGGAATTGCCGTTTTCATCCTGCATTACCCATACAATTCCCGGCTCAGAAGAGCCCTTGAAAGAGTTGCCCCTTATTGCAAGGTCATAGCCGGGAACATTATCTATGCTGTGGTCAAACCCAACTGTAAGATACCCTCCAAAACCTCCAAGAGAAACGAACAGATTGTCCTGCATCCTTTTGTGTGCATAATCTGCCGCCGCCTGGGGAGTTGTCTCATTTCCTGTAAAACCACCTGTCTTTGTTTCATTGATAAACTGCCCCGGAGCAGGCATATACTCATAAACCTTGTTCCACGCAGCTTGAGAAGTTTCAGTCTTGGCCCTGTAAAAATCATCTACAGTGGTACCGATCACCTCATCCTTGTTACAGGATGAGGCAACCAATACTACCGCCATCATATATAAAAATTGTTTTTTCATCTGATATGAATTGTTAGAAACGGACAGCGAGGTCATCATACGCAAAATATGAAGGTTGGCTATATCCATAGCTATTATCACTAGTACCTAGGATGTTGAATTCAACCTTTACAACCGCTCCCAGACTGCTCAAATCCCATTTTGTCCATTCTGTGACAATGTTGTCAGGGCCATTGCACAGATAGATATCACAGGTTGTTGCATTACCATCCAGATCGTAACCGGTTGCGGTGACCTTACTCCAATCATTAGGTCCAATCTTGACGGTAAGGCCATTACCATCCATATAGCAGCTGATTGCATAACATGAATTGTTTACGTACATATGGTCAATCACTCTTTCAACATTATCTTTAAAATAAATGTATGGAAGCACTTCTGTCTTATTATAGTCTGAACCATCAATATAGCCATAGTGGATTCCAAAGTTTTTAGAATTGCCATTTCCACCGGTCAGAGTTTCTCCATACACTTCACCGGTTCCATAGACACACTGCTGATGCTCATAGGTGCCATATGTAGTATAATCTTCAGATGCATAATGAGATACTATATGACCTCCTCCCCAATACACTCTTGAACCATAGTTTACAGGGAACTCTGAGGCAATGAATGTATTATTGTAATCATACCAATTATAATCACAACCTCTCATTTCACCATTGAATCCCATATCTCCATATGTAAGCGGCCCTCCATATTCAGGAGAATCAATCAAAGCAGTCCAAACTGAAACGAAGTGGTCATAATATGAATCTGTAGAGCTTTCATATCCTGTAATTGAATACCTGTCAAACATTGTATGGTTATCTTCAAATGTAAGGGTACGGAGTACATATTCTTTCAGAGCAACACCTGAAAGGTCTGCATCTATCTTATATGTCTTTCCGGCTTCAAGTGTCTTTGAAGAGAGTGTCTGCTCGTAATATCTTGTATCATTACCAATTGCAAACTGATATGTGACCGTTGCACTTGATACGGTTCCAGGATATACAACCATGACTGCGTCAGCTCCGGTTGTAGGTGATGAGATGTTGGTCTTGAGCTCTATAATGCTCCTTCCGTCAGTAACTGTAAAACCTGAACCGCCAAAAGTGGCGCTTCCTGCAATTATGTCTTTACCTGAATGAATCCTGATTGATTTAAGGACAGCACCGGATGGGAGTGACTTTAAATTGAACCAAATATATGCAGTAGCATGATTCAATACAAAAGTGCCGTCTTGAATCTCTGCATATCCAAAATCACCATTCTCACCCAAAGATTTTGATGCATCCTGCACCACAGGAATCCAGGCAGCAGTTGGTGATTCACCGGTCATATTATAATATACTGTACCTGCCGGCTCAGATGTGAATGTGAATGTTGCACCGCCATGAGAATGAATTTCAGCAGCAGAACTCTCTTTAGTTCCGCTCCATATCTTGTCTCCTTCACTCCATACAAATGGTATAGAGTTGGCTCCTGGAGTGCCAAAATCTGTTTTTGTTAGGGTATTTGAATAACCTGTAATGGTATAACTGTCGGGAAGAATGATTGACTCTTCTTTGGTGCAGCCCATAAGAATTAGAGCAAGCGCCAAAACAAATAATATCTTTTTCATGATTCTGATTGTTAAGTTATTGAATAATGGCCCATGGATCTAAAGGTGATACACCTGATCCGCCGCTTGTTGCAAATCCTTTTTCAACTTCAATTTCAATTACCTAAACTTCAGGTTGTACATAGATTGGTTTTTCCATAAAAAAACGTGTTTTAAGTTGTTAATGTTACCTGAACCGGGGTACAGTAAAACTCAAAACACGCCTTTACGGATACTTATATGCTTAGTAAGAATGTAGGAAAAGTCAATTGTAAATGATACAATACGACAAGCCGGCTGACCTACTCTCCTCTCTGCAATTTGTAATACGGATAAAAACTGTTTTGATTTTCACCCGTAACCTGCAGGCTCAATCGTATAATGCAAAGTGGCAGGTCTTCTGACTTATTCCATTTGCCGAGCCTTCCCAGCGCCAAGCGCCAGTGGCAAAGAGTCCGGCAAATTCAAATTCCTTGAGGAATGGAATTCACAGCAACAGGTATTGTCCCGGATTCACACCGGATTCCCTATTCTCCCGCTGGAGAGTAATGCTCCATTAGGAACCATTTGCAATGCAAAGCTAAACAACATATTTTTTAATTGCAAATTATTTTATTTTTACGTTGTCCTTTTTTACAATTACCTGATTGTTAGAAGTATATAAATTCAAAACATTTGAAATACACTCAAGCGTTATATATAACCGCCAATAATTCAACAGATTAGAAAAAAGGACAACGTAAAAAATAAAAAATAGCTAAATTTGCCCGGTAATAAATAATTTTACAATTATGAAAATAGACAGCAAATACATAATGAGGGAGATAGCCGGTGAGAAGGTTGTGGTAAGACAAGGGACCCACGGTGTGGATATGACCAGGATAATTTCCTTCAATGAAAGTGCCGCGGCACTCTGGGAGGAGTTCTGCAAGAAGGAGTTTACAGCAGAGGATGCAGCGGGATTTTTGAAGGATAGGTATGGGATAAATAAGGAAATGGCTGCCAATGATGCCAATTTGTGGATAAACAAACTGACAGATTGCGGTGCAATATTAAATTCTTAATAATCGTCAGATTATCTTTTGCCGGATTAATTTTTGGAATTATATTTGCAGTATAAATAGTTAAATATCTAAATCTTATATGTATTATGGCAATGTCGATTAAAATGATTCCTGTGTTGAAAGGGCAATGTGCGGTGGATTTCGTATCTGCGGCAGATGCCAATAGTCAGAACCAGACGCCCAGGCTTACTGATCAGGAAGCCGAAAGGATCAAGGATGTAATAAAGAAATCAAAGTCATTCAAATTCTAGAATTTATCGGGATGACAAACAGATTTTCTTTGTATGACAGTTGTGTAATGATACAATTGTCAGATGAGGTTATTGCAAATTGTGATAAGTTCAATTGCGGCAATGCAGACCTTGATGATTTCTTCATGAATGATGCCAAGAAATATGCAGACGAGCTTATGGGGAAAACATATTGCTGGATAACTGAAAGCAAACCACATAAGATTGTTGCTCTATTTACACTGGCTAATGACAGCATCAAAACAACTTATTTAGGCTCATCTGCAAAAAACAGGCTGAATCGTCCTATAGATAATCCTAAAAGAGGAAGAAGTTATCCGGCTGCTCTTATAGGCAGGATTGGAATTAATTCTGAATTTCAAGGACAACAAATAGGGAGTCAGTTAATAGGTTTTATAAAAGACTGGTTTAGAGCGGAAGACAATAAAACCGGATGTAGATTTCTTGTAGTAGATGCTTATAATAATCCAAGGACTTTAAAGTTTTACGAAAGAAACGGTTTTAAATTTTTACATAAGACAGAAGATGAGGAGAAAGTATATTATCATATAAAGGATAATGACATTACAACTCGGCTCATGTACTTTGACCTTAAAAATAAATAAATATGTTTTCATTCAGGACAACTTCATTGTTTGAGCAGCCGGATCTGGTGCTGCAGAGGGGTAAACTGGGAGTGCTGTGCAACCAGACAGCATGGGACCCTGAGAGAGGGGAATATCTGTTTGAGAGTGTGGCACGCAGGGGCAGACTCACAAAGGTTTTCATGCCGGAGCACGGCCTGTTCGGCGAGCTTCAGGACCAGGTGAAGCTGAACAGCGGTGATGCCTACAGCAGGCTGCTGGAGGGTGTGGAGTTCATATCCCTTTATGGCAGCAAGGAGGAATCATTGGCTGCAAGCCTCAAGGATTTGCAGGAGATTGATGCCCTCATCATTGAGCTTCAGGATGTGGGATGCAGATATTACACATATCTCTCAACCATATTCAACCTGTTCAAGGTGCTTAAGGCAAACGAGATGGATTTGCCTGTATATATTATTGACCGCATCAATCCGGCAGGCAGACAGGTTGAGGGTACAGCCCTCAGGGCAGGCTATAGGTCATTCATAGGCATTGAAGGGATAGTGCACAGGCACGGCCTTACTATTGGTGAGATTTCATATATGCTTTATAATGAGATTAATGCCAAATTCCCGCTGCATATAATATCATATAAAGCCTCTGCAGTGAACAGGGAGCTTATGCCTTGGAGCATTCCCCCTTCACCAAACTTCCCGGGCCTTTTCACAGCCCACTTCTACAGCGGCCAGTGCCTCTGGGAGGGGACAAATGTGAGCGAGGGAAGAGGTACCACCCGCCCGTTTGAGATGTTCGGGGCACCATACATGGAAAATCTGCAAGGATACTGCAAGGAGCATAGCCTGCAGGGGTGGAATGACAAGAACTCCCCTATTGCAGACGAAGGCATCTGGGTAAGGTGGCTCAGGTTTATCCCAACTTTCCACAAATGGAATGATGAGTGCTGCTTCGGTTTCCAGTTCATTCCAAATCCAAACATGCAGTACCACGCATTGGCACACAACTTGAGGGTAATGAGGTTCCTGCACGATACTTGCCCCGAGTTTGAATTCCGCCCGGGCAAATATGAGGCAGGAAATGACAAGACAGCCATTGAACTGCTGCTGGGAGACAAGGAGCTGATTGACTTTGTGGCAGGAAATGGGGATTGGCACGATATTAAGGAGCATATAAAGGTAGAGGAGCAGAAATGGATCAGAAAAGCCAAGAAGGCACTGCTATATGAGGAGGACCAGCTTTTCAGGATCAAATAAATCTGCTTCCCGATAAATAATCAATTAAATTTTGACACTATGGCAAATCCGGTACTGAACCAGGAAATTTTCAGAAAACAGAATTATGCATACGCTAACACTGGCGTAATGACAGTTGGAGGAACAGCAACAAAGACACTGCTGCTGTTGCTGATGGTAATTGCAGGTGCAGCATACACCTGGAAGCTTTACTATAATGCAGTAAATCCGCAATCCATTACAGGATGGATGTTCGGTGGCCTCATTGCGGCATTTGTAATGGCAATGATAATCTCATTCAAGCCTAAGATGGCCCAGTTCCTCTCCCCTGTATATGCAGCGGCTGAAGGTCTTGCACTGGGTGGCATCTCAGCAATCTTCAACGAGCAGTTTGCCCTTACTGCCCCCAACATTGTGATAAATGCAGTAGCCCTTACATTGGTTACAGCCCTTGTGATGCTTACAGTGTATAGAAGCGGCCTCATAAAGGTAAACGGCACATTCATGAAGGTACTTACAATAGCACTCATCTCAATAATGGTGTTCTATGTGGGAAGCTGGATAGTATCACTCTTTGGTGTTAACCTCAGCATGCTCCACAACAGCAGCCCGCTTAGCATTGGCATCAGCCTTGTGATTGTTGCCGTAGCAGCCTTCAGCCTCCTTATGGACTATGAGTTCATCCGCCAGGCTTCAGATGCAGGTGCCCCAAAATACATGGAGTGGTACGGTGCTTTCGGCCTTACAGTAACCCTTGTATGGCTCTATCTGGAGCTTCTGAAGCTTCTTGCAAAGTTCTCAAACAGGGAATAATGGCAGAATGAATGAATTTTAGTGCAATAAATTTTGCAATCACAAATTGAATTGTTACATTTGCGCGCTGAAAATTAACATTTAAACACAATAAAGAAATGAAAAAAGGTATTCATCCCGATAGCTACCGTCTTGTAGCTTTCAAGGATATGTCAAACGACGTTGTATTCATTACACGTTCATGTGTAAACACAAAAGAGACAATTGATATTGACGGCGTAACTTACCCTGTAATGAAACTTGAGATCTCAAACACTTCTCACCCATTCTACACTGGTAAGATGAAGCTTGTTGATACTGCAGGTAGGGTTGACAAGTTCTACAGCCGTTACAAGAAGAAATAATCTGGTTTTGCAGAATTTTAAAAGAGGGTGACCCAAAAGGGTTGCCCTCTTACTTTTTGTACTATACCCACTCCTTTTCTCACCTTCCTTCCACATCAATGTTCCCCAAAATGGCCTTCGGTATGGCTAGCAATCTATTCCATCTGAGCCTAATTTCCTAACTCACAGATGCCCCAGTTTGTCCACGAGGAGGCATCTGTTCAAACAGACGGAAATTTGACGGCTCATCTGCAATGATTGCCTACGCCCCTCAGGATATTTTGTGGCCCATTGCTGTTGCAGTACGGTAAGGATGAGAATGTGTATTTGTGAAAAAAGATAGCTATTCTTTTGATTGACAAGAGAATAGCTATTATTTGTCTGAAAAATATTTACTATCTTTAAACTACCACATAAAAAGTTAATAACCCTTTCCAAGACAAAACGAGTATGGCAAAAGTAATACATAAATCTTACAATCAAAACGATTCTCTTCTACTTCCTCCATCATTGGGCGAGCTTATTCCACTTTCTCATCCTGTACGCATTGTAAGTGACATCCTTGACAAGTTTGACATCAGTGTCATTGAAGCCACTTATAAAGGTGGTGGCACCAGCAGTTTCAATCCCCGCATGTTGCTGAAAGTTGTTGTGTACGTATAGTCACATTCAATAGCAATATACGCCATGAAAAACGAGCATAGTAGAACAAATTAGAGATACGCTTCTATCCTTTGTTCGAATAATAAGGAAAAGATGGCAACCCATTGCTCTATGCTTTTGGGTCACCATCTTTTTTGCACATAAAGGGAAAATCATTGGAAAATTCAATAATATTTTATATTATTGCAAAAATTACTAACCCCTTAAAATCATCTGTCATGAAAAAGAGGTTTCTATCTATTCTTGGAGCACTTCTGCTCATCTCAATTTCTGCAATTGCAGCAGAGTACCATTACGGTTTTATTACCACCTGTGGTGTTACAGGCTACAAAACATTTGCTTACGAATTAACTGACGCTGAAGTTTTATTCTGGTCAGATTATTTTGAAGCAAAGTATTGTAGAGAAAGTATGCCAATTGAGTAAACAATAATCACGATGAAAAAATTCATTATTGTTTCTCTTATGAGTTTTATATCTCTTGCCCTTAGTGGGCAAGAGATATTGGATAATACCGTCAACTTCAGGGCAGAATACAAATTTTACTTTAAGAAAGATTCTACTATCAGAGGGTATTATTCAGATATTATGTACTTGGATGTATGTAATAGCGGACACTCATTGTTTTATAGCAGAAATACCCAATATAGGGACTCCATTGCACATGCACTTTTATCTGCTGGAATGGATACATATTCAATTATGGAGAAACTAAGATCCTATCCAGATGGAGAGAAATGGGTATTGGACAAGAACTATAAAGAACAAATATTCAAGCTGTCAAAAAGATTTATAACTGAGATATATCATACAGAAAGCAAACTTAATGTCCCAAATTGGGAGATTCATCCAGATACACTTACCGTAAATGGGGTTCTTTGCAATAAGGCAACATGCAATATTGGCGGAAGATTATGGAAAGTATGGTTTGCAACAGAAATTCCTGTGAATGAAGGCCCTTGGCTTTTATGGGGTCTCCCTGGGCTTGTATTGAAAGCAGAGGAAGCAAACGGATACTTTAAATTTGAATGCCTTGATTACGGAAAATTTAATGATCCTCCACAGATATTCCTTGCAGTATTGGATATGCCCCGACAGAAAAAGCTGTCATTAAAAGATTTTATAAAAGCCGACATCCTCTTCAACGAGGATTCAGATACATTTTTAGAAATGTACATGGGTGTGTATTCAACCTACGGAGACAAGTCTCCAAAAGAGAAATACATACCACTATTTTCTCCTGATTACAAGTAGCTGAACCTATGAAAAGAAGCATTGTTACTATAATATTTCTGATGTTTATCGGGAATATAATGCTCTCACAGAGTAAAATCAGTGGGACAATAACCGATGCTTTTACTAAGGAGCCTGTTCCATCAGCAATTGTGTATGTTTATAATGGAAATAAACTCACCTGTTACACAGTTGCTGATTCCAAAGGAATGTATTCAATAGCTCCAAAAGGGGAATATAGCCATATTGTGTTTTATCAAATGGGATATAATCAGAGTAAGGTCACTTTTTCTTCCCAGCCTCAGGTTGATATAATAAAGAATGTATCTCTTACAGAAAGTGTACAAATGCTTAAGAGCATAACGGTAAAACCGGTAGCTGTAAAAATTGATGCAGATACTGTCACTTATGATATCTCCACATTCAAAAAGAGGGAAGACAAAACTTTGGCACAAGTATTAAACAGATTGCCTAATGTTAAAGTCACATCTAATGGCGGAGTGACTATAAACGGCCAACAGATAAACAAACTGTATATAGAAGATATGGATCTGTTGGGTGGCAGATACGGCATTGCCATCAGAAATATTAGGGCAGATGATATAGCATCAATAAATGTATATCATAACCACCAGCCTGTCAAGGCCTTAAAACAGGTTGAAATAAGCAATGGCCATGCATTGAACATCAAACTTAAAGAAAAAGCAAAAAGCAAATGGCTTCTATCAATTGGGTTACAGGCTGGAGCTTCATCTGAGAATGAAATGCTTTATTCTGCGAAATTCAATGCCATGAATTTTTCCTCTGAAAGCCAGACTATAATAACTGCAAAAACCGACAATACAGGAGAAGATATTATAACAGAAACTGCACTTCATAATATTAAACCGGGAGTATATTCTTTAGATGAATTTAAATATGGCATAAAAGACCTGTTCTATGTTCATTCTTCTCTTTTACCTATTGACAAGAATCTGTATTATAACAACAACTCAAATGCAGCAACAATAAGCAGCCTTAAAAAGATAAACAAGGAGAACGACATTAAAGGCACTCTTGTCATTACTACAGACAGGATTGATGACAATATTGATATTAGCAAAGTGTTTTATCCAAAAGATGAAGATGCCATTTATATTGCAGACAGTTCTCATTTACATAAAAACAATGTAGCCATAAGTGGTGATATTACCTATACTTCAAATAAAGACAAACGATATATTGAAAATATCTTGAAGTACAGGGTGTATTTTGATGATGCTTCCGGGAAAATTTGGGGCTCAGGCAACAATTATACCCAAAATTATGAACTCCCAAAATACTCTATTTCCAATGATATTGAAATTATAGCAAATAGATTTGGTAAAAAGGCTTTACGGCTGAATGCAAAATTTATATTTACAAACCAAGACCAGCAAATGGTTGTTGGACACAAGGAGCATGTGGAGGGATTTGAGAATAAGACATTTGTACAGGAAATTAATTCCAAATCCTTTGAAGGAGACATGTTTGCCAAATTGTCCAAAAGAAAAAACAGTATCACCTATTCTTTGACCCCTGGAATAAAATTGGGAAATAACAATTATAAATCCATATTCAGCCCAAAATCTGACAGTACCTTCAATGACATCAAGCTATTCACAATACAGCCTTATTTGAGGCCTGAAATTGTAATGAATAACCACAAATTAAATATAAATTTACATTTTCCGCTCACAATAAGATACGATATCCTCTCAAGCAAGAATAACTTCTATCTTCTTTACAGTCCCTTGCTTGCAATAAAATATAAGATAGGAAATGATCTTACATTAAACATCAGAGGTACCGCCAATAATAATATTGGTGGCATTGAGTACATGGCCAATAACTACATATATACCGGCTATAGAGATTTTAAGGCATATAATGAATTAGAAAATAGAGAATTATTCAATATAAGCGGAGGATTTTCGTACAATAATCTTGGGAAATTCTTCAGCTGCAGTTTAACAGGAATTTTCAGCGGTATAAATTCTAACCTGATGCCTTGGGAAACTGTCTTGAAAGATTTGACTTATCTTGTATATGAAAAGGGTAAAAGCCATAGCAGGCAAAAGAGTCTGATAATTAATGCAAGGAAACTGTTTGGAATTAACAAGTTCTCAATAGAGGGTAATGTTGTAATAAGCAATGATAATGGCCAACAGTATCTGCAAGGGAAACCATATAACTATAAAACCGATGGGATATCATCAGAAATAAATCTGCAATATTCTCCAAATGACTATGTAACTTTTACTTATTCAGGTAATTATTCTTCTAATTCATTTACGGATGAATCTATAGAAAGCAAAATAAAGAGCTATACAAATAAAGGCTCTCTTGTTATATACCCCATCAAGCAGATTGAACTAAAAGGAAGCATCAATCATTTTAGACAAAGTCACAAAGGGAGTAAAAATATATCTCTAATGTTCGTTAATTTGTCTGCCGGATATAAACTCAGTAAAAGGATTGAATTGTGGATTAAAATGCAAAATATCACTAATGAGAATTACTATCAATATACTTACTTTACTGAAGCATCAACAATAACCAGAAGAGTGGCCCTGAGAGGTGCTGAATACTTAGGTGGGGTATCAGTAGATTTCTAAATAAATTCTGTTTTGCATATCTTTGCGTATTATGGAAAATAATATGCATATCTTACAGCAATTGGCTGCACAATACAATAACGAAAAGTATTTCCAGGGGGATCCCATCATTTTCCCAAAGCATTTTGCAAGGCTGATGCAGGGCAAGGAGGGGATTCCGGGGCTTGGTAATGCCGGTACCTGCAAGGATGTTGCAGAAGGCTGTGGGGTGGAAAGTGGCGGAGAGAATCTGTCGGGAAGGAAATATACCCTGCAGGATGTGGAGATTGCAGCTGTGATTGCCGCGCATCTGGCCTGGGGCCGGAGGGATATGATTGTGAGGGACTGCAAGAGGGCCTTTGATGAAATGGGGTGGGAACCATACAGGTATGTTATGGCCGGAAGCTACAGGGATGAGGATGCGAGCCTCCACCGCACCATAAAATGGAGTGAATTTGCAGCAATATGCGGCAGGCTCAGGGAGTTTTACAGCAAGAATGAAACCCTTGAGGCCCTTACTCCCGACGGGTTCCGTGTAAAAGTTTATGGGCAGAAAAGTGACCCTAAGGCAGCCAACAAGAAAATCCACATGCTCCGCCGTTGGATGGTACGCAATGACGGGATTGTGGACCTGGGGCTCTGGAAAGGGATCACACCGGCAGAACTGGTGATTCCATTGGATGTACACGTACACAGGAGTTCCCTGAATCTTGGAGTGACCTCCCGCAACAGCGCAGACATCACCACTGCTCATGAAATAACTGAATTTTTAAAGGAAGCATTCCCCGGAGACCCTTGCAAAGGGGACTTTGCATTGTTTGCATACGCTGCTACACTTAGGGAAGAAAAGGAAAAATCAAATAAAGTACAGATATGAAAATGATAAAAGTAATGGCTGCAGCAGCATTCATGCTTGCAGCAACAGCCGCAACGGCACAAATCAAATTCTCTTCAAATTTTGAGAGCGGCTCAATGGAAAAGGCCGAACTTGTATCACAGGAGACAAAGAACGGCAAAGAGGTGATAACATACGATTTCTACAGCAGGTTTGACCCTGCAAACCCTGCTCGCCCAACCCTTGCCCCAAGTGCAAGATGGTACTACTTCAAGATGACAGGTGTAAAGGACAAGGAGGTTATCCTGAACGTGAAGAACTCTGATGCACGCCGCCCGTTCTACAGCTATGACAACAAGAACTGGACAAGGTTCTCTGCAGCTGAGTCTCCGGATGAGAAGACAATAATCAAGACCTATGACCAGGATGAAGTGTATATAGCATACTACATCCCTTATACATACAGCCGCCTTTTGGGCAAAATCCAGGAGTGGGTAAAACATGATTGGGTTGACCTCAGTTCAATAGGCCAGAGTGAGCACGGCAGGAACATGCCACTGCTTACCATCACCAACAAGAACGGCAAGGCAGACAAGAAAGTTGTTTATATCCACGGCCGAGTACATACCAGCGAAACACCTGGCAGCTGGCACCTTGAGAGGATGATTGATGTGCTCACATCAGACACCCCTTATGCAAATGCCCTGAGGGAAAATGTAATATATCATATCCTCCCATTCACTAATCCCGACGGAGTAGTGGAAGGAAACAGCCGTTCAAATGCAAACGGTGTGAACATGGAGGTAAACTGGGATGACCCTGAGGAGGTTACAACCAAGGAGGTAAAGAACATGAGGGCATTCCTGAAGTCGCTCCTTGCACAGGGCAATGTGGATGTATTCCTCAACATGCACTCACAGAGCATGCACCAGGCAACATACTGGGTACACACTGCAGAGACTTCATCTGACTACTTCTACAAGAACCTTATGGTACTTGCCAATCTCACAATGAATGACAACCCTTATTTTGCCAAGAGGGACCTCTGCTTCTCAAAGATGGGTTCAAGATATTGCGAAGGGTGGTTCTGGAACAACTCAGGAGAGAAGACTCTTGCAGTGACATTTGAGACCCCTTACACATATTACAGCCAGAACAAGGATGGCGAGTGGGTATCACTTGAGAACCTTAGGACCTTTGCAGACCACAATGTGCTTGCACTGGGAGATTACCTTGGCGAGGGAGCCCCTTACAGGATTATTATTGAGGAGCCTGCCGCTGCAGCCGGATTCCAGACATTGAAGGACAACAGCAAATTCTACAACGGTACAAGCTACCTGAAGGCCGTTAAGGATGGTGCTGCCGTAAAATATGTATTCAACGGAAAGAAAGAGGGTGTTGAAATTCCTGCAGGAAAATACGAAGTATACAAATGGGCTGCAGGAGACAACCTAAAGGAGAGCAAGGCAGGTGAGAACGAGTGGGTTAAAGTTGGCGAACTGCAGCATAAAGGGGGCAAGAAGATCAGATATACCCATAAAGCTGCATCCGGAGAGCTTGTTGACAATATCCTCCTCAAGAGAGTTAACTGAGAAAGCATGCAGAACTATACAAAATATCTCAATTTCTTTGGAGTGACTGAGGAGGACCTCAGGGAACTTGTTGCAACCGCCCTCTCAAAGGGAGGTGAATATGCCGACATCTTCTTTGAGCATTCTGTAATCAATGAGCTTACCCTCAGGGACGGGGAGGTGAATGCTGCCGGAACCCACATTGATTATGGTGTGGGAATAAGGGTTGTAAAGGGTGAAAAGACCGGGTACGCCTATTCTGAGATTACCACCATGCCCCTTATGAAGAAGGCTGCCCTCACAGCTGCCCAGATTGCTGAAGAGGCAACTGCTGTTGTGGATGCATCAAGGGAGGTAAAGCTCCTGAAGGGGGAAAACCTCTACCCTATCGGGAAGGATTGGGACAAGACAGGGATAGACTACAAGATCCCTCACCTGCAGAAATTGAATGAGAAGATATTTTCCAAGGATACAAGAACCACAAAAGTTATCGGGAAGATAGCGGACTCAAACACGCTTGTGCTGTTCTACAACTCTTTTGGAGAGGCCTTTACAGATGAGAGGCCTATGATAAATGTGGTGGCCAATTGTGTAATGGAAGATGGCAAGGGGAGGTCTGAGACAGGCGGTGTATCCAGAAGCTTCAGGATGGGGTTCGAACTCCTTACAGATGATCTTATGGAGGAGATTGCATCGGAGGTTGTATCCAAGACTGCATTCCTCTTCAATGCCTCACAGCCGAAAGGGGGTGCAATGCCGGTTGTAATGGGTGCAGGCGGGAGCGGAATACTGCTTCATGAAGCTGTGGGACACGCCTTTGAAGCCGATTTCAACCGTAAGGGGACATCAATATTCTCAGACATGATGGGACAGCAGGTGTGCGCCGCAGGGATAAACATTGTGGATGACGGAACCCTTGCCGGGAACCGCGGCAGCTGCAATTTTGATGATGAAGGAATCCCCGGGCAGAAGACATACCTTGTAAAGGACGGAATACTCAATTCCTATCTGCATGACCGCATAAGTGCCAAATTCTATGGTGTTGCACCTACCGGAAACGGAAGGCGTGAATCATTCAGATATATGCCAATCCCCCGCATGAGGGCAACCTATATGGAGAACGGCACAATGGCCGAAGAGGAGCTCATTTCCCAGGTGAAGAAGGGAATATATGTAGACAACTTCAGCAACGGACAGGTGCAGATTGGCGCCGGAGACTTCACTTTCTATGTAAAGAGCGGCTGGCTCATTGAGAAAGGGAAGCTCACACAGCCTATAAAGGATGTGAATGTGATTGGCAACGGCCCGGAGGCCCTCAGGCAGATAACCGGAGTAGCAGACAACGGCAGGATGGAAAATGCCACCTGGACATGCGGAAAAGGGCAGTATGTACCCGTTTCATGCGGAATGCCGAGCATCCTGGTAAAAAAGCTTGTAGTAGGAGGAAGCAATTGATGAAAACAAATAGAATTGATAATTCATTTGAGGTAGAGGCGGCCCAGAGGGCCTTGGACATGGTGATGAAACAGGGTGCACAGGCATGCCGCATTACCATGAACCTGGGTATCCAGAACTCATTTTCAGCCCTTGACGGCAAACTTGAGAACCTGCAGAATGCCAACGACCGCAACCTCTACATACAGATAATCTCCAACGGCAGATATGGAGCCTACTCCACCAACCGCCTGGAAAAGGAGGACCTTGAGAAATTCATAGGGGAAGCGGTAAGGACAAACTCATATCTTACTCCCGACGAATGCAGGACCCTCCCGCCCAAGGAGATATGCTGGTGGGGCAAGGAGGATGACCTGGACCAGTATGACCCATATATCCTTGAAATGGACCCTACCAGAAAAAGGGAGATTGCCTTTGAGGTAATGGAGGAGATTTACGGCAGGAACAAGAAGATTGTTTCCGTAAACACAGAGTACGGGGATATGCTGGAATACCAGTATATGGTGGATTCCCAGGGTTTTGAAGGGGATTCACTGCAGAGCAACTTTACAGTAAGTGCAGAGTGCTCGGTAAAGGGGCGCGGCAATGCCCGCAGTGAGGGATGGTGGTATGAATCATCACTCCACTACAAGGATTTCAGCTTTGCGGGGTGCGGAACAGCTGCACTTGAAAGGGCTCTTGAGAAATTGGGGCCCAAGGAGATGGCCGGAGGAGAAATGACAATGATAGTTGACAACACCTGTTCCAGCAGGCTCATCTCCCCAATCTTCCAGGCATTGAACGGCAGCAATATCCAGCAGCGCAACTCCTTCCTTATGGAAAAGAAGGGTGAAAAGGTATTCACGGAGAAATTCACCCTCATTGACAACCCCCACTGGAAAGGGATGTCGGGAAGCCGCTACTTTGATGGGGACGGAATTGCAACGCACCCTATGGATATCATAAGGGAGGGTGTTGTGGAGAGCTATTTCATAAACACCTACTCGGCAAACAAGATGGGGTGCGCACCTACAATTGAGAGTGCATCGGTTCCGCACTTCTCACTTGAGGGGTTCCCTGAAGAGATGAGGAACCTTACATACAGGGATATGGTAAGGATAGCCGGAAAGGGTATTCTGGTAACCGGTTTCAACGGTGGAAACTGCAACGGGCTCACCGGCGATTTCTCATACGGAATAGAAGGATTCTATTTTGAGGGCGGAGAGATATTATTTCCTGTAAGGGAGATGAATATCAGCGGCAATATTATATCTTTGTGGCGCAATTTGGCAATGGTTGGAAATGATGCAAGAACCTGTTCAAGGTGGCTCATCCCTTCCCTTGCATTTGGAAACGTAAACTTTACAGGAATCTGATTATGAAAAAAATGACAGGATGGCTTGCCATAATACCGGTAAGCGTTTTGGTAATACTTATTGTTATAGGTTCAATACTTTTTGGTGATGACCTTACAGCAGGCCCTTCGCAGATAGCACTTCTTGTTGCAACTGTAGTGGCAGCACTCATTGCAATGTTCCGTCAGAAAATTTCCTGGGAGAAACTGGAAGAGGGCATTGCAGACAACTTCAGCAAATCGGGAGGAGTATTCTTCATCCTGCTGGCAATTGGGGCAATCACATCATCATGGATGATTTCCGGGGTAGTGCCTACACTCATCTATTATGGACTCAAACTTATAAACCCGTCCATTTTCCTGCTGGTGATTTTCATTTTCACTGCACTTATCTCGTTGATTCTTGGAAGTTCCTGGACAACTATTGGCACTATAGGAATAGCAATGCTCAGTGCCGGTGAAATTATGGGGTTCGACAGCGGATGGCTTGCAGGTGCAATAATATCGGGAGCATATTTCGGAGATAAAGTTTCACCCCTTTCCGATACAACATATCTTTCGTCGGGAATAGCAGGGGTAGACCTTTACAAACACGTAAAATATCTACTTACCACAAATATTCCTCTGCTGGTTCTGACTGGAATAATTTTTACCGTTGCAGGGTTCCTCATCCCTTCAAATGCAAACCTTGATGTGGCTGCAGAGAGTGCCCAGATTGCTTCAACCTTCAACATTTCATTGTGGCTGCTGCTTATTCCGGCTTCAACAATCTTTATGATGTACAAGAAGGTTCCAGCATTCCTTACATTGTTTATCTCTGCAATACTAAGTTCAATAGTTGCAGTATTTGCACAGCCGCAGATTATTGCACAGATAGTTCCAGAAGGGGCTACTGTTGCACAGACATTCATTATTGCACCACTTAAAGTGCTTTCTATGCCAATTGAGGTGGTTACAGAGAGTCCTATGCTTACAGAACTTGCCAGCACCAGCGGTATGGCAGGTATGCTCAATACCGTATGGCTTATAATGTGCGTATGTGCTTTTGGAGGTGTAATGGAAGCAGGAGGATACATTGGAGCAATTACAGAGGCTATGACAAAAGTGATAAAATCCCGCACAAGCCTTGTAGGAAGTACACTTGGTACATGTATCATCAGCAACCTTACCCTTTCTGACCAGTATATGTCTATCATCATCCCCGGCAAGATGTTTGCTGACATATACAAGAAGGAGGGTTATGCACCTGAACTTCTGAGCCGTTCTCTGCAGGATTCCGCTACCGTAACATCAGTACTTATCCCGTGGAACTCATGCGCGGCAATGCAGAGCAGCGTACTGGGAATATCAACACTTACATATCTTCCATACTGCTTCTTCAATATCCTCTCACCTATAGTATCATTGGCATTTACGGCAATCGGATACAAGATTACCCGCTGGGGCAAGCCTGTAACAGGAAAAGGGGCAACCAAGTAAATTTGGGATAATGGGAAATTTGAATCATTTTTGTAATTAATAAACTAAACATAAAGGAAATGGAAATAAATCTTAACAAAGTAGTTTCGTTATCATATACATTGGAAGTTGATGGCGATGTTATTGAGACTGTATCAGCAGAGAAGCCAATGATGTTCATCTATGGAACAGGCTATCTTCTTCCTAAATTTGAGGAGTACATTGCAGGCAAGAAAGTAGGTGACACCTTTGAGTTCACTCTTACAGAGGATGAGGGTTACGGCAAGGTTAACCCTGATGCAATTGTGGAGCTCCAAAAGAAGATGTTTGAGATTGACGGCAAGATTGAGGAGGGTCTCCTTACAGTTGGCAACGTGCTTCCTATGATGGATTCAGAGGGCAACAGGCTGAACGGTGCAATTGACGAGGTTAAGGAGGATACAATCATCATGAACTTCAACCACCCGCTTGCAGGTGCGGCACTTCACTTCACCGGTAAGGTTGAGGCTGTAAGGGAGGCTACTGAAACTGAACTTACAAACGGCCTTTTCAACGAGAAAGTGCAGCACTCATGCGGTGACAGCTGTGGTTCAGACTGCTCATCATGCGGTTGCGGCGGCTGCCACTAAGAAGACTCAGAAGAATGCAACAAAAGAAAGTGCATTCATATTGGAGATGAAATAAATAAACCAGGGACCTCATTCGACGGTTACGAGTTATCGCGAAGCGATGACGAAGTAGAGGAGACTGCGTCGTCCCTGGTTTATTTATTTCATCTCTATTTATAAGGATTTCTTCTGTTCCTTCCTCCTGGCCCTCTCCTGCTTTTCGTATGCCTTCTGGGCCTTTGACTTGCCCTTCAACAGACTTTTGAAAGAATTGAACTCCTTCTGATAGACAATACCTACGCCGCTCCTCTGGCTGTTGTTGTTGTCATTATATGTAGAATACTGGTCCTCTGCATGCGAGAACACATCCAGACGCACATTGCCAGGATTGTCCAGCTTTATCTCCACATCAATGTTTCCTATCACATCCCTGCTGCTGTTGCCGTAAGGGTCATTGCCTATATTGCCGTTGATCACAACCCTGTTGTTGAACAGCTGGGTTGAAACAGCCACATCAAATATATCAGTACCCCGCTCTCCCGGCTGGTAGTTCAATCCAAGGTCAAGAGGGATTCCCAGCTGCTGGAAGATCATGTTGATCTGGTTGCTCAAGATTTCCGAGGCATTTGAATACAGCAGCGATGAGTTGTTTGCAATGCCGCTCTGCTCGTCGGGAATAAAGCCACCTGAAACCAGAAGGGCCATAAGCTGCTTCTGCACCTTGCCCTGGGTATTGAGGGCGCTCTCAACCCTTATCTTGGTTGTAGGGTCCAGGTCAGGGACATTTATTGAGAAGGTGAGCTGGGGGTTCATCATCTTCCCTTCCATACCAATAATGCAATCCACATTCCTCCTTGTTGAGACGCTGCTTGTATCGGCTATCAATGGGTTGATGGATGCCTTAGTGTGATATACAGCCTCCAGATTGAGGTTGGTATTGGTTATGTCCCCGTTGAAGTTTATGGTTCCTCCCGGCTGCAGGGTAAAGTCTTTTGCTGCAAAGCCGGCAAGTACAAACTTATAGCTTCCGTCTGTCACATGATAATCACCGAATATGTCAAAAATCTCCCTTGAAGGATTTATGTCAAGGTCAATTGTACCATTGCCCTTGGCCTTTATCACATCACCTACAGATTTGTCAATCTCTATCATTATCTCAGCCGCAGGGGTGAGCCTTGCCTCCATGTTAACATCAAGCTGTGTCTCCCTCTTCACCACATTTGCACGGTTCACCGTAAGTGTATCATACGGGTCAATCCATCTGTCAGTTTCCGGCTCCACAAATGTAAGGAGGTTTGTCTGTGAAGCGTTTGCGGAACTTGAGAGCGGAATATGTATTACAGTATTCTTGTTTGAGACAACACCTATGTCAATCCCGATCCTTTCAAGCGGGCCCTTGAGGTGTACTGCACCTGTAGCAAAGGCGCTGCCATAGAAGAACTCATTGTCCTTCTCAGTTGTATTCAGGCACTGCATCCCTGTAAAGTCCACATTGATGTCAAGCGCAAGGTTCCTGAAATAATTGTATGTGAGGCTGCCGTTTACAGTACCCTTTGAGTTGAAGCTGTCATATATTGGAAGGTTCTTCAAGAAGATTCCTTTCTCTGTAAGTTCGAACGGGCCGTTCAGCCTGTATGGCACCTGGGTGAAGTCAAGCAGGAAGCCCAAATTGTTGAAACGGCACATTTCACCTGTAATGGAAAGCTTGTCAAGCTGCCCGGAGAGCTTCAATTCTCCCGACAGGCCTCCGCTTGTCCTTGAAACAAGCCCCTGCAGGAACGGCTCAAAATAGCAGACAGAGAGGTCTTCAAGTGAGGCGTTCATGCTCAGGTAAGAAGAATCAGGCCTGTAGTGGCCGGTTGCAGAGAAATGGGGCCTGCCGTCCAGATTGGATTTTACCAATATGTTCAGCCGCTTGCCTGGAGCATCCCATTTGCTCATCATCTTGAGTGTACCAACCTTGTTGTTATATACGGAAACATCCTCGCCGTTGATGTCAAAGAACACTTTAGGGTCCCTGTAAAGGTCAGAAACAACCCCGTTACCGGAGAAATGCCCCTCAAGGTTGAATGACCTGGAAAGGAAAAGGTTGATGATTCCTATATTGAAGTTCTTCAGGCTGAAATTCAATGTATCGGGATTATATCTTGAGATGTCTCCGTCAAGTGAGAATATCTGGTCATTGTTGGCAATATTGAAGTTGGAGACATTCACTGCGGAGTCTGCAATTGTAATGTGGGCCGGAGTAAATTTCCACTTCTCCCCTTTCAGGCTGATTGCAGAAGAGCCGTCAATCTCTACATCCATCTCCCTGCCAGGCTTGAAGAGTATCCCGGCAAGCAGTGATGCGCTGTTGTCTTCAGTAGAGTCGTTCCTGAAGTTGAACCCTGCCTTGAGGAGGTTAGTATCAGCCTTTATATTGATGGTGCTGCTGTCCATCCTCATGCCGGCAAACCTTATGTTCCTTGAGAAGAGCGTTGCAACTGAAGGCTTACCTTTCCCGGCAGTAAGATTCAGCCTTAAATTCTTGAGGAAATCTGCCCCGTTTGCCAGTCTGCCCGATTCCAGCCTTGCCTTAAGGTTATCCTTTCTGTCAATGGTAACCTTAACGGATGTACTGTCCATAATGTAGAGCCCCGGCATGATTGCCCTGCAGAGGTTCTGGGTGTTGAAGGTCTGGGCAGAGAAATTATACATGCCGTTGTTGGATTTAACGGTTGTATCCCTGTTGAACAGATTGTCCAGTTTTGAGAAAGCCGTAATGTCAGCAGCCTTTTTTATGAACATGTCTATAGGGCCTGGGCCGGAATAGCGTGCCTTGGCAAAAGGGGAATCAAGGGAAGCTGTAAAGATCTTGTTGGAATTCATGGAGAGAATCTTCACATTGCCCAACTTGTATTTGCCTGCAGAGGTCCTGTACTCAGCATTCTTTATCTCCACCTTTCCGGTAACATAGCTGTCCTTCACATGCGTAAAGTTGGCAGTTGTGGAGAAGCCCACCTCCTTGATGTCTGTACCGGTATTGATGTTCAGCGAATCAAGGTTCACATACGGAACCAGAGCCTTGAAATCATACTTGCTTTCAGTCTCCTTTGCAAAGGAGAAGAGTCCCTGGAATATGAAGTGAAGGTTAGGGTCATGACAAGAGATGCTTCCGTTGAAGAACTTGTCCGTATACCTTCCCTCAGCCATGATATGGGAATAATCATACCCATTAAATCCGAACCTCCTTACATTTATGGTGTCAATCCTCACATCCATCCCCCTGCTGCCTGAACCGAAAAGGGCATTCACATCGGCCGAGAGGTCAAGCTTGCCCAGAAGCGGATTTGCCAATGCCTGCCCCATGTCAAAGTCAACAGCCGAAATTGCACCGTCAAACCTTACGCCGGTACCCGATTCATTCCTGAAGAGGAGGTCGAGATTAACGTTACCAACAGAAGATGTAATCTCACCATCAGCCACAAAGTCATCCAGCAGACCCATCAGGGAACCGGAAAAATTATACTTCACAAAAGGGGAAAGCGAAGCAAGGAACTTGTTTTCAGGCGTATTGTTAATGGAAGCCACAATAGAGGCAATGTCTGCACATGTTGTTGAACTCCTATTGACTTCCGCAATTGCCATGGTCCTGCTGACTTCTGGGAGGCCGGATACCCTTGCATCCAGCACAATATATGAAAGCCCGGATTCTGATGAGACAGTAAGATTGTCTGTCTTGAAGTTCTTTACAGTTCCCCCTGCCTGCCCGTTAAGGTAAAATGCAAGGCTGCTTCCATACATGCTTGGGGCTATCTTCCCGATAGTCTTGAAGTTGAGGTATGACCCGTTGAAATCTATCCCCATCCGCACCTTTGAGGTAAAATCGGCAAGGTCCCTCGGGGAATCATACTTCATGTAGAAATACCTTGCGTCCAGGACAGAATAGCTGTCTGCAAGATAAATGTCACTTATGAGTGCCTCAGTACCGCATATCCTCGCCTTTCCGCTCAAGGTTGCCAGCTTGAGGCCGCTGTGGTCAATTCCAGAAACATTGTTGATTGATGCATGCAGAGTATCCTGCTTCAGGTGCACATCACTTATGTTCAAGCTTATATCCCTTACACTCAGATTGGAGAAATTGATGATGCTGTCCCCCTTGTCAACAAACTTGGAAGGATTGTTGAGTGTAAATCTGAAATCATTAACCCTCAAAGAGTTCGCAAGAAGGTCAATTGACCCTTTTGTGGTATCCTTCGGGGTATTCTTGTCCAGCCTGAAAATCCTGTCCAGATTGGTCATCTTGCCCTGCTCTGTCTGGAGGTTGAATACTCCGCCCTGTACTGAGACGGTCTTCAGCTTGATCTTTCCCCTTATCAGCTGAGAAGGGTCAAGGGTTACAGAGAGCTTGTTGCACGCAAGCAGGGTATCACTGTAATTGAAATTTGCCTTGAGGGAATCTATCAGAGGTGACTCTTCAGTTGAGACAATTGAAAAATCCTTAACTATCAGCTTGTTGAAAAAGACAAGATATACATTGCCTATGGACATCCTTCCGTCAATGCCATCAGATAGTGAAGATACCGCCTTCCGGGCAATGGAAGTCTGTATTGCCGGGAACTGGAACAAAATCAGCGATACCACCTGCAGCGAGACAAGCAGTACAAAAACGGCAACTGATATTTTTATGGACTTTTTGATAAAAATCTCCTTTAAGTATCTCCAAATGGCAAATTTAATCAAAATACTGAGTAACTTTGCAACAATTCACAAATATCTGTATGAGTCTTTTAATTTTAGGTATAGAGTCATCTTGCGATGATACATCGGCTTCAGTATTGAGGGATGAATATCTCCTCTCAAACGTAATGGCCAGCCAGGAAGTTCACAGAAACTACGGCGGTGTAATTCCGGAACTTGCTTCAAGGGCGCACCAGCAGAACATACTCCCGGTAGTTGACCAGGCCCTCAAACAGGCAGGGGTAACAATGAAAGATATAGATGCAATTGCATTTACACGCGGTCCCGGGCTGCTCGGTTCACTTCTGGTAGGTACATCATTTGCAAAAGGGCTCTCAATATCAACCGGAAAACCTCTTGTAGAGGTAAACCACCTGCAGGGTCACATCCTCTCCCACTTCATAAAGGAAGAGGGGAAAGAGAACAGATGCCCACAGTTCC
Organism: uncultured Muribaculaceae bacterium; assembly: GCA_964475015.1. Classification (GTDB taxonomy): domain Bacteria; phylum Bacteroidota; class Bacteroidia; order Bacteroidales; family UBA932; genus Egerieousia. The sequence continues at coordinate 77,880 of CAYYVA010000002.1, forward strand.
CGTTCCTTACCCTGCTTGTATCAGGAGGCCACACCCAGATAGTAAAAGTTACCGATTACCTTAATTTTGAGGTGATAGGGCATACCATAGATGATGCAGTTGGAGAGGCATTTGACAAGTGCGCCAAGATGATGGGGCTCGGCTACCCCGGCGGTCCTATAGTGGACAAGCTTGCCAAGGAGGGTGACGCCACAAGATTCAAGTTCTCCAAACCGCACATTGCCGGGCTGGACTACAGCTTCAGCGGAATAAAGACCTCTCTGCTATACTTCCTGCGCGACCAGCTGAAGGAGAACGGAAACTTCATTGAAGAGAACAAGGCAGACATCTGCGCCTCATTCCAGAAACACCTGATAGACATCCTGATGGACAAGCTCCTGAAAGCGGTAAAGCAGACTGGGATCAGGCAGATTGCTATAGGAGGCGGTGTATCAGCCAACTCCGGGCTACGCAACAGGATATATGAGGAGGGGGTAAAAAGAGGCTGGACAACATTCATCCCTGAATTCAAGTTCACCACAGACAATGCGGCAATGATTGCCATGAGCGGCCTCTGCAAGTTCCGCCTTGGGATGACCTGCCCGATTGATGCCGCCCCAATATCCCGCGCAGCAGACATGAAGTAAAATATATGGAACCCGATACACGAGTTTGCGCAGTGAATCTCGTGTACCGGGTTTCACCGATTAAAACAAATGAAAGAAGTTGAGATAATTTTCCCTGCAAGACACAACCCTTCTGAAAAGGATATTGTTGCAGCGTGCGAGAAGAGCTTGCGTGTGCGTCCGGGCACAGTCATAAGCCATGAGGTGCGCAAAAGGTCCCTTGATGCCCGCGGCGGGGAAATCAAATACAGATACAGGGTAAACGTATCCCTCAGGGGCGAAGCCCCAATTGAGCCATACAGGCTCCTGCCGTTCAGGGATGTGAAGGAGGCCGAACCGGTAATTATTGTAGGGTGCGGCCCGGCAGGGCTTTTCGCCGCCCTCAAGCTCCTGCAGCTCGGTCTCAAGCCTATAATCCTGGAAAGGGGGAAGGATGTCCACCAGCGCAAGTTTGACATGGCCAAGCTCTCAAAGGACCAGATTGTGAACCCCAACTCAAACTACTGCTTTGGGGAGGGCGGCGCCGGCACATTCTCAGACGGAAAACTCTACACCCGCTCCACAAAGAAAGGGGACATAAGGGAGATTCTCAACCTGTTCGTCCATTTTGGAGCAGATCCCGCAATACTCATAGAATCCCACGCCCACATCGGGAGTGACAAGCTTCCCCGTGTGATAGAAAATATGCGCAACAGCGTCATAGAACATGGCGGTGAGGTCCATTTCAATTCCCATGTAGTGGATTTTGTACAGACTACGGCCGGCTGGGATGCAGTTGTGGAAGAAGTCAATCTTCCCGATGAAGATACACGGGAAAATCTGTCGGGAAGAAAAATATACTCTGCAAAGAACATTATCCTTGCCACAGGGCACTCCGCAAGGGACATATATGAACTGTTCAATGCCAAGGGGTGGACAATAGAGCCGAAAGGGTTTGCCCTTGGCGTGAGGGTTGAGCATCCGCAGTCACTCATAAATAACATACAGTACCACGGCAAATACCAGCCATACCTCCCTGCTGCAGAATATTCACTTGTAACACAGGTAGATGGAAGAGGCGTTTTCTCATTCTGCATGTGCCCTGGAGGAATCCTGGTACCTGCTGCAACTTCAGAGGGTGAAATGGTCCTCAATGGAATGAGCAACTCAATGCGAAACTCAAAATGGGCAAACGCAGGTGTTGTTGTACAGATTAACCCGGAGGATGTTCCTGAATTCGCGGAACACGGTCCGCTTCAGGTGCTCCGTTTCCAGGAATCTGTTGAAAGGAAGATGTACAGTTTCAGCAACAGCATAAAGGCACCGGCCCAAAGGATGGAGGACTTCTCAAGAGGCATTGTTTCCAAAGACCTTCCTGAAACATCATACAAGCCCGGTACAATATCAGCACCTCTGCATGAACTGCTTCCCCCATTTGTGGCACAGAGGCTCCAGAAGGCATTCCCTGAGTTCAACAAGAAGATGAGGGGATATTTCACCAACAAGGCACTTCTCCTTGCAGTAGAATCCCGCACCTCCTCACCGGTGAGGATACCGAGGGACAAGGAAACATTGCAACACCTTTCCCTTTCTGGAATTTACCCATGCGGTGAGGGAGCAGGTTACGCTGGAGGAATAGTCTCCTCTGCAATGGACGGAATCAACTGTGCCATGAAGATATATGAAAACAAATGAGGAGAGCCGCAAAAGCTCTCCTTAACTTTTATATCACTTCTTCGCAGATCTCCCCAATCTTGTTCTTGTCGTAAGGCCTCTCAACCCGTATGTAGTTGCCGGTATAGCCGTACATCATGCCCCCTTTCTGGGTTGATTCAAAGAGTACCTGCTGTGTCGTTCCCTTGTGGCGGGAAACATATTCTTCATGCAGCTGGTCTGAAAGCGCGGTAAGGGCCTCCACTCTGGCTGTCTTGGTTGCCTCATGCACCTGGTTTGGCATTGCTGCTGCAGGGGTATTTGCCCGTCGGGAATAAGGGAATACATGAATGAATGCGGGCTTGATTGTCTCCTTGAGGAAAGTGTAGCATTTCTGGAACTCCTCATCCGTCTCGCCTGGAAAGCCTACTATCACATCAATACCAAAGAAAACATCCCCCATAATGCGGCGTACCATGGCAATCTTCTCTGCAAACATGGTAGTATTGTAGCGGCGGCGCATCACCTTAAGCACCTCATCCGAACCGCACTGGAGCGGAATATGGAAATGGTTCTGGAACTTGGTGCCGCTGGCAATCCACTCGATGATATCCTCCCTGAGCAGGTTAGGCTCAATTGATGAAATCCTGTAGCGCTCTATTCCCGGCACCTCATTGAGAGCCTTGAGCAGATCAAGGAAATCCTCTCCCGTAGTGCGTCCGAAATCACCTGTATTCACACCTGTGAGGACAACCTCCTTTATACCTTTTGCCGCAATTGCCTCTGCTTCCTTTACCAATGTGACAATCGGGAGGTTACGGCTCTTGCCCCTGGCAAGGGGAATTGTACAATAAGAACAATGGTAGTTACAGCCGTCCTGCACCTTCAGGAACGAGCGGGTACGCTCTCCATGCGAAAAGGCAGGGAAAATAGTCTCCACCTCATTGATGGCACAGGAATAAGACCTGGCTGTCCCAAGTTTTGAAGGAATTTCACTCACCAGCTGGAATACATCTCCCTTGCGGTCTGCACCCACTACAAGGTCAACCCCCTCTATCTCCATAATCTCCTGAGGCTTCAGCTGTGCATAACAGCCTGTAACCGCAATTACCGCATCCGGATTCTGCTTGTGCAGCTTGCGGATTGCCTGGCGGCACTTCTTGTCTGCATGCTCCGTTACGCTGCAGGTATTGATTACATATATGTCTGCCGGCTTGCTCTGTGCAACCCTTTCGTAACCGTTGTCTATGAACTGCTGGGCTATTGTAGAGGTTTCAGAGAAGTTAAGCTTGCAACCTAATGTTACAAAGGCTATGGTCTTTACGTTGTCCTTTTGTATATTTAATTGATTTTCAGCCATTCAAAAAAAATTATAGATTCATTGTAACCCTTGATGCATAAACTTGTCCTCCAAGCGGCGGGTTCAGCTTGTCTATCTGTACCTGTGCATTTTCAATATACGGGAATTTCTCCTTCACCGCATCCAGAATCCTCCTTGCCACATTCTCCAGCAGGTGTGACTTTATCTTCATCTCCCCTGCAATGATATTATATACCTCCTGGTAGTTGAGGGCATCCTCTATGTTGTCTGTCCTGGCAGGTACGGAGAGGTCTGACTCTGCCCAGAAGTTTACCACAAACTTATTTCCTATCCTCTGTTCTTCCTCAAAACATCCATGATATGCGTAAAACTGCATACCTACAAGTTCAACTTTATTCATCAACTATCTATATTATATTTTCCAATGTATTATCAATAAACTTATGCTAGCAATATAAACACGCACGGCCGTTTTCCTATCTCAATGGGTGATTTTTTCCAGGCAGCAACACTTTTGGTGAGTATTGTCTGGGTAGGAAGGGTTATATCCGCTGCCACGCAGATGCGGGTTTTTGGTGAGCAGACTGCAAGCAGGTCTGCAAAGAGCTGGCCGTTGCGGTACGGGGTCTCAATCATTATCTGGCTCTGGTTGAGTTGAGAAGAGACCTTCTCAATCAATTTTATCTTGGCTTTCCTCTCATCCGGCTTTACAGGGAGATAGCCGGTAAAGGCAAAGCACTGGCCGTTGAGGCCGCTCCCCATAAGTGCAAGCATTAGTGATGAGGGGCCAACCAGTGGACACACCTCAATCCCGTATGCATGTGCAAGTGCAACCAGCTGGGCACCGGGATCTGCAACTGCAGGGAGCCCCGCTTCCGAAATAAGCCCCACATCGTTCCCCTCAAGGAGCACCTTCACATACCCCTCAATCTTGGCCTGTGGCGTGTGCTCATTGAGTTCATACATCTGCAGCTTTTCTATTGAGCCTTTCAGTCCGCCACGGGATAGATACCTGCGCACTGTCCTGAACTCTTCAACCACATAATGGTTTATATTCTTGAGCAGATCCAGCACATACGAAGGGATTACCTCGGCCGGATCATTCTCCCCCAGAGGAGACGGTATAAGATATAATTTTCCACTACTCATAGGGAACAAAGGTAGGGAAAAAAATTCTACCTTTGCACTATGGGAAAAATTACTTTTTTAGGTACAGGAACATCACAGGGGATACCGATGATTGGGTGCAGCTGCAAGGTGTGCACATCCTCCGACCCCAAGGACAACAGGCTCAGGACTTCCGCCCTCGTTGAGCACAACGGGTTCAGGATACTCATAGACTGTGGCCCCGATTTCCGCCAGCAGATGCTCCGTGAGAACATCTCAGACCTGGATGCGGTAATCCTCACCCACCAGCACAAGGACCACACCGGAGGCCTTGATGACATAAGGGCATTCAACTACTTCAGGAAGGAGGCTTTCCCAATCTATGCGGAGGAGCTTGTACAGGAATCCCTGAAGATGGAATATTACTACGCCTTCTCTGAGTACAAATACCCCGGAGTGCCGGACTACATCCTCCACACAATAGATGAAAAGCCATTCACTATAACCAAAAAGCTTCCCGACAATTCTACGGCAAGCCTGGAAATCACCCCAATAAGGGTATTCCACTACAAGCTCCCCATCCTGGGCTTCAGGATTGGGGACATGGCCTACATCACAGACGGAAGCAGCATCCCTGAAGGGGAACTTGCGAAGCTGAAAGGAGTGGAACTCTTCATAATCAATACAGTGAGGCATGAAAAGCACATTTCCCACTTTTCACTTCCGGAAGCCCTTGAGGTGATAAGAAAAGTTGGAGCTCCACGCAGCTACCTTACCCACATGTCCCACCAGCTTGGGACACATGAGGAGCTGTGTGCCACCCTCCCTAAAAAAGTTGAGCCCGCCTACGACGGACTCACACTTGAATTCTAGATATTTGGCTATCACCCTATAACACCGCTGCCTATCATCTCCTCCTCACCAGGGGTGTACCATGCTGCAAACTGCCCTGCTGAAATACCCCTCTGCGGCTTGTCAAAAATAATGTATAGGCCGTCCTCCTCCCTGTAGAGGGTAGCCTGCTGGAGCGGCTGCCGGTAGCGTATCCTCACCATATATCTGCGCCTCTCCCCTACCTGCATCTCAATGTCCTCCCTTATCCAGTGGATTTCAGGGTTTTCAATCTTTATCCCCCTGCGGTACAGGCCGGGATGTGAATGACCTTCACCCACATATATCACATTCTGCTCAATGTCAATTGAAATGATGAAGATTGATTCTCTATGGCCTCCTATGTTAAGTCCCTTTCTCTGGCCTATGGTATAGAATTGGGCACCGGTATGTTTACCAATCACCTTTCCGTCTGCAGGGGTATATTTGTGCGGAGCGGCCAGGGCAGAGAGTTCTCCGAGTGAATAATCCTGGTAATCAGTCCCCAGCTTGCCTGAAACCGCCACCACATTGCCTTCAAGGTCTGCAACGCACTCCCCTGCCTTAAGTGCTGCAGCTGTATATGGCGCCCTCTCTTCTTCAGTAGCAAAGATCTCCACAACCTTCCCCTCCTTGGGCTTGAGCTTCTGCTGGAGGAAAACCGGCAGATCCACCTTCCCCACAAAGCAGATTCCCTGGGAATCCTTCTTCTCCGCACTTGGCAGGCCAGCCTCCTTGGCAAGGCGTCTCACTTCAGGCTTGTCAATGTCACCTATCGGGAAGAGGGCCTTTGAAAGCTGCTCCTGGGAGAGCTGGCAGAGGAAATAGCTCTGGTCCTTGTTCTTGTCATCACCTGCTAGTATCCTGTAAATCTTCTTCCCATCCCCGTCCACAAACTCATCCTTCTTGCAATAATGACCTGTAGCCACATAATCTACATTGAGCTCAAGCGCGCACTTGAGGAATGCATCAAACTTTATCTCCCTGTTACACAGCACATCAGGATTTGGGGTACGCCCCTTCTCATACTCTGAGAACATATAATCCACAACCCTCTGGCGGTAAATGTCACTCAAATCCACAAAATGGAACGGTATCCCTATCTTCTTTGCAACCATCTCAGCAACAACCTTGTCCTCTTCCCACTCGCAATCGCCGTGTAGGGTACCGGTTGTATCGTGCCAGTTCTGCATGAAAAGGGCAACCACATCATGCCCGGCCCTCTTGAGCAGAAGGGCGGCCACACTTGAATCAACGCCACCTGAAAGTCCAACTGCTATTCTCATATCTATCTTATCTTTAATCTGTTCAACGCTGCCTGATACTCCCTTGCATTCCTGTTATGCTCAGAGAGTGTACGGGCAAACTTATGTGTGCCGTCCATATTGGAATTTGCACAGAAATAGAGGAAATTGTGCTTCTGGTAATCCAATACTGCATCTATCCCCTTTACCCCCGGAATTGTAATGGGCCCGGGAGGCAGACCTGCATGCTTGTAGGTGTTGTACGGAGAATCCACCTCCAGATGCCTGAACAGTATCCTCCTGATTGAAGGGTCTCCAAGCGCAAACTTCACTGTAGGGTCCGCATCCAGCTTCATCCCCCTCTTCAGCCTGTTCATATAGACACCTGCCACCTTTGGCATCTCAGGAGTATAGTTTGTCTCCTCACACACAATTGAAGCGAGGATTGAAACCTCCACAGGTGAAAGCCCTATGGAATCGGCCTTGGCCCTCCTCTCACCGTTCCAGAACTTGTCATACTCCTTCTTCATCCTTCCAACCAGCTTCTCAGGGGTAATTGTCCAATATACCTCGTATGTATTGGGGATGAACATTGCCATGAAAGTCTCCTTCCCAAATCCGTTCTCCTCCCATACCTCAGGCTTGGAAAGATAATCCTTAAATTCAGCTGAATCAGCCGCAAGCCTCCTTCCCAGTATTCCCGACAGCCTCTCAAGGCTCCTGATATTCCCGCTGAGGGTAAGCATCATGGGAGCCTCCCAGCCATGCTGCAGCATCCTCACAATATCCCTGTTCCTCTTGTCAGGGGTAATCTGATACCTTCCGGGCTTGAAGTTCTTCTCAAGGGAGGCCCTTTGGGCAACCTTTTCAAATGACTCCATATTCCCAACGGCCTTTGAAAGGGAATCCAGCATTGCTCCGTAGGTGGAACCGGGCGGGATATATACCACACTCCTCACCCCCACACTTTTCCTGTACTCATCCAGATAGCGGGGGACAAATATTGCGGCTGCACCGCAAACTGCACCTACAAGTATCAAAAATACAATCTTCTTCATCTTCAGCGTAACTTGATTTCTGAACCAATAGCCAGTCCTTTAGCCTTTATACCAGGATTGAGCCTGTAAAGTTCATCCAGAGTGATTCCATTGTTCCTGGCTATTGAATAGAGGGTATCCCCCTTCTTCACCACATGCACTGCCTGGGGCTCAGGGAGGGTTCCCTGAGGGGCCTTCACCGCTTCATCAAGTGTCTTTACAGTGTTCTGCGGGGTCTCTCCGGTAAATTCATAATACTTGAAGTTGGCCTTGCGGGCCTTCTCCGCTGCCCTGGCAGCCTTGCGCTCCAGCTTCTTCCTCTTCTTCTCTATCTTTGCAGCCTTCTTTTCCTGTCGGGAAGAAGACTTGAGCTGCTTGAAGGCCTCTCCGGTATCATATTTATACAGCTGGTACTCCTCTATAATATCAATCAAAAGCTTTGCATACTTTGGATTGGTGGCATATCCTGCCGCCTTGAGCCCATGGGCCCAACCTTTATAGTCTGTAATTGGAAGGTCAAACAGGGAATTGTACCTGCTGCCGGAAATCAGGAAATATGAATGGTCTGTAAATGAATCAATAGGGTCATTGTACTTTCTGAAGCATTCATTCTTCTTGTCATCATCATGCTTGAATTTCTTTCCTATCCAACCGTTGTGGCACTTTATCCCAAAATGGTTGTTCGCCTTCCTGGCAAGGGTTGAATTTCCGTCGCCAGATTCCAGACATGCCTGTGCAAGGGTTATGCTGGCAGGAATCTTGTGCCTGTGCATCTGCCTGATGGCAACATCCCTGTATTTCTCTATATATTGCTTCCTTGTAAGGTTCTGGGCACTTGCTGCAAATGCAATGCACAGCAAAATAAACTGGATTAATGCAACTCTTGTTCTCATAATACAAAGATAGCAATAAAAATAACTAACTTTAAGGCAGCAAACAGATATATCATGTTCCAGGAATACAAATCAAAATCAGAACTGCCTCATCCGCATGGGATACTTCTTGAAGAGGCAATCCGTGCAACCGAATCATCTTACGCCCCATATTCAGGATTCAATGTAGGGGCCGCCGTACTGATGGAGAGCGGGGAGATTGTTACAGGCTCTAACCAGGAGAATTCATCATATCCTTCAGGGCTTTGTGCAGAGAGGGTAGCCCTGTTTTCAGCACACCACAGGTTTCCTGATGTACCCGTTGTTGCAATTGCCATTGCTGCCAGTACTGGAGGGAAAGTCACCTCAGAACCCGTGTGTCCGTGCGGTGCTTGCGTGCAGGTAATGGCTGAAAGCCAGAAAAGGGGCGGTCAGCCTATAAAGGTGATTATGGGTTCTGCCGGAAAGATACAGACAGTTGATTCAGTTGGAGAACTGCTTCCACATTCATTTTCATTTGGCAAATAAATAAATTTTCTTACCTTTGTGCCCGGGTAAGTCATATACGACCAGCTCCTGCAAAACTCCCCCAGGGCCGGAAGGCAGCAAGGGTATGCGGTTGTAGCGGTGCGATATATCAAGCTTACCCTTTTTTTATTTCCCCTTGCCAAGCTCTTCAACAGCCCGCAATATCTCCCTGTCATTGCCGTTGATGAACTCAATGAAGTTGTTGAAGCTATATACTGAACGGATTATCAGCCCCTTGAAGTATCTCCTTATTTCATTCCCTGAAATGGCCATATCACCCTCATCAGGTTCAACACCCTTATCCCTGCAATAGGCCAGGAATGCATCAATTTCACTGTCGGGAACTTCATATTTTGCCGCAAATTCCTTGAATGTGCCGTATTTCTTCAGTATGGAGAGCCTGTGCCTGTCTGAATACTCATTCATATAGTCTGTAAGGAGCCCTTTCCTGAGAATCTCTCCATAGAACGGGGTATAATATGTGGTATCCTGCGGTATAAATATGTCAGGCATGATGCCTCCGCCGCCATATACCGGCCTGCCGAGCTTCCTTGTCATGAATACAAGAGAATCTGCAAGGTGTATGCTGTCACGGCTGAAATTCTCACCCCTGTTGAAACGCTCCACCATCTGCTTGTAATATTCATCCTTCTTCCCCTGCTCGTACGGGCTCTGGATAACCCTGCCGCTTGGGGTATGGTACCTTGAGACTGTAAGCCTAAGGGCTGAACCGTCCTGAAGGGGGAGCTGCTGCTGCACAAGCCCCTTCCCGAAAGATCTTCTTCCAATTATCAATCCCCTGTCCCAGTCCTGGATCGCACCCGATACAATCTCACTTGCCGAAGCGGAGTTTTCATCTATGAGCACTGCTACAGGGACATTCTTGAAGAGGCCGTTCCCGTTTGCATACTCATCCATCCTCTTCACGGTACGCCCCTCGGTATATACAATCAGCTGACCCTGCTCCAGGAACTCGTTCGCTATCTGGATTGCAGCTATAAGGTAGCCGCCTGGATTCCCCCTCAGGTCAAGGATTATACCTTTTGGAACAACTTCCAGCTCCCTTAGTGCCATGAGCATCTCCTTGTAGGATGTGGCTGCAAATCTTGTAAGGCGCAGATATACTATATCCTTCCCGATTGTATAATACGCATCAAGGCTGTTCAAGGGAATCTTGTCCCTGGTAATGAGGAACACAAGAGGTGAGGTTTCCCCTTTCCTGATCACTTCCACCTCCACTTTTGTCCCCTTGGGGCCCCTGAGATATTTATGTACCCTCTCTATTGTAAGTCCTGTTCCGGAAATGAGTTCCCCGTCAACCTTGTTTATCTTGTCACCTGCCCTGATGCCCACCTTTTCAGACGGGCCGCCTGGAATTGTAGAGTTGATTGTGAGAGTATCATTTATAAGTGCAAACTCCACCCCTATTCCGTCAAAGTTCCCCTCCAAAGGCTCATTCATGGCCTTCATGTCCTTCGCAGAAATGTATGACGAATGCGGGTCAAGCTCCTTCATTATGGCAACAAGGGCATTGTCTGTAAGCTTGTCCATATTGGCTGTATCAAGGTACAGCCTGTTTATATAGAACAGTGTCTGCCCCAGCTTGTTTGCCTGCAATGATATGTCATTCTGCGCGAATGTGGAACCGGCTGCTGAAAAAATGGGAACCAGCAGCAGAAAAAGCTTCATGAGGGTGTTCTTGAACATTTTGTATCAGTCTTTAAATTTCTCCAGTTCTATTTCAAATTTCATTCCTTCCTTTGCAAGATATGACTCAGGGAACACGGCCCTGGCCTCTTCAAGCATTGTATCCAGAGACTTGTACCTTGAAGAGTAGTGTCCGAGTACGAGCTTTTTGGCACCCGCCTCTAATGCACAACAAGCGGCAGCTTCAGAAGTTGAATGGAATGTTGTTTTTGCAAGCCCGGAATATTCGTTTGTATAGGTTGAATCGTGGTATATGAGGTCTGCCCCCTTTACCCAACCGGCAAGCCTCTTGAAAGGGAGTGTATCTGTACAGTAGGCAAATGACCTCGGCTTGTAGGGGAGATATGTGAAGTCCCTGTTAAGTAGTGTCTGCTCATATTCAACCTCCCTCCCCTCTTCATCTGTGAAAGTGGCCGGGCGTACAAGGGCTTTCCCCTCCTTCAGGCGGGCTATTTCATACAATGAAAGCTTGTATGGCTCTATAAGATGCTTGTGTACATTAAGTTGCGGCTCCTTCTCCCTGAAGAGGAATCCGTATGTCTCCCCCCTGTGCACAAGCGGGAAGGCAAATGCCTCCACCTGTCGGGAATCATATATGAGCTGTGGTTCCCTGCATTTGATGGGGTGGAAATTTATGTTGTATTTTATCCCCTCCCCAAACTGCTCCATGAAGAACTCCAGAATCTTGCTGAATCCCTCCGGAGCATAGATGTTCAGGTCTCCCTGTCTTCCTCCCATAGCCATGGTGGAAAGGAGCCCGAAGAGGCCGAACAGATGGTCCCCATGAAGGTGTGAAATGAATATGTGGTCTATCTTGCCGAACGACACCCCGTACTTGCGCATCTGCATCTGCGCACCTTCTCCGCAGTCTATCAAGAACAAGCGCTCACGAACCGTAAGGATGTGAGCGCTTGGGTATCTGTTGGCAGTGGGGAGGGCCGAAGCCGTCCCCATTGTCAGAAATGAAAATTCCATCAATTATTTTGCAGATTTTTCCATCTCGCTTTTGAGAGCTGCAAGGGCATCAATGTCACCAAGAGTTGTCTTCTCTATGTTAGCCTTGATCTTCTTAACAGCCTTCTGGGTTGACTCAGCCTCAGCTGCCTTCTCCTTGTTCTCCTTAGCCTCTACCTCTTTCTTTGCATCCTCTGCAATTCTAGAGTGTGAAAGGATGATCTTCTTGTTGCCTTTGTTGAACTCAACAACCTTGAAGTCAAGTTTCTCCTCAGCTTTGGCAGTAGTACCGTCCTCTTTTACAAGAGCCTTTGCAGGAGCGAAGCCCTCGATTCCGTAAGAAAGAGCTACAGTTGCACCTTTCTCATTGAATGAAACTACAGTACCCTCGTGAACAGAACCTACTGTGAATACAGTCTCAAATACATCCCAAGGGTTCTCCTCAAGCTGTTTGTGACCGAGGCTCAACCTTCTGTTCTCAGCGTCAATCTCAAGAACTACAACCTCAAGTTTCTCGCCGATAGCGGTGAACTCAGATGGATGTTTAACTTTCTTGGTCCAAGAAAGGTCGCTGATGTGTACAAGACCGTCAACACCCTCCTCAAGCTCTACGAATACGCCAAAGTTGGTGAAGTTCCTTACAACTGCGCTGTGTTTAGAGCTTACCGGGTATTTCTCGCTGATGTTAGCCCATGGATCAGCCTTGAGCTGTTTGATGCCGAGAGACATCTTCCTCTCCTCCCTGTCAAGGGTAAGGATGCTTGCCTCAACCTCGTCACCTACCTTAAGGAAGTCCTGTGCGCTTCTCAAGTGTGATGACCATGACATCTCAGAAACGTGGATAAGACCCTCTACACCTGGCTGGATCTCAATGAATGCACCATAATCAGCAAGAACAACTACTTTACCTTTAACAGTGTCACCTACCTTGAGGTTTGCATCAAGTGCATCCCAAGGATGAGCGCTGAGCTGTTTCAAGCCAAGTGCAATACGTTTCTTTGTATCATCGAAGTCAAGGATAACAACATTGATCTTCTGGTCAAGGGCAACAACCTCCTCAGGGTGGTTGATTCTGCCCCATGAAAGGTCAGTGATATGGATAAGACCGTCAACACCGCCGAGGTCAATGAACACACCGTATGAAGTGATGTTCTTGACAGTACCCTCAAGTACCTGGCCTTTCTCAAGTTTGCCGATGATGTCAGCTTTCTGGGCCTCAAGCTCTGCCTCGATAAGGGCTTTGTGTGAAACAACTACGTTCTTGAACTCGTGGTTGATCTTCACAATCTTGAACTCCATAGTCTTGTTTACGAATACATCGTAGTCGCGGATAGGCTTGACGTCAATCTGTGAACCTGGCAAGAATGCCTCAATTCCGAATACGTCAACGATCATACCGCCCTTAGTGCGGCACTTGATGTAACCCTTAACGATCTCATCCTTGTCAAATGCCTCGTTAACTCTATCCCAAGACCTGAATGAACGTGCTTTTTTGTGTGAAAGAACAAGCTGGCCCTTTTTGTCCTCAGCGTTCTCCACATATACTTCTACCTTGTCACCTACTGCAAGCTCAGGATTGTATCTGAACTCACTTACAGCAATGACACCCTCGCTCTTGTAACCGATGTTTACAAGAACCTCTCTTTTTGTTACAGCTACTACAGTACCCTCTACAACCTCGTTCTCGATTACAGTTGAAAGAGTCTGGCTGTATGCAGCCTCTACTTCCTCTTTAGATACACCGTAGTCTGTGTCAGACTCAAATGCATCCCAGTCAAATTTGTCAATTGCAACAGAAGCGTTGCTTTTGCGTTTTTTAGTCTCAACTGCTACTGGAGCCTCTACCTCCATTACAGTCTCTTTAGTTTCGTTACTCATTTTAATTTAATTAACTGACTAGTGGGTTAAACATTATTTATAGTCTCAAAAATATTTTGAGCGCGCGAAACTACTAATAATTCAGCAGTTAACCAAATTTTTATCCAATATTTCCACATATTCACAGTAAGAGTTACATTTGTAGCAGATTTTTTTGACAATCGTGTCACGACTTCAATGTAACCCGTGACACGACTTACATCTTAACCAACTGATTCTATGAAAAATAAAGGATTTGAAAAAAACTTTTGGGTAGCCATAATCATGGAGTTCTTTGAGAGGGGCGCGTATTATGGTGTACTTTCTGTCCTCTCGGTCTATCTGGTACTGCAGGGAGAAGAGGGCGGCCTGGGATTCAGCAAGGCCCAGGCTGGAACAATTATGGGAACTATACAGCCGCTGCTCTATTTCCTCCCTATTGTGGCTGGAGGTATTGCAGACCGTTACGGGTACAGGAGGATACTCTTCTTTGCATTCACATGCATAGCCGGCGGTTATTTCTTCACAGCAATGACAAGCTCGTACATTCCTGTATTCGCTTCACTGCTCCTTATGGCGGTAGGCGCAGGATTCTTCAAGCCTGTAATTTCGGGTACAATTGCAAAATCAACCACTGAGGAGAACTCAACCCTTGGATTCGGCATCTTCTATTGGTCAATCAACCTTGGGGCATTCCTTGTACCGCTCATCCTTGTCCCTATCCTCAAGGCCCAGGGATACCACAACATCTTCTACATGGCTGCAGCGGTAGGATGTATCCTCATGCTGATCAACACTTTCCTGTACAAGGAGCCGGCCGCCAATCTCAATGCCCCAAAACAGGGAAAAAGCATCAGGGAGCTCCTTATAGGTATAGTCCAGGTGCTCAAGGACTACAAGTTCATAGTACTCATCTTCCTCTATTCAGGATTCTGGATCCTCTATTTCCAGATGTACGGAACAGTGCTCTGGTACCTGAAGGAGTATGTGGACATGACACCGTTCGACAACGCTGTAAACTCATTCCTGGGGATATTCGTGGATAATCCGCAGTGGAAATTTGATACAGAACATGTTACCGTAATCAACGCAGGAGTCATCATATGCCTGCAGCTTTTTGTATCAAGGTTCGTACAGAACTGGCCGGCCCTCCCTACCATGATCATGGGTATAGGATGCGGCACCCTCGGTATGGCCATCCTGAGCATCAGCGGCTCACCATGGATCTTCATCACAGGCCTCATGGTATTCACACTAGGAGAAATGACAACCCACCCCAAATTCCTCTCATATATAGGTATGATTGCCCCTCCCGACAAAAAGGCGCTTTATATGGGCTATTCATTCCTTTATGGAGTGATAGGAAGCTCAATAGGCTCTTTCATGGGAGCAAGCCTCTATGTTACAATCATTGAGGAAATGGGCAAGCCGCAGCTGTTGTGGCTCATCTTCTCGGGCATAGGTGTCTTGAGCATCATAGGACTGCTGCTCTACAACAAGTTTGTAGGAAAAAGATAAAGCCGGAAGGTGCTCACCGCCCTACCGGACTTTACAGGACAAAAAAAATCCTTGGGTTTCCCCAAGGATTTTTCTTTTACATATATCTGACTGATTATTTGTAAGCAACAGTTGACATGTGTTTGATAAGGTCAAGAACCTTGTTTGAGTAACCGATCTCATTGTCATACCATGAAACAACCTTAACGAAAGTATCAGTAAGTGCGATACCTGCAGTTGCATCAAAGATAGAAGTACGTTTGTCACCCAAGAAGTCTGAAGAAACAACTGCATCCTCAGTGTAACCGAGAATACCTTTGAGGTAAGTCTCAGAAGCCTCTTTCATTGCAGCGCAGATCTCCTCGTATTTAGCTGGTTTCTCAAGGTTTACAGTAAGGTCAACAACTGAAACGTCCAAGGTAGGAACGCGCATTGACATACCTGTAAGCTTGCCGTTAAGTGCAGGGATAACTTTACCTACAGCCTTTGCAGCACCGGTTGAAGAAGGGATGATGTTGCCACAAGCAGCCCTACCGCCTCTCCAGTCTTTAGCTGAAGGACCGTCAACAGTCTTCTGGGTAGCAGTTGCAGAGTGAACTGTAGTCATAAGACCGTCTTTCAAACCGAACTTATCATTGAGAACCTTTGCGATTGGAGCAAGACAGTTTGTTGTACAAGAAGCGTTTGAAACAATCTCCTGGCCAACATATTTGTCAAGGTTAACACCGCAAACGAACATAGGGGTATCATCTTTTGAAGGAGCTGACATTACAACTCTCTTTGCACCAGCCTGAAGGTGAGCCTGAGCTTTCTCTTTTGTAAGGAAAAGACCGGTTGACTCAACTACGTACTCAGCCTCAATCTCATTCCATTTGAGGTCAGCAGGATTCTTCTCAGCAGTTACGCGGATCTCGTTGCCGTTAACAACAAGCTTGCCGTCCTTAACCTCTACTGTACCGTTGAATTTACCGTGCATTGTATCATATTTGAGCATGTAAGCCATGTACTCTACATCGATAAGGTCATTGATACCTACTACCTGAATGTCATCTCTCTCCTGAGCTGCTCTGAATACCAAGCGGCCGATACGGCCAAAACCGTTAATACCAATTTTAATCTTACTCATTTCTAATGTATTTATAAATTAAACAATTGCCTTTTATGCACTGTCTCTAAAAACGCTGCAAAGATATAAAAATGGCCGAAAAATAACTATCTTTACAAAGTTTTTTATGAATATTTTCATGGAGATACTTGTAACCAATGACGACAGCTTCGCATCAAAGGGCATAAAGCTGGTTGCACAGATGCTTTCCGCTTTCGGGAATGTAACTGTGGTGGCGCCCAAATATCCCCAGTCCGGCAAATCGGCGGCGCTTACCCTGTCTGAACCGCTGAGGTGCACGGAGCTGTATTCAACCAAATCAGAACACGGTACATACATAACATTCCACGCCCTCACAGGTTCACCTGCAGACTGCGTAAAATGGGCGGCGAACTACATATATACAGAAAAGAAGCCTGACCTTATAGTTTCCGGCATAAACCACGGGGCCAACACATCTGCCGCGTCTGTCTATTCCGGGACGCTCGGGGCAGCCGCAGAGGGTGTCCTCTACGGGGTACCTTCCATAGGAGTATCCATTGACACGCATGACCCTGATCCGGATTTTTCCGCAATTGAGGCAATGTTCCCAAAATTTGTCGGGAAGCTGATGGAAAATCCCCTTCCCGACGGAATTTACCTTAATATAAATTTCCCCAATCTCCCTGCTGGAAAGGTGAAGGGGATGAGGATGGCCTCACAGGGAAAAGGGCGCTGGATAAAGGAGTTTGAGAAGAGGACTGACCCAAAAGGGGCCGACTATTACTGGATGACAGGCAACTTTGAGGACCTTGAGGACTCCCCTGCCGGAGACCACAAGCTTGTGGAACAGGGGTATGTCTCTGTTGTACCCCACAGGGTTGACACAACAGACTATGCCCTTATGGAAGAGTTGGGAAACAGATGGAAAATAAATGAAATATGAGATACTATATAATAGCGGGAGAAGCATCGGGTGACCTTCACGGTTCCAACCTGATAAAAGGGATAAGGGAGGTTGACCCTGCGGCACAGATACGCTGCTGGGGAGGTGACCTCATGAAGGAGGCCGGCGGAGAGCTGGTAAGGCATTACAAGGAGGGGGCAATAATGGGTTTTGTGGAGGTTGTGGCCAACCTTGGGAAGCTTGCCCGTAACCTCAATGACTGCAAGAAGGACATTCTGGAATACAAGCCGGATGCCGTAATACTGATAGACTACCCCGGGTTCAACTTCAGGATTGCACAGTTTGCAAAGGAAAAGGGGCTGAGGGTATTCTACTACATAGCCCCAAAAGTATGGGCATGGAAGGAAAAAAGGGTGCACAAGCTCAGGAAATATGTAGACAGGCTCTTCATAATCTTCCCGTTTGAGATTGAATACTTCAAGAAATGGGGAATCAATGCCATATACAGGGGCAACCCGCTCCTGGACAGTGTTGACAATTATCCGAGGGCAACGGAAACCAGGGAGGAGTTTGCTCTCAGGACCGGAATTGATGCGTCAAGGATATCTGTTGCACTCCTTGCAGGAAGCCGTAAAAGTGAAATAAAATACCTGCTGCCAAGGATGATAGAGGTAGCAAAAAGGTACCCGGAGCACCAGTTCCTGATGGCCTGCGCCCCTTCTATGGAGGAGGAGTTCTACCGCTCGATCATCGGGAAGAAATGCAGCAACATAAAGCTCCTCTTTGGGGAGACATACTCAATCCTGAGACATTCAGATGCTGCAATAATCAGCTCCGGCACCGCCAGCCTTGAGGCAGCACTTATAGGAGTACCTCAGGTTGTATGCTACGGAGGAAACGAGATTTCATACCAGATAGCCAGGATGGTGGTGAAGCTCAAATATATAAGCCTTGCAAACCTCATTATGGACAAAGGGCTCTTCAAGGAGCTTATCCAACATGACTGTACTCCCGACAAAATATCAATGGAGCTTGACCAGCTGCTTGGGAATGAGGAATACAGGAATGAAATGACAGGCAACTATGCCAAGGTGAGGGAGATTCTCGGCGGGAAAGGGGCATCTGCAAAGGTTGCCAGGGCAATGACTGAAGAATTGGAACAAATGATTAAAAACTGAATATTATGTTGATACACGCTTACAAATACCAGGGTGCAGGCAATGACTTTGTGATCCTGGACAACAGGAATGATGAATACAACCTTAAACCGGAGCAGATAAAACTGTTGTGCGACCGCCGTTTCGGCATTGGTGCAGACGGAATGATGCTCCTTGGAAAAGCAACTGAGGGGCACGATTTCTCAATGAGGTACTTCAACGCAGACGGCTATGAGGGAAGCATGTGCGGAAACGGCGGAAGGTGCCTTGTGGCATTTGCAGCACACAGGGGAATCAAGAAATTTGATTTCAATGCAATAGACGGTTTCCACACCGCACAGGTACTTGACTTCACCCCTTACAGATGCATTGTGAAGCTGAAGATGAAGGACCTTGAGGCTTGCGACAAATACTCGGAGAATGCATACTTCCTCAATACAGGTTCTCCCCACTATGTTGAGTTCGTGGAGGATACCGCAACCTACCCAGTAGACGAGAAAGGCAAATACTGGAGATACCATGAGGATTTTGTTGGTGGCACCAACGTGAACTTCGTGCAGATAAGGGAAAACTGCATTAATGTACGCACATACGAGAGGGGCGTTGAAGCAGAGACATTTGCCTGCGGTACAGGAGTAACAGCCTCATCAATTGCAACATATCTCTACTCACCTGAGAAGGGACATTCAGAGAAACAGACAGTTGCAGTATGCCCTAACGGAAGTGAGAAAGAGGAAATTGAGAAACTCAAATATGATATCCATGCACTTGGAGATGACCTTCAGGTAAGCTTCACTTACAACAAAAACAGCAAGACCTTTACAGATGTATATCTTACAGGCCCTGCCACTTTTGTATTTGAATGTGATATAGAGATCAAATAATCACTTGTTGTAGTTTCTGGCACCAAAGATGGTAGTGCCAATGCGAACCATGGTGCTTCCATATTCAACAGCAATCTTATAGTCTCCACTCATTCCCATTGAAAGCTCATTGAAGCCGGGGAGGGTGGAGACATATTTTTCCCTCGCACGTTCAAAAATCCCTTTCAGCTGGGCAAACTCACCTCTGATCTGCTCCTGGTCATCTGTAAATGAAGCCATACCCATCAGCCCGCAGATCTCAACTCCGGGAAGCGGTGAAACGGAGAACCTGGAAAGAAGGTCAAACAGTTCCTCTTCAGAGAATCCCTGCTTGCTCTCCTCCTGTGCAATGAAGACCTCCAGAAGACACTTTACATTAAGGCCGTTCTTTACAGCATATTTGCTGATCTCGCCGAGAAGCCTTTCGCTGTCAACCGAATGTACAAGTGAAGCGTATGGGAGCACCATCTTCAGCTTGTTTGTCTGGAGGTGCCCTATAAAATGCCACTGGATATCGCCGGGAAGAACTGCAACCTTCTGCTGCATCTCCTGTGGCCTGCTCTCGGCAAAAATTCTCTGACCTGCATCATATGCCTCCTGAATGGCCTCAGCAGGATTGAATTTTGAAACTGCCACCAACTTTACAGTTGATGGCAGCTCCTCTTTAAGTCTAAGTATTTCTGATGAAATCCCCATATCTTATTTTCTGTTTCTCATTTGTTGCTGCTGTTGTCTCTGCAACTCCTGCTGCTGCTTGTACATCTCATCCAACCTCTGCTGGAATTTTGATTTCTTAGGAGCCTTTGTGCTTGCAGCCTTCGCCTGAAGCTGTGCGTAAAGCTTCTTCTCATCCACAAAGTACTTCCTGATAATCCAGGTCTGTGCAATTGTAAAGAGGTTTGAAAGCATGTAGTAGTAGCTCAATCCGCTTGAGAAGTTGTTACACAATACAAGGAGGAAGATTGGCATGAAATAGAGCTGCATGCTCCTCATGCCTGCCATCTCGTTGCTGCTTGGCATCTGGTCCATGTTCATCTTTGAATAGAAGTACATAGAAACAGCCATAAGGATTGCAAAGAGGCTCACATGGTCTCCGTACAATGGGATGTTGAACGGAAGCTGCAGGATAGAATCGTATGTACTCAAGTCATCTGCCCAGAGGAAACCCTCCTGTCTCAACTCAAATGATGCAGGGAAGAAGCGGAACATTGCAAACAGGATAGGGAACTGGAGCAGCATAGGGAGACAGCCTCCGAACATGCTCACACCTGTCTTGTTGTACAATGCCATAACCTCCTGCTGTTTCTTCATGGCATCCTCTTTCTTTGGATACTTCTCATTAATCTTGTCAATCTCAGGCTTGAGAACCCTCATCTTCGCCGACGACATATAAGACTTGAGGGTAAGCGGAGAAATCACAAGCTTGATGGCAATTGTCATCAACAGGATGATAAGGCCGAAGTTTGAAGTGAACCTGCTGAGGTAATCAAAGAAGTTGATGATGATTACCCTGTTGATCCAGCCTATAAGCCAACCGCCCAGCGGTACAATCTTCTCAAAGCCGTAGTCATAGCTCTTGAGCTCCTTGTAGAGGTTAGGACCGTAGTAGAAGCTAAACGGAATGTCTACAGAAGCCGCACCGTCATAATCCACAAGCATGCTTGCCCTGCAGTCCATCAGGCGTACATCCTCATCTGTAACATCATAGAACTTGTATGAAAGGTCACCCTCAGAGAAATCATCCTTTGCAACCATGATTGCAGAGAAGAACTGCTGCTGGAATGCAAACCACTCCAGCTTGGTTGAGATATCCTCCTTGGACTCAGCCTTTCTCAGGCCAAGGTCCTCCACATCATCATCACCAGGATACTTGTATGCGATGGTAGAGTAGTTCTTCTCATTCTCATAACCCCTCTCAAGCCTTGGGATGTCCATCCTCCAGTCAATGCCCAGCTGGGACATGTTCCTTGAAATATACTTGTCCATCCCAACCATCCTGAGGTTGAAATCCATCATATAGCTGTCCTGAGGCAATGTATACACATGCTCAATATATGCATCTGCACCGTAAGGGAGCCTGAATACAATTGAAGAATCTGTCTGCTCAACCTTTGTAAAGTTGAAATCAGAAGTGCTGAGCTGCTGGTCTGTATAAAAATCTATTGCAAACTTGCTCGCATTCTTCCTCATCAGGTAGAGGTCAAGGCTATCGTGTGTATAGTAATTCTTCACCTGCACCTCATACGCCTGTGCACCCTTTGAAGTGAAGACAACCTTTATCTTGTCATTCTCCAATACATGGAACTCTTCAGCAGCCTTGCTTGCAGCCTCAAGAAGCGAATCCTTGTATACAGGTGACATGAGCCTTCCCTCTTCTGCCCTTACAGCAGCCAGGCTGTCATTCAAAGCTACAATGGCAGAATCAATCTTAGGGGCATTCTTCAACGCCTCCACCCTTGCAATTGAATCTGCAACAAATCTTTCTCTCTCCTGTTCCTTGAAAATTTTGGTGTTGTACCAGCTGAACCCAATCAAAATTACTCCTATAAGTACAAAACCAATGATAGTATTCTTGTTCATTTCGGTTAAACGGTTATTTACTCAAACTGATTATCAATAATTTTTATTTTCTCTTCTATCTTAAGCAGCTCCTCCCTTGCAATTGCAATCTTCTTGCGGATGTCTGCCATCATGTTGTCTGCATTCTTTGATTTTGCAAAGAAGCCCATATTGTTCTCAAGGGTTGCAATGTCCTGCTCAAGCTTCCTGTACTTGAGAAGCTGCCTCTCCCTTTCCATCCTTAGCCCCCTGTCTCCCTTGCCGGAATTCTTCACCTCAGTAACCATCCTTCTGAACTTGTTCAGCTTCTTCTCGCTGTCAAGTGACCTTATGTCAGAAAAATGTACATCCAGCGCCTCGTTGAACTCCTTCTGTATCCTCTCCTTATCCTTCATTGGGACAAAGCCTATGCTGCTCCACCTGTTCTGGAAATCCCTCATGGCCTTTATGTCATCCTCCTTGGTATCACCCACCTTGTAAGCCTTAACCTCTTCTATAAGGGCCAGCTTCATCTCAAGGTTGCCGGCGTACTGCTCATCCATCTTGTCGAAGTGCCTTGCCTTGTTGTCAAAGAAATGGTCACAAGCCTCCCTGAACCTCTTCCATACGGCATCAGACTGCTTGCGTGCAACAGGGCCTATCTCCTTCCACTGCTTCTGGAGTGCAATCAGCTGGTCAGTTGCCTTCTTCCAGTCCTCACTCTCCATGAGGGCCTCAGCCTGCTGACACAGATTCTCCTTGAGCTTGAGGTTATCCTGCATCACATTCTTGAAGTTTGCATAATACTCCCTCTTGGCATTATAGAACCTGTCACATGCAGCACGGAACCTGTCATATATCTTCTGGTTCTCTTTCTTTGCGGCAAACCCAATATTCTTCCACTCTTCCTGCAGCTGGTCCATCCTCTTTGAGAGGGTATTCCAGCCGTTTGACTCCTGAGGGGTCTCCCCTGCAATCTCCTCAGCCCTTTCACAAAGCAGTGTCTTGGCCTCCAGATTCTTCTTCTGCTCCTCTTTCAGGTTCTCAAAATAGTGCTGGTGCTTCTTGTTTATCTCTGTTGTCACAGCCTTGAACCTCTCCCAGATACTCTCCCTGTACTCCTTTGCCACAGGTCCCAGCTCCTTCCACTCATCATGAAGCTTCTGCAGCTCCTTGAATGCAGCCACAACATTCTGCTCACCTGCAAGGGCTTCTGCCCTTTCACAAAGCTGCTGCTTCGCCTCAAGATTCTTCTTGAAGTCAATGTCCCTGAACTCGTTGTTGATCTTTATATAGTCATAGAACTTCTCCACATGGTACTGATAAGTCTCCCAAAGGTCCTTGGCCTTAGCCTGGGGAACCATGTCAATGGACTTCCACCTGTTCTGAAGCTCCCTGAATGCCGGGAAGGTATGGTTTACATCCTCCACCTTCTCAAGAAGTTCCTTGAGCTCCTCAATTATCTGCATCTTTGCTGCATAATTCTCCTCCTTCATCCTCTCAACATCCTGTGCATGAAGCTGCTTGTCAGACTTGTACCTTGAATAAAGCTCCTTGAATCCGGCCTCAAGTACGGCAAGCTCTTCCTGCTGCTGCGGTGAAGCATTCTCCTTCTCTTCATTCAAAAGCTTATAGAACAACGCCTTGAGCTTTTCTCCCTTCTCATAAAGTTCCTGATGGTTTTCAGAATCACACAGTTCCTTGAATCTCTGTACAACTCCAACAACTTTTTCCTGGTCCATAATATTCAGACTATAAATTAGACAACTTGCAAATATAGTAAAAATTGATAATAGCTGAGTAATTTTCTATCTTTGCACAAGCCTCACAAAAGATAGAAAAATTATTGGAAATGAGAATAGACATACTTACAGTAGTACCTGAACTTCTGCAGAGCCCCCTTAACCACTCAATTGTACAGAGGGCAAAGAACAAAGGACTGGTAGAGATACACATACATGACATAAGGGAATACGGGAAAGGCAACTACCACCAGGTTGATGACTACAGCTACGGCGGGGATGCAGGCATGATACTCATGATAGAGCCAATCTACACCCTCATTGAAAAGCTCAAGGGGGAGAGGAATTATGACGAGATAATTTATATGTCTCCCGACGGAAATGTGCTTGACCAGCCCATTGCGAACAGGCTTTCCTGCATGGAGAACATAATAATACTCTGCGGACACTACAAAGGCATAGACCACAGGATAAGGGAACACCTCATCACAATGGAGATTTCCATAGGTGACTATGTCCTCAGCGGAGGGGAACTTGCTGCAGCTGTGGTGTGTGATGCTGTCATAAGGCTCATTCCTGGGGCTATCTCAGACGAGACCTCTGCCCTGAGCGACTGTTTCCAGGACAACCTCCTCTCTGCCCCTGTATATACAAGGCCTGCCAATTTCAACGGGTGGGAAGTACCAAAAGTATTGCTGTCGGGAAACCCCAAGCTTATAGCCCAATGGCAAGAAGAGCAGTCCCTTGAGAGAACTGCCCGTCTTAGACCCGACCTGCTGAAAAAATAGCAGGAATATTTTGTATGCCTGTTACCAGCACTCCAGATCCTGCTGAATTTCTGGTAATGTATCCTTTTTGAAAACAGGGTCCTTACCCTGTTTTTTCTGTGACCTATAATCAGAAAGCAATCTAACAACCCACTTACTCAACATTGTGATTGCCACTAGGTTACAAGCAGTCATACATGCCATGCACAAATCGGCAAGGCTCCAAGCCAGATCAAGAGATGCCAATGAACCGAACATTACCATACCACATACGAGGAGTCTGAAAATAATCATTACACCTTTGTTCTGGGTAAGAAAGCGCACATTTGCCTCACCATAATAATAATTACCTATAATACTGCTGAATGCAAAGAAAAGAATTGCTATCGCAACAAATACATTACCAGACTTGCCAATCTGGCTCGACAATGCAAGCTGGGTAAGCTGGATACCATTTACATCAGCATTGAATGCAACACCACTGAAAAGAATGATAAATGCAGTACAAGTACAGATGATCAAGGTATCTGTAAAGACACCCAAAGCCTGAATAAGACCCTGTTTTACAGGATGGGTAACATCTGCCGTTGCTGCTACGTTCGGTGCCGAACCCTCACCTGCCTCGTTGCTGAAAAGCCCCCTCTTGATACCGTTCATCATCGCAGCTCCAATCATACCGCCAAAAGCCTGGTTCCAACCGAATGCACTTGAAATAATAAGTTCAAAAACCTGAGGAATCTGCTTGAAATTCATTCCCACAACAACAAGGGCAAGAACAATATAACCCACAGCCATCACAGGAACTATCCAGGAACTTACCTTTGCAATTCGTTGGATACCTCCAAAAATGATGATAAAAGTCAGGACAGTAAGTATAATCCCTACAATCACCGGATCAAAATTGAATGCCTCCTGAAAAGCAGCACATATTGTATTACTTTGTACAGAGTTAAAGGAGAATGGGAAAGTGAAGATAAGTAGAACAGCAAACAGGGCCCCCATCCAAGGCTTCTTCAAACCAATCTTCATATAGTAGGCTGGACCACCAATAAATGAATCGTTACCTCTTATCTTGAAGAGCTGGGCAAGCGTAGATTCAACAAATGCAGAACTTGCGCCTAAAATAGCAATGAGCCACATCCAGAATACAGCACCAGGACCTCCCAATGCAATTGCAGTTGCTACACCAGCCAAATTTCCTGTTCCCACTCTACTTGCGAGTGATACCATAAATGCCTCAAAAGAGGAAATTTGTTTTTGTCCGTCAGGATTATCTGCTGAGGATGTTGAATCACCCAACAATCTTACCATTTCTCCGAGCATTCTAAATTGAGCAAATCTGGTTCTAATGGTAAAATAAATGGCACATCCAACGAGCATTGCAACAAGAATGTATGTCCACAGAACATCATTAATGGATGTAATAAAAGAAGTAAACTGTTCCATCAGATCTTATTATGAGATAAATTCTAATTATTTATAATGGTCAATATCATACAAAGATAACTAAATATATATAAAAAAAGACCTCCAATCATTTCTGATTGAAGGTCCTCAAAGTTGGCGGCTACCTACTGCTCAGAGGCCTTCGCCCAATTATTTGACGCGCCCGTGGCGCTACGGGAGAGCAGGCAGCCGCAAAAAAAAGACCTCCAATCATTTCTGATTGAAGGTCCTCAAAGTTG
>CAYYVA010000003.1:0-102445 GCA_964475015.1 uncultured Muribaculaceae bacterium
GCAAAGTCGCCATCGCGTTTATAACGTTAATTTTTAACTACTGATTCAGATTAATAATGGGAACTTAATGTATATCAATTTTCACAAATTTATACACTTTAGGGGATATTCTCCCATTTTTTATATAAATTTGGCATTACACACTTATAAACAGAAACCGCCACCATTGCGGGCCCTTGGCTCCAGGTGACGGTTTCTTTGTTTACTGCTCACGCAGTTCTAATACATCCTTTTGCTTCCCAGGTTCAGCCTTTTCTTTATCGGGGTGTTCCCTTTGTAGTAGTACAGAACGAGGGTGTTTCCTTTTTCTCCATAGAAAGTGTTGAGTTCCAGAGAGTTCTTTCCTTGAGGCACAGGCTGGCAGAGTGCCAGCGAGTATCTCTGGTCTTCCCTGTTGTAGACTACAACTACAGTGTTGTGGCAGATGTCAAACATTGCAACTGTGTATTGCCCCACTTTCTCCTTCTCCTTGTTTTCAGTGAACATGCGGGCCAGCTCCGATTCGGCAGGGATTATGCCAAATTGCAGGTTGCCCGAGTTTTGAGGGTTGTTTTCGTACCACCACTCAATGGTTTCCTGCGTGCGGAACATCTCCTTGTCGTATGGCTTGAGGTTCTCATTTGCCCTCAGGTGTCTCAACAGGTATGTCTGCTGCGGTGTGGCCATCATGCCCCCCTGTGCCGAATCCATTGTGCTGCCATAAATGTCATCACCCACAGCCTTGCCGCTGTAGAGCACGTTGTAGATTGAGTTGTCTGCCATGGAGTAGAGGTTGGCCACATACTCAATGTTGTTGTTCGGGATATTGCTTCTCTTGCCGGCCTTGTCCGAGCTGTTGGTGTAGGCGAAGAAGAGGTGCTGCGCACCGCCCAATGTTACTGTGTATATCTCCGGAGTGAGCTTGAACTGCCCAAGCTCCGTATCATTGGTGTATATCATCTCCTCTACCTGTGCCACTTTCTTCCATTCCCCGTTTTCCTGGGAAATCACGTGCAAGGTGTATTTTCCGGATACCGGTGCGGCAATTGCCACAACATGCTCCTTATTGAGGCTTTTTACCCCCCTTACGGCCAGAATTTCCTGTTCCGGTATTCCCGCATCCTTTGCAATGCTGAATGCCTCAGGATTTGAAATTGAGCTTGTGTTCAGCTGTTCAATCCTGGCGTTTGCCCTTGCAGCGTATGCAGATTTGGGGTTGTTCTCCAGGAATGTCACATATGCGGTAACATCATTTCCGTCCAGGTTGAAAAATACAATGGAATCCCTGATTCCCGCCACCTGCTGCACGTATGTGGAGTTGGGGAATTTTGCAAGGAATTTGGAAGCGGTCTTGAGGTCCTGCTTTGCAAGTACGCTTTTGTATAGCTTTGTTTCGGCCTTTGTCTGGGCGTTTGCTGTGCCGGTACTGCCGGCAAACAGAGCTGCTGCCAGACAGGCCGGCAGAAACAGTTTCTTTATGTTCATGGTCTTCATTTGGTTTTATACTGCAAAGGTACAACAGAAATGGTGCCAAACAAAAGGGTGACCCCTCAGGACCACCCTTTATATCTGTTGTGCGCCGCAATGCGGCACCTATAGGCAATTATTTGCAGATTTCATCGTAAGCAGCTGCATCAAGGAGATCATCAACCTCAGCAGGGTTGCTCATCTCAACCTTGATCATCCAGCCTGCGCCGTATGGATCTGAGTTAACTGACTCAGGAGCACCCTCAAGGTCAGCGTTAACCTCAACAACTTTACCTGAAACTGGCATAAGACCGTCAGCTACAGTCTTTACAGCCTCAATTGCGCCGAAAACCTCACCTGCCTCAAGGTCCTCACCCTCAGTCTGGATGTCAACGAAAACGATGTCACCAAGCTGGCTCTGAGCAAAGTCAGTAATTCCGATAATAGCTACATTGCCCTCTACTTTAACCCACTCGTGGTCTTTAGAGTACTTAAGATTTGTAGGAGTATTCATAGTGTCTATAAATTATTTTTGATTATGATTTGATTACAAAAGTATTAAAATATTTTAAATTACATCTTAAACTACAGCCTTTTTAGGGAGAATTTTATAAGCTCTTCCAAAGAACTGTCGGGATGCTCCTTGTAAACTGCCTTGAGGGCCTTGTCTGCGGCTGCCTTTGCAAATCCGAGCATAACCAGAGCAGAGAGGGCCTCCTCCATATTTGCGGATTTTGTTTCCGGTGCCAGGAGTGCAGCGGTGTTGTCTTCCCCGCCTTTGGCAATCTTGTCCTTGAGGTCAATTATCACCCTCTGGGCGGTCTTGAGGCCTATCCCCTTCACGCTCTTTATCCTGTTCACATCCCCGCTTATGATGGCGGTCTTGAGCTCAAGGCAGCTCAGTGATGAAAGCATCATCCGCGCGGTGTTGGGGCCAATGCCGTTCACCTCTATGAGCATCCTGAAGATGTTGCGCTCCTCCATGGTGGCAAAGCCGTACCACATCTCCACATCTTCCCTCAGGTGGTGGTGGATATACAGCATCACCTCATGGAGCCCCTGGATGTCCGTAAATGTCTGGAGGGATATCTGCAGTTCATACCCTATGCCGTTGTTCTCTATTGTTGCAGTTGTGGGGGCCAGTTCTACAAGTTCCCCCTTGATGTAGCTGTACATGTCTTGAAATGTTTAAATCAGTCCTTTGAATTTTAGCCAAAGAGTAAAAAATTGGTCATATACACTGTATGTATTTTTGTCTGCCGTAATGAAATCCTTTTCCAGCAATCCCTTTAGGGCCGAGTTTACACTGCTTGCGGAATTCAGCTTATGTTTGCGGATGAATGCTCCACCGGTTACAGAGGATGCTTTTCCTTCACGTGCAATTACTGCAAACAGCAGCCGTTGTTTTTCAGGCATCTGGTAATACAGGGATTCGTATGTGTCTGAAGAGAGGCGCAAGATAAACTCTATGGCATCCTCAACCATTGAAACATTACAAGTGGCACCTTTCTCGGTCCTTGAAAACAGGACATTGAGAATCCTGTGCATATAACTGGTAACAGCATCAAACCTTTCATATAGCAGTGAAACCACCTCCTTGTCCAAATGTTTTCCAGATGCTTCAAATTTGCCTGTGCAGAAATCAGTATAAACATCCAGCTTCAGAGGCTGGAGATTAATTATTGTAACCGACTGATAGAATGGCCTTGAAGGAGATGTGAACATTCCATTCATTATATGCCGCTGTGAACCAGAAAATATAAAATGTGCGTTGGTGCAACGCTGGACATACGTCCTTATAGTGGCTTCTACGGTTTCATCATCATAACGGGATATTTGCTGGAACTCGTCTATGGCTATAAGGCAAGGCTTGTCTGCCTGGTTAAGATAAGTGAAAATCTCATCAAGTGTAATGGCCGGATTATTGATTGCTCCTAACCCCATACTCCAGGATGGGACCCCATTAATATCAAAAGAAATTTCAGAACGCAAAGATGACACTATATTGATAAATTGCTCCCATACTTTCTTCCCTTTCGGGCGTAGTTCATCAATTACAGCCTTCCCCAGCATGTTTACAAAATCACCGAGGTTCTTTGTTGCGTATATATCCACTACAAAGCAATAGTGTGTCCGGCTGATTTCCTTATCCTTGAAAATATGCCAGATGAGTTCTGTCTTCCCAAGCCGCCGTGGTGATATGAGTGCCACGTTGTTCTCATTAAGCAGCAGTTCCTTCAGGGCTGCTGTTTCCTGTACCCGGTCGCAGAAATATTCTGCACCTGCATAGCCGTTGGTTACAAAAGGATTGTTCATAAGCAAATTCTTCTATCTTGAACAAAGATACAAGAAATTATCCATATTTCCATAAAATGAGAATCATAAAATGAGAACTATAAAACGGAAATTTTCTTCCCGACAGATCCGGCAATATAACTCCGGGCAAAATTCCCGGAGCAACCGGGAGGGCGCAAGTGCCTGGGCCTCTGTGGTGTTATGGGGCAACTGAGGGTACAGGAAGTCAAGATGTGGAATTTTCTTCATTTAATTATGTAAATTTGTAATAGACGAAGATTGCAGATATTGTGGAACAGGTTTGGGCAAATACAATGGATTCCCTCAAGACAATTACGGTGTATCAGTATGAACTGGAGGCCGTGGTTGTGAAACTTGAGGATGCGCAGAGGCAGAATACCCTTCTGGTATTGCTGCTCGTGTGCCTGTCTGTAGTCTCCATTGCAGTTGTGGCTTATCTTGTAAGGCGCCACAGGGTAAAGATGCAGAGCGGCCATCTGGCCAACAGGCTGCTCAAGCAGCAGGCGGCTGCAATGCCTCTCTTTACTGAGAGGGTGAACAAGCTGAGTGCAAAGGGAATAAAGCTGTCGGGAAAACTATATGAAGAGTTCCAGGCGGCCATTGATGATGTGAAGAGGGTTTCCAAGAGCGGGTTTGTGGAGATTGTGAATGATGCGGAGTTTGCAGGGAGGTACCCTTTCCTGAAGGATTTCCCTAATTTGGGGGTGCAGGAGAAGATTGTGTTCATATTGGTTGAAGAGGGGTTCTCTACAGCAGAGATTGCCCTGCATCTTGGCATCTCGGACAATGGGGTGAGGGCCATAAAGACCAAGATAAGGGGCAAGCTGAAGGATTCCCCGCAATTTGGCAGGTATAGCAGGAAACTGAAAATTCTAAACGGCAGATGATATGGGAAGAGTAGTGAAATATATAATTGTTGCGTGCGCTCTTCTTTGTGGATTTGCGGAGAGGATGAGTGCCCAGAGGCTTGCACCTGTGTATGATACCATACCTATGATGCAGCATGAGTCATTTGACAGGCCTCTTGCCTTCCTTGGCAAGCCTGCGGATAACTTCAGCGTGTGGTGCAGCATGAACATAGATTACCCTGAGGAGGCGCTCAGGCAAAACATTACCGGTAAGGTTATGGTGAGGTTCATAATTACGGCAGAGGGGCAGGTTACAGATGTGAAGGTAATCAGGGGGGCGCATCCGCTTCTTGACGCGGAGGCGGTGAGGGTGGTATCTTCATCCCCCGACTGGGAACCTGTAACTGTGAACGGGAAGAAGGTAAATGTGGAGTTTGCCATCCCTATAGCCTTCAGGATAACAAAGAAGAGGGACAATGACCGTACAATTGAGCATGCCCGCTTTGCCTATAGGGGGCATACCGATTTCATAAGCTGGATTTCACAAAACATAAGGTGCCCCAAGGAGGCGGTGCTCTATGGGGTGGAGGGAAATGTCTATCTGGCCTTTGACATATCGCCTGAGGGGTATGTGGAGAATGTTAAGGTGCTCAGGGGGGCAGAAGTGGAGTATTACACAAAGAAGAAGCGTACAGCTGCCCTGGCCCTGAATGATGAGGCGGTGAGGGTTGTATCTGCCTCTCCGCGCTGGATTCCGGCAATGATAGGGGGCGAGCCGGTAAAGGTATCGTACAACGTGCGCATTTCATTTAGCAAAAACTAAATATTTACAGCTATGAAGCAGAAGATACTTATCCTCCTGGCGGGAGTGTTGTCCCTTTACGGCACCTGTGTATATGCCAATGAAAGGGAGTTTTGTGCCGTAGTCCTGCACAACAGCGCCAAGTATTCAATGGAAGCGGCCTTTGATAATGTCTTTGTCCGCAGGGCATACAACAGGAAGATAAGGATAAACATGGAGGAGGGGCTAAGGTATGTCTCCGTAACAATCCCGTATTACCGCTTTATGGAATATACAGAGAGGGTTGGAGGCATAAAGGCGCTTGTATACAACGGGGCAGTGGATGAGAAGGGGAAGCCTGTAGTGAGGAGGATGCCGAGGGAGCATATCCTGGATGTGCGGACAGATGTAAACAGATGGGAGAAGAGGTTTACGGTACCCGGTGTAATGCCCGGTGACACGGTTGAAATCAGATATGAGATTCTTGGAGTATTTCCTGAGTATTATGAAAGGGGATTTGATTCTCCGGATAGCATAAATTTCTTTACGGCATTCGGATTCATGACCAAATATGGTATAGGGGAAGAGATAGTTTTCCCAAAATGGGATTTCCAGGAGGATATTCCAGTGCAGGAGAGCAGCCTGCAGGTAAGATACTTTGACTCTTACCGCTTTGGGCATGTGCTGTATGGATATGAGGATGTGGACTTCACGGAAAAAGGCGGATACATATATCCTGTCATGGAGAGGGCAATTGTTCCAAGGAAACATTTTTCCATAAGCACACTCACGGAAAAGATCATCAATACCGGAGGGATAAGGCCGTCTTACAGGGAGCTGGTGCTGAGGGAAAAGAAATTCTCGGCATCCAACCTCATGCCGCAGGGTGATACAGATGAGAAGTATGTGATCAATCCCCGGAAATACAGGGCATCAGTGGAGTTTGATTTGAAAGGGAGGAAAATTGATATAGATTCCAGAGGAGGAGATTTGGGAAAGACAGGAGATTACTTCTATTCAGACAGCTGGACAGATGTGAACAAGATACTCCTCCACAGCCGCTTCTTCGGGAGGAAAATCTTCTTTACCCGGGATTTCTACAAGGATTATGCAGACTCGGTGAAGAACCTTCCAATCCCGGATTATGACAAGGCACAAATCATCTGCAACCATATAAGGGATGATATAGAATGTACCTCCACGGATGTGGGGATGTATATAGGGGACCTGAAGGATGTATACAGCAGCAAGAGCGGCAGCAATGTGGATATATGCATCATGGCCTACAAGGCATTGGACGGGGCGGGCTTCAAGCCAAAGCTTGTAATGCTCAAGAACAGGGAGAAGGGGAGTCTCCACAACGGCGGCATCTCAATAGGGGCCCTTGACAATATGGTTGTATATACCAGGCTGAAGGACGGGCGTATTGTAATCTTTGACCCTACAGGCAATCCTGTGGATCCCCGTCTGATCAACCCCATGTATCTGGTTAAGGAGGGGATTGTGTATAATGGTGGAGAGGAGCAGGTCAACCTCATGAATGCGGTGGAGAACAAGGAGTACCACAATGCGTCCCTGTTCATAGATTCCACCGGAATGGTGAAGGGTAGCAGCAGGAGCATCTTCACCAACCACAGTGCATACGGCATGGCAGGGGCGGAGCCGCAGGTAAACGGAACTCCCCTGGAAATCTCCTATGGCGCCCTGGATACCATGAGGAGCCTCAGTACCAGGGAGTTTTCCTTTGAGCGGGACTTTGCAGTAGCGGTGGACGGCAAGCTCTTCATCAACCCTTTTGCAGAGATCTTCTTCAAAGCGGAGGAATTCGGCCCGGAGCGCAAGTATCCCGTAGAGTTCCGCAACCCAAGGACCATAGAATATACCGCCACCCTCCATATTCCCGACGGCTATGAACTCTACAGCCTTCCAAGGAACAGCACCATTCAGCAGGAGCTGTGCGGCACCAGCGCCACCATGCTCACCAAAGCCCAGGGGAAGATAGTGCAGTTCGGCCTCACCATCCGGCTGGACAACGCCACCATCCCGCTTGAACACTACGGGGAGTTCCGGCAATGGTGGCAGCAGATGTGCAGCATGTTTGAAGAGACAGTAATCCTCCGCAGGAAAGGCGGGCGCTCAATTACAGATACTGAGCAGATGACGGTGTGAAGTGGGCGTGACGGGAGTCTTATACTTGAACGAGGCTGACTCAAAAGGGTAAATTTTGCGTTACGCTTGCCTCGGAAATCCTCATTTACGTAAGTAAACTCCGGTTTCCTCACCTGCGCAAGCCTTAAATTTCCACCTTTTGGGTCAGCCTCGTTATTTTTTTGTTATATAAAGTGATAAGTTTGTTATTTTTGCGTGTTTGATATGTATAGTATGAAAATAGTTGAAGATATAAGAACCCAATTTCCCGCATTGCAGCAGAGTGTGTACGGCAAGCCGCTGGTTTACCTGGATAATAGCGCCACATCGCAGAAGCCGCAGTGTGTGATTGATCTTGTAGATGGAATGCACAAGGGGGCGAATGCCAATGTGCACCGTGCTATGCATAAGCTCAGCGATGATGCTACCGCGCTGTATGAGGGGGCAAGGGAGAAGGTGAGGCAGTTTATCAATGCTCCGGGGAGGGAGAATATCATCTTTACAAGCGGAACCACCGCTTCAATCAACCTGGTGGCTTCCAGTTTCTGCAGGAAGTTTGTGGGCGAGGGGGATGTGATCCTGGTTTCCGGGGATTCCCACCACTCAAATATAGTTCCGTGGCAGCTGGCCTGCGAGGCTGCAGGGGCATCTGTAAAGGCCATTCCGGTACTGGAGAGCGGGGAGCTGGACATTGAGGCCTACAAGGAGCTGCTATCGGGAAGCAGAGTGAAGATTGTGGCTGTGGAGCATATCTCCAATGTGATGGGAATTGTGAATCCTGTGAAGGAGATGACAGCGCTGGCCCATGCACAGGGGATACCTGTACTGGTTGACGGGGCGCAGGGAATTGTGCATGCCAGGGTGGATGTACAGGATATGGATTGTGATTTTTATGCCTTCTCTGGGCATAAGATATATGCTGCAACGGGTTCCGGAGTGCTGTATGGCCGCAGGGAGCTGCTGGAGGCAATGCCGCCATATATGGGTGGCGGTGACATGGTGGATACCGTAACTTTTGAGAAGACTACATACGCTCCGCTGCCGTTGAAATATGAGGCGGGGACACCCAATTTCATTGCACAGGCCTCACTGGCTCCGGCGCTGGAGTTTGCACAGAACCTGAGGGAAGGGGAGATTGCCAGTGTGGTGGAGGAGCAGGAGAGGAGCATAATCGGGTATCTGAAAGGGGCATTGCAGGAGATTGAGGGGTGCAGGATTTATGGTTTGCCCCAGAGGGGTGATGTGGAGCCGGGGAGCAAGATTCCTGTCTTCTCGTTCAACATTGAGGGGTGTTTCCCTTCAGATATGGCTCAGCTGTTGGACAAGATGGGTGTTGCGGTGCGCACGGGGATGATGTGCTGTGAGCCGCTGATGGCCCGCTTTGGGGTGACCAGCATGGTGAGGGCATCGTTCCTGCCATACAATACCCTGCAGGAGGCGGAGTATTTCATAGCCAGCCTCAAGAGGGCTGTAGGGATGCTGAGGTAATCTTCCCGACAGATGAGAATAAAATCGCCCCAAACGTACCCGGAGCGGGAGCGTAAGGCGGGTGGGAGGAAAAGGAAAATAGGAGACATTATGACTATAAAGGAGATTGAAAACGAAATTGTGGAGGAGTTCGCGGTCTTTACAGACTGGATGGACAAGTATGAGTACATCATTGAGCTGGGCAAGGGTGTGCCGGTGATTGATGAGAAGGAGAAGACCGATGCCAACCTCATAAAGGGGTGCCAGAGCAGGGTGTGGCTCAGCTGCAGGGTGGAGGACGGCAAGCTTTATTTTGCAGCGGACAGTGATGCCATCATTACAAAAGGGATAATTTCCCTCCTCATCAGGGTTTATGACGGGCAGGCTCCGGCAGATATCCTGGCAAATGAGCTGGAATTCATAGGGAAGATAGGATTGCAGGAGAATCTTTCCCCTACAAGGGCCAACGGACTGGTTTCCATGATAAAGCAGATAAAGATCTACGCCATGGCGTACAACAGTTAGAGATATGAAGAGCAAAGAGAGTGTTTTGAGGGATGTCGTGAGGGCTCTGAGGATGGTTTATGATCCTGAGATTCCGGTGAACATCTATGATCTGGGACTTATCTATGACCTGAAGATTGATGATGACCACAAGGTTTTCATTGAGATGACACTTACCGCCCCAAACTGCCCTATGGCGGATGAGCTGGTGGAGAATGTGAATGAGGCGGTAAAGGATACTCCCGGCGTTACCGATGTGGCGCTGAAGCTGGTTTTTGAGCCCGAGTGGGACAAGAGCCGCATGAGCGAGGAGGCAATGTTGGAACTGGGACTATTGTAATTGACAGATATGTACAGAGTTTATCTTCTTTTGGGGAGCAACATGGGTGACAGGCAGGCGCTGCTGGATTCAGCGAACCTGGAGCTTATTGATGCCCTTCTTCCCGATTATCTTGAGGTGGCTTCCCTTGGGGATGCAGTGAATACCTCCGGGGTGATTGAGACCGAGCCGTGGGGCTTTGATGCTCCTGAGAAATTCCTCAACCAGAGCTTCTGCTGCCTTACGGAGCTGGAGCCGCTGCAGGTGCTGGCCCAATGCCAGAGGATTGAGAATGAGCTTGGAAGGGTAAGGAATGCGCCCCGTTATGATGAGGCCGGGAAGAGGATATATGAATCAAGGACAATGGATATTGATATACTTGCCATTGAGAGGCAGGCCGGTGAGGGCTGGGAGGCAGTGGAGATTGCCACGGAGGAGCTTACAGTACCTCATCCCCAGCTGGTGGAGAGGGATTTTGCCGGGAAGCTCTACCAGGAGCTGAAGGCAGTGAAAGGTGCGGGGAAGAACGGGAAGCCTGCGGGGAAAGGAGATAAGGCTGTCGGGAAGGAAAAAATGAACAAAAGATAAATATTTGGCCGGGGAGCCGGCTTAACTGAAAAAATTATGACACAGGAAGACCTTTTTAAAAATCTGATTGCCCATACAAAGGAGTACGGGTACATTTTCCCTTCAAGTGAGATTTATGACGGATTGGGAGCAGTTTATGATTATGGCCAGCTTGGAAGCGAACTGAAGAACAACATCAAGAAATATTGGTGGGAGTCTATGGTAAGGCTCAATGAGAACATTGTGGGAATTGATTCTGCAATCTTCATGCATCCGAGGATTTGGGAGGCTTCAGGTCATGTGGGGGCGTTCAATGACCCGCTGATTGACAACAAGGATTCAAAGAAGAGATATAGGGCAGACGTGCTCCTTGAGGATTATATTGCAAAGCTTGAGGAGAAGATAAACAAGGATGTGGAGAAAAGGCGCAAGAAGTTCGGTGATGCTTTTGATGAGGCACAGTTCAGGGCTACAAACCCTAATGTTCTCCGCAATGCTAGGAAGATTGCAGAGTGCACTGAGAGGATGGTTGCAGCATTGAATGCAAATGACCTTGATGCATTGAAGCAGCTTATCCTGGACTGCGAGATTGTATGTCCTATATCGGGAACCAAGAACTGGACAGATGTAAGGCAGTTCAACCTTATGTTCAGCACCCAGCTGGGAAGCGTTTCAGGGGAGAGCGGTACAATTTACCTGAGACCTGAGACTGCCCAGGGTATTTTTGTGAATTATTTGAATGTACAGAAGACCGGCCGCATGAAGCTTCCGTTCGGTATTGCACAGATTGGTAAGGCATTCAGGAATGAGATTGTTGCAAGGCAGTTCATCTTCAGGATGAGGGAGTTCGAGCAGATGGAGATGCAGTTCTTCGTACAGCCTGGAGCAGAGCTTGAGTGGTTTGCAAAATGGAAGGAGACCCGTCTGAAATGGCACAAGGCCCTTGGAATGGGTGAGGAGAACTACCGCTACCACGATCATGAGAAGCTTGCCCACTATGCAAATGCGGCAACAGACATAGAGTTCAACTTCCCGTTCGGCTTCAAGGAGCTTGAGGGTATCCACTCACGTACAGACTTTGACCTTGGACGCCACCAGGAGTTCTCAGGCAAGAGGCTCCAGTACTTTGACCCTGAGAAGGGCGAGAGCTATGTACCTTACGTAATTGAGACCTCAATTGGTGTGGACAGGACTGTTCTTGCCGTACTTTCAGGTGCATACAAGGAGGAGAAGCTTGAGAACGGCGAGGAGAGGGTTGTATTGAAGCTCCATCCTGCACTTGCTCCAGTGAAACTGGCTGTACTTCCATTGGTTAAGAAAGATGGCCTTCCTGAGCTTGCAAGGGAGATCATGGCAGAGTTGAAACTGGATTTCAACTGCCAGTACGATGAGAAAGACTCAATAGGCAAGCGCTACCGCCGCCAGGATGCAATAGGTACCCCATTGTGCATCACAGTTGACCACCAGAGCCTTGAGGACAAATGTGTTACCCTCCGCGACCGTGACACCATGGAGCAGGAGAGGATTCCAATCGCAGACCTGTGGAAGAGGGTAGACGAGAAAGTGAACATGAGGAACCTATTGAAGCAGTTGATGTAAGGGCCGGTGGCCCAGACTGCCTCGGATGCTCTGCTGGGCATGATTGCCAAGAGGTTGGTGCCATTGGTTGCTACTAAAACGCCCTCAGAGATACCTGTAGAGAGGTTTGATTGGAACGGCACTCCCTTAACATCAAGGTTTTGGTTGAGGTTAAGGGAGCCACTATGGCCTGTAAGGGGCTGCAGACAGGGTAGCCGTGACTAACCTTTTGGGGTTTTGGCACCCTATGCTTTGGGTGCAGATGGTTATGGGCAGAAAAGGCAGTATCCCGACGAATTGGAAAAGAACTCACCGGACACGGCGGGTTCTTTTTTTTTACCCGATTTCTCCCATGGCGCTGAACAAATGGAAATTTCCTGTGTTAAAGAACCAAATTGAAATCCAAACACAGAAAGCCATGAAAAGAATTTTTACAATCATCGCCATTGTTGCCGCATCCGTAATGGTTGGCAGCAATACAGCAAATGCCCAGATAAGGGGTGAGATGGGAGCGGGCCTCAACTTTGAGATAGCCACAGGAGAAGACTACACAAACTACGGACTTGGAGTAAAATACCAGTGGACATTCCTGGACAACATGCGCCTTGAGCCATCATTCACATACTTCTTCAAGAAAGACAACATTTCCTCATGGGACCTCACCGCAAACCTGCACTACATGTTTGACCTCAGCCCGATGATGAACATATATCCAATCCTGGGAATGGGTATGACCGGTCTGGACAGGGATTATGAGCCGCTGGGCCTCAACAATGAGAATGACACAAAATTCGCCTTCAACTTCGGCGGCGGCATGGAATTCATGTTTACCCCAAGTCTTGGAATGGCGATAGAATACAAATATCGTATTGTAGACAGCTGGAACAGATCCCACTTCACATTCGGAGCGGTTTACAAATTCTAGACTGTTGAATTATATATAACGGAAAGCGCCCCCAAAAAGGGCGCTTTTCACTTTACCATAATTTGTCCACATTACCGAATTACTAGGGTATATGCAAAAAAAAAACTCACTGGATTCCAGTGAGTTTTTTTCAATTCGTCGGGATACTGCGACTCGAACGCAGGACCCCCTGCTCCCAAAGCAGGTGCGCTAACCAACTGCGCCACATCCCGATTCATTATTTCAAGGCCTTGGGTTGGGTGCCAAAGCGGTTGCAAAGGTACGGATATTTTTTAATTATCCAAATTTTTTCAACAATTTTTGCAAAAACGTGCAATCCATGAACGAAACTCCGGGGTCCGGTGTTTTAGGGGTATCAATTAAACAATGTGTATTATGACTGACATTTCTGTGAATTACCTGGGGTTGGACCTTAAATCCCCATTTATTGCGGCCAGCAGCGGATATACTGCAGATTTGGAGAAGATTGTGGCTCTGGCCAACAGCGGGGCAGGGGCAATTGTCCTCAAGTCGCTTTTTGAGGAGCAGATCAATGATGAGGTGAGTTTTCTGAACCAGGCCGGTGAGGAGCATGCGGAGAACCTGGATTTCCTGCAGCGTTATGTTACTGATTATTCCATAGGGAAGTATACCCAACTGATAAAGGATGCCAAAAGTAATGCCGGCATTCCGGTGATTGCCAGCATCAACTGCTTTTCACACAACAGCTGGACAAATTTTGCCAGGGAGATAGAGAAGGCGGGGGCAGATGCCCTGGAGCTGAACATCTATTCCCTGCCGCTGAACCGGGGCAGGAACAGCCATGAGATAGAGGCAGAGTACCTCAGGATTGTAAATGGCATAGCGGGGACCCTGAAGATCCCGGTTGCCGTGAAGCTTGGCGAGGGGTTCACCAACCTGGGCAACTTTGTAGAGGCCCTGCAGGGGAACGGAGCTGAAGGAGCTGTCCTCTTTAACCGTTTCTTTACTCCCGACATATCCCTCAAGTCCCTCAGGATTGTTCCGGCAACCCCTTTCTCAAGCAAGACAGAGTACCTCAGGGAACTCAGATGGATAGCAATCCTCTCCTCGCAGCTCCGCAGGTTCAGCCTCAGTGCCTCAACGGGGGTATATGACCCTTCATCGGCAATAAAGCTCCTCTTGGCAGGTGCAACAACAGTACAGCTTTGCAGTGTCCTGTACAAGCAGGGACCGTTTGTCCTCAGGGATTTCAATGCTGCCCTGAAAGAATTCATGAAATCAAAGGGATTCAGGAGAATCCCCGATTTCAGGGGAATGCTCAATTATTCGAACATTTCCAATCCTGCAATGTTTGAAAGGGTGCAGTTCCTCAAGACTGCGGAACAACAATCGTGACACGACTACAATGTAAGTCGTGACACGACTGTATCGTGTATAAAGAAAAAATCCGGACGAGAAACTCATCCGGATTTTTTGCTATAGGCCCAAGTCCTTCAAGGTTCTTGGGGCTGGGGTCTTAGGGAGAGGTTTCCTCTCCTTGAGCTGCTCCATGATTACCTCAATGGCCTTGTTCAGCTGTTCGTCAATTCCCTGCTGTTCCTTTATAGGGTCGTTGTCCAGAAGGATGTCAGGGTCAACGCCGTGGTTCTCAACAATCCACTGGCCGGTCTTGGCGTCGTAGTTGGTGAAGAAAGGTACGCGTACGTCTGTGCCGTCCATGTAAGGGAGTGAGCCGCTGATGCCCACAATGCCGCCCCATGTCCTGGTACCTATCACGGTGCCGAGGTTGTTGGCCTTGAAGCTCCAAGGGAACAGGTCTCCGTCAGATGCCGAGTATTTGTTTATCAGCAGCACCTTAGGGCCGTAATGGGTTGCGTCAGGAATGGTACCGGTACGGTCTGAGTTGCGGTACATTGTCATCCTGTACGGTTTCCTGAGCAGGCGCTCAATGATCATAGGGGATACGTTTCCGCCTCCGTTGGCACGGTCATCAATGATGAGGGCCTCCTTGTCCAGCTGAGGGTAGAAGTAGCGTGAGAACTCGTTCAATCCCTCAACGCTCATGTCAGGGATGTAGATGTAGCCCACGCGGCCGTCTGTAGCCTCCTCAACTTTCCTGATGTTGTCCTGTACCCAGTTGTAGTGCTCAAGCGGATACTCGTCTGCTATAGGTTTCACAACAACTGTGCGGGCGCCCTCCTCAGATGCCTTTGTGTTTATGGTAAGCTCTGTGAGCACATCTGCCTTGCCTATGAGCAGCTTGTAGATGTTGTCTACGGTGTTGGTAGGGATACCGTCAATTGCAATGATGTAATTGCCCTCCTGGATATTCATTCCCGGCTCTGTAAGAGGTGACCTCAGCTTGTTGCTGTAAGGTGCGCCAGGGATGATATTCTTGATCTTGAAGTAGCCGCTCTTGTCAGCAACAATCCCGGCACCAAGCAATCCCATAGGGATACGCTCAGGGGTTGGCATCTCGCCAGGGTTCACGTATGCGTGGCCGCAGGCAACCTCAGAAATCATCTCGCCGATGATGTAGTTGAGGTCAAGGCGGGTCTTTGCGTAAGGGAGCAATACTGCATATTTCTCCTTGATTGCCTTCCAGTCCAGGCCATGCATGTTCTCAAGGTAGAATCCGTCCCTGAATGCACGCCAAACCTCATCATAAATCTGTGCCCACTCAGCCTCATAATCAACTGGGGCAACCAGGTTCTTCAGCTCAACCTTCTCCTTCATGGCAACCTTGCCTGCAGGGAAATCACATACATACAGATCCCTTCCCTTTGCAAACAGAGCCTTCTTGGCACCAGGGGTATAGCTTACCAAAGAAGCCCCCTCGGCAGCCTTCTCATCCTTGCCTGTTGCAAAGTCAAATACTTTTGTATCCCTTCCCGACGAATACCATAGCTTCTTGCCGTCGCATACGAAGTTTCCTCCATAGCCACCTGCATTTACAGGGATCCTTACAATCCTGCCGAAGATGCCGTCGGCATCAATTCTGGTCTCTGCAGGGGCTGCACTGTTTTTGTCGGGACCAGGGGCACCTTTCTTCTGCTCAGGGGCCTTGCCGTCCTCTGGAAGGAGCGGAGAAGGGGTGTCCTTTGCCAGCATTGCCATATATACGCCATTCATGTTGGTATATACATGGTTCCACTCAAGTTGTCCGTAGATAGGGTTGAAATCGCGGGCAGAAGTGAAGATGAGGTATTTGCCGTCTGTGCTGAATACAGGTGAAGAAGAGCTGTACCATTTCTCGGTTACGGCAATCTCCTTGCCGGTCTTGAGGTTATATACATAAACCACGCTCATCTCATTCTCAGCAGATTTGGCGTAGGCGAACCAGTTGCCGCATGGTGAGAAGCTGATGCTCCTTACCTCGCCTGCAGGGGTCTGCATGATGGTGCGTTTTGCCTTGGTTGCCACCTCCACCTCCACAAGGCGGTTCTTGCGGTCTGTATAATAAAGCTTCTTGCTGTCGGGAGCCCACTGTACCCTGCGGATATATGTGTCACTTCCCTTTGTGAGCTGTACAGGCTTGCCGCCTGCTGCAGGCTGCAGATAAACCTCTGTCTCCCCTGTGCCGTCACCTATGTAGGCGATATACTTGCCGTCAGGGCTCCATACCGCGTTGCGGTCATTTGAGCCTGGGGTACGGGTAACATTCTTTACCACACCCTCCCCTACAGGGATGTTGAACACCTCTCCGCGGGCTGTGAGGGCTACCCTTGAACCGTCAGAAGGGATGCTGGCACCCCTTGCGCTTGCCTTGCGGGTAACATCCATCATCTCTGCACGGCCGTAGATATTGTCAGAAACCAGTGAAATGGTAATCTTTTCGCTCTTGCGGGTTGCAGGATCAAACTTGTGCAGGTATCCTCCCTGCTCATAAACTATGATGCTTCCGTTGGTAGAAGGGAACTTGATGTCATAATCTGTATAGTTGGTAACCTTCTCGGTCTTTCTGGTCTTGGTATTGTAAACGAAAAGGTTCATTGTCATGTCTCTGTCTGAGATGAAGAAGATCTCGTCGCCAATCCACATAGGGATGATGTCCTGGGCCACGTTGTCTGTAATGTTCTCAACCTTCTTGGCGGCAGGGTCATAGATCCAGATGTCATCTGCCATACCTCCGCGGTAATATTTCCAGGTACGGAACTCGCGCATGGTGCGGTTGTATGCCATCTTCTTGCCGTCAGGAGAGTAGCTGCAGAAGCCGCCCTCAGGGAGAGGAATCTGCTCCGACATGCCACCTTCAGGGGAAATGGTCCAAAGCTTGCCAGGGAAGCCGTCTCCTGTACGGTTACGGTAAACAATCTTCTTGCCGTCCTTGCTCCAGGTCATTACAATATTGTTTGGGCCCATACGGTCACCAAGGTCATCGCGGCCGTTGGTTGAGGTATATGTAAGCCTCTTTGGCTCGCCGCCCTGTGCCGGAATGCTGTAGACCTCGCGGTTGCCGTCATACTCGCCTGTAAAGGCAATTGTCTTGCCATCTGAAGAATAGCGGGCAAACATCTCATAGCCCATGTGCGATGTAAGGCGTGTTGCCGCTCCGCCTGCAAGCGGTGCCCTGTAAAGGTCTCCCCCGTAAGAGAACACAATCTCGTTCCCGTTGGTAGAAGGGAATCTGAGAAGCCTTGCCTCATCTGCCTTTGCGGTAAACGCAGCGGCGGCAAGTGTAAGGGTAAAAAGTAAACGTTTCATAAATATAATATTAAGTTGTTTCCGTT
The DNA here is from genome assembly GCA_964475015.1 of uncultured Muribaculaceae bacterium. GTDB lineage: Bacteria > Bacteroidota > Bacteroidia > Bacteroidales > UBA932 > Egerieousia. Next base: position 17,591 of record CAYYVA010000003.1, read on the forward strand.
GGAAGAACCCGGTGACCGGGTGGTTACCCGGTAGCAAGTTACAAAAAATTGTTAACTTTACCCTAATATGATAGGGTATCGGATTATAAAAACCCCGTTAGGGGAGGTGGTTCTCGGGGAAATGGATGGCAAAATCTGTTTCTGCCATTTTGCATTGCCGTCTCTGGAGGCTGCCCTGCGGCGGGTGGCGGCTGATTTCCCGGGAGAGGAGATTGTGTGCAGGGAGGAACAGTCGGATGTGCAGGGTGCGGGTACACTTGAGCAGTTGCTGCAGGGCAGGCATACAATTTTCAGGTGGGAGGATTTCCACATCAAGGGGACCCCTTTGCAGATGGCGGTGTGGAGGGAGATTTTCAATCTGCTTCCCTGCGAGCTCATCTCTTATTCAGCCCTGGCGGCCAGGTGCGGGTATTCCCGTGCAGTGAGGGCAGTGGCAACGGCGGTGGGGAAGAACCCAATTTCATTGATAATTCCATGCCACAGGGTGTTGAGGAGGGAGGCTTTTCCAAAGGGTTGCGCAGAGGCCGGGAGTATCTGTAAAGATTACAAAGAGCCGGAGTACGTCCGTGTGGAGAGTGTGCCGGAGGGAAACGGGAAGAGGGAATGTGGGATGGATGGAGGTGCTGAGATGAAAAGAATAGGTTGCTTGATAGATAAGGATAAATTGGGAAATTACGAATGGGGCAAGGAACTTAAAAGGAGGATATTGGAATGGGAAGGTCTGATTTAGTGGAGAGGCTCACCGGTGAGGCCGAGGAGCAGTACAGGATTTTCAACCAGAAGTTTGTGGTTACAAACAGCAATCCCATGCTGGGGGTGAAGGTGCCCCGGATGAGGGCAATTGCAAGGGAAATTGCAGCAGGGGACTGGAGAGAATTCCTCCGGGACTACGGGTTTTATGTGCGGAATGCCGCTGCACCAGCGGGGATGCAGGAGATTGCTGTTTCCGGAGAGGTACAGCAGCCTGTCTTGGATGACAAGGCACTGCAGGAAGCTGTAGGGAGGATAAAGGAGACATGCTCCAGCGCATATTTTGAGGAGATAATGATTATAGGAATGGTAATCAATCTGGTGGCGGTGGAGCCTGATGTGAGGTTGCAGCTGGTGGAGCAGTTTGTCCCTCTGATAGACAATTGGGGGGTGTGTGATGTGTTCTGTGGAGGGGCCAAGTGGGTTGGGGAGCCGGGAAAAGGGCCCAAGGCAAGGCTGAGGGTGCCAAAGGAGAGGGTGTGGAAGTGGCTGCAGGGGTATCTGTCGGGGGATACGGAGAGGAAATTGTCGGGAAGAGAAGAGTTTGAAATAAGGTTTGCTGTGGTGATGATGATGTCCTATTTCCTTACGGAAGATTGGCTGCCACGGGTGTTTGAGGTCTTGGGCAAGGTGCATTTTGGGGCTTATTATGTGGATATGGGTGTGGCGTGGTGCCTGGCAACCGCAAGGGCCAAGTTTGATCTGCAGACACAGGAGTTTGTGGCGCAAGCGGGCTTGCCTGCAGGGGTAATAAAGAAATATGAACAGAAAGTGAGGGATTCCCTCAGGATAAGGAAATGAAGAATACAATCAACGAGGAAGGCAAATGGGAGATATTGAAAAGTGAGTATCTCTTCCGCAGGCCGTGGCTTACAGTAAGGCGGGATTGCGTGAAGCTCCCTGCAGGGCAGGTGAATGATGAGTTTTATGTTCTGGAATATCCGGATTGGGTGAATGTGATTGCAATCACCAGGGACGGGGAGTTTGTAATGGAGCGGCAGTACAGGCACGGGCTGGGGGTAACCTGCTATGAGATTTGCGCCGGTGTGGTAGAGGAGGGGGAGCTACCTCTGGCAGCTGCGCAGCGTGAACTGCTGGAGGAGACCGGCTATGCGGGCGGCCAGTGGGAGGAGATAATGACCCTTTGCGGCAACTCATCCACCACCAACAACTATACCCACTGCTTTGTGGCCCGTGGGGTGGAGAAGGTGGCCGGCCAGAGCCTGGACCGCACGGAAGACATTTCAGTGGAGCTCCTTTCCCGCGAGCAGGTGCGTGCCCTCCTTGTAGGAAACGAAATTACCCAAGCCCTTATGGCCGCCCCTCTGTGGAAGCTTTTTGCCGAGGAGATATAAACTAAATACTTTCTTAGTTAATAGGTTTTTAGTTAAAAATGTCTTACTTTTGTAAATGGTTAATCTATTGAGGTATGAACGGACAAACTTTTGTTTTTGGAAAACCTGTTGAGGGTGAGTATTTTACTGATAGGGAAGAAGAGTCAAAGAGATTGGCTGCCAATTTCAGGGGCGGAGTTTCTACATTTTTACTCTCTCCCCGCAGATGGGGCAAGACCTCTCTTGTAAAAAAGGTTATGGGGGAAGTGGAGTCTGAGACCCTGAAGGTTGTGTTTGTGGATGTTTTCAAGTGCAAATCTCCAATAGAGTTTGCAGAGGCTCTGGCATCTGCCGTATTGTCCCAGACGGCATCCAGAGTTGAGGAGTTTATGGAAAATGCAAAAGCATTTCTGGGCAGAATTAATTTGGGAATAAATCTGTCACCGGATCTTGCCTCATCGTTTGACATAAAGTTGGGACTTTCTGATGATAAGACTGATATCTCCAATGCCCTTAATATTCCTGAAACTATAGCCAAAAAGAAAAATATACGGTTGGTGGTTTGTATAGATGAATTCCAGCAGATAGGGGAGTTTGCAGACAGCGTTTATTTCCAAAAACAGCTGAGAACTGTGTGGCAGCATCAGCAGAATGTTACGTATTGTATGTTTGGCAGCAAGAAACATATGATGGAGGGTTTGTTTGATACGCCGGAGAAGGCATTCTTCAAGTTTGGAGATATAATTTATCTGAAGACCATCCCGCTAAGTTACTGGACAGAGTATATCTCCAGAAAATTTGAAGGAGCCGGCAAGAAGATTTCCGGGGAACAGATAGAGAGGATATGTGAAACTGTCAATTATCACTCTTCGTATGTGCAGCAATTGTGCTGGTATGTTTTTCTGAATTCTACGGATGTTGTATCTTCAGAGGATATTGATATTGCTGTGGCGGAACTCATATCACAGAATACAGCGTTATATGAAAGTTGGACTGAGGATTTGTCTGTATATCAGATGAGGTTCCTTATTGCTGTGGCAGATGGTGTAAATGAGGGTTTGTCTTCTGCAGCGGTCATTGGCCGGTATAGGTTAGGGTCATCGGCAAATGTAGTTGCCGTTAAAAAGTCATTGTTGGACAAGAATCTGATTTATACAGAGAACAAAAAGGTATATCTTTCAGATCCGGTACTTGGCATGTGGCTGAGGAGGTGATTTCTGCAGCTTTATTTTTTTATTTGATGTTACATAACAGGCACCTTTGCGTATTATAAGTGGAAGGGGACGCAAGAGGTGCTTTTCTTTTTGCTTCCCCGCAGGTATTGACGATGACAGCACAGGAACTGAATACAGAGTTTGTTGAGGTGAAGGATGCCGCATACAGGTATGCCTTCAGCCTGCTCCATAGCCGGGAGGAGGCGGAGGATCTTGTGCAGGACCTGTATGAGAAGCTGTGGCGGCGGAGGCTGCTGGTGAGGAAGAAGGGGTTTGTGCAGCTGGTGATGGTGAGCGTGAGGAATATGTGCATGGATATTTTGAGGGGAAGGCAGAGGATGTGGAGGGAGAGCGGGATGCGGCAGGAGGCGGCCATGGTCAGGCAAGATGGGTGGCAGGATGGAGGGGAGAATTTGTCGGGAATAGCAGATGAAGCGGTGTTGTGGGAGGAGGAGAAGGAGCGGGAGGATATGGCGGGGATTGTGGAAAGGCTGGTGGAGAGGTTGCCGCAGAGGGAGCGGGAGGCGTTCCATCTGAGGGTGGTTGAGGGGCTGGAGTATGGGGATGTGGCAAAGATTCTGGGTGTGAATGAGAGTGCGGCAAGGATGGCCTGTTCAAGGGCAAGGGGTAGGATTAAGGATGAACTTGTTAAAATTATGGATTATGGATTGGAAAGAGAAGAGGGCAGATGAGGCTCTGGAGCAGTATGTTGCCAGGGCAAGGGCATCAAAGGTGCAGGTGAGGCTGCATGAGGTGGCAGGCGGGAAGGCTGCGGCAGGAAGGTCCACAGTATCCGGTGTGAAGAGGGGAATGGTATGGGGATATTCTGTTGCGGCGGCTGCGGTTGTGGTGCTGGGGCTTTTTGTGCTGGTGGAGAGGCCGCAGAAGATATACGGCCATGTGAACGGCGTTCCGGTTACGGACAGGGAGGAGGCAATAAGGCACTCGCAGCAGATGTTTGAGGACCTTGCGGTGGGGATGGCCCCTGCGGAGGATGTGTTGGGTAATTTGTTCAGCTTGTAATTTTAAAATTGTAGAGATATGAAGAAGCTTTTTGTTTTGTGCCTTGTAGCGGCAGGTGTACTGGTGGCAGCAGAATCAGATGCCCAGGTATTGAAACTGGGGGTTGAGGGGCTCACGTTCAAGGATACTACTTACCACGATGCCCTGTATGCTCATTCTGTAATTAATGTAAAGAAGAATCTGAATGGCAAGGGGAATACCGGTATTGTGATAGGGGGTTCCCGCAGGTCTTCAATAAGGCCGTTTGAGCTTGGCTGGAATATGGCGGACCTGGCTACTGCGGGAGATTTCTTTGACATCAACAGCTGGAAGTCCACCCAGGTTACAGTAAATCCTTTCAACCTCAGTGCAACCAACAGGAAAGGGACGTTCGGGCTCTCAATGGCTTTGGGAATAAGGGCAAACAATTACAGTTTCAACGATGCCATAACAATGGAGAAGGTGGGGGGAATGGTAAATCCCATAAATCTGGAGGGGAATGTGAAGAAGAGCAAGTTCACCACCGCGGCCATCCACGTGCCAATGGAGATTACCATAGGGAAACCGTACAGGCTGGCATTTTCTGTGGGCGGCTTTGCTGATCTGAACATCAATTCACATACCAAGATCAAATATAAGGGGGGCAAGAAGGACAAGCTGCACAGGTTCCCTGTAAACTTCATCCAGGCCGGCTTTACTGCCAGAATCTCCTGCAGGTATCTTTCGTTGTACTGCAACTGGTATCCAGGTGGGGTGTTCAAGGATGGCAGAGGCCCCGAGATGCAGGTGTGGAGTGTGGGGATAGGATTGTAATGTGAAGGAATGATAAGCAAAAAATTGTCGGGATGAAAAGGTTTGTCATATTTTTAGGGCTGCTGCTGTTGTGGGGCGGTGCTGCAATGGGGCAGAGCAAGGGTTTTATGGAGCTCTACGGAAAGGCGGGGGAGGCTCTTGAAAAAGGGCAGGAGGGGATTACAACTGTAGAGATTTCCGGGAAGATGCTGCAGGAACTTGTGCCTTCAAAGGCTAAGGAGAGGTTCAGCATTGTTAACAGGATAGAGATTATAAGGCAGATAAAGCTTGCAGAGTGGGCAGATAAGGGGATTTTTGAGAAGATGGAGAGTCTGGCGGCAGACAAGAGGGTGTATGAGCAGATGTCCCTTATGAATGTGGAGGGGCAGAGGGTGGCGGTTTACAAGGCCCCGTATGGGAAGCTCAAGAGTGAGTATCTTATCCTCATTTCTAAGGATGGGGCGTGTCTGGTGTGTGATATTCTGGGGAATGTGAGCATGAAGGATATTCTGGACCTGCTGTATGGGAAATAGGGTTTAATTTAATGAAGAAGCGGTCTGCAATTGTTTGCAGGCCGTTTTTTATGTACATTTGTGGAAACTCATAAAAAGAATTGTAATGGAAAACGATAACACTTGCTGGTCTATGCCACGCATTGGAGACCAGGCCCCTGAGTTCAGGGCAATGACAACCCATGGAAAACTCAATTTCCCAGGAGATTATGCCGGTAAATGGAAGATTCTCTTCAGCCATCCTGCAGACTTTACCCCTGTATGTACCACAGAATTCATTGCATTTGCCGGGATGCAGCAGGAGTTTGAGGCATTGAACACCCAATTGGTGGGACTCTCTGTAGACAGCCTCAGCAGCCATATTGCCTGGGTGAGGAACATAGAGGAGAAAATTGAGTGGGAAGGGAAGAAGAATGTAAAGATTGGCTTCCCGATAATTGTAGATTTGAGCAAGTCGGTCTCAAAACTTTACGGTATGATAATGCCGGGTGAGGCCAACAATGCCTGTGTAAGGGCGGTCTTCTTCATTGACCCTTGTGACAAGATCCGCGCAATAATCTATTATCCGCTGGTGCTGGGACGTAACTTTGATGAGATAAAGCGCGTGATTGTTGCCCTGCAGACTGCCGATGCCCATGATGTGGCAATGCCTGCCAACTGGGTTCCGGGCAAGGAAGTGGTGGCGCATTATCCTGTTACTACCGATGAGGCTCAGGAGAGGGTGGCCCAGGAGGGGCTTACCTGCCATGACTGGTATCTATGTTCTAAAAAATTATAAGAGAATGCTTATGAAAAAATTGTTGAAAGGTCTCCTTGTTTGTGCAATGGCTTTTGCCGTTTCGTGCAGCGGTTCAGGAAAGGTGGATTCTGTTGCCCCTGAGGTGATGGAGAGGACAGCCGCTGAACTTGGGGCAATTATGGAGAAGTACAGTGCTGCCGGGTTGGCTGTAGCTGCAGTTGATGAGGGTAAGATAGTTTATACAAATACTCTGGGATATAAGGATATGGAGGCCGGGACTCCGTGGACAGGGAACGATGTGCTCCGTATAGCTTCCATCTCAAAGTCCTTTACTGCAACAGGTATCCTCCAGCTGGTGGATGAGGGCAAATTGGGCCTGGATGCAGATGTCTCTGAGCTCATGGGTTTTGAGGTGAGGAATCCGAAGTTCCCCGATAAGGCAATTACCGTAGGGATGCTGTTGAGCCACACGTCAAGCATGAGTGATTCAAACGGGTATTTTTCATTTGAATCCTTGGATGAGAAGGCATGGAATGATTATGAGCCGGGTTCCAGATATCAGTATTGCAATCTCGGATACAATACCCTTGGAGCCATAATTGAGAAGGTGAGCGGTGAGAGATTTGACAAGTATATCTCAAGCCATATCCTGAAGCCACTTGGAGTTTATGGCCATCATAATGTGCACGAACTGGATTCAACCAGATTTGTAAAGATATACAGGTATGACAGGAACAGCGGTTCATATACCTGTTCAGATGCTTACTCATCAATTGAAAACAAGCTGGCAGATTATCGCATGGGGTATTCAGCTCCTGTATTCTCTCCAACTGGAGGGCTCAAGATATCTGTTGCGGACCTGGCAAAGGTGATGATGATGCACATGAACGGAGGGACACTGGATGGTGTAAAGATTCTCAGTGAGGAGAGCAGTGCCCTCATGCAGTCTGAGATTACCCCAACAAATTATGAGGGTGAGCGTTATGGCATGGCAATGCTCAGGACAAATGATTTCTTGCAGGGGCACAGGCTCGTTGGGCATGACGGTCTGGCACTTGGTGCCCATACCTCAATGTTCTGGCATCCTGAGGAGAAGTTCGGTTTTGTGGTTATGACAAACGGGTGCAATGCTGTTACAGACAAGGTTTTTGCGAATATCATGTGTGAGGCGGCAGAGTGCCTGTACAGGAATATTATAAAAGATTGAAAATTTGTCGGGAATGGTGAACCTTTCTTCTGGAACTATGTTATACAGATGAAATAGTTTTTTAAGTTAGGTTAAGTCGGGCATGCCCTGCAGTCTCGGGATGAGGTTGCGGGGCTTGTTTTTTAGTGGATTGCAGTGAGAACCTCCGAGGTCTGGAGTTCAAGCTGGAGGTTGTAGGTATCGTGCCTTACCATGCCAAGCCCTTTGGCGTACCAGGTGTCGGCTATGGTGTGCCTGTTGCGGCCCATCCCTTTCTCTACCTTTTTCTCCCTTATTACTATGCAGCCGTAGGTTCCGGCTGGGGTGGTTATTGTTTCAAATCTGAGCACCTGCCTTTCTGTAACTGTTATCTTCATGGTCATCCCAAGGACTTTCACAGATGCATATACATAGGGAAGGGTGTCTCCCGGGGCCATGTCAGACGGCAGGGCGGATTCCCCTCCTGTTGAGGTGATTCTGGTGTTGTTTGGGAACAGGGTCCTGAATACGGCTGCAACCGATTCTGCAACATTGAGCGTTACCCCTTGTGCTGTGATTGTGGCGGTGAGCCGGGCCGGTTCTTTGCCGTAGTATGGCTTGTGCCTGTGGTTTTCTATGTAGGAGGTGTAGTTTATTGTGCCGGTGCCGTTCTCCTGGCTTACCTCCTTTATGGTTATGGTGTGGTACCACTTGATTTCACCGCCGGCAGTGGTCCTGGTATATTCCAGGGTGGTGTTGGCTCTGTTGCAGAAATATGGGGAGATTTCTTGGCCGGCCATATCTGTGGTGGCAACCTCCGGGGCGGTTGGTTCCGTGGCAGTAACCTCTGTAACGGCCAGCAGGAGTATTGTAATCATCTGCAGCAGGAATATGTAGCGGCGGGTTTTCATGATTCAGTTACATGGATGTGGCAAAAATAGTGAAAAAAATGAGAATGCAGCTGACCCAGGACACTGGCGCAGAAAAAGTGCCTGTAAGGGGATTCCTGAAGGGGGAGGTTGCGCCACTCTCTGGGATTTGAAGAGACTGGCGCAGGGGGCAGGGCCCAGAGGGGGCTGTCGGGAAGAATGGGTGCGCCATTGTCTTGGGGGGAAGGGAGTTATGTATGGGAAGATGCCTCAGGATGATGAAGAAAATCTTTGGATAACAGGATTTTATTTGCAAACTTTGTGATGACTTCACATATCCGCCTATTTGGCCTGGGTGGAACTGGAGGGATTGATTTGTGTAGGCCAGACAATTCTTTTTGCGGTGGAAAAGTTTTCGTTTGATGGAGGATCAGCAGAGTTCTATCACGTTTGTACAGACGGCGCGTCTATAGACTGGATGTTCATGGATGATTTTGATTATGTCGCAGGAGTGAATAGGGTAGGGATGTGTTCAGTGCTTTCTGATGTAAGGGTGGTCTCTTTTGTGCTGATGGATAATCATGTTCATTTCGTGTTGCATGGGACAATGCCCAAATGTAAGGATTTCATAATAAGATATAAGAAACTTACCGGCAAGCTGATTTCTTCCCGATATAGGATAAAAGGGCGTATGCGTGCACTACCTACAGAGATTATCAGGATTGATTCTCATGAAAGGTTGCTGGCTACAATTGCTTATTTGGACCGGAATCCTATGGTGGCAGGTTGGCGCAAGATGCCCGATGAGTATCTATGGGGTGTGGGAAGATTCCTTTTCAGAGACATGCTTTCAGACCCAACATGTCGCAGGCTGGATTCTTTTTCCAGACGGGAACAGAACAATTTGTTGGGTACTCACCAGCTGATGCCCCAAAATTGGTTGGTTGATGGAAAGGGGATGATTGATCCAAGGTGCTTTGTGGATGTTGATTTCCTGGAGAAACTTTTCAGGACACCAGGAAGGTATCTTTATTTTTTGTCCAAGAAACTTGAGGGTGAAATTGACAGCTTTATTTCTACTGGCAGCAGGACCTTTCTCCAAGACAGAGACTTGAGGGGAATAGTAATGAAACTGTCACAAGAGCATTTTGGGGAGGGGGATGTTAACTTGCTTAGTGTGAACAGCAGACTTTTGCTTGCCCGTAAGTTGAGATATGATTATGCTTCTACTGTGAAACAGATTTCGCGTATGCTTCATTTGGATGTTGAGCTGTTGAAAGGTTTTGTTTAAATGGAGTGAACCTTTTTAGGTGAACATTGTTCTTAAAAGTGAAATAGTTTTTTAAGTTAGGTTAAGTCGGGCGAGCCCTGCAGCTTCGGGATGAGGTGCAGGGCTTGTTTTGGTGATTTATGTCAGGGAAATGCCGGTGCCGGATTAGCGCGAATCAAGGCAATGGCTCACTCTATGGGCTCTGTAGGTGCCTGTGAGGTTGATGTGCTGCGCCACTCTCCTGGAGTTTGAGAGGGTGGCGCAGGCAATGTGGCCCAGAGTGTGTTGCAGGGAAGATCAGGTGCGCCATTGTCTTGAGGGAGGTTGTGTTTTTGCGGGGGAGTGAGGCCCTGTTGTTTGCAACTCCAATGTTGAGAGTGGGATTTGGGGAATCTGGCCTCCTGCGTGCTACACACTGCGGGGATTGGGCTTCACTGCATTCAGCATTCCCCACTCCGCTGCCGCGGGAGTCCTTGCAACAACAATGAAAAAGCTCAGAGAGCGCCGTGCGGCGCCCTTTGTTTTTTGTACCATGTCCCTTCACTTACAAAAGCAAGCTTTTGACGTTCGGGCCAGGTACAAAAAAAGCCCTCAAGCGTTGCTTGAGAGCTTTTTTCTGTTGTTGCGGTGAGAGGGGGATTCGAACCCCCGGTACGGTTACCCGTACGTCAGTTTAGCAAACTGGTGGTTTCAGCCACTCACCCATCTCACCTTTCCGCCCAATGGGTACGCCGTTTGCACAAACGTTTTGGGACTGCAAAGATATGCTAAATCTTTGTAATTGCAAATTTTTTATTTTGGGAAGAACTTATTTGGCAATGTTTTCACGCATTTCTGTGTCTGCCTGTATGTTCTTCATTTTGTAGTAGTCCATGATGCCCAAGTTGCCGCTGCGGAATGCCTCTGCCATGGCAAGAGGGATTTCGGTCTCGGCCTCAATAACCTTTGCACGGGCTTCCTGTGCCTTTGCCTTCATCTCCTGCTCAAGGGCTACCGCCATGGCGCGGCGCTCCTCTGCGCGGGCCTGTGCGATGTTCTTGTCGGCATTGGCCTGGTCTATCTGCAGTACGGCACCAATGTTCTTTCCTATGTCTATGTCTGCAATGTCAATGGAGAGGATTTCAAATGCTGTACCGGCATCAAGGCCTTTTGAAAGTACCAGCTTTGAGATTGAATCGGGGTTCTCAAGCACAGATTTGTGGCTCTCTGCAGAACCGATTGATGATACTATACCTTCACCTACGCGGGCGAGTACGGTCTCTTCACCGGCACCTCCCACAAGCTGCTTGATGTTGGCCCTTACCGTTACCCTTGCCTTGGCAATGAGCTGGATACCGTCCTTTGCCACTGCGGTTACCGGAGGGGTGTTGATCACTTTTGGGTTTACGCTCATCTGTACCGCCTCAAACACGTCTCTTCCTGCAAGGTCTATTGCTGCGGCCATGTTGAAGTTGAGGGCAATGTTGGCCTTGTCCGCTGAGATGAGGGCATTTACCACGTTAGGGACATTTCCCTTGGCGAGGTAATGTGCCTCAAGTTCGTTGGCTTCCAGCTTGAGTCCGGCCTTGGTTCCGGTAATCATTGCCATTACTATTGTCCCTGGGGGAACTTTCCTCCAGCGCATGAGTACCAGCTGCACGAGAGAAATCTTCACTCCCGATATCAGCGCCTGGAACCATAGGGTTACAGGGAAAAACCACAGGAAGATCATCAGTGCCACCAATGAAATTCCTATCCAGATCAACATTGCAATAGTGCTTTCCATTTCAAACAGTTTTTATATTTCTTTTACAATTATTTTATTTCCGGCTATTTCGCACACTTCCACCTCTCTCCCAGGCTCTACAAGTGAATCCCTTGTGAAGGCCTCAATGGCATTCTCCCCAATCTGCACCTTTCCTGCAGGGGCGAGCCTGGTGAGGGCAATTCCCCTATTCCCGACAGCTATTCCCTTTTCCTCAGGGGCAACATCCACCTTTGAATCTATGTTTGTCTTGAGGCTCAGCTTTTTCCAGGTCCTGGAACGGAGCATCAGGATGGTGGTGGCCACTACCAGAATTATGTTCACCAGGATTACAATCACTCCGGCCGTTGTACCTATGTATACAAATGATACCCAGCACGAGGCAACAAGTGCTGCAATGCCCAGGATTCCCGCAATTCCGAATCCCGGAATAATTATCAGTTCCGCCCCCAGCAGAAGCAGCCCCACAATCATAAGTGTAATAACAAGTGCTGTCATGATAAATCTTCTTTTCGTTTCCAATCCCGTCCCAAACTCCATCTCTGGCACGGATTAGTGCTGTTTTGTGCCCGGTACTAGTTGGCCACCTTCTCAACTTCGGCGGCAACGCCCCGGGCGGAGATTGCTCCGGCTAGGGCATCGGCCTGAACCTTGTTGGTGAACGGACCAATCACAAATTTCATTACTCCGTCAATGGCAGCCTTGGCAATGTCCTTGTTGGTGTTTTCCCGTATTGCGGCAAGGGCTTCTGCCGGGAGTGTCTCGTATCCTGCAATGGTTACCCTGTAGATGGAGTTGTCCTGCTTTTCCATTATCCTGGCATTCTTGGTGCTGATGGATTTTCCGTTGCTGTAGGCTGTTATCAGTGCCGTAGGGAAGCCGCGCTTCCTTACCGTGTTGAGGTTCTTCAGGGCCTCGGCGTATGTTGAGAACACTCCTGCAGAGTATGTGTATTTTCCCGATGAGAGCTTCCTTTCAAATATTGGGGAGAGCCCCTTGAATGATTTGGCGGCGGCAGGCCTGTTGGTGGTCATCAGCTGGATATGGTAAACCAGCCCTCCAGGGAGTTCGGAGAGGTCTGCAATTACTGATTCGTCAGCTATCTTGAATGAGAGGTCAACCGCAGGGACCACCACCTCAAAGTTGAAGGCCGGTGTCTGTCCCATGCCGTTTTCTGCAAATTCAAACTCAATTGGAGGCAGGTCTGATCCGGTTTCCTGGGCCGCATCCTCTTCCGCCTCTATCATCTGTGCTATGATTATCCCCTTTGAGAGGAAATCCATCTCTATTTTCTGCAGCCTTGATACTGCAGATGTGGTGCTCTGGGTCAATGCAAGGAGGTCAGCCTCCAGTGAGAGGATGTGCTGTTCCTGCTTTACCCTCTGCAGCGAGTCAGTTGTGCCGGCATATTCTTCCCTCCTCTTGTCCAGCTGTGCAACTGATGTCCTCAGGCGGTTCTGGAGTTCCCTCACCTCCTTTACTGCCTGTGAGTATTCTGCGTATCCTTCATCTTCTGCGGCTGCAGCCTCCCCCTTTTCCTTTTCAGGTGCCTGTACCTCACCTTTCTGCTGCTTTTCTGAGAGTGTGGCGGCTGCAGGTGCCTCTTCCTGTGTTACCTCTTTCTTCAGGGGCAGTGCCTCATACCTTGTAACATATAGGGTGAGTTCCTGCGCTCCGGTTTCCCTGTCTGAGGCCAGTACTGTGAAAAGGCCGTCGGGAGTATTGTAGCATAGGTAGTCATTCCCTGTTGAGGAGTATGGGAACCCGAGGTTCTGGGCTACATCCCAGTCTCCGGTCTCCTCATTCCACCTGCTCATGTAGAGGTCATATCCTCCCATTCCGGAGTGGCCGTCTGAGGAGAAATAGAGGGTCTTGCCGTCGGGAGAGAGATGCGGCAATATTTCATTGCCTGCTGATGTTATGTTCTCGTTGAGGATCTGGGGGGCAGACCATAATGTGTCGTTGAGCTTCCTGGTGTGCATTATGTTCCATGCACCGCTTTCATCCTGTGCGCTGAATACAATTTCCGTGCTTTCCTGGGGCATGTTCATTACATTGAACGGGTTGCCCTGGGCATCCTTTATGAATTCTACAGGGGGGAGCATCCAGGAGTTCTCTTCAAATCCGGGGTAGCGGAGGAAGAAGCCTTCCGCCTGGAACACCTTCTTTGTTACAGGTGCGGGGGTTGATGAGAAGAGCAGCATGTTCATTCCGTTCTCGCTGGCAATCAAGCTTTTCTGTATCTCCATGTTCTGGAGCGAATCTGCTTCGGTCTTGAGTGTGGAATCGGGCCTCTGCTCCAGGATTCCCCTGTATATCTCTATGGCCTGGCTGAACCTGTATCCCTTATGGTGTGCGGCAGCCTCTTCAAGCTTCCGGGGAAGCTCCTGGGAGTATGTTCTGCCTAGTGCGGAAAGTGCTATCAGTATGATAAATAAACAACTGCGTTTTTTCATGGATTTTTCTTAAAAAGCATCAACAAAGGTAGGAAATACTTTATATATTAGGAAAAAATACTACATTTGCACGTTAATTTTGGAAGCACTCCCTATTTTAACAAGATTTTATAATTTAAAACTATATAAACTATGCAAAGTAAAGGAGCCATTAAATTTGTGGCAATTCTAATTGCGGTAGCCTGTTTGTATTCATTATCATTTACTTGGGTTACCAGCCATCAGGAGAAAAAAGCGGAGGAGTATGCAGCCAAGGCTGTTGCGGCAGAGCAGTTGAGCCCTTCATTCGCTGAGGTTGCAGAGGTTGACAAGGCCTACTACCTCGATTCAATTGCAAAAGAGAGAAACAGATTCTACATTGATTCAATCTCGTCTGAGAAGGTTTTCCTTGGCTTTACCTATAAAGAGTGTAAAGAGAAGGAGATCAACCTTGGTCTTGACCTCAAGGGCGGTATGAACGTTATGCTTCAGGTTCAGCTGAAGGACCTTATCGTTGCCCTTGCTGACGGCAACCAGTCACCTGAGTTTACCCAGGCACTGGCTCTTGCACAGAAGAAAGAGGCTGAGAGCAGAGGCGATTTCATTACCCTTTTTGAGGAGAGCTGGAATGAGGTTGCTCCAGGCAAGAGGCTTTCAAGCGTATTCGGTACTTTTGAGATGCGTGAGAAGATCAAGCCTGAGACTTCAAATGCTGAGGTAATAAAAGTTATCCGCGAGGAGGCTGAGAGTGCAATTGCAAACTCTTTCAACGTATTGAGAAACCGTATTGACCGTTTTGGCGTTACACAGCCTAACATCCAGAAGCTGGGTAACAGCGGAAGAATCCTTGTTGAGCTTCCAGGTGTGAAGGAGCCTGAGCGTGTGAGGAAACTCCTCCAAGGTACTGCTTCTTTGGAGTTCTGGCCTACATTTGAGAATACTGAGGTTTATCCATATCTTGCAGAGGCAAACGGTGTTCTTGCACAGATCCTTGCTGATGAGGAGGCTGTTGCAGCTGAAGGCGAGGCTCAGGCAGCTGATGCTGTTGAGTCACTGATTGCAGCTGATTCACTTTCTGCAGATGCACAGGCATTCGCAAAACAGAATCCTTTGTTCTACCTCTTGAGCCCAAGCGTATATAACGGCCAGCTTATGCCTGGTGCAACTATCGGTAGGGCACACTACAGGGATACAGCAAAGATCAATTCTTATCTGAACATGCCTCAGGTTAAGGCTCTCCTTCCTGTTGAACTTGTTCCAATGTGGACAGTGAAGGCTGATCCAAGCGATCCTTCAGGTACAGTATTTGACCTTGTTGCAATCAAGTCAACTTCAAGGGACGGCAAGGCTCCGCTTGACGGTGGTGTTGTAACTGACGCAAGCGTTTCATACGGCAACACAGGCGGTTCTCCTGGCGTTAGCATGACAATGAACGCTGAGGGTGCAAGAACTTGGGCAAGGCTTACTGCTGACAATATCGGCAGGTCTGTAGCAATTGTATTGGACGGTATGGTTTACTCATATCCTACAGTACAGAGCGAGATTTCAGGCGGACAGTCTTCAATTACAGGTAACTTTACAATTACTGAGGCTGAGGACTTGGCAAACGTGCTCAAGTCTGGTAAGCTTCCGGCTCCTGCTACAATTATCCAGGAGCAGGTTGTAGGTCCAAGCTTGGGTAGCGCTTCAATCAGTGCAGGTATGATTTCATTTGCAATTGCTTTTGTCTGCGTACTTGCATATATGCTTATCTTCTACTCAGGTGCAGGTGTTGCAGCATGTATCGCACTTCTTTGCAACGTATTGTTCCTTTTGGGTTCATTGGTATCATTCGGTGCAGTACTCACATTGCCTGGTATTGCCGGTCTGGTATTGACTCTCGGTATGGCTGTGGATGCCAACGTTATCATCTACGAGCGTGTAAGGGAGGAGCTTAAGGCAGGCAAGGCTCTAAGGGCTGCAATCAAGGAAGGTTACAGCAACGCTTACTCTGCAATCATTGACGGTAACCTTACCACAATCATCACAGGTGTTGTACTGTTCATGTTCGGTTCAGGTCCTGTACAGGGTTTTGCAACTACATTGGTAATTGGTATCATCACTTCATTCCTTACTTCAATCTTCATCTCAAGACTTGTATTTGAGGCACGTATGGCTAAAGGTAAGGATATCTCATTTGACAGCAGCGTTTCAAGGAACTTCCTCCAGAATACCAAATTTGATTTCTTGGGTACCAGAAAGGTATGCTTTACAGTATCGGGTATCCTATGTGCACTTTGTCTTGTATTCATGTTTACAAAAGGCTTTACTTACGGTGTAGATTTCACAGGTGGTAGAACATATGTATTGCGTTTTGACAAAGAGGTAGTTGTTGAGGATATCCGTGAGGCTGCAAACAACGAGTTCGGCGAGACTGTTGAGGTTAAGCAGTTCGGTGGTGCAAGCCAGGTTAAGATAACTACAAAATATAAGATTGAGGATAACACAAATGAGGTTGATGCAGAGGTAGAGGCAAAACTTTACAATGCATTGAAAGGCTTCTTTGCAGCTGACATGACATTGAGCGAGTTCATCTCAACCCAGGAGAACCCTAACGGTATCATCTCTTCTGACAAGGTTGGCCCTACAATTGCAGATGACATCAAGGGTGATGCTGTTGTTGCCGTTATCATTTCATTGATTGCAATCTTCCTCTACATTGCCGCACGTTTCCGCAACTGGTCTTGGGGTGCCGGCTCTGTAATTGGTCTTGCACACAATACAATCATTGTAATCGGATTCTTCTCAATCTTCTCAGGCATCCTTCCGTTCAACCTGGATGTTGACCAGAACTTCATTGCGGCTGTCCTTACAATTATCGGTTATACCATCAACGACACAGTGGTTATCTTTGACCGTATCCGTGAGAACAGGACCCTATATCCAAAACGTCCTTTGGAGCAGAATGTGAACTCTGCGTTGAACAGCACATTGGTGAGGTCAATCAATACATCAGGTACTACTTTGGTGGTAATGTTGGCAATTGCATTGTTCGGCGGTGATGTTATCAGGGGTTTTGCAGTGGCATTGATCGTAGGTATCATTGTTGGAGCTTACTCTTCTAACTTCATTGCAACTCCAATCATGTATGTTCTCAGCAAGAAACAGGAGAAGGAGACTAAATAACAAAAAGCTTATATAAACGGAAAAGGGTGCTTCCTGCGCGGAGGCACCCTTTTTTTCTGTCGGGAAGAAGAAGCTTTTATAGCCTCTCCAGCTTTACGGTGAAGTGGCGCATGAGCTCTGTCTCCCATACAATCTTCACTCCCCTATTTATTTCGTTGCGGCGGTCATATACATTCTTAAGGGCCACTGCTATCACATCCATGTGATTGTTGGTATATACCCTGCGGGCAATGCAGAGGCGGAGGAGATCCAGTCCTCCGAAGCGGTTCTCGCGGGTTACAGGGTCGCGGTCGGCCAGGATGTAGCCTATCTCACAGCCGCGGATGCCGGCCTCAAGGTAAAGTTCAATTGCCAGTGTCTGGGCAGGGAACTCCTCTTTAGGGATATTTGAGAGTACCCTGTCTGCATCCACAAAGATGGCATGTCCGCCCACAGGCCTCTGGTAAGGGATGCCGAACTCGTCAAGGCGGGAGGCAAGGTACTGTACCTGCCTGATGCGGGTCTCTATGTTGTCCAGTTCCGTATTCTCATCAAGGCCTACGGCAAGTGCAGCCATGTCGCGGCCGTTCATTCCGCCGTAAGTGAGGTATCCTTCAAACGGTATGCAGAAACGTTTTGCACCCTCATACCAGTCTTCGTGGCGGGTGGCAATGAAGCCTCCCATGTTCACCAGGCCGTCTTTCTTGGATGACATTGTCATGCCGTCTGCGTATGAGAACATCTCGCGTACTATCTCCTTGATGCTCTTGCCGGCATATCCCTCTTCGCGTACCCTTATGAAGTAGGCATTCTCTACAAAACGGGCTGAGTCATAGATGACGCGTTTGCCGTATTTGTCTGCAATTGCCCTTACCTGGCGGAGGTTCTCCATTGATACAGGCTGCCCTCCGGCGGTGTTGTTGGTTACTGTAACTATGATGAAAGGGACTTTTTCCGCATGCTCAGCGAGGGCTTTTTCAAGTTTTTCCGGTGAAACATTCCCCTTGAAAGAAACCTCCAGCTGGGTGTCTTTTGCTTCGTCTATGGTGCAGTCCAGTGCCACAGCCTTGCGGCTCTCTATGTGCCCTTTTGTGGTATCAAAATGGGAGTTGCCCGGCACTACATCACCGGCTTTTACAAGGTGGCTGAAAAGGACGTTTTCTGCCGCCCTTCCCTGGTGGGTGGGGATTACATGTTCAAATCCTGTAAGGCGGGTGATTGTCTCCTTCAGCTGGAAGAATGATGATGATCCGGCATAGCTCTCGTCTCCTGTCATCATTGCTGCCCATTGGCGGTCGCTCATGGCTCCGGTACCGGAGTCTGTAAGGCAATCTATATATACCTGGTCGGACTTCAGCCGGAAAAGGTTGTAGTCTGCTTCCTTTATCCATTTCTCACGTTCTTCACGCGTACTCTTCCTGATGGGCTCAACCATCTTTATCTTCCATGATTCGGCAAAAGGTAGTTCCATGATTATAAATTTTAATTGGTTTATAGTATTTGTTTACGGTCCGTTACAAAATACGCATTTTAAATGATAAAAACAATTTTTCCCATTACTTATATCCAATCTTGTTTCTCTGTACTGATGGTGAAGTTTTTTGAGTATTCACCATAGTCTCCAGATCTTTCTGCCGCGCCGCCAATTGCGAAAGAGCAAGATAAATCTCATCCATCTCCTTCTGTACATCCTCTCCAAGTTCACTTACCGCATCAGAATTGTCCTTACAGGATTGCTCTATTAACTGCAGGCGTTCTTTAAACTCAGAAAACTCTAATGGAGACCCGACAACTGAAGAAACATAATTCCGCATCATTACAAAAGCCCTCATAATGGACACGCACACTTGAACTGCCACCGATGATTTTAATACGGCAGATAACATTGCCACCCCTTCTTCTGTAAAAGCATACGGATTCCTGCGCAATCCCATTTTTACAGAATTGGACATCACAATTTGTGATTTCCAAATAGAAACCTCATCATCAGATAACTTAAACATAAAGTCTTCTGGAAACCGTTCTATATTACGTTTCACAGCTTGATTAAGAACACTCGTTGAGACATTATATAATTCAGCCAGATCCCTGTCCAACATTACCCTTTGTCCCCTGATCTCATAAATCTTGTTCTTGATAATCTCCAATTCCATAGCCTTTTTGCCATAAAAGTAGCAATCACCATTTTCTTTGCACACCTGAAAAAGAAAAACTTATGAGAAATTGCTTTTTCAGCAATTTTTTACGCTGTTTACCCTATAAAACAAAAACTCCCGCCACCAACCGGTGCGGGAGTCTCTTTATGTATGATGCCGGTTTAAGGTCACAGTTTGTGTCCTTAAACTGATTCCCAGCATATTATTTCTTCCTTGCCACCCCTTTGCGTGAACTCCTTTTATTCCATTCCGGGTCCCATACAAGGGTGTAGTCTATGAGCTTCTGTTCCAGATTGGTCTTTGAGACCTTTATCCTTACCTTGTCCCCAAGGGTGAATTTCTTTCTGGTGGCTTTCCCTATGAGGCAGTATTTCTTCTCGTCATAGATGAAGAAATCCTCCTTTATTTCACGGAGCATCACCATTCCCTCAACTTTTGTAGGCTCTATCTCCACATACATGCCCCATTCTGTAATGCCGGAAACGGAGCCTTCATATTCCTGCCCCACCTTGTCCTGCATGAACTCGGTAAGCTTGTATTTGATGCTGCTGCGCTCGGCCTCGGTTGCGAGGTGCTCCCTGTTGGATGAGTGCTTGCACAGCTCTTCATAGCGGAGCTTGTCCTCATTCTTGCCCTTATCCAGATAGTGTGTAAGGAGACGGTGTACCATCATGTCCGGATAGCGCCTGATTGGGGAGGTAAAATGGGTATAGTAATCAAATCCCAACCCGTAGTGCCCCACATTGTCTGTAGAGTATTTTGCACGGGCCATTGTGCGGAGGGCCATAATCTCAATTGCCCCGCACTCAGGTTTCCCCTTGGCCTTGTCCAGCAGGGAGTTAAGTTCGCGGGCAACATCACGCCCATTTTCTACGGACCCCATTTGGTACCCGAAGTGCTTTACAAAATCCTTCAGGTTCTTCAGCTTTTCAAAATCAGGCTGGTCGTGGATACGGTATACAAATGTAGGGTCCTTCATCCTCAACCCCTTTGTAACACATGTTGCAACCTCCCTGTTGGCCAGCAGCATGAACTCCTCAATCAGCCAGTTTGCCTCACGGCTTATCTTCTGCACCACATCCACCGGCCTTCCCTGCGGATCCACAATAACCTTCATCTCCGGCCTCTCAAAGCTGATTGAGCCGTTGCGGAAACGCTCCTCACGCAGTTTGCCGGCTATATCGTGGAGGACGAGGATGGCTGAGGCCACCTCCTTGTCTGAACAGGATTCGCCTTTTCTCCGTCGGGAAGAGACCTTTATGCTCTTTGTTTCCACTCCGCTCCCCATCTGGCCAAGGTATTTGAGGGTATAGTCCCCCTGTGTCTCAATTATTTCCTGCGCCTGCTCGTACGAGTATCTGCGGTCTGAGTTTATTACGGTCCTCCCGAACCACCTGTTCACAACTTTTCCGGCAGGGGTAATCTCAAAGATTGCAGAGTAGGTGAGCTTGTCCTCTCCGGCCCTCAGGGAGCACAGGTTGTTGGACAGAGCCTCAGGGAGCATAGGGACAGTCCTGTCTACAAGATAGACAGAAGTTCCCCTTTCGTATGCCTCCTTGTCTATGATGTCCTGCGGCCTTACATAATGGGTCACATCCGCAATGTGCACACCTATCCTGTAATTGCCTCCGGGCAGCTCTTCAAATGAAACGGCATCATCAAAATCCTTTGCGTCTGCAGGGTCTATTGTAAAGGTAAGCACCTGGCGCATATCCCTGCGTTTCTTTATCTCCTTCTCTTCAATCTTTACAGGAATCCTGGCAGCCGCCGCCTCAACCTCAGGGTCAAACCTGTAAGGGAGCCCGAACTCTGCCAGAATGGCATGCATTTCAGTATCATTTTCCCCAGGCTCACCAAGGACATCAATTATCTTCCCGACAGGTGATTCTGAATGCATAGGCCAATCCACCACCTGCACGGCCACCTTCTTCCACTGGGCATCCTCATCAATGCCATCCAGAGGAACCTTTATGTCATACGGCATTACACGGCTCTCCACTATCACCCAGCCCTGCTCGCCAAGGATCTGCAGGATTCCTATGAAAGGCTTCCTGCTCCTCTCCAGGATTGCAACAATCTCACCCTCCATCCTGTGCTTTGCATCCTTCTTGCGGGTTACGGCTACCCTCACATAATCTCCATTGAGGGAGTGGAGCATGCGGTTCTGCGGGATATAGATGTCATCCTCCCTGTCGGGAACAATCACAAAACCAAATCCTTCCCTTGTCATCTGCACTGTACCTTCCACCATCTCAATGATTTTCCTGGTGGTGCTCCTCCTCTGGTGCCTCTGCACCCCTCTCTTTCCTGCTCCTGCGGTTTTCTTTCTTTTTTCTCTCATAATGATTAACTTTGCGGCCGTCTGGCTGCAATTTTGCAGTTGGCCCCATATATTATTGAAATAACAAAACTACGAAATAAAATGAATAAAAAGGTACTTTTAATGATTCTGGACGGCTGGGGAATTGGAAAGAACGATTCAACCAATGCAATCTATACTGCAGGCCAGCCTAATATTGATGCCCTTATGGCAAAATACCCGCACTCACAGCTCTCTGCAAGCGGTGAGGATGTAGGTCTCCCTGAGGGACAGATGGGCAACTCTGAGGTAGGCCACCTCAACATTGGTGCAGGAAGGGTTGTTTACCAGGACCTTGTAAAGATAAACAAGGCTTGCCAGAACAAGACTTTGCTTGAGAACAAGGAGGTTAAGGCTGTATATGACTACGCAAAAGAGAGCGGTAAGGCACTCCATTTCATGGGTCTCCTCTCCAACGGCGGAGTACACAGCTCAATTGACCAGCTCTTTGCATTCCTTGATGTTGCAAAAGAGTACGGCCTTGAGAAGGTATATGTACACTGCTTCATGGACGGACGTGATACAGACCCTAAGAGCGGAAAAGGTTTTGTGGAGCAGCTTGAGGCCCACATGGCGAAATCTACAGGCAAGATTGCCTCTGTAATAGGACGCTTCTACGCAATGGACCGCGACAAGAGATGGGACCGCGTTAAGGTTGCATACGATCTTCTTGTAAACGGTGAGGGTGAGAAGACTTCATCCGCAGCTGCTGCCGTTGAGGCTTCATACGCTGCAAGCGTTACAGATGAGTTCATCAAACCTATAAAGGTTGAGGGTACTGCAAACATCTCGGGGGGTGATGCAATTGTATTCTTCAACTTCCGCAACGACCGTGCCCGTGAGATTACCAGCGTGCTTACACAGGCAGACATGCCTGATATGGGTATGAAGACCATGCCATTGTACTACTGCTGCCTTACCCCATACGATGACAAGTTCACCGGCCTCCACATTCTCTTTGACAAGGAGAATGTTCAGGATACACTTGGTGAGGTTGTAGCAAAAGCCGGCAAGAACCAGCTCAGGATTGCCGAGACTGAGAAATATGCACACGTTACATTCTTCTTCTCGGGCGGACGCGAGGCTGCATTTGAGAATGAGGACCGCGTGCTTGTAAACTCACCTAAAGTGGCAACTTATGACCTTCAGCCTGAGATGAGTGCTCCTGAGGTGGCTTCAGAGCTGATTAAGGTGCTGGATACAAAGAAAGAGGATCTTGTAATCCTCAACTTTGCAAACGGTGACATGGTAGGCCATACAGGCATTTACGAGGCAATCACAAAGGCTGTAACCACAATTGACGGCCTTGTTA
Source organism: uncultured Muribaculaceae bacterium (assembly GCA_964475015.1). Lineage (GTDB taxonomy): Bacteria > Bacteroidota > Bacteroidia > Bacteroidales > UBA932 > Egerieousia. The sequence goes on from CAYYVA010000003.1 coordinate 40,388, forward strand.
AGGAGGTTGTTGATTCTGCTGTTGCAAACGGCTACACCGTACTTATCACTGCAGACCACGGAAACGCAGACAACGCAGTGAATGCAGACGGTTCACCTAACACAGCGCACTCACTCAATCCTGTACCGTTCATTGTTGTTGACAACGATGTAAAGAGCGTTGAGAACGGTATCCTTGCAGACATTGCCCCTACAATCCTCAAGCTTATGGGCATTGCACAGCCTGAGTGCATGAGTGGAAAGCCGCTTGTATAAGCTCCAACTTTCATACGGAAAGAAAGAGACTCCCGCACCGGTTGGTGGCGGGAGTTTTTGTTTTTTTGTATCTTTGTAATCCGCACACCCCCTAAAACAGAATTACACACTATGGCATTTGCTCATTTACACGTACATACATATTATTCCATTCTGGATGGCCAGGCCAGCATAAAGGCCCATTTCAAGAAGGCGGCTGAGGACAACCAGCCGGCGCTTGCCATTACGGACCATGGAAACATGTTCGGTGTAAAGGAGTTCCTGAAGGTTGCAAAGGATTTCCCGGATGTGAAGCCAATCATAGGGTGTGAGGTGTATGTGAACCGCGACGGCCGCTTTACCAAGCGAGGCAAGGAGGACCAGGGAGCCTACCACCTCATTTTGCTGGCCAAGAACCTTGCGGGCTACTACAATCTGGTGAAGATAGTGTCTACAGGCTGGACTGAGGGCTTCTACTACAAGCCTAAGGTAGACCGTGAGATACTGGAGAAATATCATGAGAACCTCATCTGCTGCTCGGCTTGTCTGGGAGGGGAGATTCCCAAATTCATAAACACCGGCAATCTTAAGGAGGCGGAAGAGACTGCCCTCTGGTACAAGAACCTCTTTGGGGAGGATTACTATCTGGAGGTACAGCTGCACCGTACGGAGATACCTGGCATGACAACGGAGGTGGCGGACCTGCAGGAGGTAGCCAATGCGGAGATTTTCCGTATGGGTGAACGCCTTGGGATAAAGGTTGTGGCCACAAATGATGCCCACTTTGCCCGCAAGGAGGACGGCCCTGCCCATGACCGCCTCATCTGCCTCACCACCAACGCCAACTATGATGACCCTAACCGCATGAGGTATACCCAGCAGGAGTATCTCAAGACAGAGGAGGAGATGAGGGCCCTGTTCCCGGAGCATCCGGAGGTGATAGAGAATACCCTTGAAATAGTGGAGAAGGTGGAGCGCTACAAGATAGACCGTGACCACGTACTCCCGGTATTCCCAATTCCTGAGGAGTTTCCCGACAGTAATGAATACCTCCGCCACCTGGTATATAAAGGTGCGGAACGCAAATACAAGACCATTACCGATGAGTGCCGCGAGCGCATAGACTTTGAGCTTGCCACCATCAAGAAGATGGGATTCCCGGATTACTTCCTCATTGTGCAGGACTTCATTGCCGCAGCCCGCGGCATAGGTGTATGGGTAGGCCCTGGACGTGGCTCTGCAGCCGGTTCCGTAGTGGCGTACTGCCTTGGAATCACTAATCTGGACCCAATCAAATATGATCTGCTGTTTGAGCGTTTCCTTAACCCGGACCGTATCTCAATGCCCGATATAGACGTTGACTTTGATGATGACGGGCGAGGGAAGGTGCTCCAGTATGTTGAGGAGAAGTACGGCAAGGACCATGTATCCCATGTGGTGACTTTCGGTACAATGGCAACAAAGAGTGCCATAAAGGATGTGGCCCGCATACAGCAGGTTCCCCTCCAGGAGAGTGACCGCCTTGCCAAGCTGGTTCCCGACAGCTTCCCTGAGCAGGTGGAGAAATATACAGATGAAAACGGTGAGGTGAAGGAGAAGACCAAGAAGGTGAAGGTGACTGTGGAGAACTGTGTGAAGCTGGTGCCGGAGATGAAGGAGGCATACGAGAACTCCGATATCCCGGGAGTACACGATACCCTTGAATATGCCCAGAAGCTGGAGGGTACCGTGAGGAACACAGGTGTGCATGCATGTGCAATCATTATTGGCAGGGATAACCTTACAGAGCATATCCCTATCTGCATTGCAAAGGACAAGGAGACAGGAGAGGATATGTGGGTATCCCAATACGAGGGCTCCTTCATTGAGGATGTGGGAATGTTGAAGATGGACTTCCTGGGCTTGAGAACCCTCTCAATCCTGAAGGAGGCTGTTTCCAATGTAAAGAAATCCAAAGGTATAGATATAGACATAGAGGCTATTCCAATTGATGACAAGAAGACCTTTGAGCTCTTTGGGCGTGGAGATACCGTTGCGGTGTTCCAGTTTGAGTCGCCGGGAATGCAGAAGTGGCTCAGGGAGCTCCAGCCGAGCCGTTTTGAGGACCTCATTGCAATGAATGCCCTCTACAGGCCGGGCCCAATGGACTACATCCCCGATTTTGTAGCCAGGAAGAAGGGAGAACAGGCAATTGAATATGACCTCCCTGAGATGGAGAGCATCCTGCAGGATACATACGGGGTAACAGTATATCAGGAGCAGGTGATGCTCCTTTCACAGAAGCTGGCAAACTTTACCAAAGGTCAGGCGGACGGACTCCGTAAGGCTATGGGTAAGAAGCTCATAGATAAAATGATGGAGCTGAAGGTGAAGTTCATGGAGGGAGGAGCTGCAAACGGCCATCCGCAGGATGTGCTGGAGAAGATATGGAAGGACTGGACTGCATTTGCGCAGTATGCCTTCAATAAGTCCCATGCAACCTGCTATGCCTGGGTAGCCTACCAGACAGGCTACATGAAGGCCCATTATCCGGCAGAGTTCATGGCTGCCAACTTGAGCAAGAACCTCAACAACATAGAGGAGATAACCAAGCTGATGGACGAGTGCCGCAGGATAGGGAGCAATGTCCTTGGGCCGGACATCAACGAGAGCGAGCGTACCTTCTCCGTGAACAAGGCAGGAGACATCCGTTTTGGAATGGGTGGCGTAAAAGGAGTAGGGGGGGCAATAGTTGATTCCATCACAGCTTGCAGGGGGGACAAGCCTTTTACCGGGGTATTTGATTTCATAGAGAGGGCTTCGGCCAGCGGCAACATAAACAAGAAGACCATAGAGTCACTGGCGTATGCCGGTGCGTTTGATTCCTTCCCTGAGATCCGCAGGGACCAGTTCTTTACGGAGAACAGCAAGGGGGAGATATTCCTGGAGGCATTGTGCCGCTATGGACAGAAGCTCCAGAGCGATACTCTATCGGGAGGAAACTCCTTGTTCGGAGATATGGATGAAGGGTTCAAGCCTACCCCTCCGGAGATTCCTGCACCAAGGGACTACAACAAGATGGAGTTCCTAAAGAAGGAGAAGGAGCTGGTGGGAATGTACCTCTCTGCCCATCCTCTGGATATGTACAAGTTTGAGATGCAGCACTTTGTGAAGACATCCCTTACAGATGCAATGGAGATGGTGAAGGCTGCCTCAACGGATGCCTCGCTGCAGAAGAGGGAGCTGTATGTAGCAGGCCTCATCACCTCAGTGAGCAGGATGGTATCCAAGAAGACCGGCCGTCCGTGGGTGAAATTCACAGTTGAGGACTATGGGGGAAGCATGGAGTTTGCCCTCTTCGGGAAAGATTTTGAGACATTCATGCCATTCCTGGAGGAGAGCCGCGCACTTCTGTTCAAATGTGCAATAATGCCACGCTTCGGCTTCCAGAAGCCTGAAGAAGAGAAAGGTCCCGATGGAAAGCCGCTCCCTGTGGAATGCGAATTGAAGCTCCGCAAGATGACCCTGCTGGCCAACACCAAGGAGGAGTTCATAAAGCAGCTGATCATAACCCTCCCTGCCGAGAGGATAACCCCTGCATTCAGGAAAGAGCTCATAAAGATGCTCAAGGAACATAAGGGGCAGAAGATGCTCTCCCTGAATGTAATAGACAGGAAAGACAAATATGCGGTGGAATTCTTCTCCCGCAAATTCAAGGTAGATGTAAACCCAGGCCTGCTGGACTTCCTTGAACACCACAACTTAGATTACCGTGTGGATGCGGAGGTGCATCTGTAAGTAAAAGGGGATAAATATATCAGCCTGCAGTTCCCGCTGCAGGCTTTTTTTGTGCATTCAAAGGATAAAAATTACAGAAATAGAAATTTTTTTGCTCGAGGATTCATGTTTTGCTTTTTCAGCAAAGGTCTGTCGGGAAAAAGTTGCATATTGCACCAGATAAATGCAAATGATATGGATAGGACAAAAGGCAATATGACAATTGAGGATGTCAGGAATCTGGTTGTAAATGATGAGGACAAGAATTTGGAGTTAAAGAAGAGTACGGGTGAACTGAAGGATGGGATGCATTCTGCATGTGCATTTTTGAATACACAGGGAGGCTATCTTATTTTTGGGGTGACTCCGGCTTCCTTGAAGATTATAGGACAGGAGGTTACTGATAATACCAAAAGGGAGATTGCTCATGCCCTGGTCGGGCTTGAGCCGGTCCCTGATGTGGATGTTGAGTATATAGATATTCCGGAAAGGCCGGGATTCCAGTTGATTGTCTTGCATTTTGAACCGTATGTCTGGGGTGATGTGCCATATACATATTATGGAAGGCCATATTATAGGGTTGAGAGTACGACTAAAATTATGCCTCGGGAGATGTATCATGACCGCCTGAGAGCCAGTAATCCCAGATTCTTCTCCTGGGAGAGGCTGAAAGCATCAAGGATAGGTATTGAAGATTTGAATGAGCAGCGTGTGCGCGGTGCTGTCCGGCTTGGGGTGGAGAGCGGAAGGATGCCGTCAACTGCGTTTACAGAACCTTTTGAGATTTTATTGGATAAGTTGGAGTTGTTGACTGATGGGGTGCCAAATAATGCTGCAGCAGCTTTGTTCGGCACAAATAACTATGAGTATCCTCAATTTAGGATGAGAATGGCAAGATTCCGTGGAACAGATAAGATGGAGTTTATAGATAATCAGAGGGTAGATGGTAATTTCTTTGATTTGCTGGATGCGGGTATGGCCTTTTTCTTCAAACACTTGTCTTTGAGTGGTAAGATCGTTGGATTTTATAGGGAGGAGCATTTGGAGGTGCCGTCAGAGGCCTTAAGGGAGGCGCTTACCAATGCTCTTTGCCACAGACAATTGGAGAAGTATAATCTTACGATAGGCATTGCTATATATGATGACCGCATTGAGATAGAGAATCCTGGAATTTTGCCTCCGCAACTAGATTTGGGGGCTATACGGGATTCGCATATCTCAATGCCGTATAACCCCATTATGGCAGATGTGCTATTCAAGACCACTTTCCTTGAGAACTGGGGTACAGGGTTGAAGCGCATAGTGGATGCTTGTGTAAAGCAGAATCTGCCGGAGCCAGAATGGAGAATGCAGCAGGGCTTTGTTGTTGTTACATTCCGAAGACCACCATATGGCGCGGAGCCTGGAACATACCCGGCAAGTACCGAACAAGCAGGACCCAAGCAAGACCCAAGCAGGACCCAAGCAGGACCTGTGTATAAACCGTCTTCTGCGTATGTTGAGGATGTAGTAAAGTGTATTCCTGACGGTAATGAATATACATTATCGGAGATAATGACTTTTTGTGCTAAAAGAAGCAAAAAGAAATTTAGGTTAAATTATTTGATTCCAGCAATTGATGATGGCGCAATAGATAGAAAATATCCAGAGAACCATAAACATCCATATCAAAAATACCGCTTGACGGAAAAAGCACTCAGTTGGAAGAATGGTATGTAATTTACAGCCGGAAATTTTACCTGCATACACAACCGGATTGACACTCAGTATCAATCCGGTTTTATCTTTAATATCCCTGTGCCCTCAGGGTGATTTCTGCCCCTTCTGGGGTGACGAGAACGGCGCCGGCCTCTGGTTTGCACAGGTAGCCTATGATATCCACGTTAGGGAATTCCTTGTGGAAGCGTTCGTGTTCCTGTACCGGTACGGCAAAGAGGAACTTGTAGTCGTCGCCGCCGTTGAGGGCTGCGGTGATGGCATCCATGTTGAGCTCTTCAGCCATTGCAAAGGTCTGTGATGCAATTGGAATCTTGCCAAGGTAGATTTTTGCCCCTACATTGTGCTCCTGGCACAGCTCCTTTACTGCAGCGGCAAGGCCGTTGGTGATGAATCCGCCCCATGCAGGGAAGAGTTTGGCCTCCTTGAACTGTTCTGTGGTCTTGGGGTTTATCTCCGGGCTGAGGTACTGGCTCAGGATGTATTTGTATTTGCTCAGATCCGGCTGCACATATTCTGCGGCGCGTTCTGCAGGAATCTTGTTGAATGCAATCTTCTCCCTCTCCAGCACATGAAGCCCCATGTATGCGGCCCCCACATTACCTGTGAGGCAGAGGAGGCATGTGTTGTCAACTGCAGGGAATGTGGCCGTAAGCTTGGAACTCTGTACACCGCAGGCGGTAATTGCAATGTTGAGCCCTGTCATTGAGGCTCCAAGGTCCAATGTCAGCTTCCCGACATTATGCTCCTTGCAGGCTGCAAGGACTCCTCCCCACAGCTCTTCAATGTCCTCCACACAGAATCTGGCAGAAAGGCCCAATGAGAAGGCCAGTGAGGCAGGGTTGAAGCATTTTGCATAGATGCTTCCCAGTGCCAGCAGGGCGGCCTTATACCCGAGGTGCTTGAGCGGGGTGTATGTGAGGTCAAAGTCTATCCCCTCCAGCATGGTCTTCTGCACTGTGAGGAAGTTGTTCACATCCTTTGTGCGTCCGGCTTTGCCTGGAATACGCCCTTCAAACTTTGTGTATGCGGAATTGTTGTATTGTGTACCTTCAAAAAGCCTTTTGAGGAGGGCCATCTTCCCTATCTCGCTGATTTGTGTCCTTTTGGGTGCCTGGTTCTCCTGTGCGGGTTTTTGTTGTGATTCTGTGCTCATGTATAAGTATTTTTTACAAAAATACCTAAAATGGATTAACTTTGCGCTGCGATGAGTAAAAATAACGAAATAATTGAAAATATAGCCAATGCTGAGTACCAGCACGGCTTTGAATCCAATATAGAGCAGGAGTTCATTCCCAAGGGATTGAATGAGGATATCATCAGGCTCATCTCTGCAAAGAAGAATGAGCCGGAGTGGTTGCTGGAGTTCCGCCTGAAGGCGTTCAGGAGGTGGCAGAGTATGGAGATGCCAAAGTGGGCGCACCTTGATATCCCTGAGATTGATTATCAGGACATCATCTATTATGCGGCGCCGCAGTCAAAGAAGCAGGCTACGGAGATTGATCCGGAGCTGGCGGAGACCTTTGAGAAGCTGGGAATTCCGCTCCATGAGAGGAATGTGCTTGCAGGGGTGGCTGTGGATGCGGTTTTTGATTCAGTTTCCGTAAAGACCACTTTCCGTGAGACTCTGGCTGAGAAGGGGGTCATCTTCTGTTCTTTCTCTGAGGCGGTGAGGGATTACCCGGATCTTGTAAAGAAATATCTGGCATCAGTTGTGCCGGTGGGGGACAACTATTTCTCGGCACTCAACTCGGCGGTGTTCAGTGACGGTTCATTCTGCTACATTCCAAAGAATACCCGCTGCCCTATGGAGCTGAGCAGCTATTTCAGGATAAATGCAAAGGGTACCGGCCAGTTTGAGCGTACCCTCATTGTAGCTGATGAAGGTTCATACGTGAGCTATCTGGAGGGTTGTACCGCTCCGCAGAGGGATGAGAACCAGCTTCACGCGGCGGTTGTGGAGATTGTGGTGATGCAGGATGCGGAGGTGAAGTATTCTACAGTACAGAACTGGTATCCGGGAGACAAGGAGGGCAAGGGTGGTATCTATAACTTTGTTACAAAGAGGGGTATCTGCAAGGGGGCAAACAGCAAGTTGTTCTGGGCCCAGGTGGAGACAGGTTCTGCAATTACATGGAAGTACCCCAGCACCATACTTAAAGGAGACAACTCCATCAGCGAGTTCTATTCTGTGGCGGTTACAAACAACCACCAGCAGGCAGATACAGGTACCAAGATGATCCATATTGGCAAGAATACCAGCAGCCGCATAGTGAGCAAGGGTATTTCTGCGGGTGTGAGCCAGAACAGCTACAGGGGACTGGTGAAGATTCTGCCGGGTGCGGAGAATGCCCGCAACCATTCGCAGTGCGACAGCCTGTTGCTCGGAGATAAATGCGGTGCCCACACTTTCCCATACATTGAGAGCGAGAATCCTACTGCCGTAGTGGAGCATGAGGCTACCACCTCAAAGATTGGGGAGGACCAGCTCTTCTATTGCCAGCAGAGGGGAATCAAGGCTGAGGATGCTGTGGGACTTATTGTAAACGGTTATGCCAAGGAGGTGCTCAACCAGCTCCCTATGGAGTTTGCGGTTGAGGCGCAGAAGCTGCTGCAGGTATCTCTGGAGGGCAGTGTAGGTTAAACGGGAATTAATTGTCGGGAAGGAAATGTTCAGTATAGATAACATATTGTTTACTTTGGGTGGCCAGGGGGTGAGTCTTCTGGAGCTGCTGGCTGTTACAGCCGGACTCAGCTGTGTGTTTCTGGCCACAAGGGGGAAGGTGCTCAACTTCTGGGTGGGGTACCTGTACAATATCCTCCTGTTTTTCATGTTCCTGCAGAAGCATCTCTATTCAAGTATGCTGGTGCAGCCAATTTCGTTTGTGATAAACTTCTTCGGGCATTACCGCTGGACCCATCCGGCCCAGAACGAGAAGGACCGCAAGGAGCAGCTGAAGATTACAGTCCTTACAAACAGGGAGAGGTTGGGGCTGCTTGCCATTGTGGCTGCATTTACCGTTTGCTGGGGGTTCCTGCTCAGCCAGCTGAATGTGTGGTGGCCAAACATTTTCCCTATGGCCCGCGCTCCGTTCCTGGATGCTTTTGTAACTGCATTCATCCTGCTGGCGCAGTATCTTTCGGCGCAGAAGAAGATTGACTGCTGGGGTGCATGGCTGGTTGTGAATGTCACCAACATAACGCTATATATCAAGGCAGGCCTTGTGTTCATGCCGCTTGTAAGTGCCGGATACCTCATCCTTGCATTCTTCGGGTTTGCAATGTGGAGGAAACAGATGAAGGCGCAGGAGATTTAATACGGTTAGATTATGGAAAATTTGATTGAAATAAAAAATTTGCATGCCAGCATCAATGGCAAGGAGATTCTCAAAGGTATTGACCTGGTTGTGAAGCCGGGTGAGGTACACGCAATAATGGGCCCCAACGGTTCCGGCAAAAGTACCCTTTCTGCAGTGCTTGCAGGCAAGGAGAACTATGAGGTTACTGAGGGTACAGTGAAGTTCCTGGGGCAGAACCTGCTGGAAATGAGTCCTGAGGAGCGCTCATGGGCGGGCCTTTTCCTCGGTTTCCAGTATCCTATAGAGATTCCTGGAGTTACAAATGTGAACTTCATGAAGACTGCAGTGAACGAGCACCGCAAGCAGAAGGGGCTTGCTCCCCTTACAGCGGCGGAGTACCTGAAGCTCATGCGTGAGAAGATGGCAATTGTGGAGATGGACCCTGCCTTCTCTTCAAGGGGTGTGAATGTGGGCTTCTCAGGTGGAGAGAAGAAGAGGAACGAGATTTTCCAGATGGCCATGCTGGACCCTAAGCTTGCAATCCTGGACGAGACAGACAGCGGTCTAGATGTGGATGCCCTCCGCATTGTGGCAACCGGTGTGAACAAGCTCAAGAGGGATGACAACGCCACAATTGTAATCACCCACTACCAGAGGCTGCTGGATTACATTGTTCCGGATATCGTGCATGTCCTCTACAAGGGAAAGATTATCAAGACTTCAGGCAAGGAGCTTGCCCTTGAGGTGGAGACAAGGGGCTATGACTGGCTCATTAAAGGTGAATAATTTATCGGGAAGAAAATTATGGAGAACAATTACATTTATATTCCCGACAAATCCCTGCAGGATGAGGTGGAGTTCAAGTGCCGTGTACCCCTTGAGGATACAGACCAGGTGTTTGTAGTGGATGGAGAGGGTGCGCAGAGGGGGCTGAAGCTGGGCAGGGGGGAGATTCTTCCCCGCATGCTGCAGATCATCCAGGTGAGGAGCAGGCAGGTGGAGGAAGACCTTTCATACTCTACAGACTATACATTGGAGGAGGGGGCGCAGGCAAAGGTGCTCCTGTGTTCGCATACACTTTCAATGCTGGATTTTGTGACACATGAGGATATCAACATAAAGTTGGGCGAGAGGGCAGTGCTGGATATGGTTGTGATGCAGAACGAGCACAACAAATCAAGGCACAGCAGCGCGTTCAAGGTGGAGATGGCGGCAGGTGCCGTGTTGAACCTGAACATAATCACCCTGCACGGAGGGGAGATTTCCAACAGCGTTGAGGTTTCCCTGAACGGTAAGGGTGGGGAGTGCTGCCTCAACGGCCTCTACCTTGCAGACGGTACGCAGAAGGTCTCTACAAATGTGAACATATTCCACAATGTGCCTGAGTGCCACAGCTCACAGCTGTTCAAAGGTATCCTGGACGGAGAGTCAAGGACCAGCTTCAGCGGCCGCATCTATGTGGCAAAGGATGCCCAGAAGACAGAAGCCTACCAGGCAAACAACAATCTCCTTGCATCCAGGACGGCCAAGGCATATACCCAGCCGCACCTTGAGATCTACGCGGATGATGTGAAGTGTTCGCATGGTGCAACTGTGGGAAGCCTGAATGAGGATGAGCTCTTCTATATGCGTTCGCGCGGAATTGAGAAGGGTGAGGCAAGGCTGTTGCAGCAGCAGGCCTTTGCATACGCGGTATTGGAGAAGGTATCCAATGAGGCCCTGAGGGAGAGGCTCCACTCAATGGTGGAGAGCAGGCTCAGGGGAGAATTCTCGGAGTGTGCCAACTGCAGCAAACATTGCTGTTAGCAAAATTGTGGCGGGCGGCGTAGTAATGTGCCCTACAGATACATGTAGCCCTATGTTGATTACTTGTTAATAATTAATGCGGGAAATTGCCGTCTGTGGTGCAAAAATGAAGTATCTTGCAGTCAATTATCTTGGATAGTTGGCTGCTTTTTTTGTGCAGCATCGGCAGAAAACAATAAATTAAAAACATATAACTTAATGAGTATCAGTACCTACACTTATGAAGAGGCCCTGCAGGCGAGCATCAACTTCTTTAAAGGGGATGAGTTGGCTGCGTCTGTATGGATCAACAAGTACGCCATGAAGGATTCATACGGCAACTTGTATGAGAAATCACCGGATGACATGCACCGCAGGCTTGCACGCGAGTTTGCCAGAATTGAGAACAAGTATCCTAACCCTATGAGTGAGGATGAGATCTATGAGCTTCTCAAGGACTTCAACTATGTGATTCCTCAGGGTGGACCTATGACCGGTATAGGCAACAATTACCAGATTGCATCACTCTCAAACTGCTTTGTGGTTGGCCATGACAAGCCGGCAGATTCATACGGCGGAATCATGAAGATAGATGAGGAGCAGGTACAGCTTATGAAACGCCGTGGCGGTGTAGGACACGACCTTTCACATATCCGCCCTCAGGGAAGCGCAGTGCTCAACAGCGCCCTCACCTCTACAGGTGTAGTACCATTCATGGAGAGATACTCAAATTCAACAAGGGAGGTGGCCCAGGACGGCCGCAGGGGAGCCCTCATGCTTTCAATTTCCATCAAGCATCCCGACAGCGAAAAGTTCATTGATGCCAAGATGGAGCAGGGCAAGGTTACAGGAGCAAACGTATCAGTGAAGATTGATGACGAGTTCATGAAGGCAGCCCTCTCAGGAGAGCAGTACGAGCAGAAATACCCTGTAGATGCAGCTGAGCCTAAGGTTTCAAAGATGGTAAGCGCACAGAATATCTGGAAGAAGATTGTGCACAACGCATGGAAATCTGCAGAGCCTGGCGTATTGTTCTGGGATACAGTGCTCAGGGAATCAGTGGCAGATTGCTATGCAGACCTCGGCTACAGGACAGTAAGCACCAACCCTTGCGGTGAGATTCCATTGTGCCCTTACGATTCTTGCCGTCTTATTGCAATGAACCTATATGCCTATGTGGAGAACCCTTTCACTCCTGAGGCAAAATTCAATATGGAGCTCTTCAAGGAGCATTCACGCAAGGCCATGAGGCTTATGGATGACCTCATTGACCTTGAAATGGAGAAGATTGAGGCCATTCTGGGCAAGATCAAATCAGATCCTGAGACTGAGGATGTGAAGAGGACAGAGCTTGACTTGTGGGAGAAGATCAAGGCAAAATCACTTGGCGGAAGGCGTACCGGTCTGGGCATTACCGCAGAGGGCGATATGTTGGCAGCCCTTGGTATGAGATACGGCTCGGAGAAGGCAATTGACTTTGCAGTAGAGGTTCAGAAATCCCTTGCAGTTGAGGCCTACAGGTCTTCTGTAAACATGGCATCGGAGAGGGGCGCGTTCCCTATCTACGATACAAAGAGGGAGGAGAACAACCCTATGATTGACAGGATCCGTACAGCTGATCCTGAACTCTACAAGCTTATGGCCAAGGTGGGCAGAAGGAACATCTCGCTCCTTACAATTGCCCCTACAGGTACCACTTCCCTGATGACACAGACCACATCGGGAATTGAGCCTGTGTTCCTTCCATTCTACATCAGGAGAAGGAAAGTGAATCCTAATGACAAGAACGCCGTAATCACCTTCAAGGATGATGTCGGGGATTGCTGGGAGGAGTACTACGTATTCCACCACAAGTTCCTTACCTGGTGTGAGGTTAACGGCATTCCTGCGGAGGATGTGAAGAAGATGAGCGTGAAGGATGTTGAGACACTTGTGGAGAAATCACCTTACTACAGGGCAACATCTGCAGACATTGACTGGGTTGCCAAGGTGAAGATGCAGGGAAGCATCCAGAAATGGGTTGACCACTCTATCAGCGTAACCGTAAACTTGCCTAACTCAGTAACCGAGGAGCTTGTTGCAAACGTTTACAAGACTGCATGGGAGGTTGGCTGTAAGGGTGTTACCGTTTACAGGGACGGCTCAAGGGCAGGTGTGCTGGTATCTGCAAAGGAGGACAAGAAAGAGGCTGTTTCCCTCAAGCCTAAGGAGAGGCCAAAATCACTTGAGGCAGACGTTATCCGCTTCATGAACGGCAAGGAGAAATGGATTGCACTTGTGGGCAAGCTCAACGGCTCGCCATACGAGATTTTTACCGGTCTTGTGGATGAGGACAGCCGTAACATCCCTAAATCTGTAGAGAGCGGATTCATTGTAAAGGAGAAGGATGTGAAGACCGGCCTTACCCGCTACGATTTCCATTTCATTGACAAATATGGCTATACAAACATTGTAGGAGGTATCTCCCACATGTTCAACAAAGAGTACTGGAACTATGCGAAGCTCATCTCAGGCGTGTTGCGCCATGGTATGCCAATTGTGGATGTCCTCAACCTCATCAACGGACTTTCACTTGACAGCGAGGCCATCAATACCTGGAAGAACGGTGTGGAGCGCAGCTTGAAGCGCTACATTCCGGACGGTACCAAGGATGACACCGGCAAGAAGTGCTCTAAATGTAATTCAAACAATCTGGTTTATCAGGAGGGCTGCCTTGTTTGTATGAACTGCGGCTATTCAAAATGCGGTTGATGATATGATTCTGTATCCTAATGCAAAGATAAACATAGGATTGAACGTGATTGAAAAGAGGGAGGATGGGTTTCATAACCTTGAAACCCTCTTTTATCCTGTTGGGGTAGTGGAGAATGCCAAGGACGGGGAAGTTCCTGCCCATCCTGTGGATGTGCTGGAGATTGTGGAATCTGATGAGCTCCAGATGCACCAGTACGGCATAGAGTACCCCGGTGATCCTATGGATAACCTCTGCGTGAAGGCCTACAATGCCTTGCGCAAGGATTTTGACATCCCGCCGGTGGCAATCCACCTGTACAAGAAGATACCTGTAGGCGCCGGACTGGGGGGAGGCTCGGCAGATGCCGCCTTCACACTTAAAGGGCTCAATGAGATGTTTTCCCTGGGCCTTTCAGATGAGAGGCTTGCTGCGTATGCCGCCACACTTGGAAGCGACTGTGCATTCTTCATCTACAACAGGCCCATGATAGGGACCGGCCGCGGGGAGATTCTGGAACCCGCAGAGATTTTTCCTCTGGATGATTATGAAATAAGGCTTGTTTTCCCTCCATATTTCGTCTCAACTGCAGCAGCCTACGGAGGAATAGTACCACGCAACAAAAGGGCTGAAAACGGGGAAAAGTTTGATTCCCGACAGCTTCTTCAGATGCTCTGCAACCCGGTAGAGACCTGGAAGGAGTGTGTGGTAAATGATTTTGAGACAACGGTATTTGCAAAAATCCCGGAACTTGCCCCTTATAAGGATGAGCTGTATGCCCAGGGGGCCATATATGCTTCAATGAGCGGCAGCGGCTCGGCATTCTTCGGGATATTCAGGAAATGAACGGATGGCTTTTAAGGCCGTACTAAAAAGGGGCTCCCGCTACTACCTACGGGGACCCCTTTTTTGTACTAAAACCTAAACCTACATCTATAAGATGCATGGGCGCTGCAAAACGTTGCACTAATTTTTAAAAAATTTTTTCACAGGAAGCCAGGAGATGGCATAACCTATGGCAGATACCCCTGCAAATATGATGAAGATGTCTGCAGCGCGTATGTCCACAGGGTATGCGGATATAAGGTAATTCCCTGGAACTGTTATAATTCCGTATACTTTCTGCAGATATGCGGCGGCCAATCCTACGCAGATTCCAATTATGCATCCGAGCAGAGATATGAGAAATCCGAGCAGATGAAAAATTTTCTCTGCAAGCTCTTTTGTGGCTCCCATGCTCAGGAAAGTCTCTATATCCTCCCTCTTGTCTGTGATAAGCATGCTCAGGCAGCTGAATATGTTCACGGAGATTATTGCTATAACAAAGAACAGGATAAGGTATACTGCAAATTTCTCTGCCTTCATCATCCTGTACAGGGTGGCATTCTGCTGGGCCTTGTCCTTTATGGTGCACTCGGGGAAGAGTGACTGCATCCTCTTGAAGTTGTCGGGAAGAAGATTGCCGTTGGTGTTGATTTCCAGCATTGAACATTCTCCCGGGGAGATTCCTGCAAGCTCCCTTACGGTTTGGGCATCTGTGTAGAGCAGGTTCTCTGCATTCTCAGCATCAGTGCGGATAATGGCGCTGGGGTAAAGTGTTGCAGTATTTATTGATTCCAGGGGGTTGGTTATGGATACCCGGGCATCCTTGCGGGGGAAATAAAGCTCCAGCGGTGTGGTGAAGCGTACCCTCAGCCCAAGTGTGTATGCAAGCGGCTGGCTTATCACAGCCTCCCTTATCTCCCCTTTGCTGTAGGCCGGTTCCCCTTCAATGGCATTTTCCAGAATGTAGCTTCCCTGCAGGAATCCCTCATCTGTACCTCTTATGGTTGCTATTGTCTCCCTTGCGCCATACTTGAGGAATACCTTTTCTTCAAGTATCAGGTTAATGTCCTTTATTTGCTGAATTTCTTGTAGTTCCTCCAGTTGTCCTGAAGTAACGGTGAAAGTCTTTCCACGGACAGGCTCTATAATATAATCGGCCTTGTAACCCTCATAAATTTCCTTTATGGAGTTATCAAAGCCGTTATATACAGAGAGGATAAGGACAAGCGCCATACTCCCTATTGCAATCCCTGCAGCGCTGATGATTGAAATAATGTTTATTACATTATGGCTCTTCTTGGCAAACAGGTATCTCAGGGCAATATGAAGCGCATTACCCATTTCCTATTTCTTTAGCAGATCATCTATGTGCTCCACATAATCCAGGGTGCTGTCCCTGTAGAATGCAATCTCGGGAACAATGCGGAACTGCTTGGCAACAAGCCTTCCCAGCTCGCCGCGGATCTGCTTTACCGAGTTCTGCAGGGTTTCCATTGCCTGGTCTCCCTTGGCAGAAGGGAAAATGCTTACAAATACTTTTGCAAAAGAGAGATCAGGACTGATCCTCACTTCACTTACTGTAACCATTGCACCGCCGAATGCGGCCATTCCCTTGCTGCGGATAATCTCGGCAAGGTCCCTCTGCAACTGTTTGCCAATCTTCTGTTGTCTTGTGCTCTCTCCTTCCATAATATTATTAGTTGAACTTAAGGATGAAGTAATTCTTCTTACCTTTCTGAACAAGAATATACTTATCGTTAATCAAGTTATCTTCTGATAGAACTCCGTCAACTGCTGTGAACTTCTCCTTGTTGATGCTAAGTCCGTTGCCCTGGATCATCTTGCGGCATTCTCCCTTGGATGGGAAGATGTTTGTCTCAACTGCCAGCATATCAATGATGTTGCTTCCAAGCTTCTCCTTTGCAACCTCGTGCTGTGGCACGCCGTCAAATACCGAGAGGAATGTCTGCTCGTCCAGTTTCTTCAGGGCCTCCTGTGTAGAGTTGCCGAAGAGCATGTTTGAAGCCTCAACAGCCTTGTTGTACTCCTCCTCTCCGTGAACCATAATGGTAATCTCTTTTGCAAGGAGTTTCTGGAGTGTCCTCATGTGAGGGGCCTCCTTATGCTCTGCAATTGCTGCCTCAATGGTCTGGCGGTCAAGCATAGTAAAGATTTTGATGTATTTCTCCGCATCCTCATCACCCACGTTCATCCAGAACTGGTAGAAAGTGTAAGGAGAAGTGTAGTTGGCATCCAGCCAGATGTTCCCTTTCTCGGTCTTTCCGAATTTTCCGCCGTCTGCCTTTGTGATGAGTGGGCAGGTGAGGGCAAAAGCTTCATTGCCGGTCTTTCTGCGGATAAGCTCTGTACCTGTGGTGATGTTGCCCCACTGGTCGCTTCCACCCATCTGCAGCTTGCAGTTACGGTGCTCGTTAAGGTATAGGAAATCGTATCCCTGTACAAGCTGGTATGAGAACTCTGTAAAGGACATACCCTCACGGGCCTCACCGGTAAGACGTTTCTTTACGGAATCCTTGCTCATCATATAGTTTACGGTAATGTGCTTTCCAATGTCGCGGATGAATGAAAGGAATGAGAAATCCTTCATCCAGTCATAGTTGTTTACAAGTACAGCAGCGTTCTCCTTGTCTGAATCAAAATCCAGGAACCTTGAAAGCTGTTTCTTTATTGCCACAATGTTGTGGTTGAGGGTCTCCTCGTCCAAAAGGTTTCTCTCTGCGCTCTTCATTGAAGGGTCGCCAATCATACCTGTAGCACCTCCAATAAGGGCATACGGCTTGTGGCCGCAGTTCTGGAAATGCTTCAACATCATAATGCTCACAAGGTGTCCTATATGCAATGAATCTGCAGTAGGGTCAATGCCTACGTATGCAGAGGTGCACTCCTTCATAAGCTGCTCCTCGGTACCTGGCATCATTGTATGGATCATCCCCCTCCAGGTAAGTTCTTCAACAAAATTCTTCATCTGTGTTATATATTTTTACGTTCAATAATCAATTTATTTCCCGGCACAAACGGCAAAGGTAACATTTTTACTTGAATAGCTTGTGCTTTTTACCCTTATTATATAGTGTCTGCCTGGTGATTCCCAGTTCTTCCGCCGCCTGGGTTATGTTCCCGTTGTTCCTTTTCAGGGCCGCGCGCATCATTTTCCCCTCCATCTGCTCAAGTGTCATGGGCTTTCCGGGTTTTTCCTTTTCATCCCTTACCTCCCCGGCCGCTTCTTTCTGCAGCCCTACCTGCTTCAGGGCAACAGCATATCCGCGCATGCGGAAGGCATTCCTCAATGTAACCACAAGCTTCTCGTTGTTCCAAGGCTTCTGGACGAAATCAAAAGCTCCCGCTTCAATGGCCTCCATTGCATATGATCCCTGTCCAAAATTCACAAGTGTGACAATCTGGATATTCATGTCCAGACCTGTAATTGCCCTGATGAAATCCAGATGCTCCTGTTGCTGCCTGCCCCCATTATTCCCCGCGTCAAGCACTATTATATCAACGGATTTTTCCTTGCATAGCTGTACTATCTTATCCGGCTCCGGTTCTGTAATCACATTGCTGAACTCCTTCTGCAAAAGCAGCACAAGGGCGGTGAGCAACCCCTTGTTGCGGTCTGAAACAACAACTGTACCCTCAATTTTCATCTCTTTTTTCTATTTCTGTAATTAACTGAAAAACTAAAAGATACTGCAAATGTAAAAAATATTTACAATTGCTGCAAACGTGTAAATATTATTTACAGAAAAATTTTGAGATAATGCCATAAAAAGCAGATAATCAATATATAGTATGGTAAGTGCTTTCTATTGCAAAAATCTGTGCAGCACTCCTTGGAGGCGCGAAATGGATGTAAAAATAATTTACAGCTGGAACAGGCGGGATTTTCCCCTCCTTCTGCCATGAAGAGGATGGTGGCAAAAGATTATTTAGGTGTTTTGGAATAAGATTGTAAATTTGTAATACTTAAATCAAAAGATATGAAAACAAGACTTACCAGATTTTTGGCCGTTGCGCTTCTGCTCTTTATTGTTGCGCCGGCGTTTGCCCAGTTGCCTGAGAAATTGGCACAATTCAAGAATATAAGCGGCATTAAGAAACTTGAGGTTTCAGAGAGAATGGAGAATCCGTTCAAGGAAAAATATGTCATGTTCTTTGAGCAGCCTATAGACCACAGTAACCCTGCAAAGGGTACATACAGGCAGCGTGTGGTGGTGGCTGTTGCAGATTATAATGCCCCTACAGTTATAGTTACTGAGGGTTACGGTGCAGCTTACGGCCTTAATCCAAGATATAGGGAGGAGGTTTCACGTCTGTTCAACACCAATCTTGTGGTAGTTGAGCACAGGTACTTCCTGGAGTCAGTTCCGTTCATGCAGGATGACAAATCAATTACTCCTGAGACTTTGGACTGGAGCTATATGACAGCAGTTAACGAGGCTGCAGACCTCCATAATGTGAACCAAACCCTCCGTCAGGTGTTGAAAGGTAAATGGATTGCAACAGGTATAAGCAAGGGTGGCCAGACAACAATGTTCTACACCGCCTACTATCCGGAGGATCTGGATGTGTCTGTTCCATACGTAGGCCCTCTTTGCAAGGGTGTTGAGGACGGACGTCACGAGCCTTTCCTGGCTGAGTATGCAGGTACTCCACAGGACAGGGAAATCCTCAAGAACTTCCAGATTGAGTTCCTCAAGAGAAGGGCTACTATCAAGCCTCTGTTTGAGGAGCTTACTGCAAAGGAGAAATATACCTACAAGATTGATATGGATGCGGTTTATGATTATTGCGTATTGGAGTTCCCGTTTGCTTTCTGGCAGTGGGGTATGAAAACCTCTATGGTGCCTGATCCAAAAACCGCTACAGACAAGGAGATGTTTGATTTCCTGGTAAGGGCCAGCGGACCTGATTATTTTGCAGAGGGCGGCAACAATGATCCTTTCTTTGTGCAGGCTGCAAAAGAGCTTGGATACTATGGCTATGATACAAAACCTTTCAAGGGGCTGCTTACAATAAAGGATGCTGAGGGTTACCTGAACAGATTGTTCGTGCCTCAGACCCAGACCTTCAAGTTTGACAAATACCTTTACAAGAAGGTGAAGAAGTTCCTGGCAAAGACAGATTCAAAGATGATGTTCATCTACGGCCAGTTTGACCCTTGGAGCGCAGTTATGCCTGTTGCACCGGTGAAGAATGAGGAGCTGAAGAAGAAAGGCAAGGGACGCGAGACAATGAAGCTCTACATAGAGCCTAACGGCAGCCACAGGGCGAGGATTTCAACTCTTCCTGAGGAGATGAAACAGGAGGCCATTGCTACTCTTAAAGAGTGGCTGGAATTGTAATATGGAATTTAGAGAGATTACATTAGAAGATAGGGATTGGATGCGTCAGTTGTTCGGTTATTCAGATAACCGGGCAACTGAATTTAATTTTACGGTCCTGTTCATCTGGAGGGAGATAATGAATACAAGGGTGGCCCGTTTCAGGGATTTTGTCCTTGTCCGTTTCAGGCCCCAGGGGGCAGAGGCGTTCCTCTACATTTTTCCGGCAGGCAAAGGTACTTCCCAGGAACTGCGGGAGGCCATAGAGGCCTGTATGGCGGATGCCCGGGAGCAGGGGACCCCTTTCCGGATGGCATCTGTACAGCAGGAACAGAGGGAAATTCTTGAAAATCTTTTTCCCTGCAGATTTTTATTTGAGCCTGTCCGCAACTCCTTTGATTATATCTATTCCGCGGAGGACCTTACATTCCTCCGTGGCAAGAAGTTCCAGAGTAAGAGGAATTTTGTCTCCAGGTTCAAGAGGCAGCAGGGGTGGAGCTATGAAGCTGTCGGGAAGGGGAACCTGCAGGAGTGCATGGAGATGAGCATAAGGTGGTGTGCCAGGTATGGATGCGGAAAGGATCCTTCCATGGAGAGTGAGGCCTGTTCTGTGAAGAATGCCCTGGAGAATTTCCAGGAGCTGGGGCTGCAGGGGGGGCTGCTCCGCCTGAACGGTGAGGTGGTGGCCTTTACCATTGCGGAAAGGACAAATTCAGATACCCTGCTGGTGCATATTGAGAAGGCCTATGCCGATATCGTTGGCGCATATCCAACCATCTCAAATGAGTTCCTCAGAAACACAATTGTTACGTATGAGGATGCCGGGCAACTTGCTGTGAAATACATAAATAGGGAGGATGATGCAGGAGACACGGGGCTCCGCGAGGCAAAAATGCAATATCATCCCCTCTTTTTGCTTGAAAAGTATTCGGTAAAAGAAAAATAACTATATTTGCACCCTAAACCAATACGTTATAAAATTTGGAACCTCCCAGTAGCATTACAGTAGAACTTATAGTTCTCTCGTGTTCAATATTAGGTCTTATTACCTGTTCGGCCCTTATTTCCGGCAGTGAAGCGGCGTTTTTCTCCCTTACACCCGGCCAGAAGGATGCGCTCAGACAGGAGGGGGATCCAAGAGGGGAGAGGGTTCTGTGGCTCCTTTCAAACCCGGATTATCTTCTGGGTACAATTCTTCAGGCCAACAATGTGGTGAACATACTCATTGTGCTCCTTTCAACCATGTTGATAGGTTCGCTTTTTGATTTTGCCGGTTCTCCTGTACTGGAGTTCGTGGTGAATACAATCCTGGTTACATTCTTCCTGCTCCTTTTTGGAGAGGTGATGCCAAAGATCATTGCCACCCACATGCCTGTGAAGTTTGCCAAGATGATGGCAATGCCAATTTCTGCACTGTATCCTGTTACCAGGCCTTTCAGCCGTCTGATGACCGGCTTTACTGCAATGATTTCAGAGAATCTGGGGCAGAAGGGTGAGGTTACCCTTGAAGAGCTCTCGGAGGCGGTGGATATTGCCACCCCTGCTGCAAGCGAGGAGAAGAAGATGCTCAAGGGTATAGTGAAGCTTCCTACTACAAGTGTTGAGAAAATCATGAAGCCCCGCGTGGATGTGGTGGCAATAGATATTGATTCCACAAATGAGGATGTGATAAGGATTGCCAGCGAGTGCGGCTTCTCACGTCTGCCGGTTTATCAGGAGGACATTGATGACATTAAGGGATTCCTCTATATCAAGGACATGCTCCCTTATGTTGTGGACAGGAACGGGTCATTCAACTGGAGGGACCATATAAGGGAGGCATATTATGTTCCGGAGAGCAAGAAGATAAACGACCTGCTTGAGGAGTTCCGCAGCAAGAAGATGCATCTGGCTGTAGTGGTTGACGAGTATGGCGGGACAGACGGCATTGTAACCCTTGAGGATATCCTTGAGGAGATTGTGGGGGAGATTGTGGATGAGAGTGATTTTGAGGAACTGGAAGAATTGAACAACAATAGAAAATGATAAAGAAATAACAATATGGGTCTGTATTTAAGAAAAGAGTTTAAAAACGGGGCGGAAATATCCGTCTGGGAAGTCACGGAAACGGAAGAGGAGTTACTTGACATCATCTCCATTCCAAACGAGGAACTTGAAGAACTTTATTTTACCAGAAGCGAGGCAAGGAGAAGGGAGAAGCTTGCTGTGAGGGCTCTTCTGAACACTGTCTTTGAAGACAAGGTTTATCTTGGCCATCATGACAACGGCGCTCCGTTCATCCAGAACGAGCTTACCAAGATAAGCATTACCCACACCAACCGTTTTGTTGCAATAATCACACACCCTACAGAAGAGGTTGGAATAGACATTGAGTGCCTCAACAGGGATTTCTCAGCCGTTGAGAAGAAGGCCCTCTCTGAGGATGAGATTGATGACCTGCAGGACAAGAACAGAAACCTCCAGCTCGCAATCTACTGGTGTGCAAAGGAGGCCATCTACAAACGCATGAGCCAGCATGGAGTTGATTTTGCAAAACAGATGGAAGTGGACAAGTTCAACCCTAAGGAGGAGGGTGACATTGAGGCAACCTTCATCAACAAGGATGGCTCGGAGGAGGAGTTTGAGCTGGAGTATGAGGTGTTTGATGACCACGTGATGGTATGGCTGGTAGGATAGCCTCTTCCCTTTACATTTAAGGCAGCCCCTTATGGAGCTGCCTTATCTTGTTTCCAGGGAGTGGCCTGATTACATCATGCCGCCCATTCCGCCACCCATTGGAGGCATTGGAGCAGGATTCTCCTCTTTCTTGTCTGCTATCACACACTCAGTTGTAAGGAACATTCCGGCAACTGAAGCTGCATTCTCAAGAGCTACACGGCTCACTTTTGTAGGGTCAATTACACCTGCAGCAAGAAGGTTCTCGTAAACCTCTGTGCGAGCATTATAACCGAAATCAGCCTCGCCCTCCTTAATCTTCTGGATAACTACGCTTCCCTCAACGCCTGCATTCTCACAAATGGTCCTGAGCGGAGACTCAATTGCACGTGCAATGATGTTGATACCGGTCTGCTCGTCCTCATTGTCTGCCTTTACATTCTTTAGGCAGTCAATTGCCCTGATGTATGCAACGCCGCCACCTGCAACGATACCCTCTTCAACAGCAGCCCTGGTTGCATTCAATGCATCCTCAACCCTGTCCTTCTTCTCCTTGAGCTCAACCTCAGATGCAGCACCTACGTAAAGTACAGCCACACCGCCCGCCATCTTGGCAAGACGCTCCTTGAGCTTCTCGCGGTCGTAATCGCTGGTTGTTGTCTCAATCTGTTTCTTGATCTGTGCAACGCGGTCTGCAATTGCATCCTTGTCACCAGCACCGTTTACAATTGTTGTGTTCTCCTTGTCAACTGAAACCTTCTCTGCAGTACCAAGCATTGCAAGATTGCAGTTCTCCAAAGTGAAGCCCCTCTCCTCAGAAACTACAGTTGCACCTGTAAGGATTGCAATGTCCTGAAGCATCTCTTTCCTTCTGTCACCAAAGCCTGGAGCCTTAACTGCAGCAACCTTGATTGTGCCGCGCAGCCTGTTCACTACAAGGGTTGTAAGAGCCTCGCCATCCACATCCTCGGCAATGATCAGGAGAGACTTGCCCTCTCTTGCAATTGGCTCAAGAACTGGAAGAAGATCTTTCATTGAAGAGATTTTCTTGTCAGTTACAAGGATGTAAGGCTGCTCAAGTACTGCCTCCATCTTGTCAGGGTTGGTCATGAAATAAGGTGAGATGTAGCCTCTGTCAAACTGCATTCCCTCTACAACCTTAACCTCAGTTGCAGTACCTTTTGCCTCCTCAACTGTAATCACACCCTCTTTCTTTACCTTGCTCATTGCATCAGCAATAAGTTTTCCGATGAAAGCATCGTTGTTTGCCGAGATTGTACCAACCTGCTCAACTTTTGAGTAGTCCTCGCCAACCTCTGTGCTCTGCTCCTTCAGGTTTGCAACAACTGCAGCAACTGCCTTGTCGATACCGCGCTTGAGGTCCATAGGGTTTGCACCGGCTGTAACGTTCTTCAAGCCTACATTGATGATTGCCTGTGCAAGTACTGTAGCGGTTGTAGTACCGTCACCTGCCTGGTCGTTGGTCTTTGAAGCAACCTCCTTAACCATCTGTGCACCCATGTTCTGGAACCTGTCCTCAAGCTCAATCTCCTTTGCTACGGTTACACCGTCCTTGGTGATGTGCGGAGCACCGAACTTCTTGTCAATCACTACATTTCTTCCTTTAGGTCCCAAGGTTACCTTAACTGCATTTGCCAATGCATCTGCACCCTCCCTCATGAGGTTGCGTGCATCCATATTGAATTTTATCTCTTTAGCCATAATTCTTTCCTCCTGAAATTAGATAGTTGCCAGAATATCGCTCTGGCGCATGATAATGTATGATTTTCCATCTGCGTGAACCTCAGTACCTGCATATTTGCCATAAAGTACAGTATCACCAACCTTTACCTCCATAGGCTCATCCTTTTTGCCCGGGCCAACTGCCAATACTTTGCCTTCCTGTGGTTTCTCTTTTGCATTGTCGGGAATAAACAATCCGCTTGCTGTTTTGGTCTCAGCCTCTTTAGGCTCTACCAATACTCTGTCTGCTAATGGTTTAATGTTCATTTTTGTATTGTTTTTCAGTTTTTGTTCCTTTTGTTGCCACGGGAAGCGCTCTTCCCGCCGTGCAGTTGTCATTTGGGCAAATTGAGTGCCAAAGGCATTTTCTGACAAAATGACAAACATAAATCCCCACTTTATGAGTATTTTTGCAGCATCAGGACAAACAATTATGGAACAGAATCTTAATCCCGACGAAAAATTCATGCAGGAGGCCCTCAAGGAGGCGCATAAGGCAGCCATGAGGGATGAGGTGCCAATCGGGGCGGTTGTGGTATGCGGAGGGAGGATAATTGCCCGGGCACACAACCTTACCGAAACCCTTTCAGATGCCACGGCCCATGCGGAGATGCAGGCAATAACCATGGCTGCCGCCGCAGTAGGGGGAAAATATCTTGACAAATGTACCCTATATGTAACCGTTGAGCCTTGCCCTATGTGTGCGGCTGCACTTGCATGGTCACAGGTAAAGAGGGTGGTATATGGGGCATCTGATGAAAAGAGGGGCTATTCCAGATTCACTCCGTCACTGATGCACCCCAAGACAGAGGTTCTTGGCGGGATTCTTGCAGCGGAGTGTGGCAGCATTGTCACAGAGTTCTTCAGGGCAAAGCGGTAGCTCTTCCCTGCGGCGGCAATTGTGGCACAAATGTTTGGAATTGTAAAATTATAGTCTGATGGAAGGATTGTTGGGTCTGGGCCTTGTAGGGCTCTTTATAGGATGTTTTCTGGCGGCTACGGTAATACCGTTCAGCGCTGAGATTCTGCTGGTGGGGGCATTGCTGGCAGGGTGTCATCCGTTGGCAACATTCTGTGTTGCAACAGTGGGCAACAGCCTTGGGAGCCTCACCTCATATTTCATGGGGTATCTGGGGAAATGGGAGTGGATTGAAAAGTGGTTCCATGTCTCAAGGGAGAAGCTGGAGAAGCAGAAGGGGAAGATAGACAAATACGGCCCCTATCTGGCAATGTTGTGCTGGCTCCCCTTCATTGGGGATGTGTTTGCAATAGGGCTCGGCTTCTACAGGCTCAACTTCAAGAAGTGCCTGCTGTTCATCTTCCTGGGGAAGGCCCTCAGGTTCGGGGTATGGACAATCCTGTATGTGCTGTACGGGCAGAAGTTCCTGGATTTGTTCATGTAGATGCAACATGGTGGGGAACAGGCATTTTGCCCCGCTTATTTGATTATTGGAAAAATTTGCATACCTTTGCAGTCCCATATTGAGATATGGTGTAATGGTAGCACTACAGATTTTGGTTCTGTCTGTCAAGGTTCGAATCCTTGTATCTCAACATTAAAGGAGCTTGTGGCAGATCCGCAAGCTCCTTTTTGTTTTTGTCGGGAAGAAGAATTCAAGGGCAGTTCAAATATAGGATATGAAATACAGGGTTTTCAAGATGATTTGTCTGGCGGCTGTGCTGGCTCAGGTACAGGGCTGCGGAGCGGGGAAGCAGGAGTGCAGCCCCGTGCAGTTCCCCCAGGTGGAGGTGCCGTCATATATCAATGACCGGGAGCAGGCGGTGAATTATATGACAAGGAAGTTCTGGGACAAGTTCTTTGCCATGGAGAACACCTGTACGGGTGATTCATCTGCGGTACATGGAGTGGATTCCCTCTCTTTTGAGGAGGCATTCGGCCTTTATGCCCGTCTCCTCAAAATGGCTGATGCCAAAAGTGCGGCAGCTTCAGAAACAGCCCTTTTTGCCGGCCTTGATTCATTGGCCCTGCAGGGGGAGAGGAAACCTCTTCTGCGCATTATGGAGCGGATGGAGCACTATTTCTATAACCCCATTTCTCCTGTTCTGGATGAGGAGATATATCTTCAGGCCCTCAACGGCATCCTTGCGGCAAGGAGCCTTAGTGAAACGGAGAAGATGCAGTATGACTACCAGTACAGAATCTGCTCCATGAACAGGGTGGGTACCCCAGCCGCTGACTTCAGGTTCAGGCAGCTTCTTTCTCCCGGCAGATATTCGGATAAAACCCTCTATAAGGATGTAAAGGGTGAGTATACACTTCTTTTCTTCAATAATCCCGATTGCGGCTCCTGTGCGGAGATTCTCCAGGCCATGAAGGATTCCCCGATTGGGGCCATGGTGCAGGATGGGAGCCTGGAGGTCATTGCAATGTATATAGATGAGGATCTTGCCGCATGGCACAGGAACAGGGACAAATATCCTGCGGGGTGGATTTATGCGCATGACCCTGAGATGGTCCTCAGGGACAACACCGTCTATGGCCTCAGGGCAATCCCGAGCCTATATCTGCTGGATAAAGAAAAACGGGTGATCCTGAAGGATGCACCCGTTGATAAGGTAATTTCCTGGTTTCTCCAGAACAGGGCTATTTGATTTCAATGATAGCCTCTGAGATGTTGATCATGAAGTCACCTACGCTCTCGCACTCGTTCACAAGATCCATGTAGTACACACCTGTGAGGTAGTTGTATGTCTTGTTCTCAAGGTTGAGCAGATGCTCTTCCTTAAGGTTGTTGCGGTATTCGTTGATGTCCTGCTCAACATCCTGAGCGTTTGCAATGTCGTTGATCTGGGTATATCCCTTGCTCAGGTTGAAGATCATTGCCTCAAATCCCTTCTCGAGGAGGCCTATCATATAGTTGAGCTTCTTCACCATAGCCTCATCAAACTTCATGTTGTGGATGTTGCGGCGCTGCAGTACGCGTGCAATGTTGAAGCCTGAATCACCAATGCTCTCAAGCTCGCTGATGATCTTGTACATTGCCTGGATCCTGCGTGCAGACTCCTCGCTGATTACACCGTCCTTAACCTGGTCCAGGAATTTTGCAATCTCAAGCTCAATGCGGTCTGTAACCTGCTCGTAGTGCTCAAGCTTCTTATAAAGGGCATCAAACTTGTCTGGATCGGTCTCATTGATCGCATTCTTGGCATATACATACTGCCTGCGGCAGATGTCTGCATAGTGTACAATCTCCTCCTTGGCCTGGTTGAGCGAGAGCTCTGCTGTATTCAGCACACCACCCTGGATATACTGGAGACGGAACACCTCTTCCTCTTTCTTGCCCTTCACAATCTTTGTAACGAGCTGTGCAATCTGGTTTGTGAACCATACCAGGATGAGGGTGTTGCAGATGTTGAACAATGTATGTACTGTAGAGATTGCGTACAGGATTGAGTTTGATGATGCTCCCGCTACAAGAGGGCTGTCAAGACCCATTGCCATGATAATCTTGGAAACCACGGTAAGGAACGGGTTGAAGAGCAGCAGTACCCAGCATACACCAAATACATTGAACACTGTATGTGCCATTGCAGCCCTTCTTGCAGAAACATTTGCTACAGAAGCCGCTATGTTTGCAGTGATGGTTGTTCCTATGTTCTCGCCAAGTACCATTGCAGCACCCATGTCAAACGGAATCCAGCCGTTGTTGCACATTACAAGGGTAAGTGCCATTGTGGCGCTTGAAGACTGGAGCACGATTGTAAGCAGTGTACCTATTGCAACAAACATCAGAACGGAGCCGAATCCGTAGTTTGTCCACTGCTGCAGGAATGCAAGAATCTCTGGGGAACTCTGCAGGTCCGGAACTGAATCCTTAAGGAAACTGAGGCCCAGGAACAAAAGAGCAAAGCCTATGATAAGCTCGCCTATTGATTTCTTCTTCTTTGCCTTGCACATCATGAATGCAAATCCGAATCCTATGAGCGGGATTGCAAGGATTGCGATGTCTGCCTTGAAACCGAGCAATGAGATGAGCCATGCGGTGAATGTTGTACCAATGTTGGCACCCATAATCACACCAATGGACTGAACCAAAGAGAGGAGTCCTGCGTTTACAAAGCTCACCACCATTACCGTAGTTGCACTTGAAGACTGTATGATTGCGGTGATGAAGAGGCCTGTAAGGACTCTGGATAATGAGTTGGATGTCATGGCTGCCAGGATGTTCCTCATCTTGTCTCCGGCAACCTTCTGGAGCGCCTCACTCATAAGGGTCATACCATAAAGGAAGAGGCCCAATGAACCCAGAAGCGTCAGGATACTGAAAATAGTGTTCATTTATATAATTTTTTGTTCTTGATACAAATATAGCGTTAAAAAACGAGGTGCTGAAATAACATTAAAATTATTGTTATCTTCGCAACAATTCCGTAACATTTTTAATGATATTACCTTGATGCGGCGCAGCTGTATACTTAAGTTTATCCTTCTGGCACTGGTGTCGGCTCTCAGTTTTCCTCTGCAGGGGCAGTTCGTCTCGTATGGGGAAAATCCCGCCCGCCTCAAATGGATGCAGGTGGAGGGCGATTCCTACAAGGTGGTTTATCCTTATGGAATGGATTCACTTGCAGTAAGATACCTTTGGCTTCTGGAGGAGAACCGGGCGGCGGTCATGGCCGGTCTGGGCGGGATATCACCCCGCAAGATTCCTGTCCTTCTGAACAACCGTACGGTACGCAGCAACGGCACAGTGGTATGGGCTCCCAAGAGGATGGAGCTCTATACAATCCCCCCAACAGGGAACTATCCCCAGGAGTGGGAACAGCAGCTTGCAGTGCATGAATCACGCCATGTGGGGCAGATGGCCCATTTTACCAAAGGAATATACAGGCTGGGCTCACTCCTTACAGGGCAGCAGGCCGCCTCCGTAGGTGTAGGGATATACCCTTCCCGATGGATGCTGGAGGGGGATGCGGTAATTGCAGAAACCGAACTTTCAAATACCGGCAGGGGAAGGAATGCAGAGTTCATGGAGTATTACCGCATGGCGGAGATGGTGGGGGACAGGAGGCGCTGGGAGCAGTGGAAACATGGTTCATACAAATATTATACTCCCGACATCTATGCGTTCGGGTACCTGCTGAACAGTACAATCAGATACAAGACAGGCAAATATGATTATGCCGGCGAGGTGCTGGACGGCTTTGTGAAATATTTCTATACCCCAATGGCCAGGAACAGGAGCTACATGGCAAGCGTAGATGATACGCCGCGCAGCTTCTACCACACAGGGCATCACCTTATGGGGGAAATTTGGGAGCAGGAAGCGGCTGTAAGGGGAAAGTTTACTGAACCGGAGCGGCTGCTTGGAACCGGAAGCGGCTACAGGGAGTATCTCTCCCCGGCTGTTGTGGGTAAGGACAGCATACTCTATGTGAAGCGTTCGTATGGGAAACCTGTACAGCTTGTCCTGGTTTCGGGCGGAAAGGAGAAGACTCTCAGGAGCTTCTCATCCATTGAGGGGGGCTTCAGCAGGGGGGGCAATTCCCTTTATTTTGCAGGGAATACCCCAAATCCGAGATGGGGCAAGGAGGTCTTCAGCAACATTTTTAGGTATGACATAAGGGAGGGGAGCATCACCAGGCTCACATCAAGGGGGTATTTCAATTCACCTGATGTGAATGGGACAGGAGATTCCCTCCTTGTTGAGGAGTATCTTCCGGATGGAGGGTGCAGGCTGTGCATAATGGATCCGCAGGATGGGGAGGTGCTAAGGCACATTGAGGCCCCGTATGGCGGGCAGATAACGGAGAGCGTGTGGCTCGGGGGAAAGATATATGCCCTTGTGATAACCGGGAGGGGGCTCGGGCTCTTCTCTGCTGGGGCAGATGGTGCAGGGGGATGGGAGTGCGTTGTCCAGGAGCAGAATACCTCAATTACAAACCTCCGCTCAACGGATGATGCGCTGTATTTCCTGTCGGACATAGACGGTGTGAGGAATGTGTATATGCTCCATCCTCAGGAGGGGAGGCTCACCAGGCTTACAAACTCCAGATATGGGGCCAGTGAGCCGTATATATCGGGAAGGGAATTATACTATACATCCCTGGAGCCGGAAGGGAAGCTCCCTGTGAGGGTTCCCCTTGATGCGGCAAAGGGGTGCGGTTCCTTGTATGAGCCTTCATTTGAGGACGGCATTCTGCATGGCCCTTACCGTTATGTGGTGGCTGAGGAGCTTTCTGCCCAGGCCAGGAAGGCGCTTGGAGAGAGGGGGCTGCTGGCATCAGAGGAGGAGATTGCAGCCAGGAACGGCACATCCATCGTAAAGTTTTCCAAAACTGTGGAGGAGTTTGCGCAGGAGGTGCAGCCGCGCAGGTACAGCAAGCTTGGCAACCTGTTCAGGTTCCATTCATGGGGCCCAATCTATTATGATGTGGAGAGGATAATGGAGATGGATTTTGACAATCTCTACGAAGTGGTCTCCTTGGGTGCCACTGCCTATTCCCAGAATACATTGGGGACAGCCGTTACAATGCTGGGGTATTCTTACCGTGACGGGCTGCATGCCGGACATGCAAAGTTCAAGTACTCGGGCTGGTATCCATCTTTCCAGATTTCGGCGGACATAAATGATGATGAGCGCTATAATGTGATGCTGCAGAGGACGGATTCATCTGCAAGACAGATTGTCACACCGGCTTCCGGAGCACTTGTGGAGCTGGAGGGGGTGGCATATATACCGTTGGATTACTCTTCGCACGGATGGCAGAGGGGTGTTGTCCCCCAGATAGGGTGGGAATTCAACAACAACGGCCATTATGACGGCAAAAAGGGGAAATATGTATTCCCGAATACCCTTATGGCGGCATTGCAGGCATACCAGATGAGGGAGATTGCCCACTCGGGCATATTCCCGGAATGGGGTTTGGGCGCAACGGCAAAATGGCGTACGGCAATTGACGGAGGGGAGAATTTCGGCAGCCAGGCTTCGTTTCATATTTACGGATATGTGCCGGGCCTTGCACCGGGCCATGGCGTAAAGCTCTCCTGGAGCACACAAAGGCAGAATGCCTCAGGGAAGAACTATTTCCTGGGCAATATGGTGGGAATGCCGCGCGGGATAGGGGATGATTTCTACGGGGAGAGGTATAATATGTTTACAATGGATTATGCATTCCCAATATATCTGGGAGATGCAAGCATCTGGAAGCTTGCCTACCTGAAGAGGCTGAAGGTGATGCCTTTTGCAGATTATGCCGTGAGCGGCAGACGGGCAGGCAGCGGCGGAGGCATGCATGAGACATCCCTCTATTCATACGGAACCAGCGTGCTGGTGGATTTTGCCCCGTTTTCAATAGGTATTGAAATTAGTCTTGGCGTAAGATATGCCTATAACGGCAGCAACAGGAAAATCCCTGTTGAAAAGGATTCATTCAGTTTCCTCGTATCAACCTCCCTCTTCTGAGGAATCAGAGGGAGCCCAGCCCCTTTACAACAATCTGTGCCATCTTCTTCCCGACAATCTCCTCTATCTCTTCCACAGGGGCAGCCTGGAGCCTCTTGAGGCTCTTGAAGTGCTGGAGCAGCTTCTGCTGTGTAGCCTCCCCAACCCCCCTTATCTGCAGCAGCCTGGATGTTATCTGGTTCTTGGTCCTTTTGCTGCGGTGGTGGGTGATGCCGAACCTGTGGGCCTCATCCCTCAGGTGCATCAGCAGCTTGAGGGCAGGGGAGTTCTTGTCCAGGAACATTGGAACCGGATCTCCCGGGAGCATAATCTCTTCCAGCCTTTCTGCAATGCTGATTATCTCTATGTGCCCTATCTCCTTTGCCCGCGGGTGTGAAGGGCATCCGGGCCTGTCCCACAGGAGTCCCAGGTTACGGAGCGCATCGTATGCAAAGTGGAGCTGTCCGCGCCCGCCGTCTATAAGTATGAGCTGGGGTATCCCGCTTCCCTCTTCCAGCAGACGGGAGTAGCGGCGGTGCACAACCTCATACATTGAGGCATAATCGTTGGCCCCAACTACGGTCTTTATGTTGAAGTGCCTGTAGTCCTTCTTGCTCGGCTTGCCGTTCTTGAACACCACGCATGCGGCTACAGGGTTTGTACCTTGGGTGTTGGAGTTGTCGAAACACTCAATATGAAGGGGTAGCCGCTCCATCTGGAGGGCCTCCTTCAGGGCTGTGAGTGCCCTGTTCTTCCCCTCCTCAGGGTCCTTTATCTCCTCCTGCTTCATCTTCTGGAACATGAATGCCTTGGCATTCTTGGTACTAAGCTCAAGCAGGCTGAGCTTGTCCCCCTTCAGGGGAACATGGATATTGCGACCCATTGAAAGGTTGTCGGGAAGGAAAGGGACAAGAATCTCTTCAGTGCGGTGCTGCCCCTGGGCATCTGCAATCTGGTAGATTTCCTGCATGAAGCGGGTGAGGACAGCCTCCTTCTCCTCCTCTATGTTCAGCTTGAAGTGGAGGTTGAGGGCCTGGATAATGCATCCTCCGTTCAGACGGAAGAAGTTACCGAATGCATTCCCCTTTTCAAATACAATGGAGAACACATCCGTGTTGGTTATGCTCGGGTGTACCACAAGTGACTTGCTGTAGTGGTTCTGGAGCAGCTCCATCTTCTCCTTGTACTCCTGTGCCTGCTCGAACTCCAGGTTGGCGGCATGCTCCTTCATTGCCCTGCGGTACTCCTTTATGAGCTCGCCGGCATTCCCTTTCAGTATCTCCTTTATGCTGGAGATCTGCCTGTTGTATTCCTCCTGTGAGATCTCCCCTATGCATGGGCCGTAGCACTTGCGTATGTGTATGTTCAGGCATGGCTTGAACTTTCCCTGTGCTATTGCCTCACTGTTGAGGGCAAGCTTGCAGGTGCGGAGCCTGTAGAGGGAGTTGATCAGGTCCAGCAGGTTGTGGGCATGCTGCACAGAACTGTAGGGGCCGAAGTAGAGGGAGCCGTCGCGCACGAAGCGGCGGGTAAGGAAGATTCTTGGGAAGGGCTCGTTCTTTATGCATATCCACGGATAGCTCTTGCCGTCCTTCAGGAGTATGTTATATTTCGGCTGGTACTGTTTTATGAGGTTGTTCTCCAGCAGCAGGGCATCCTGCTCGTTCTCCACCACCGTATGCTGTACATCAGCAATCTTTGAAACCAGGACACGGGTTTTTGTGTTAAGCCTCTCAGGGGGGACAAAATATTGCTGTACCCTTTTTCTGAGGCTCTTGGCCTTTCCTATGTAGATTATGGTGCCTGAAGAGTCCAGGAACCGGTACACTCCCGGCTCAAGTGGAAGGATGCTTATTTTCTCTCTCAGTTCCATAAATTTAATTATCTTTGTTCCGTATGAGGACAAAATTAGTCAATAAATCAGAAGTCAAGAACATCCTGAAAGTAAAAGGGTTCTTGGGCAACCTGCTTGCAGGTGCTGTCATGCGCATTCTGGGTCTCCACAAAGTTAATCATATCTACGGACATATCTACAAATACATGGGGATTGAGTTTGCAGACAAGCTTCTGGAACACCTCAATGTCTCCTGTGACTTTATTCCCGACGAACTTGAATGGCTCCCCAAGGACCAGCCCTTCATTGTGGTCTCAAACCACCCGTTCGGGGCGATTGACGGTGTGATGATGTTGAGCCTCCTGGGAAAGAAAAGGCCCGATATAAAGATACTTACCAATTTCCTCCTCTCGTATATCCCCAATCTTGAAAGCCACTTCTTTCCGGTGAATCCGTTTACTGACCGTCCCGGGATGAAGAGCAGCCTCAAGGGGCTCAGGATGGCCAAGGAGCATCTGGCAGCAGGGGGTGTGCTTGGACTTTTCCCGTCGGGAGAGGTCTCTTCAAACAGGAATAAGGAGAGGGTGGTGAAGGACATAGAGTGGCAGCACTCCATAATAAAGCTCATAAAGGGGGCGGGTGTACCTGTGGTTCCGCTCTATTTTGACGGCGGCAATTCCCGCCTGTTTCATCTGCTGGGCATTGTGAACCCTTATCTGAGGACGGCAAGGCTGCCTCATGAACTTATAAACAAGCGTGACAAGACCATTTCCATAAGGTTGGGCAAACCTATCATGCCTACAGAAATTGAGGAGTTTGCCAGTATGGAGGACTTGGGGAAATATCTCTGGAACAGGACCTATGCCCTTGAGGCCAATGTGGCTGGGGAACAGCAGGAGGTTGCACAGAAGCCTGTTGCTGCTGAGGAGATTGCACCGGCGGTTGAAAGGGAGAAGCTTGTGGACGAGGTTGCTTCGCTGGCCCAGGGAAAGCTGTTTGAGGTGGGGAATTATGTCTGCTATATTGCCAGGGCGGAGGAGATTCCGCATCTGATGGTGGAGATTGCACGCTGCAGGGAGGTTACATTCCGTGCGGTGGGGGAGGGAACCGGAAAATCCCTTGATACAGATGTCTATGACACTTATTACAGGCATCTCATCTTGTGGGACAGGGAGAAGATGGCCCTGGTTGGGGCATACAGGCTGGGGTTCGGAAACGAGATTGTGAGGAAATACGGCCTGGAGGGCTTCTATTCCAATACCCTGTTCAGATACAGGAGGGAGTTCAGGCCATATCTGAGGAAAACTGTGGAGCTGGGGCGTTCGTTTGTGGTCCCTGAGTACCAGAAGGACCCCCTTGCCCTGATGCTTCTGATAAAGGGGCTGATGTACCTTGTCCTCAGGAAACCGGATATGCGCTACTTCATTGGTCCTGTAAGCATCAGTTCATGGTACCCGCTCTTTTACAGGAGCCTTATGGTGCACTATATAGAGAAGAAACACTCCATTCCTGAGTTTGCCGGCTTTGTCTCTCCAAAGAACCCGTTTGAGCCTGAATTCTTTAGGGTGAATCCGGAGCAGCTGGCGGGGAACAGGATGGAATCGCTTGAGAGGTTCGACCGCTTCATGTTCCGCCTGAGCAACAGCCGCTTCAAGATGCCTACACTTCTGAAAAAATACATAAAGCTGAATGCCAGGATTCTGGCCTTCAATGTGGATCCGGATTTCAACTATTGTGTTGACGGGCTTATAATGCTGGATCTGATGGATGTACCTAAGGCAGAGCTGGATGCCCTTTCAAAGGAGATAGGGGACAAGGATTTGGTATACAAGAGGTTCGGTGTGGAATAGCCGGTACGTTAAGGTACAGGGTCATAGCCGCTTCCTCCCCAGGGGTGGCATCTGAGGAGTCTCCTTATTGCCAGCCAGAGTCCCTTTACGGGGCCGTGCTTGCGGAGCGCTTCTATTGCGTATGCGGAGCATGTGGGGGTGAACCTGCATGTGGCAGGCTTGAGGGGGGATATGCATATCTGGTAGAACCTTACCAGAAGAATCATCGGGAAGGAGATGGCTTTCCCGGCAGTTTCCTTAAGCCTCTTCCACATTCCCTTTCTGTTCCTTTTCTTTCCACTGGAGGGAGATGTGCTGCATCAGCTCCTTCATTTTCTTCTCAATGTGGCTGAATTCCATTACATCCTTTGAAACATAAACCAACAGCAGATGTGCCTTGCACCCCTGCGGGGCCTCAAGCAGCTCCTTGTTGAGCCTGTAGCCCTCGCGGATCCTCCTCTTCAGGAGATTCCTCTTTACGGCCCTCTTGAAGTTCCTCTTTGGGACCGATACCATTATGGCATTCTTTGCTTCAGTTCCGTCTGCTGTGGAATCTGCCTTGGGGAAAAGGTACACGGCCTTGAAGGGGTAGTGGAAAAATGTCTTCCCCTCCTTCATCAGGGCCTGTATCTCCCTGAAGGAGCTCAGTCTCTCCTCTTTTGTGAATGTGGCAGGCATGAGGCTGTCATTTCTCCTCTTTCTGCATGTGCAGGAGGATTGCCTTTGCAATGGACGGAGCTTCAGGTGTAGGTGCAGTGATGTCTGCCTTCAGGCCTGCTGCGGCCACAGCCTTTGCAGCTGCGGGGCCGAATGTGGCAATCTTCAGGTCCTTCTGCTCAAACTCCGGATAGCTCTCCATGAGGGATTTTACATCGTGTGGGCTGTAGAATACGGCAACCTGGTACTTGCTCAGGTCAAACTCCTGGAGGTTGCTGTATATGGTCTTTACAAAAGCTGCGCTCTCAAACTTGAACTTTGTCTTTGAGAAGAGCTTGTGGAGGTCTCCCTTTATGTTGTCTGCGGTTGCGGCAATGAGGAACTTCTCCTCCTTGTGCTTTGTACCTATTGCGTCAAGTATGGATGCCGTTGTGCCGTTGCCGTAGAAGATTTTCCTCTTGCGGAAGATGATGTGCTTCTGCAGGTATACTGCGGTTGACTCCGAGTTGCAGAAATATTTCATTGTTTCCGGAACCGTAACCCTCAATTCTTCGCATAACTTGAAGAATGCGTCAATGGTTGTCTTTGCGGTGAAGACAATAGCGGTGTAGTCGAGGATATTGATTTTTTGGGCCCTGAACTCTTTTGCACTCAGCGGCTCAACCTTGAAGAATGGATGGAAATCCAGATTCACATTAAATTTTGAGGTAAGCTCGGTGAATGGGGAGCTGTTCTGTGGGGCCGGCTGGGAAACTAATATATTTGCAATTTTCATATCTAACTAATTGAAATTGAGGTGCAGTAGCAGCGCTACCGGCAAAATTTCGAGGGTGCAAAGGTACAAAATGTAGAAAAAATGCGAAATACCTTTGGATATAAAAATTTTAAAAATTGCTGAAAAATATATTGTCATTATAGCTAATAGGCTGTATATGATACAGTAACGCATGTTGCCCATTGGTGCTGACGGTATAGCTTTTATAACAAGAAAGCAACATAAAACGGTAATGTACCAGATGCATGTGTAGGTGTGGCTTACAAGGTGTGCCAGCTTGAATACCGGGTTCCTGTTCAGCCATGCCAGGAAACGGAATGCCATCCTCCTTAGGAGGAAGAATGCAAGTATGCACCCTGCAATCCCTGCAAACTTGAGCGGGACCGTATATTCATGCCCAATGATCTTTGTGGCGTATGCTATGTTGGCAAAGATGAACGATGCGCATATTGTGAGGAATAAGAACAGGGAATTCCTGCACACCTGCAGGTTCTTCTGGGCCTCTATGCTTATGAGCCTCTTCTGGCTGAAGATGCCCTGGAAGACAATCTTCACCCCCTGCAGAATCCTCCTGTGGGCAAAGATAAGATATATCACCATCCCGATGATGATGAAGAAATTTGCAATGTCCCTGTAAGGGTCGGACACGGCGAGGCTTGCAGGAGCTTCAATTTCCTGCAGGGCAATGTAGCTTTCAGGCCACAGATTGCCCACAAGTGCTGTAGTGTCTCCAGGGAGTGTTGCCATTGCGGTTGTCAGTTGCCTCTTTTGGCCTTGTATCCCATGTTGGTGAGGATGCCTGTAATCTTGTCCCTCTGGTCTCCCTGTATCAGGATGATGCCGTCCTTCACTGAGCCTCCCACACCGCATTTGGTCTTGAGGGTCTTGCCAAGTGCTTCAAGGTCTTCCTCCTTCCCTACAAATCCCGATACTGCAGTCACCTGCTTCCCGGCACGCCCCTTCTTGTCAATGGCCACTATAAGTTTCTGGTCCTTAGGTTCAAGGGTCTCCTCTTCAAATGTCTCTTCCTGCTGGAACTGATAGTCAGGGTTTGTGGAATAGACCATTCCCAGCCTGCTTTTCCAATCATTGTTTGCCATAAATCAATTGCTTGCACGAATTTTGCTGCAAAAATATAAATTATTGTATAAAACCGGGTTGTGCTTTTTTACTATCTTTGTAGTTTTAATTGGAATTTATAGAAACTGTATATGGATTTGAAGAAATTTAACAGGATAAACAATATCATAGCGGTAGCAGTATTGTTCATTGCCTCTTTCACTTATCTCTCTACAATAGAGCCTACGGCCAGTTTTTGGGATTGCGGCGAGTTTATAGCATCATCTTACAAGCTTGAGGTGGGCCACCCGCCGGGAAACCCTGTGTTCCAGCTTATAGCAAGGTTCTTCACCCTGTTCGGAGGTCCGGAGGATGCGGCAATGCTGGTGAATGTGATGAGTGCGATGTGTTCAGCCTTCACCATCTTTTTCCTGTACCTTACAATAGTGCATCTTGGAAGGAGGATTGTTGAGAAAGGGAGGGGTGCGCTGGATTCTTCTTCGGCCATTGCGGTATATGGTGCTGGCGTGGTTGGTGCGCTGGCCTACACATTCTCGGATACCTTCTGGTTCTCAGCCGTTGAGGCGGAGGTTTATGCAATGTCTTCACTCTTCACTGCAGTTGTCTTCTGGGCAATGCTCAAGTGGGAGGAGGAGGCTGACCGTCCTTATGCAAACAGGTGGATTCTCCTCATTGCGTTCCTTATGGGTGTTTCAATAGGTGTGCACCTGCTGAACCTCCTTACTATCCCGGCCCTCGTGTTCATCTATTACTACAAGAAGTACGAGGTAACCACAAAGAGGACAGTTATGGTACTGTTGCTGTCGGGAGTAATATTGGCTGCAATCCTTTATGGAATAATTCCTTGGCTCCCTAAATTGGCGGCGTACGTGGACCTCATTTTTGTGAATACCCTGGGGCTCCCTATGAATCTTGGTGCGGGCCTGTTCGTGCTGGCTCTCCTGGCTGCAGGATTTTGGGGGATATATTACACATACAGGCACAAGAAGGTGCTGCTGAATGCAATATTGCTCTGCGCAACGCTTATAGTGATAGGTTACAGCTCATTTGCCGTTGTGGTGATAAGGAGCTCTGCCGATACCCCTACAAATGAGTACCAGCCCGACAATCCTTTTACCCTTGTGAGGTATATAGGAAGGGAGCAGTATGGAAGCAATCCGCTCATTTTCGGTGAGACATTCGCTTCGCAATATACAGACCTCAAGACACCGGAATATTATAATGTCCTTGACGGCAAGTATGTGAAGGTTGACGGACCTGCCGTACCGGTATATCCGTCAAACCAGAAGATGCTGTTCCCGAGGATGTACACTTCCGGTGCGGGTGATGCATACGTTCCGTTCTATCAGATGTACACCGAGGGGAGGGGCAAGAGTGTGCCCGGAGCCAAGTACAAGCTCCCTACAATGAAGGATAATCTGGCATATTTCTTTGATTACCAGATAGACTTCATGTACCTGAGGTATTTTATGTGGAACTTTGTGGGTAGGCAGAATGACCTGCAGGCAACCATCCCCGGGGACAAGTTCAAGGGGAACTGGGAGAGCGGCATAGGATTCCTGGACAAGATGAGGCTCGGTGACCAGAGCGTGGGCCCGGATTACATAGTGGACAGCAAGTCCAGGAACCATTATTATTTCCTTCCGTTGATTCTGGGTCTGATAGGACTGTTCTACCAGCTCAAGAAGGACAAGAGGAACTGGGTGGTTACAATGCTGCTGTTCATCCTTACCGGTATAGCCATTGTAATCTATCTCAACCAGCCTCCAATGCAGCCGAGGGAGAGGGATTATGCGTATGCAGGTTCATTCTATGTATTTACAATATGGATAGGCCTGGCGGTTATGTGGCTTGCGGAACTGCTGGAGAGCACGCTCAAGAACAGGAGGGTGTGCGGAGCAGTGGCAGGAGCGGTTTGTGTGCTTGTTCCTGTGCAGATGGCTTGCGAGAACTGGGATGACCACGACCGCAGCGGAAGATATACCGCAAGGGACTGGGCATATAACTTCCTCCAGACATTGGACCCTCAGGCGATACTTGTAACCCATGGAGACAACGATACATTCCCTCTATGGTATATCCAGGAGGTTGAAGGGGTAAGGACAGACGTGAGGATAATGAACACCTCTCTGCTGGGTACCGACTGGTATATAGACCAGATGCAGAACCGTACATACGAGTCTGATCCGGTGAAGTTCTCATTGCCGCGCAGGCAGTACCTCTATGGAACCAACGACTATACTCAGGTTTATGACAGATTCAAGGGGGATACTGTTCTTGGAAGACAGGTGATGGAGATATTCAGGAACCCTAAGATTGTGGTCCCTATGAGCGACGGCAAGAACCACGATTATATTGCGGCCTCAAAGATTGCCATTCCGGTGAACAAGGAGAATGTGAGGAAGTATGGAATTGTTTCAGAGCGCGATATGGATAAGGTACTTGATACAGTTGTGCTGAATATCCCGGACGGTACATTCCTGAACAAGACAGACCTCATGATTCTGGATTTCGTATGCAACTATGACTGGGAGAGGCCTCTGTACTTCCTCCAGCAGGGCGGTGACGTGAACATAGGCATAAAGGATTACCTGCAGTATGACGGTTTTGCCTACAAGTTTGTCCCTATCAGGAGCGGGGTAGGCAACGGCAAGTCAATGGACCAGGTGGACGAGAGGCTCTATGACAGGATAATGAATGTATATAAGTGGGACAGCTTTGCAGATACCACAATGAATGTGGACTACCAGAACCTCCTTACATTCAATAATCTCCTTTCACCGAGGGACATCATTACAAATTGTGCAAAATGGCTCCTTGCAAACGGGGAGAAGGAGAAGGCCGTAGCGGCCCTTGACAAGATGCAGGAAATAATGCCTGTATCCAACTTCCCTCTGAACACCTCTGTCATATCGTCATTGACAGAGAGGGCTGTCCTGGACGCAATAGCAGTATATATAGGAGCCGGTGCTGTTGACAAGGCCGAGAAGCTGGCCGAGGAGTTCCTGGCTGAGACTGAGCTTTCAATAGCATTGTTCTCTACTGAGTACAACGGGGATTTCCTCTCTACAGAGGACCTGCAGCGTAACCTCTACTACATCTATATGCTTGCGGATGTGTTTGAGAAGAACAACCAGCCTGAGCTTGCCAAGAGGTATGCGGATATAGTGGCGCAGTACCTGGAGTAGGTAATGGCCGTGTGGCTGTATAAACTTAAGGGGTGGCTCTGTGGCCACCCCTTCTTTATATCTTCCGGAAAGCATAATTACCGGGAAATCATATCCAGCGTCTTCTGCAGCTGCCGGTCATTGCGTATGATTGATTCCACTCGGCCAGGGGTGTAGTAGTATTTATATACTATCTCCTCTTCCAGCAAAGGCTGGAACTCAGCTTTCTTTACACGGAGCATCTCCTCCTTTGAAATTGAAAGCTTCTTCTCCAGGGCATCAAATTCAGCCTTGTACAAATCGTAGAGATCCTCTGATTTTGCAGATTTGAGCATCTGGTCCAGCTGGGCCTGAGCGGCACTGCGGCTGTCAAATTCCTTTTTGGATGCAAACTGTACAAAATCTTCGTATTCTGCATCAGTAAGGGTAAATTCCGCAGGGGATGCTATGGATGGATGCTTCTT
Source organism: uncultured Muribaculaceae bacterium (assembly GCA_964475015.1). Taxonomy (GTDB): domain Bacteria; phylum Bacteroidota; class Bacteroidia; order Bacteroidales; family UBA932; genus Egerieousia. Next base: position 81,685 of record CAYYVA010000003.1, read on the forward strand.
GTAGTATTCAATGGCATATTCCCCAAAGATGTCATTTGCCACGAGCGAGTATGCAGGGCGGCTGTATGATTCCGCCTTTATTGTAGTATCCGGGGTGATTCCTCCGCCGTCATATACTGTACGCCCCTTCTTCAGTGTCTTGAAAGCCTTCTTGAGGGAATCCGGCACCACACCCACGCTGCCGTCCGAGTTCCTGTTGGAGTAGTCTATTGCCTGCACGCATCTGCCGCTTGGAGTGTAGTATTTGGCTGTGGTGAACTTGAGGTTGCCGTTGTAGCCTACCGGCCTGAATCCCTGTACAAGCCCTTTCCCGTATGTCCTTACACCCGCTATGGTTCCCCTGTCCAGATCCTGTATGGCACCGGCAATGATTTCAGATGCCGAGGCTGAACCTGAATTTACAAGTACTGTTATCGGGATGAGTGTATCGGCCGGCTCCTGCTGGGTCCTCATTACAAATTCCGACTGTGGGGTGCGCCCCTTGGCGGAAACCACCGCCGTACCTTTTGGGAGGAAGAGCGAGAGGATGTTTACCGCCTCATCAACTATTCCGCCTCCGTTGCTCCTGAGATCTATCACAAGGTGGGCTATCCCTTTCTCCCTGAGCTCCAGGAAGGCTTTCCTGAAATCCCTGTGGCCGCCGTCCGTAAAGGCATCGTGCCTGATGTAGCCTATGCTGTCACGCAATACTCCGCTGAATGACACATCCGGAATATGCACCCTTTCCCTGGTTACAATTATCTCTTTCTCCTCTCCTGTGCGCCCTTTCCTTACAAGGAATTTCACTTGTGTGCCCGGCTGCCCCTTCATCCTTTCGCTGCATTTGTCAACAGGAAGAGGAAGCACGCTCTCCCCGTCTATTGCCAGGATGAAGTCGCCCGGTTCAATGCCGTACTTCACCGCAGGCGAGCCCAGATATGGCTGGGAGATGAGGACTCCCACCGAATCTATTTTCCTTATCATGGCCCCTATGCCTCCATACGAGGCAGTGCGCATCATTTCCAGATCCTCTTCATTTTCGTCGGGAATATACTCTGTATATGGGTCCAATGAATTGAGCATTGCATCTATTCCCACATTTACCAGCTTCTCCACATCCACTGTATCCACAAAACCTACGCTCAGTTCCCTGAGGATGTTGTATTGGGCTTCAAGGGCCTTTCCGGTCTTGAAGTCTGCCGACTGCGCATTGAGGGCAATGGCTGAGGCTGCAAGTGCCAGTGTCAGTATGTATTTTCTCAAAAACTTCATATTTAATTTCTCCTGTTATGAAAAGCAAAATTATACAATTTACTACCTTTGGGCAAAATTAACATACCGATATGGAGATTATTTTTGCCACCGGCAACCAACACAAGGTAACCGAGGCCCAGAAGGCCCTTGGTGATTCATTTACACTAATTATGCCAAAAGAGCTCGGCCTCACTGAGGATATTCCTGAGAATGGGGATACCCTGCAGGCCAATGCCGTTGAAAAGGCTGAATATCTGTGGAAAAGGTTTGGGAAGAACTGCTTTGCAGATGATACCGGGCTGGAGGTGGATGCATTGGACGGGGCACCGGGTGTATATACAGCAAGATATGCAGGTCCCGACAAGGGAAGTGATGCCAATATGGAGAAGCTGCTTGCGGAGCTGGAGAAGGCTGCCAAGGAGGGGAAATGTTCCCGTAAGGCAAGGTTCAGGACAGTTGTGGCTCTGATAATTGAAGGGGAACTGCAGATTTTCAACGGAGTGCTGGAAGGGGAGATTGCCTTGAACAGGAGCGGTTCCCAGGGATTCGGGTATGACCCGGTCTTTATCCCTTGCGGATACAGCAAGACCCTGGCAGAGATATCCCTTGATGAAAAGAATGTCATTTCCCACAGGGGGAAGGCAGTGAGAGCCCTTGCCGAATATCTGAAATGCTCACAAAAAGCCAGATAATTGTCCTCCACACCATAAAGCATGGTGATACGGGTATTGTAGTGCAGTGTTATTCCAACACTGCAGGGAGGTGTTCGCTCTATTTCAGGGGCTCTTCCAAGAAGATGAACAATGCTTCGCTGCTGCATAAGCTGAACATACTGGATGTGGTAACCTACAGCAACGGCACGCAATCCATGCCCACAATCAGGGAGACTGCGGTCCCGTACAACCTCTCATCCCTCAGGAGCGACATATACAAGAGTTCCATTGCCATCTTCATAAGCGAACTGCTGGGGAAGACCGTTAGGGAAGCGGAGGCAAACCCGCATCTGTACAGTTTCATAAGCTCCTCAATCCAGATTCTTGAACATACAGCTGAAGGGACCGCCAACTTCCATATACACTTCATGACACATCTGTGCAAGATGCTTGGCTTCATGCCGCTTGACAACTACAGCAAGGATGCCCCGCTGTTTGACATTGCAACTGCCCGTTTTGTCCCGCAGCCATACGGACTGCCGGCATACGGCACGCAGCTGGCCGGTGCAGCCGAATCCAGATTGCTGCACACCCTCATGAATACCCCTTCAACCAACCTTGGGGTACTCAGATGCGGGAATGAGGAGGTTAAGGTGAACGGAGGTTTGAGGCTCTCATACGCAAAAAGATTGATTGAGTACATTTCCCACCACATAGGGAACACAATTGAAATAAAATCTTTGGATATCTTGCACCAGATTTTCTCATAGAATGTTTTAAAGGAAAAGGCTATCGGGATGAGTATAATAAACAGCATATTCCTCAAATGCTCGGGCGGACTGCTCAGGGAACTGGATGATTCCAGAAGGGATCCCATGCAGTTCCAGATGGAGTGGTTCAGATATCTGGTGGAAAACGGGAAATCAAGTGCATTCGGCCGTGAACATGGGTTTGATGCCATAAGGAGTGTGAAGGATTTCCAGGACAGGGTGCCGGTACGGGAGTACAATGCAATCCACCCATATATAGATAGGCTCCTCAATGGAGAGGAGCATGTGCTATGGAACAGAAGGACATGTATGTTCGCCAAATCCAGCGGTACAAGCTCGGACAAGAGCAAATTCATCCCTGTAACGGACGAATCACTCCAGGTCACCCACTACGGAGGGTTCAAGAGGATGCTGGCAAGCTATATCCACAGCAATCCCCAAAGCGGGCTGTTCAAGGGGAAGGCCCTTACTCTTGGGGGAAGCGTAAAGCCGGATAAGAGTGGCCGCACGGTTTCAGGAGACCTTTCAGCCCTCCTGCTCATGAACTCCCCACGGATTGTTGAGATTCTCCGTTCCCCAAAGAGAAGTACAGCCCTTATGGGGAATTTTGAAGAGAAGCTGGAGGCAATATGCAGGGAGAGCTCAAGGCAGAATGTAACCAACTTTTCCGGTGTTCCAAGCTGGAACCTGATGCTTCTGAACAAGATACTGGAATATACAGGCAAGAGCAACCTGTGTGATGTATGGCCAAATATAGAGCTGTTCATGCATGGAGGGATTGGCTTTGAGCCATACAGGGAGATTTTTAGGAAGCTGATTCCTTCACCACAAATGCACTATCTGGAGAACTACAATGCATCCGAGGGGTATTTTGCCTTTCAGGATGATGAAAGGGACCACTCCATGCTCCTCACGGCAAACAACGGCATTTTCTATGAATTCATCCCGATGGATATGCTGGATGATGTACTTCAAGGCAAGATAAAGGAAATCCCAACCCTTGCGGAGGTACAGACAGGTGTTGACTATGCAATTGTCATCTCAACCATAGGGGGATTGTGGAGGTACCTCATAGGGGACTGCGTAAGGTTTGCCTCAACATACCCGCACAAGATAATCATTACGGGAAGGACCCAGCTCTGCATAAACGCATTTGGAGAGGAACTGATGATTGCCAACGCAGAACAGGCACTTGCAAGGGCATGCACAGAATGCGGATGTACCGTAACGGACTTTACTGTTGCCCCTGTATTCATGGAACTGGGCGAGGACTCCCAGACATCCAAAGGGCACCACAAATGGGCTGTGGAGTTCGGGACACCACCCATGAACCTGAAGGGGTTCGCCAATACACTGGATTATTTCCTCACCACCCTCAACTCTGATTACGAGGCGAAGAGGGAAGGCAATGCAACTATGGGGCCCCTGGAGCTTGTTGTGCTTGAAAAAGGGACATTCCTCAAGTGGATGCAGCAGAGGGGAAAAGCCGGCGGTCAGAACAAGGTGCCGCGCCTGTACAAGGATGAAAGGTTCATTAAGGAACTTGTCTCAATGAAATAGAAGAAGGGGTGGCTACAAAGCCACCCCCATTTAAGCTATATAAATCTTCCATGCTATAATTTCTCAATTTCTTCCACAGGGATATTGGTATATTTGGAAATGAATTTATAATCCACCCCATCTGCCTTCATTGCTTTTGCTGTCTCAACTTTACCTTGTATGAGTCCTTCGGATTTCCCATCAGCATGTCCGTTGGTGTATCTTTCGCTTGCGCCTTCCTTTCTTGCAAACCTGATGCAGCTCATGGTATCCATGTAGTTCTTCAGATCGGACTCATAGCGGGCCTGTTGCTCTTCTGTAAGGGAAGCAACTTCTGCCGTGTCAAGTACGCCATAAAACATCTTCTTTATCTCTTCCGGCAACCTGGTTTCGGCAACCTCTCTCTTGAGTTCATCTATCGTTTTCATACCGTCATGCATTTCACGCAGTAAATATAACAAATATTCATAATACTTGTTACACTCCCCTATCTTCATGCCTTTCATGCACGGCATCTGTATGAGTATGATATTCAGCTTGTCAGAGAATATTTTCCTTGCATTTACATCATACAGCTGTATATCCCTTCTCAAAACGGGATCCGGTTCATAGATGAAGTTCATGATACAGATGGAATACACTTTCTTTATGTCCTGGTAATCCCACTTGGAACCTCTTCTTCCCATCCTGTCAACCAGCCTGCATGTGTAGTAGATTATCCTCTCGCGCATGTTCTCAATAGGCCTGTTCTCTTTTGGGGTAATAGATTTATATTCCCCCATTCCCGCTCAAACATCTCCCGGGTGGCGGCAGGGTCCTTGAGGATTTCCTGGAAGGCGGCCAGGCGGGTGGCGTTGGGTGATTCGGGGATCCAGAGCTTGAGGTAGCCCCCCTCGGCGTATTTTTCGTTCATGTGTTCCAGGAAGCGGCGGTAGTGCCCCTCCTTGTCCAGTTCAGGGTAGTGTGAGAGGCCGTACTGGATGGTGCGGCGTACAATGGTGGGGCCGTCAATGATGCGGTCGGCCTCAGCCACAATCCTACCGTAGATGCTCCGTGGGGCATGGCTGCTGGAGGCACGGTGGTCCTCCACCGCCTGGGCCATTGTCTCAATCTGTGCAGGTGTAAAAAGAGGCCTTTTCCCACTGCAGGACGCGGGGCAGTCTCCCCCTGTGGAGCAGGAATTGTCGGGAAGCAGAAAACTTCTCAATACAGCATCTTCCCTCAATATTTTTCCCGACAGCATATGATGCTCCTCCCTTCCCCCGCACAAGCCGGTATCGTGGTAGGCGGCAATTGTATATACCATATTGGGGTCCACATCGTAATGGGCGGCAAGCTGTAGGCTCATGCGGATTACCTCCTGCACGTGGTCAAGCCGGTGTGCAGGGTCAAAGCCGCTGTACCGCGGCAGAATCCCGTTCTCTATATATGCTGTCAACGGGTGATGCAAGTTGTTCATACACAAGAAATTTTATGTATATTGCCCCATTTGGCGGCCCGGTGCTGCGGAGCAACAAAAAGGCGGGCCGCAGGGCCCGCCGGATATCATTCAAAAATGTAGACCTTGTCCGACCTGCGGAGTTTCTGAGGAACTGCAATTGAGCAGCGCTCGCCCTTAACGGCCTTCTCTGTGGCGGCCAGGTCAACCCTGATCTCATCTGGCTGGAGTTCAAGCACTCCGGTTGACGGCCCAATTATCAGCAGGTTCTGCCCAACATTTATCTCCCCGGTTTCAACGAGGATTTCAGCCACTCCAATGTTGGCGAAGTAGTTGGTCACCTTCCCTACGTATGTCTTCTTTTTGGTGGCCTTGCTCCCATACACATCACTCCACTCCCCAAGGCGGGCACCCTGGTAGTAGCCGTCCCAGAATCCGCGGTTGAACACCTCAGAAACACCGGCTTTAAGCTCTGCTGCATACTCAGGAGTATAGGTTCCGGCAATCACAGCGTCCGCTGCTGCCCTGTATGCTGCTGTCACCTTCTTTACATATTCGGCACTGCGGGCCCTTCCCTCAATCTTGAATACGGAAACGCCGGCATCAATTATCTTGTCCATGAACTCAATGGTGCACAGGTCTTTGGGCGACATTATATATTTGTTGTCCACCTCAAGTTCAATGCCTGTCTCAAGGTCTGTCACCTTGTAGCCGCGGCGGCACAGCTGGTAGCACGCACCCCTGTTTGCCGATGCACCGTAGTGCTGCAGGCTCAGGTAACATTTTCCTGAAACGGCCATGCACAATGCCCCGTGGCAGAACATCTCAAGCTGCACCTCCTTGCCTGAAGGGCCCTTGATCCCCTCTTCTACAATCCTCCTCTTTATCTCCTTCACCTGAGGGAGGGTAAGCTCCCTGGCCAGCACAACCACATCCGCAAACTGGGCATAGAACTTCACGGCCTCAAAGTTAGATACGTTCAGCTGGGTTGAGATGTGCACCTCCACCCCAATCTGGCGGGCGTATGAGATCACTGCCATGTCTGAGGCAATCACCGCTGTGACACCTGCCCTCTTGGCCTCGTCCAGCGCGTGGCGCATTGGCTCAAGGTCATCATTGTATATTATGATGTTGAGGGTAAGATAAGACCTCACATTGTTCTCCCTGCATATCTCAACTATACGGTAAATATCGTCGGGATTAAAATTGTTTGCAGAGTGTGAGCGCATGTTCAGGTTGCCCACTCCAAAATAAATGGAGTTTGCCCCACCCTGAATGGCTGCCATAAGGCACTCAAAATTCCCCGCAGGGGCCATTATCTCCAGTTCCATCTTACTTGATCCTCTTTATGAGTTTGTCTGCAAATTTCTTGAGCTGCTCCATCTGGGCAGGGGTGAAGTCCATCTTCCCGACAATTTCCATTGACTGGTTGTAATACTCCATGATGGCCTTCTCCGCACCCTCCTTTATCCCGAGTGTGCAGTACATCTGCTTCATCCTTTCAATCTTTTCGTCCCCCCTCTCCAGAGGCATCTCCATTATCTCATCCAGCTGTACCCTCTGGCTGCTGTCAGCTGCCCTGTAGGATTCCACAAGGAGCCAAGTCTTCTTGTTGTTGAGGATGTCCCCGCCAATCTTCTTGCCAAAGACATTCCCCTGGCCGAAGGTGTCAAACAGGTCATCCTGTATCTGGAATGCAATTCCCAATGAGTAGCCGAAATCATACAGCGCCTGCGAAACCTTTTCATCCGCTCCGGCAATGAGGGCTCCCATCTTGGCTGAACAGGCTATGAGAACCGCTGTCTTGAGGCTTATCATTGAGATGTAGTCCTTCATTGTAATGTAAGGGATTGTCTCAAAGTTCATGTCGTACTGCTGCCCTTCACAAACCTGGGCTGCAGTCCTAGAGAAGAGGGCAAGCACCTGTGGAAGCACCTCTCCAGGACAGTTTGCAAGGAGCTCGTAAGCCTTGATGCTCATCACGTCTCCGCTAAGGATGGCAATGTTGTTGTCCCATTTCCTGTAGACGGTCTGTTGTCCGCGGCGCAGCTCTGCCTGGTCCATGATGTCATCATGGATGAGGGTGAACCCGTGGAAGATCTCCAGCGCAAGGGCAGGGAAGAGGATAGGTTTCTCAATCTTGTCTGAGAATAGGTTGTAGGTGAGCAGGCACAGCTCGGGGCGCAACCTTTTTCCCCCTATTGAGATCATATACTCTATAGGTTCATACAACTCTTTAGGCTCAAGTCTGAAATTTATTGCAGAAAGGCCGTTTTCAACATATCTGTCCAGTTCTTCTATTGCAAACATCCCTAATTAACTTTTTTTACAAGGCAAAGTTAATGGTTTTTGTACAAATTGCTATCTTTACGCACTCTCATTCCAAGAATAATTATGGCAACAGCAGACAAAGCAACGGTTGTAAAACATACGGGGAGCCACTATCTCCTCTCAAGGCTGCCGCAGTGGGAGCTTTTCCCTGCGGTAATTAAGGGAAAGCTAAGGCTTAAGGGGTTCAATTCCACAAACCCCATAGCCGTAGGGGATGTTGTGGAGTATGAGAGGGACGGGGAGGAGCTTGCCACAATAAAGAATATCCTCCCGAGGAAAAATTATATCATCAGGAAATCAACCAACCTCTCCAGGCAGTCGCACATCATTGCCAGCAACCTGGATATGGTGTTCCTTGTGGTGACTGTGGATTTCCCGGAGGTGAAGCTCCAGTTTGTAGACCGTTTCCTTGTCACCTGCGAGGCGTATAATGTCCCTGTAACCATTATCCTCAACAAGATGGACCTCTATGATGAGGATACCATGGAGAGGGTGAAGGCTTTTGAACATATCTACAGTTATGCCGGATACAGGGTGATAGAGTGCTCTGCAACCACCGGAATGGGAATTGAACAGGTGAGGGAGGCCTGCAACGGCAGGATTGTCCTTTTCTCAGGGCAGTCGGGAGTGGGCAAGTCTTCACTTATAAGTGCCCTGGACCCTGCCCTCAACCTCAGGGTGGGGGAGATTTCGGCATACCACCTGCAGGGCAAGCACACCACAACGTTTTATGAGATGCATCCCATCAACAGCGGAGGGTTTGTGATAGATACTCCCGGCATCAGGGGGTTCGGCCTCGTGGATGTGTCACAGCTTGAATTGAGCGGCTATTTCCCTGAGATGCTCCGCATTGAGGACAACTGCCGCTTTGCCCCGTGCACCCATACCCATGAACCGGGATGTGCGGTGAAGGAGGCGGTTGAGAACGGGGAGATTCCGGTGGAACGTTATGAATCTTATCTTGGGATGCTGGATGAGCAGACCAAGTACAGGTAGAGCCAGATGAACAGGACAGTCTTAAGGCTCGCAATCCCAAGCATTTTTGCAAACATTACCGTACCTCTTGTGGGTATGGCGGATACCGCCATTGCCGGGAGGATAGGGGATGCTTCAGTATTGGGCGGCATAGCCATTGCCTCAATGCTGTTCGATCTCCTCTATTGGAATATGGGATTCCTCAGGATGGGGACAGGCGGGATGGTGGCGCAGGCATACGGCAGGAGGGACTTCAAGGATGCCATGAATGTGTATGCGCTCGGTATGGCAACCGCACTCGGCTTTTCACTCCTGTTCCTGCTGCTCCAGTATCTTTATGTGGAGGCGGCATTCCATTTCATTGAGTGTTCCCCCCAGGTGGAGGCACTGGCGCGTGAATACTTCTTCATAAGGATATGGGCGGCTCCTGCAACCCTCTCCCTCAATGTATTCAAGGGATTCTTCATAGGGATGCAGAATGCGGTGAGCCCAATGGCGGTGGATGTTACTGTAAACATTGTAAATGTGGTGGCAAGCATTTTCCTTGCGTTCCATACAGGGTTGGGCTTCAGCGGCATTGCCTGGGGAACCCTTATTGCCCAATATGCGGGAATGGCCCTTGCGGTTACCCTTATGCTGCTCCATTACAGGAGGTTCTTCCATCTGATAGACCTGCGCGGGAGCCTCAAGTTCTCCAAGGTAAGGAGGTTCTTCATGATGAATGCAGACCTCTTCATAAGGTCCTTCAGCTTCCTTTTCATATATGCTGGGCTCACCTCCCTCTCGGCAGGGTTCGGGGATGTGGCACTTGCCGTCAACTCCATCATGATGAAGCTGATGCTCCTCTACTCATACTTCATAGACGGCTTTGCATATGCGGGCGAAGCCTTGTCGGGAAGATATATAGGGGCAAGGGACAAGGATTCCCTTGTGAAGGCGGTGAAGGTGATTTTCCTGTGGTGCGGCGGTATTGGAGTGGTATCCACTTTCGGCTATTGGGCCGGAGGGGAGTGGCTGTTCAGGTTCCTGGCTTCAGACCCTGTGGTCATTGCGGAGGCGGCAAGGTTCATCCCGTGGCTGCTGGTGATGCCGCTGGTGAGCTGCGTGGCGTTTACATGGGATGGAATCTACATTGGGGCAACGGCGACACGGGCCATAAGGAACTCAATGCTCTGTGCCGTGGGAGGCTTCTTTGCAAGCTGGTGGCTGCTGGGAGGAAGCCTGGGAGTGCAGTCCCTGTGGGTGGGCTATATGGTGCATCTTGTCATCCGTTCGGCATATCTCACGGTTACGGCAAAGAAAGAGGTTTTTGATGCATAGAAAAATATTCCTAACTTTATAGTTCAAATATAATTTCAGGAACTATGAAAAAACTAGCATTGTTGCTTTTGTGCATACTTCCATTGTATGCATCTGCAGAAACATTACATTTCCCTTATAACCCTTCATTGTCTCCGGATGGCAGGACAATCTATTTCTCCTACGACGGTGACATCTTCAGTGTCCCTGCCCAGGGCGGTCTGGCCATGAGGCTTGTATCCCTTGGTGGAAATGAGGGAAGTCCCAAGGTTTCCCCTTGCGGCAAGTATCTTGCATTCTCTTCTGATATCCAGGGTAATAATGATGTGTACGTTGTTCCGGTTGCCGGAGGTGAGGTGAAAAGGCTTACATGGCACGAGGGAAACGATGTCCCTGGCGGGTGGAGCAAGGACTCAAAGTATATCTATTTTGAGAGCAACAGGGCCAACAACAGGACCACATACAAGGTGGCACTTGCAGGTGGCACTCCTGAAAGGCTCTTCCCTAACTATTTCAATACAATAGTGAACCTGGTTGAGAACCCTGTTACAGGGGAGCTCTACTTCAATGAATCTACAGAGAGCATCAATTTCCCTACCAGAAAACGCTATGTGGGTGACCATAACCCTAACATCAAGGGGTGGAACCCTGCAAAAAAGGCATACAGGGAACTTACCTCATACGAGGGAAAGGACAGCTGGCCTATGGTGGACAAGAAGGGGAACCTCTATTATGTTACAGACAGGTTCAACAAGGAGTCAAACATCGTAAGGCACAATTCTTCAGGCGAGCCGCAGCAGCTCACTTCATACAGCCAGTCCGTACAGTACCCTTCAGTAAGCTACGGCGGTGATGCAATGGTGTTCATCCTGGAGTACAAGATCCATTACATGGACCTTGCAACCGGAAAGGTTACTGTTCCGCAGATAGCTGTTGCAGATAATAATGTGGATGTGGAGCGCAAGATTGCAGACGTGGTTCCAAGCAGGGTGGCTGTCTCGCCGGACGGCAAGAAGTTTGCCCTTTCAATAAGGGGCCTGCTCTACATAAGTGATGCAGAGGGCAAGTACCAGCACAAGCTTTCTACTCCGGCAGATGAACGTGTGGATGAGATTGTATGGGGCAAGGACAACAATACCCTCTACTATACCAGAACCCAGAAGGGATTTACAGCCCTCTACACCACAAAGGCAGACGGCTCTTCAGCCGAGAGGCTGCTCCACAGGGGTGAATGCAACATAAAGAACCTCAAGATGTCCCACAAGAAGGACAAGCTGGCATTCGTGTTTGGAAACACCTCAATAATGTGCCTCAACACAGCAGACAACAGCATTGCAAAACTTGCTGACGCCCAGTTCTGGTCTTACAGCAGATATACCCTCAACTTCTCGTATGATGATTCATACCTTGCATTTGAGGCGGTGAACCTCTTTGAGGGGGACATCTTCGTATACTCATTCAAGGAGAACAAGCTGTACAATCTCACAAGCTCTGCATGCAGTGAGGGGTCTCCTTGTTTTTCTCCCGACGGCAAGTACCTTTACCTTATAGCCAACCTCTACGGCACCTCATTCCCAAGGGGAGGAGGCTCAAGGGCAGTGTACAGGCTTCCGCTGCAGGACTACACTACAAAACCTTACAAGTCTGACATCTATGACAAGATGTTTGAGGCTGCGCCTGCAGAAGAGAAGGGGGGCAAGGATGCAAAGGATGGAGGAAAAGGGGCAAAAGAGGCTCCTGCCGCACCTGAAGTGAAGATAGACTTCAATGATATCTTCAGCAGGCTGGAGGAGATGGATTTTCAGGGCGGATACTCCCTCTACACCTTCAAGGATAAGGATAAGGAGTGGCTCATCTGTTCTGCAAGGGACAAGGTCTACAGCCTTGAGCTTTCAGACCCGTATGCGGAGGTGAAGACAATAAAGGACCTCAAGCGCGGTTCATTCATCAATTCAGACAAGGACCTTTATGCCGTAAGCGGAGCGGATATCTACAAGATAGACCTCAAGGGATCAAGGGCAACAAAGGTTACAATAAAGAAATCTGTTGAGAAGAACCTCAAGGATGAGTTCGGGCAGATGTTCTATGAGGCTTGGGGTCTTATGGACCAGAATTTCTATGATGTGAACTTCCACGGCGTGGACTGGAAGGCAAAGAGGGACTATTATGCTTCGTTCCTCCCATACGTAAGGAGCAGGGCAAACCTCTCCACCCTCTTCAATGACATGTTGGGAGAACTCAACTCCTCCCACCTTGGCTTTACCAGCAGGAGCGGCATAGAGACAGTTCCGTCACAGACCAGGACCCGCAGTGCGGAGACCGGAATAATCTGGAGCAAGGCAGATCCATATATGGTGGAGGCTACAGTGGCAGGGTCCCCTGCAAGCCGTGTGGATGTTGATATCAGGAAAGGGGATGTGCTGGTGGCTGTGAACGGTGAAAGGGTATCGGCGGCAGCAAACAGGGAGAGCTATCTGGCATCATCTGTTGAGAGCCCTGAGATAAAGTTCACTTTCCGCCGTGGCGGCAAGGAGCATGAGGTGAAGGTGCATACCATCAGCTACGGTGCCCTCAAGGGGCTGCTCTACAACGAGTGGGAAGAGAACAACAGAGCCAGGGTTGAGAAGCTCGGCAAGGGACGCATTGCATATACCCACATGAAGGCTATGGGCTCAGGAGACCTGGAAGCCTTCCTCAAGGACATGCATACAAGGATGCCTGGCAAGGAGGCGCTCATTCTGGACCTGCGCTACAACAACGGAGGCAATGTACATAAGGAGGTACTGGACTTCATCGGCCAGAAGGCACATTACAACTGGGCATTCAGGGACAACAAGACCAACCCGCACCCTAATGTAACCCCTGGAGACATGCCTATAGTTGCATTGGTAAATGAGAGGAGCCTTTCAGATGCAGAGGTGACTTCAAACGGAATAAAGACACTGGGGCTTGCAACAATTGTAGGTACTGAGACTTACCGCTGGATCATCTTCACATCCGGAGCCGGCCTGATAGACGGCACATCACTCCGCCTTCCTGCATGGGGATGCTACTCCCTGGACGGCAAGGACCTTGAGTTTACAGGAGTGAAGCCGGACATCTATGTGAAGAATACCTTCAAGGACAGGGTAGAGGGCAAGGACCCTCAGCTTGAGAAGGGTATTGAAGAGATATTGCGCCAGCTCAACAACAAATAGGGACAACAGCCATGAAACGGGACCTGAAATATCTGAAATTGTTGGCAAAGAGTTTCCCGACAATCCAGGCTGCAAGTACGGAGATAATAAACCTTGAGGCCATCCTCAATCTCCCCAAGGGTACGGAGCATTTCATAACTGACCTCCATGGGGAGCATGAGGCGGTGAGCCATGTCCTCAGGAATGCATCAGGCGTGATCAGGAGGAAGGTTGAGGAGGTGTTCGGACATACAATGAGGGAATCGGAGAAGACAGAACTATGCACACTCATCTACTATCCGGAAGGGAAACTGAAGATAGTGAAGCACAAGGAGAAGGAAAGGGCCCTTGAGGAGTGGTACAAGGTTATCCTCATGAGGCTTGTGCAGGTATGTTCGGCAGTTTCATCAAAATATACAAGGAGCAAGGTAAGGAAGGCCATGCCGCCTGAGTATGAGTACATAATACAGGAGCTGCTGCACGAATCAAAGGGGGCGGAAGCCAACAAGCATGAGTATATAGCGGCAATTGTAAAGACAATCATCACTACAGGCAGGGCAGACCACTTCATCATAGCCATCTGCAACCTCATACAGAGGCTTACCATAGATTCCCTGCATATCATAGGTGACATCTATGACAGGGGACCCGGTGCCCATATCATAATGGACATGCTGGAGACATACCACAACTGGGACATACAGTGGGGCAACCATGACCTCGTATGGATGGGTGCTGCAGCAGGAAGCCAGGCATGTGTGGCCAATGTGCTGAGGATGTGCTTCAGGTATGCAAACTTCAAGATACTGGAGGAGGGATACGGAATAAACCTCATGCCGCTTGTAACCTTTGCAATGGATGTGTATGGAGATGACCCATGTACCATATTCCGCCCGAAAGGTGTTGATGCGGAGACGCTCAATCCAAAACAGGCAAGGCTTGTGGCCCAGATGCACAAGGCAATTACAATGATACAGTTCAAGCTGGAGCACCAGATCATTGCCAGGAGGAAGGAGTTCGGCATGGATGATAGGGACCTGCTCCATCTTATAGACAAGGAGAGGGGAGTCATAACAATAGACGGAAAGGAATACCCTTTGAGGGACAGGGACCTCCAGACACTGGACCCTGCCGATCCGTATGCACTTACTCCTGAAGAGCAGACAGTGATTGAGAAGCTGACTCATAATTTTGAATCCAGCGCCAGCATGGCAAGGCACATGCAGCTGCTCTATTCCCATGGAGCGCTGTACCTGGTAAGGAACTCAAACCTCCTTTACCACGGTTCGGTTCCGCTCAATGAGGACGGCACGTTCAGGGCGCTCACGATACAGGGCAAGGAGTATGCGGGAAAGGCGCTGTTTGACAAGATAGACCAGCTGGTCCGCCAGGCATACTTTGAAAAGGAGAGCTCTTCAGCCAAGCTGTATGGACAGGATTTTATCTGGTATCTGTGGTGCGGCCCGGTTTCACCTCCGTTTGACAAGAACAAGATGGCAACCTTTGAGCGCTATTTCCTTTCGGACAAGGAGATACAGAAAGAGCCGAAGGGGTGGTACAATATCCTCAAGAACAACAAGGAGGTATGTGAAATGATCCTTAAGGAGTTTGGGGTTGAGGGGGAACCTTCACACATCATAAACGGCCATATACCTGTAAAGACAGCCAGGGGAGAGAGTCCGATCAAGGCGGGCGGCAAGCTCCTGATGATAGACGGCGGATATTCCAAGGCGTACCAGCAGGAGACCGGCATTGCGGGCTATACCCTTATCTACAATTCGTACGGATTGAGGCTTGTCCAGCATGAGTCCTTTGAATCTACCCAGAAGGCCATTGAGGAGGGGCGGGACATCATATCAGAGACAAAGGTTGTGGAGTTCCTGGACAAGAGGAAGATGGTGCGGGATACGGATATGGGGAAACAGCTCAAGGAACAGATAGAAGACCTCAAACAGCTTCTGGTGGCATTCAGGAGAGGTCTGATAAGATAGCGACATACTTTTGTGGGGGCAAAAAATATAATTACCTTTGCCCCCGTTTTTATTATATAGGGTAAAACTAAATTATATTAAGATCATGAATTGGTTCAATGAGTTGATAACAGGAACATCCATAGCCCATGCAGTGCTGGTACTGTCGGGAGTGGTGGCATTGGGTGTGCTGTTGAGCAGAATTAAGATCTGCGGAGTTTCACTTGGTGTTACTTGGATTCTTTTTGTGGGAATCATTGCAGGGCATTTCGGACTTACGGTTGATCCGTCAATCAACAATTTCATCAAGGAGTTCGGACTTATCCTCTTTGTATATTCTGTAGGTCTCCAGGTGGGGCCCGGCTTCTTCTCTTCCTTCAAGAAGGGGGGGCTTACCCTTAACGGAGTGGCGGTACTCATAGTGCTTATGAGCGTGCTGCTGGCATATATCATACATGCGGTTACAGGTACCAGCCTCGTTACAATGGTAGGTGTCCTTTGCGGTGCGGTTACAAATACCCCGGGCCTTGGTGCGGCGCAGCAGACATATCTTGAGGCTACAGGTGCGGCAGACCCTTCAATTGCAATGGGATACGCAGTATCTTATCCGTTGGGTGTAGTTGGAATAGTGATGTCAATTGTGGTAATCAAGGGGCTCTTCGGCATGACAATGGAGAAGGAGCTTGAGAGGGCTACCGGTTCAAGTGCCGATGCGGCCAAGATGGCTACAAAATATACTGTTGAGGTAAGGAACAGTGCAATTATAGACAAGAGCATAGAGAGCCTCCATGGCCTCATTGACAAGGATTTTGTGGTTTCAAGGCTCTGCAGGGCCAACGGAAAGGTTGAGATCCCCACTTCAGAGACCAAGCTGTATGAAGGTGACAGGATCCTTGTGATTTCTGTGGAATCAAACAAGGAGTCAATTGCGGCGTTCTTCGGTGAGCAGGTGGAGGTGAGCGTTGAGGAGTGGAAGGATATGGACAGCCAGCTCTCTGCCAGAAAGATTGTTGTAACCAAGCACAAGATAAACGGAAAGACTCTGGGCGAGCTTAAGGTAAGGTCTGTGTTTGGGGTTAACGTTACAAGGGTTAACCGTGCGGGAATTGACCTTGTTGCCGCACCGGACCTGGAACTCCAGATTGGTGACAGGGTGCTTGCGGTTGGAGACGAGAAGAAGCTGGAGGGCTTTGCAAAGATGCTGGGCAACTCATCAAAACAGCTCAGGGAGCCTAACCTCCTTGCAATCTTCCTGGGTATAGCCGTGGGTGTGATATTCGGTTCAATTCCATTCATGCTCCCTGGCATGCCTCAGCCTGTGAAGTTGGGTCTTGCAGGCGGTCCGCTCATCATTGCAATCCTCATCAGCCGTTTCGGATACAAGTTCCATGTAGTTACCTATACAACCTTGAGCGCAAACATGATGTTGAGGGAGGTGGGCATTTCACTCTTCCTTGCAGCCGTGGGAATCGCATCAGGCGCAGGCTTTGTTGATACTGTTGTGAACAAGGGCGGTTTTGCCTGGATAGGTTACGGCGTGATAATAACTGTAGTCCCAATGCTTGTTGGAGCGGCAATTGGAAGATTTGTCTTCAAGTTCAACTATTTCCAGCTTATGGGACTTATTTCGGGAAGCGGTACAAATCCGTCGGGACTGGCATATTCAAACTCAGTTTCTCCTATAAACCAGCAGGCGGTCTCTTATGCCACCGTTTATCCGCTGGTGATGTTCCTGAGGGTGCTTACTCCACAAATCCTCATTCTGATGGCATTGTAGGCAGATTTTTTTCTGTTTTTAAAATATCTGATTCTCCGTCTCTTCCAGAAAAAGAAAAATTTTCTGCAGGGGCGGAGATTTTTCTTTTTCAGCAACGGCATTTGCGGCGGAGTGGATAATATTGCGGCAAAAAACTGCAGATGGGAAAAGTTTTCTTTGCCTTGGCACTGGCTGCTGCCGTATGGGGCTGCACCCCCTTTCAGGACAACCTTCCGTATCTCCCGGAAGCTGCGGGGAAGGGGTGCATTGATGTTGAATTTGTGGATGGGGGAATCTTTACGAAAGGGACGGCCCCGCTTGATGCCTCCACAATAGGGGATGTGTACCTGTATATATTTGATGAAGCGGGAGGATTGGTATACCACAATCATTTTCCCGACAGTAATGTAAGTGTGGAGGATATTGTCATCTATACAGGGAACAGATATACCGTATATGCCCTGGCAAACTGGGTGGAAGAGCTTCATGCCACTTCCCGGGAGGAACTGGAGGAACTTGTGTGCAGGGCGGATGATGTGGCGGCCCTTGCAGGGTCTGGGGCTGGTGCAGTGTTGCACGGGAAGCTGGAAAATGTGAAGCTCACCCTGGGCAGGCCCCTTGAGGTTCCTATGCAGAGGATTCTTGGAAAGGTGAATGTGTCGTGCGATTTTTCAAGATTGGGGGATGGGGTTTCCGTTGAGGTGAAGGAGGTCTCAATCTGCAATGTGCCGGTGGAGACCCTCCTGTTCAAGGATAATGTGGCAGAGGAGGTCACTTCAGGAAGAATTTATGAAGAGGAAGAACTCTCCGGCATATCGGTTGAGGGGGTGGATTTCCACCTGTTTGAAAACCTGCAGGGAGCTGTTCCGGGTGCTTCCGGCAACAAGGGCAAGGCCCTGCTCCTGGGGGCGGACAGGAGGGCCCTGTGCACCTATGTGGAGATGAAGTGCTATCTTGTGACCAATGCCCACAGGGGGGATATTGTGTACCGTTTTTATCTGGGCACTTCGCATCAGGACTGCAATGTGTATAGAAATGCGGAACAGAAGATTAAAGTGTGCTTCATAGGGAACGCTTCCCAGGATGAATATAGCGTGAGTGTAGACAACCGCTCCCTGCTCGACAGGGTAACCAGCATCATTGTGCAGCCTGCGGCAGTCTATTTTGCCCCGGGCCTTGGCAAGACCAAACAGTGTACTGCAATTCCCCAGCCGGCCACGGCCTTTGACAAGAGGATTACATGGGAGTCATCAGATACTTCTGTGGCGGTGGTGGATGAAAACGGCCTTGTTACCACTACGGGGCCCGGTGAGTGCCTCATCATTGCCAGATCAGTTGAGAATCCCAGTGAAACGGGGCGTGTGCATATAAGTGTGTCTGAAGAAGAGTGACGGTTTGCATTTTGCAAATAGTTGGGGTATTTTTGCCGCCATAATCAAATAATCTGGAGAGTTATGGGCAAGAAGAAAAGGGAATTCCCCAATACATATGTAATAATATTTGGAATCATCCTGGTTTGTGCATTGGCAACCTGGCTTGTGCCCGGGGGTGAGTATGTGAAAGCTGCGGCCGGAGAGGCGGCACAGTTCAGGGATGTTGAGGCTGTAGGGCAGTGGTGGAGGGTTATGGAGACCTTCTATGAGGGCTTTACCAAGCAGAGCGGCATCATCTGTTTCATACTGGTGATAGGTGCGTCCTTCTGGGTAGTGAACAGAAGCAGGGCAATTGATGCGGGCATCTTCTCATTCCTGAAGTTCGTTACAAGGCTGGAGAAGAACAGGGCTTTGGCCAAGGTGGGTGTGAACAATATTGTGATTGTCCTCATAATGCTTATGTTCAGCCTTTTTGGTGCTGTATTCGGGATGAGCGAGGAGACAATAGCTTTTATAATTATCCTTGTGCCGCTGGCCATCTCCATGGGGTATGACTCCATTGTGGGTGTGTGTATGGTGTATGTGGCGGCCCATGTTGGGTTTGCCGGGGCAATTCTGAATCCGTTCACCATAGGCATTGCACAGGATCTTGCAGGTCTTCCTTTGTTCTCCGGGATTGAGTACAGGCTTTTCTGTTGGGTAGTGCTCAATATAATTACCATCACTTTTGTACTGCTCTATGCAAACAGGGTGAAGCGTAATCCGCAGAAATCTCCCATGTATGAGATTGATGCCCATTGGAGGAACCATATTGCAGAGCAGGGAAGCGGGGTGGAGTACTATACCAACAGGGCCTCATGGTTCTCCTTTGCAATAGCGGCTGCGGCTGTCATCCTCTTTACCATACATTATAGTGCGGATACATGGCTTTCAATTGGTGCGGAGAAATATCATACCGCATGGCTCCTCCCGGTGGTGGCGGTGGCATTCATTGCAACCTGTGTGGCGGCCCTGCGCAAATCGGTGCATTTCTATATCCTCTCCCTCCTGGGCTTTACCATTGTATATCTGGTGGTGGGTGTGCTGGGCTTCAGCTGGTATATAGGTGAGATCTCGGCGCTCTTCCTTACACTTGGTGTGCTGTCGGGAATAGCAATGGATTTGTCGGGAAACTCAATTGTAAAGGAGCTGATGGACGGTGCAAAGGATATCCTCAGCGCCGCCCTCATTGTGGGGCTTGCCGCGGGTATTGTGTATATTTTGCAGGAGGGGCGCATAATTGACACCATTCTGCATGCCATGGCCGGCAGCCTGGATGAGGCGGGCGAGGCAGGTTCCCTGGGGCTGATGTACATGATACAGACTGCAATCAACCTGGTGATACCATCGGCAAGTGCCAAGGCGGCCATAACAATGCCTATCATGGCTCCGTTTGCAGATATAATAGGTGTGAGCAGGCAGGCAACGGTGATGGCCTTCCAGTTCGGCGACGGGTTCACAAACATGATAACCCCAACCTCCGGAGTGCTCATAGCTGTGCTGGGAATTGCAAGGATCCCTTACGGGAAATGGTTCAAATGGGTTCTCCCATTCATCCTGCTCCTCGTTGCAGTGGGCTTCCTGCTGCTCCTTCCAACTGTGTATATGCAACTTAACGGGTTTTAAAGAACCCGTTTTTTCTTCCCGACAGTTGAAAAATACATATAAATGTTTGTAGTTTAAGAAATTAATTATACCTTTGCAAGCCGATTTATAATCGGGTATTTGTATAAAGTTAAGATTAACAACAAATTATGCCAACAATTCAACAGTTAGTACGCAACGGTCGCGAGGTGATTGTAGAGAAATCTAAATCACGCGCACTGGATGCTTGTCCTCAAAGACGTGGAGTTTGTGTACGTGTTTACACTACAACTCCTAAGAAACCTAACTCAGCTATGCGTAAGGTAGCTCGTGTTAGATTGACAAATCAGAAAGAGGTGAATGCCTACATCCCAGGAGAAGGACACAACTTGCAGGAGCACTCAATTGTTCTTGTCAGAGGTGGCAGGGTAAAAGACCTTCCTGGAGTACGTTATCACATTCTTAGAGGAGCTTTGGATACAGCAGGTGTTGACGGACGTAAGAAATCACGTTCACTTTACGGCACCAAGAGACCAAAAGCAGCTAAGAAGTAAGTCATCAATTTTTTAAAATTTCTATTGAAATGAGAAAAGCAAAGCCTAAAAAGAGGATTCTACTTCCTGAT
>CAYYVA010000004.1:0-74985 GCA_964475015.1 uncultured Muribaculaceae bacterium
ATAGTAAATACTAACATTGCCATTAATTAAACCGAGGCAAAGGTAAGAGATTCAGGGAAAGATTTTGTGTTCCTATATCTGGGAACTGACATACCTCTTGACCCTGAAATGCTTGACAGCTTTAAAGATGAAACAGCCGGGAAATATTTCAATGAAAATTTTCTGTGCATAATGGCAGATGCCGCAGCACCCAATGGAGATGTATTGGCAAAAAGGCTCAAAGCTTCAACCTACCCATACTTCGCGCTTTTTGACAAAAACGGGGAAAGGCAGTATGCAAACATTACTTCCAACATAAACAGACTTATTGTAAGTCTGGACAAGAGGATGGCCAGACTCGATTCTACCAGAACTTTCAGATATCTATACAAAATATCACAGGATACAACGGTTGCCTACCGGTTTATGCGCCATATCAGAGAGGCAGAAGATGCTAACGGACTCGGCTATTTCGTCTCCGAATTCTTCAATGAACTCACCTCCTCCCCAGAATTCTGGAATGTATATAAATCATGCCTTTCCATTGAGTATATGACCATGATTGACTGGACCATGGAATACAGGCAAAGTTTCAGGCGTGCGGCAACTCTGGAACAAGTAAACAAGGACCTTGCTGAAATACTCCTCAATGGCCTCAAAGGGTATATCACAGGAGACCTGTGGGGCAATAAATTGACCATAGTGGATGCATGCAAATATTTCCAGACTGTAAAAATCCCTACAACCCTTGAAAAATACATCATGGCAATGGCCAGCGCCCGGTCAAATGAGAATTTCACCCTCATAAAGCAGCTGTGCAACGGGATGAACCTGAAAAGGTACTTCAACAAGGAAGAAATCCTCGTAATAAAGGATCTGTTTCTGGGAATTGACGAACTCACGGAGCAGGACAGGGAACTCTTCCTGCACATGATTGCACCGCTGGTGGAATAGGAGAAGAAACAGAAAAAGGGAGCAAGATGATGCTCCCTTTTTTAATACCCTCTCTCCATATCCCTGCGCATATCCTTCTCCTTTATGGTGTTGCGCTTGTCGTATTCCCGTTTTCCCTTGGCCAGGGAGATGTTGAGTTTTGCGTATCCGTTTTCAGCAATGTACAGGCGTGTGGCCACAATGGTGAGCCCCTTCTCCTTGGTTGCCCTTTCCAGCTTCCGCAGCTCCTTACGGTTGAGCAGCAGCTTGCGGTCGCGCTTTGGATCGTGTGCATTCCAGGTGCCCCACCAGTACTCTGAAACATGCATGTTCTTTACATAGAGTTCGCCCCTCACAAAATAGCAGTAGCTGTCCACAAGCGAGGCCTTGCCGGCCCTTATAGACTTTATCTCGGTACCTGTGAGCACTATTCCGGCGGTGTAGTTGTCCAGAAATTCATACTCAAATCCGGCCCTGCGGTTTTTGATCTCTATTTTACTTTTTGCTTTGGGCATAACGGCGCAAATGTAGTAAAAAAAACTAACTTTGCGTGGTTATACAACGTATGGAGCGGATTATAGGTTCAATAAGGGAGGGAGGCTGGGATGCGGTGTGCATCCTTGGCCCTACAGCCAGCGGCAAGACAAGATTTGCCGTACAGCTGGCCCGTACCCTTGCCCAAGAGTGGAAGCCGTGCGAGATAATCTCAGCAGACAGCCGCCAGGTGTACAGGGGAATGGACATAGGGACCGGCAAGGACCTGGCCGAGTACGGAGAGGTTCCGGTACACCTTGTGGATATAGTGGATGCCGGCACCAAGTATAACATATTCGAGTACCAGAAGGATTTCTCAAAAGTCTGGTGTGAAATCACGGGGAGGGGAAATTTCCCAATCATCTGCGGAGGCTCGGGCCTTTACATAGAGGCTGCCACCAGGGGATATGAACTTTATGAGGTCCTTCCCGACGAATCCCTCCGCGCCCGCCTGGAGCCAAAGCCCATGGAGGAGCTTGTACGGATGCTCAAGGACCTTAAGGCCGCAAAGGGGGAAAAGCCCCACAACAGCACGGACTGGGATACCAGGAAAAGGGTAATAAGGGCCATTGAAATAGAGATGGCACAGGGGGAGCAGCGCGAGCCCCTGCCGTTACCAAAGAAGGTGCTCTTCGTTGGGGTGGATGTAGATAGGGATACCCGCAATGCCCGCATAGACGCCCGTCTGGAGGCCCGCCTGCAGGAGGGGATGGTGGAGGAGGTGAAGAGGCTGCTGGAAAGCGGCATCCCTCCGGAGAACCTTATCTATTATGGATTGGAATACAAATTCCTTACACAATATATAATAGGTGAACTCACATACGAAGAGATGAAGAATGGCCTGCGCACCGCCATCCACCAGTTTGCCAAAAGGCAGATGACCTGGTTCCGCGGAATGGAGCGCAAGGGGGTGGAGATTTTTTGGGTGAAAAGATGATACAGGTATTATCATTTTATGATAATCATAAAATAAAAATCCTATCTTTGCGAAAAGTACTATTATGAGAAACCCTTTTGTTACTACAGGTTATGCAGGCCCTGAATTTTTTTGCGACAGGGAAAAGGAGACAGCTGCAATTATACAGCTGCTGACAAATGGAAATAACATTGCACTTATATCTCAAAGGCGTTTAGGAAAAACAGACCTTATAAGACACTGCTTCGCAACAGACCGGATAAGGAATGCATACTACACATTTGTAATTGATATATATTCTACAAATTCCATTGCCGATTTCACTGCATGCCTTGGAAAGGCAGTCTTAAACGAATTGAAACCTTTGGGGGCGCGTGCATGGGAGAAGTTTTTAAGTTGTATGCAATCTTTAAAAAGTGGCATTACGTATGATGC
Source organism: uncultured Muribaculaceae bacterium (assembly GCA_964475015.1). Lineage (GTDB taxonomy): Bacteria > Bacteroidota > Bacteroidia > Bacteroidales > UBA932 > Egerieousia. The sequence goes on from CAYYVA010000004.1 coordinate 2,798, forward strand.
TGCAGGTGTCCCTTCATGGTCATTGGAAGTGGGTGACATTAAAAATCCTACAATTACATTGCAAGAGATTTTCAATTACATACAGAATGCAGACAGGCCATGTCTGGTTGCCATTGATGAGTTCCAGCAAATAACAAGATATGATGATAAAAATATTGAAGCATTGCTCAGGACCTACATTCAATATTGTTCCAATGCAAACTTTATATTTTCAGGTTCACACAGAGAAATGATGGGTGCCATTTTTACATCATCAGCAAGACCTTTCTATCAGAGTGTAACAATCATTGATTTACCCCCAATCCAAAAGTCTGCTTATGAAAGTTTCTGCAAAAACCATTTTATTGATGCCGGAAAATATCTTGCAGATGGTGTGGTTGAAAGACTTTATAGAGATTTTGATGCAATAACATTCTATATGCAGAAAGTAATGAATGTACTTTTCATGAGTACCGCTCCGGGAACTGAATGTAAGTTGGAAGATGTTGATGTGGCACTTGAATACATTTTAGATTTCAGCAGTCAGACTTATGAGGATTTATTGTATCAACTTCCGGAGAAACAGAAGCAGGTTCTGTATGCAATTGCCCGTGAACGAAGAGCTACAGGTGTTACATCTGCAGATTTTGTGCAGAAATACTCGTTATTGTCAGCAAGTTCCGTAAATTCTGCAATTAAGGGCCTCGTTGAAAAAGGATTGGTATCAATCATTAAAAATGAGTATTTTGTTTATGATTACTTTTTAATGTTGTGGATAAACAGAGAAATGTAGGTAATAAAGATTTAAAGATATAAATATGAAGAAGATTTTTAAGTTGATGTTTTTTGCAGCGGTGCTGGCGCTCTCTGCAAATGTTTATGCCCAGAAGGCCTCTGAACTTAAGTACTATGATGTGAGGGCGCTGGGACTGCCTGTCCTTGGAAAGGGTTTCCAGGACTGTGTGAGACAGAATGACACAATTAGTGACGGATTCTTTACCCGCCTGCCTGCCGATCTGCAGGGGGTGTTGAGGAAGGCAAAATGGGACCTTGGACAGAACTCTGCCGGCCTTGCCATCCGTTTCCGTACAAACTCAAAATGTATTGGTGCAGAGTGGCAGCCGCTGAATAATTTTGGGATGGCCCACATGACCCCTACCGGTGTGAAGGGGCTGGACCTCTATACCCTTGAGGATGGCGAGTGGCTTTTTGTGGGGGCCGGCCAGCCATACGGCAAGAATCCCAAGAATGTGTTCATCCGCAGGATGGACGGCCAGATGCGTGAGTATATAATGTACCTCCCTCTATATGACGGCATCATAAACCTTTCAATTGGAATTGATTCCACTGCAGTTATTGAGAAGCCCCATGTGGCTGACCTGGTTCCAAGCAAGGAGAACCTTCCTATTGTATTCTACGGCACAAGCGTAACCCAGGGAGGATGTGCAACCCGTCCGGGAATGGCATACCCTGCAATTATTGAAAGGGAGCTGCACAGGGAAACAATCAACCTGGGCTTCAGCGGAAACGGCCGTATGGACAAATGCCTTGGAGACAAGATAGCAACCATAAAGGCATCCATGTTTGTGATTGATTGCCTTGCGAACTGCACCTCCCAGATTGTGAAGGACAGCACCGAGCACTTTATCCGTGCAATTGCCTCTGCCAACCCTGATGTCCCAATCCTCATGGTTTCAAACTACTGCTACCCTTACCAGTACCTGGATGCGCAGTTCCATAAGGATACCCAGGAGGAGAACGCCCTGTGGAAGGAGTTTGCGGAGAATTTCAGGAAAGAGGGCTACAATGTGCGCTACATTGATGCATACGCAAACGGCAACATGAAGAAATCCCCTATTGGTCCGGACCACGAAGGTACAGTTGACGGAGTACACATGACAGACCTGGGATTCCAGAGGTTTGCCAAGTTCCTTATGAAATATATCAGATAGTTATGGAAGAACAGATAAGGCAGGAGCAGCTGGCACGCCGCCAGAAAGTGCTGGATACCCTTAAAGAGCTGGGAATTGAATGTGAAATGTATGAGCATCCGCCGCTCCCTACAATAGAAATGGCATTGGAGTACTGGAAAGACCTCCCGTCTACCCACTGCAAGAACCTTTTCTTCAGGAACCACAAGGGGAACAGGCACTATCTTGTAGTTTTTGAGTGCCACCAGCAGATGGCCATCCACCAGATAGAGAAGATGCTCAAACAGGGCAAGCTCAGCTTTGCATCCGAGCAGAGAATGGACAAATATTTGGGATTGAGGCCAGGTTCGGTTTCCCCTTTCGGGCTCATAAATGATACCGAAAAACATGTGAAGCTCTTCCTGGACAAAAATCTCAAGGATGCCCCTCTGCTCAGTTTTCACCCGAATGACAACTCGGCGAGCCTTGTAGTAAAGAACGAAGATTTCATCAAGTTCCTGCAATGGTGGGGCGGGGAGTATGAATTCCTGGATCTGTACGAGGAGTAGCAAGTGACATATCAAGTAAAAAAGGGAGCATCATCTTGCTCCCTTTTTCTTTTCCACATACAATGCCGGAGGTGTTCCGGGCTTGAAGCTCCGGACAATGAGCCATATTCCCATCAGCACAAACGGGATGCTCAGCAGCTGCCCCATGTTCAGGGTCATCCCCTCTTCAAAGCCCACCTGGTTCTCCTTTACAAATTCTATGAAGAACCTTGAGAGGAAGATTCCTATGAAGAAGATGCCCAGCAGCAGGCCTTCCCTTATCTTTGGAAGGGCAAACTTATATATGCTGAAGAGGATTATTCCGGTACCCAGATAGCAGAGCGCCTCATAGAGCTGGGTAGGATGCTTGGCCACGGTCTCCCCGTTCTGCAGGAAGATGAATCCCCATGGGAGTGTTGTCTCATGCCCGTAGATTTCCGAATTCATGAGGTTGCCCAGGCGGATGAACATGGCGGCAAAGGCCACCGCTATTGCAAGGCGGTCCAGCAGCCAGATGTATCCAAAATCATGTCTGCGGCCATATTTCTTCACGAACCACCACATACCTATCATTATGGCAATGGTGCCTCCGTGGCTGGCAAGCCCCCCTTCCCACACCTTGAGTATCTCTCCCGGATGGGCCAGATAGTAATCCGGCTGGTAGAAGAGGACATGCCCCAGACGGGCACCCACAATTGTACAGAGCATGAGTGTCCACAGAAGTGTATCAAGCAGCTCCAGCGGCTTCCCCTCCCTGCGGAAAAAGTATCTGAACATATAGTATCCAAGATAGAAGCCTACAATGAAGAGCAGGCCATAGTATCTGAGCTGGAAACCTCCAATGCTGAACATCACGGGATCAACATCCCAATTCACAAATAACATCATAATTTTCCCTGCAATTAATCTTTATCTCACGAGTCTTGAGAACACACTCAAAGGAATTGCCTTCCCGAAACTGTCCTTCAACAGCAGCTCCCCACAGGTGAGCTCCCCTTTGCCTTTCCCCTGCAGCATCCCGAAGGCACTCCTTACTGCCGTATCCCCAAGCATGGCGGAGTAGCCGTTTGAGTAGAGGTTCAGTACCATGAAGGCATCCTCAGGGGCAAGAATTTTTGCCACCTCCTGGAGGAACTCATACAGAAGTTCATCCAGCTTCCATTTCTCCCCGTCGGGGCCGTGGCCGTATGCAGGAGGGTCCATTATGAGACCGTTATAGATGTTGCCCCTCTTGGCCTCCCTTTTGGCAAACTTAAGGGCATCCTCTACCACCCAGCGGATATTGTCCAGATTGCTGCTCTCCATATTCCCCTTTGCCCAGGTTACCACCTGCCTTACGGAATCAAGATGGGTTGTATCCGCTCCGGCACATCTTGCTGCCAGAGATGCTGCTCCGGTGTATGCGAAAAGGTTAAGCACCTTTGGCTTCCTTACCATTCCGGTTGCAGGATCCATCCCTTTTGCCTGGAATTTTTCCACCAGCCTTTTGGACTGGGCATATATGAACTCCCAGTTCGGGCTCTGCTCAGGGAACACCCCCACATGCTTGAATGATGTGAGTCCCAGGCGGAGCTTGAAGGAACTGTCGGGAAGATTATATCTGATATACCACTGCTCCGGCATCTTCTTCATCATCTTCCAGGTTCCGGTATCCTCCTTGCCGCTCTTGCCGAACCCTGCCCCAGCGGTAAACCTTGTGTGGGCCAGCTTGTCCCACTCCTTTGCAGGAAGGGAAGGTTTCCAGAGGGCCTTTGGCTCAGGCCTTGCCAAAATGAATGAGCCGAACCTCTCAAGCTTCTCAAAATTGCCCGAGTCTATAAGCTCGTAATCTTTCCAGTTCTGCGGTGATTCCAATATCATATTACAACTTATTGCCTTTCTAATGGTTATAGAGTCCAAAGATAGGGCAAATATTTGAATGGTTTGAACTATTTTCTTATTTTTGCCGCGCTAAATGACAGAAAACGATAACAACAAAATAAGACAAGAAATGCAACAGAGTATTGAGACTTACAACTTTGCAGGCAAAAAGGCTATTGCCAGAGTTGATTTTAACGTTCCACTGGATGGTGATTTCAAGATTACCGATGATACCAGAATCAGGGCTGCAATCCCTACAATCAAGAAAGTTCTTGCAGGTGGCGGTGCCCTTATCCTTATGTCTCATCTTGGCAGACCAAAGGGAGTTACCGAGAAATTCTCACTAAAACATATCATTTACAGGATTGAGGAGCTTGTTGGCACCAAAATCCAGTTCTGCGACGACTGCATGAAGGCTCAGGAGGCTGCTGCAGCCCTCAAGCCGGGCGAAGTGCTTCTTCTTGAGAACCTCCGCTTCTATGCTGAGGAGGAGGGCAAGCCAAGGGGGCTTGCTGAGGATGCTACAGACGAGCAGAAGAAAGAGGCAAAGGCTCAGGTTAAGGAGAGCCAGAAGGAGTTTGTGAAGACTTTGGCTTCTTACGCAGACTGCTACATCAACGATGCGTTCGGTACTGCACACCGTGCACATGCCTCTACCGCACTTATTGCAAAATACTTCCCTAATGACAAGATGTTCGGCTACATCATGGAGGGTGAGATCAAGGCCATTGACACCGTACTTAACAATGGCGAGCACCCTGTAACTGCAATCATCGGCGGTGCAAAGGTTTCTTCAAAGATTGGCATCATTGAGCACCTGTTTGATGTTTGTGACAACATGATCATAGGCGGCGGTATGGTTTACACCTTCGTTAAGGCCCAGGGCGGAAAGATTGGCCGCTCACTTTGCGAGGATGACCAGATGGAGCTTGCACTCAACATCATGAAGAAGGCACAGGAGAAGGGCGTGAAGCTTTATTTCTCTAAAGAGGTTGTGATTGCAGATGACTTCTCAAATGATGCAAACACCCAGATTGTAAACAACTTTGAGATTCCGGACGGCTGGGAGGGCATGGATGCTGCCCCTGCAACACTCGCTGTTTGGGAGGAGGTTCTCATGAACTCAAAGACTATCCTCTGGAACGGTCCTGTTGGTGTATTTGAGATGCCTAACTTTGCAAAGGGTACCAACTACATTGCTGAGATTCTTGCAAAGGTTACTTCAGAGAAAGGTGCATTTACCCTTGTAGGCGGCGGTGATTCAGTTGCTGCAGTTACCCAGATGGGCTATGCAGACAAGGTAAGCTACGTTTCTACAGGTGGCGGCGCAATGCTTGAGTACCTCGAGGGCATTGAGCTTCCTGGCATCAAGGCTATCAGAGAGTAATTGTCGGGACAAAATATAACCCATTCTTAATGGGATGTCTGAAGGCTGCATTTTAGCAGCCTTTTTTATTATTTTCAATAAATTATATCTAAATTTGTGCCAATTTACAAGCAAAATACTAACACACATAAAACTAACAGACATGAGAAAATTATTTGTTCTGACAATGGCCATGGTCATTGCTGCGTCTTCCCTTTTTGCACAGGATTCATCAAATCCTAAAACAAGGGCAGAGGTTGCCAAAGAGAGGGCTCAGATTGCAAAGCTTTCTAAACAACAGCTTAACGACAGAGCTTCAAAAGCAGCCCGCAAGGCTGTTAAAGATTACGAGAAAGAGGGATGGAAAGTTGCTCCAGGCCACCTTCCATTAGACAAACAGCTTGACAGATCATACAAGATGCAGTATGAGTATGACAACAACTACTACCCTATGTATGTTTTGGGCGAGGCTATGTCAATTGCCGAGAGCTATGATGCAGCCAAGATGCAGGCTACTGAGCTTGCAAAGATAAACCTTGCAGGACAGATGCAGACTGAGGTTACTGCAATGGTTGAGGCAAGTGTTGCAAACAACTCGCTTCCACAGGAGGAGGCCGCTTCAATTACAGAGGTTGTAATGGCCAGCAAGAGTATCATCTCACAGAATATCGGCAGAATAGTGCCTGTAATTGAGTGCTACAGGGACAAACCGAACAAGAACAAGGAACTCCGCGTAGTTATTGCATATAACTCACAGGCTGCCCTTGAGGCCGCAAAGAAAGCTATCAGGTCGGAACTTGCAAAGAAGAGCGAGAAACTTGCCCAGAAGCTTGATGAAGCCATGTCAAGATAATTGATTCCAGAACTTACCTAATCAAAACATTTCATGAGAAGATTTATTATTGGTGCCATTCTTATGGTAACAGGTATTTGCTCTTTCTCCGCTGCCAATGCCCAGATTAATGAGAGAAAGTCCGTTCATTCAAAAGAGGAGATAAAGGGATTCAGCAACAGCAACTTCAGGATTGCATATTTGTCTGAAGCCGGCAAGCTTTACACTTTGAGGGGCATCCCTGTAGTTATGGACAGCAAGATCAGCAAAGTTGCCTTCAACCCTGCAGGTGCTTCACTTGCTGTAATGTATGAGAAAAAACCGGTTGTAAACGTATATTCATTTATCAGGAAAGACGAGCTTGTCAGCGAAATCAAGGACAAGCGCAAAAAATTGCCTGCTGACCCATACCCTACAGCTGTATGCTATGGTACTGATGCCCGCAATATGGTAATTGCCAACACCCTTGGTGAGATTGTAATCTATGATACAAAAGAGTATCTCCCTAAGGCATATCTGAAAGGTGACGCTCCAGCGGAATCAGTATCATTGAGCTCAAACAATTACTTCATTGCCAGCGCAGTTGCAAATGACGTGGTAATATGGAACTTCCAGACCCACCAGGTAAGGACCAAACTCCCTATGGGAGTAGCCGTAAAGGAGGTTGCATTCTCAAATGATGCATCCCTTCTTGCTGTAATCACAGCTGACAACAAGGTAACCTTGTTTGACACCAAGACCTGGAAAGAGTCAAAATCATTTGACACTATCGGAGGAAAGCTTTCTTCTGCATCTTTCCACCCAGACGGAAAATATTTCTCAGTTGTAAAAGACGGCAACCAGATTGTAGTGATGAACTACATAACCGGAAGGATTGAGACCAAAATTGAGAATGATGCCGACAACGCAGTTTCAGCAGCAGTATTCTTCAAGAACAACGCCAACGGAGAGGTGTTCATATTGTCAAACAGGGAAAACGAGATTGTATTCTGGGATGCGACAGAGCTTACTCCATTCTACAGCAAAGACCTTACAAAACAAGTTGATGCCAAGATGAATGACTGGATCAAGATGCTCGACGGCGAGACAGCTGAAGCTTATGCACTCCGCGTAAATGATGAGACCAGAATGCAGCAACAGCAACTGTTTGCACAGGAGGTTGCAACAGAAATGGCAGGTGACAGAATCTCTATTGACAACCCGTTTGTAGGTGTATATGACGCTGCAGCAGGTATGTTGAACATCGGCTTTGAGAAGATGCAGGGTATCCAGCTCTCAGTTTCAGAGGATGAGGCAAACCAGTTCGGTGATGCCAAGAACCTGAAATTTGAGAATGCAGTTTACGTATTGAATGAGAATGACGAGTTTGAGCTCGCTTACGTTGAGGTAAGGAACGAGACTACAGATAAAGTATATATCTTTGACAACATTGGCCGCCTGAAACTACAGCAGCTTGAGAACGACCTCGATTTCGTTCCGCTTGAGATCATGCAGCAGGCTTCACAGGAGGAAGTAAAACTCCAGGCAATCAAGGAGCAGGTTGTAGAAGAGAACAAGGAGGAGTCTCTCATTTCAGACCATACTGAGATTAATGTGAAGACTGAGGTTGTTCCTGATGTAAACGCTGACGGACAGAAGATCCTAAACTACAAGATCGGCTACCAGTACGAGGTTATCAACAAGGAGTTCTCTGCAAAGGATGACTTCCCTGCAGGCCAGTTCATCACTGAGAAATCAAATGCAGCAATGTCTTTGATGAAGATTATTGAGCAGGCATTTGAGGGTGACTTTGCAAAATACCTCGGTGAGGGCAAACAGGTTAAGATCATCATCACAGGTTCAGCAGATGCAAGCCGTATCCTCAACACCAAACCTTACGACGAGCGCTACGGAAGATTTGTTGACGAGCCTTACTACAAGGACGGAGACCTTGACAACATCACCGTAACCAAAGAGAGCGGCATCAGCTCAAACGAGCAGCTCGCACTCATGCGTGCAGCAGGTGTACACAACTACATCATCAACAACATTGAGACTCTCAAGAACACTAGCAACTCTTACGAGTATCATGTTGAGGTAGCGAAGGAGAAGGGAAGTGAATTCCGCAGAATTAACGTTGAATTTGTAATTGTAGACGCATTCCCACAGAGATAAGAGATGAAGAAGTGTACCATTATATTTGCCCTGATTGCAACATTCTTCTCATCGGCACTCCTCGCACAGGACCCTGCTCAGGCAGCATTCATGCAGGGAAACAACCAGTACGTGCTGTATGAGAGCGAAAGGGACAAGGGGGCAAATGCAGATTTGATGTATGACTATTTGTATGACAGCTACGAGCACTTCATAAAGGTGCTCGAGCTGCCAAACAATTCCCAGTATGTAGACAGGGCAAAGAACAGGCTGAGGACAATGTATCCTGCACTGTTCAATGCAGCAGTCCATTATGAGGAGAAGATGAACCCTGCCAAAGTGCTTAATTTTGCAGGTGCATATGTTGATATGCCGCAAATGCCGGCATTCCGCAGCGAGATGCTTCCCCAGAACGACCAGTACCCGTCAGTGGTATTCCTTGCTGCAACCCGCGCAAATTATCTCAAGCAGAGCCAGCGTGCCGCAAAATATTTCAACTCATATCTGAATCTTCCCGACAGCGACAAGGAGCCTGGCAAGGAGAAATCAGCATATGTGTCATTGAGCATGCTGTACAATGGCATGAAGGACTACACCGCACAGGAGCAGATACTTCTGAAGGCCATTGCAAAATATCCTGTAGAGATAAACTTCTACTACAACCTGGTAAATGTGTATATGGCAACCAACAACCATGCGAAATTGCTCAACACATTTGACCAGATCCTTGCAATAAACCCTAATGACGAGCAGATACTTCCGCTCAAGGCCAACATCCTCAAATCCCAGGGCAACTACACAGAGGCCCTTGAGATATACAAGAGGCTTTATGCCCTTCATCCGAATGACATGAAGATTCTCAGGGGACTTGCCACTGCAAACTACAGCAGCGGAGTAACCATCATCGAAGAGGGAAGGACCGTAATTGACAACCAGGAATATGCCCTGATACACCAGAGGGCAATGCCATACTTTGCCGAAGCAAGGAACCAACTCCAGCAGGTGCTTGCACAGAACCCTTCTGACAAACAGTGCATGATAGGTCTGGCAAATACATACAAGTTCCTGGACATGACTGCAGAGTCTGAGGTACTTACAAAAATGATAGAGGTTGGTGAGAACTTTTCGTCATTTGACGCAAGGCTCGTTGCATACAATGAGGCCCTCAGCCAGCAGCAACAGGCTGCAAATGCAGAGGCTCCTGCAATTTCTGTCCCTGTAAACCCTGCACAGCTTGCAATCAACATAAGTGAATTCACAGACGGCAACAACAACAAGGTGATTGATGCCGGCGAGTCATTTACAGTGAAGTTCAACATTGTAAACACAGGTCTTGGAGATGCATTCAATGTAAGGCTGAGGTTTACCGAGCAGAACGGATATGACCAGTATTTTGACGGTCCAAAGGAGCTTGACGGAGGCAACATCCCTGCAGGCACTACCAAGGAATACACATTCCGTTATGTTGTAAAGAAGGAGATGCCTACAGCACTTGCAATGATCAACATCTATGCATTTGAGGCAAACGGCTTTGATGCAGACCCCGCAGAGATTAAGGTAAATACACTGGAATATGCGATGCCAAGGCTCAAGATTGCAGACTACCAGTTCTTTGCAGAACAGGGTTCTTCAATTACAATAGGAAACAACGGAAAAATTACCATTGCCCTCCAGAACCTTGGAACCCAGACCGCAAGGGGAGTAAAACTTAACTTCAAGCTTCCCGACAATGTATTTGCAACCGACAACTCATTGATGCATATTGACAGCATTGCGCCTGGAGATGTGAAGATTATTGACTACAACTTCATAGTAAACAAACGCTTCCAGGGAGATTCACTTGCAGTCATGCTTTCTGTAAATGAGTCTACAAATTCCACAAGCATCAACGATGCCTACAAGGTGAAGATGGGAGAGTACCTTACCTCTGCCAGTGCCCTCAACCTGAGCGGCAACCTTGCCCAGAACAGGACCGTTGTGGCAAAGGATTTCTCCCTCTCATTCAAGAGCGAGCTTCTTGAGGATATCCCTGAAGGAAACGCAAATCCTCACAGATATGCCCTTATCATGGGTAATGAGGATTACAGTATGGTTGGAGCAAATGCCGAGATCAACGTACCATACGCAATCAATGATGCAATGGTATTCAAGGAGTATTGCGTAAGGGCCTTCGGTATTCCTGAGCACCAGGTAAAGGTTGTGCCTAACGCAACCACCGGTATGATGCATGAGCAGATAGACTGGCTCCTGAGCATGGCCAAGACAGATCCTCAGGCAGAGATCTTCTTCTACTACTCAGGCCACGGAAGTAATGACGAGGCCTCAAACGAGCCTTACCTCCTCCCTGTGGACATCACCGGAAAGAATGTACGTCTGGGCATATCACTTACCGAACTCTATGACGACATTGCAAAGCATAACATCAAGGCATACGTATTCCTTGACGCATGCTTCAGCGGCGGTTACAAGAGTGCCGCTCCGCTGATTGCCCAGAAAGGTGTACGTATTGCAGCCAAGATGGGTGTACCGCAAGGCTATACACTCAGCTTTGCCAGCAGTAGCGGAGACCAGACTTCAAGTGTTTACCACGACAAGAAACAGGGATACTACACATACTTCCTGATAAAGACACTCAAGGATGCCAAGGGTGACATTACCATGAAGGAGCTGTTTGAGAAGACAACTTCTGCGGTAAGGCAGGCAACTGCCCTCATCGGCAAGATCCAGGAGCCTCAGTATATGGTTCCTCCTACCTGGCCTGAGTGGGCTAACCTCAAGCTGGTGACACCAATGCCTGCTGAGGTGGCTGTACCTGATGCAGTTCCGGCAAACTGACATTACCGGCATATAAATGAAAAAGGGCACGCGAACCGTGCCCTTTTCTGTTTCATCATTTGTCGGGAAAAGGAATCACTTCTTCTTCCTGACCATAATATTCTTCCTTACAACTGTCATATCCTTGTCCCTGGACTCATTCTGGAGCAGCCATTTCATGAAATCATCATGTGAAAGCTGCAGGGGAACACCCGGTGTCTGTGCGACATGCGCATTTGCCTTATAGAACCTGTTTGGTGAGAAGACAAGGTATATTGTCTCATAATCAATGCTGTGATTGCTGTAGAGTATATACTGGTCGGTAACTACATCATATGCATCCTTAGGACAGAAGAATGTATAATCGGTATTTGCCTCAACCTTCACCGACGGCTCATTTGAAGAGATATATGGAAGCAGGCATGAAACCACCTGATTTGACTCCTCCTCCATATATATTGTAACATATCCTGCCAGTGGGGAACGGAAATACATATAAAAAGTGTCACCGTCTGCAAACTCTTCACTCTCAGACCTGTGATCCAGGCTATTCCTCAAGACCTTCACCTGAAGATCCAGATCATTGGGTTTCATCTCCCTGGCACGGCCTGTGACCTTCACAGAAATCACAAGCATCCCCTGCTCATATGTAATGTTCACTTCCGGCTCACCGACAGTCTCTACCCACTCTCCCTTCACCTGTGAGCCTCCCATGGTAAGCATCCTGGAATCTGTCTGTCCGTTTGAAGATTCCATCACGGTAGAGGTACTCTGTGAAACAATTGTCCCGAACTTCTCTGCCAAAGCCTTTATCTTGGCCCTCTCAATGGCTGTGTGTCTTGCCTCATCCAAAGAGACATTGCTTGGTGCATAATATACTTCCTCTCCTGTTACAGTAACTATCTTCTGCGCATAACCCGTCCGGGCACCGGCCATCAGGATAAGGAGCAACAATAATTTAAAACGCATTGTCATTTTATTTCAACATTATAAGTTTCGCTTTTGAATTGTCCATTTTTGGCATAGTTTCACCGATAGGGGCATTTATGTAGGTAGGGTCACATACAATGTAGTGCTCATTGTCAAGGATTATATAGTCTCCGCTTACCCTCTCTGTAAGCTTCACGGCCGTAGCAAGGTGTCCCGGATAATATACAAGCAGCACATCAAGCCCCATAAGGTCCCTTACCAGACGGGAAAAGAGAATCGAACGGTCTTCACAATCACAATAAGGGTAGTAGAGTGTCTCCTCCGCAAAAAACACCCTGTCATGGCCCCATACCTTGTTGTCATACTCATATACAAATGCAGTCTGCACAAAATCCAGCAATATATTGAGCGCTTCCTCTTCGCTCTTCCCTTCAATGCTCTTCTTCAATGAAGGATACAGTGCATCCACTATCTCCATATCAAGAGGTGTATTGGCATACATTGCCCATCTTGTCATGGTATTGTCCCCCAACATTGATGCCGGATACTTTTCGTAGAACTCAATCAGGTTCCTGTTTACCTTTACAGAGGCCTTGGCTTCATTATATTTCTTTGACTGGAGGCTGCGTTCCTCCTCATCAGCATTATCAAGCCTGATGCTGCCTGCTATCAGCAGTGACAGCGGCTGCTCCTTAGGGAACTGTGCCTTGCAGATATGCAGGGTCTTCCCGTTATAGTTATAGGTATAATAGTTCTCCCCGTCATCCAATGTAAAGTACGGCTTGTCAAAAATCATGTGGCGGCACGCGTACAGCATCACCAGCCTTGTCCCCTCATCCCCCATACCAAGCCTTATCTGGTATCCGCTCTGGCAATAGATATAAGCTGTCATCAAAGTGGCACTGTTAACATCATCGCCATAAAATGCGCTGGAGAGCTCATCAAGCATTATAAGGTATGCCCAATCACATAAATTATGCTTTTCCCTCAGCTTGAGGCAATCATATATAAGATTGTCATATTCTCCCGACGAATATTTCTCCCAGCAGTCTGCAATGGCTCCCTCCTTGCATTTGGATACAATGACCTTTTGCTCAGGGGAAATCCTCACCCCAGCCTCCGTTCCCAGGAAAGAGAAGGCAAAGATATCTTCATCGGGAAGGGTCACCTCATGATACACTATCTTGATGGTATCCTGCACCTGTTCCTTGCGGTTCTGCTGCCTGATCCTGTCCTTCAGTGACTGGTTCCTGTCCATTTCCGGAAGGAGTTCTCCGCCACGCGGCTTCTCCATAATAGGGAATGCGGGCATCGGTTGTGGAGAGAGCTGCACAACTTCAATTACCTCATCAATCTTGTGCTCCACAACATCCAGTTTTCTGTCCTTCCTTGGTTCAGCAGGCTTTACATACGGTACCGGTATTACCGGAGGCTCTTCCGCGGGTTTCTCCACAGGTGGTTTTGAGCCATACTGTTCCCAGGCAGCCCTCATGAAATCTGCATACTCCTTGTTGCACTTGTTCCTGAAATCTGTATATTCCTGTCTGTTCTGGTTCTTGAAATCATTGAACTTCTTCCTGATCTCATCAATATTCTGCGAGAACAGCGGGGCACAGGACACCAGCCAAAGCAACCCCGAAAGCAAAAGACACCTTTTCATCTCCTATTTTCAATATGATTGGTTGAGGTGGGCAAATTTAGATATAATCATTTGCCTTTCAAAACAATATTGCGTCTATTTGACGTATCCCTCCTTACAGTTGAGACAATCTCCGTAACCATATCCTTAAGTTCCTGCAGAAACTGCGGGGCCTGGTAATTCTTCTTTTCTATCTCCCTGAGCTTCTTCTCCCATATACCGGTAAGCTGGGCAGACTTCAGCAGTTCCTCCTTTATGAGCATGATGAGCTCGATTCCTGTACTGGTAGGATGAAGGCTCTTCCTCTCCTTGCGGATATAATCCCTCTTGAAAAGGGTTGCTATAATGGCCGCCCTGGTTGACGGACGCCCGATTCCATTCTCCTTAAGTGCATCCCTTAGCTCCTCATCATCCACCAGCTTGCCGGCTGTCTCCATTGCCCTGAGCAGGGTTGCCTCCGTGTATGGTTTTGGAGGCTGGGTATGTTTTTCAGCCAGTTCGGGCTTATGCGGGCCGCTCTCCCCCTTTTCAAATGCAGGGAGTGTCCTCTCCTGCTCCCCCTCCTTCTCTTCATCCGCATTGTGGTCCGAGGCAAAAACAGCCCTCCAACCCGGTTCAAGGATCTGCTTTCCGGAAGTCTTGAACTCCACATTCTCCACCCTTCCCAGGATTGTGGTTGTGGAGACTTTACTGTCGGGATAAAAAGCTGCAATGAACCTGCGGGCCACCAGGTCAAACACCTTGCGCTCCATATCAGAAAGGTTCTGCGGCTGCACTCCGGTAGGGATTATGGCGTGGTGGTCTGTCACCTTTGAGGAATCAAACACCTTCTTGCTCTTGGGGAGCTTCTTTCCCCTGAGAGGCTGGAGCAGATGTGCATATTCCGTAAGTCCGTTGAGTATCCCGGCACATTTAGGGAAAATGTCATCGCTCAGATAGGTGGTATCCACCCTCGGATATGTGGTTATCTTCTTCTCGTACAGGGCCTGGATTGTCTGGAGGGTATCCTCAGCCGAATACCCGAACTTCTTGTTGCACTCCACCTGCAGGGAAGTGAGGTCAAAGAGCCTTGGGGCATATTCTGTCCCCTTCTTGCGTGTGACATCCGTAACGATAAAGTCCTTACCCAGGACATTCTGCAGAAACTCCTTTCCCTCCTCCACAGAATTGAACCTGCCCTTTGTGGCGGAAAATGCAGTATCCCGATAGAGTGTCTTGAGTTCCCAATACTGCTGCGGCTGGAAATTCTCTATCTCCAGATGACGGTTCACAATGAGGGCCAGAGTTGGAGTCTGCACCCTTCCTATGGAGAGTACCTGCCGGTTCATCCCATATTTCAGGGTATAGAGACGGGTGGCATTCATCCCCAGGAGCCAGTCTCCTATTGCACGGGCCAGTCCAGCCTCGTACAGTGACTGGAATTCAGCCTCATCCCTGAGATTGGCGAACCCTTCCTTTATGGCCTCCTCCGTGAGGGAAGATATCCAAAGACGCTTTACAGGGCACTTTGCTCCGGCCTTCTGCATCACCCACCGCTGGATAAGCTCACCCTCCTGTCCTGCATCACCGCAGTTGATTATCATTTCCGCCTCCTTGAACAGGGATTCTATGATCTTGAACTGCTTCCTGTAGGTTTCATTCTCTATGAGCTTGATACCAAAACGGGGAGGGATCATCGGGAGCTTGTAGATGTCCCAGCCCTTCCATTGGGGTGTATAGTCATGAGGTTCCTTGAGGGTACACAAATGACCGAAGGTCCAGGTTACCCTGTACCCGTTACCCTCAATATATCCGTCCCTCCTTGTAGTGGCCCCCAGCACCTGTGCTATATCCCGCGCCACAGAAGGCTTCTCCGCTATACAAACTATCATATCCTGTACATCCTGTCAGGAACCGGTTGCGGACCGCCGCCGGCATCCGTCCCCGGAACTGATTTACGTTTAAAAAAGCCGGTTAGGAATAACCGGCCTCTCTGTTTGAACAATCTTTTAAGGACAGATTATACTGTCATTATCTCCTTCTCTTTTGCTGCAATGATCTCGTCAATCTTCTTGTTGAATGCATCAGTCTCTTTCTGGATAGTTGCCTCAGCATCCTTGCATACATCCTCAGGAAGGCCCTCCTTCTGGTATTTCTTGTGGGCATCAACTACATCCCTTCTGGCATTCCTTACGCTCACCTTTGCATTCTCGCCCTCAGTCTTGGCCTGTTTCACAAGCTCCTTCCTGCGCTCCTCTGTAAGGGCCGGAATATTGATTCTAATTGTTTCACCATTGTTTGCAGGGGTGAAGCCAAGGTTTGCATCCATGATTGCCTTCTCAATTGTAGGGATCAGCTTTTTCTCCCATGGCTGGATAAGGATGGTCTTTGCATCAGGTGTATTGATGCTTGCAACCTGTGGAAGAGGTGTTGCTGAGCCATAGTAGTCAACCATTACAGAGTTGAATACAGCCGGATTTGCCTTTCCTGCCCTGAAGTTCCTCAATTCATCTTCCAAGTGCGCAACAGCCTTGTTCATTTTCTCTTTTGCCTGCGCAATACAATCTTTAGAAACGCTTATTTCCATATCTCAAAGTTTTTGAATTTTACTGTTTGTTTGATACAACGGTTCCTACAGGCTCTCCCTGCATGAGTGCATTCAGGTTGCCAATCTTGTTCATGTCAAATACAATGATAGGCATGTTGTTCTCCTTGCAGAGGGCAAATGCGGTCTGGTCCATGATCCTGAGGTTGTCCGCCAACGCCTTGTCAAATGTAAGTGACTCATATTTTGTTGCTGTAGGGTCCTTCTCCGGATCTGCGGTATATACGCCGTCAACCCTTGTCCCCTTGAGAAGGGCATCCGCCTCAATCTCGCAGGCCCTGAGGGCTGAAGCCGAATCTGTAGTGAAGAACGGGTTGCCGGTACCGCCTGCAATGATTGCAACGCCTCCCTTCTCCATCACTTCTACTGCCTTCTCCTTTGCATAGTATCTTGCCATAGGCTCCATTGGAGTGGAAGTGAACACCTCTGCCTCAACACCCTCAGACTTGATGCTCATTGAAAGGCCTATGCTGTTGATCACTGTTGCAAGCATGCCCATCTGGTCGCCCTTCACACGGCTGAAACCTTTGCCCACACCTGTAACTCCCCTGAAGATGTTGCCGCCTCCAATCACTATTGCAATCTGCACTCCGCCGGCTGCAACCTTTGCTATCTCCTTGGCATACTGGCTCATCATATCAACGTCCAGTCCAACGCCCTTTTCACCGCCAAGACTCTCTCCGCTCAGCTTTAACAATATCCTGTTGTACTTCATATTTTTTAAAATAAATGCAAAACAAAAGTAGCCAAAGATTATGAAAATTGCAACTAAGAGTATATCTTTGTATTCCGAACGCGTACTTTAACGCCTGACTAGAGAATTATTTTAAATACAAACATTTGATATGGCTAACATCTTTACATCTTCAATCGGGAAGAAGCTTATCATGAGTATAAGCGGTCTGTTCCTTATCGTTTTTATGTGCGTCCACGCTTTTGTTAACGGTTTGTCACTTATCAGTGATGAGGCTTTCAACGCAGGTTGCGAGTTCATGGCTTTGCCTGTAATCTCGGTTATGGTTCCTGTACTTGCAGCAGGTTTTGTAATCCATATTGTTTATGCATTCGTGCTCAACTATATGAACTACAAGGCCAGAGGTACTCAGAGATATGCTGTAGCAAACAAAGCGAAGACTGATGACTGGGCTTCAAAGAACATGCTCGTTCTCGGCATCATCGTTCTTGGTGTCCTTGCTTTCCACCTTACACACTTCTGGGCAAAGATGCAGCTTCCTATGTTCATGGGCGAGGAGTACACACATGACGGTGCAGCCCTTCTCCGCCAGACATTCAAGCCTCTTTGGGTTCTTGTAATCTACCTTGTATGGTTCGTAGCCCTCTGGCTGCACATGAACCACGGTTTCTGGAGTGCATTCCACACTTTGGGTCTTAACAACAACGTATGGATGTGCCGCTGGAAAGTTATCGGAATTGTAGTTTCTTCAATTATCGTATTGGTATTCATTGCAGTTGCCGTTAAAGCATACTTGGTTGCAAACGGGCTTTGCTGCTGCTAAATAAACAGATCCCTTATTATCCCGTCTGAAACGAAAAGCCTTTCAGACGGGATTTTTATTTTTACCCCATCCTGAATGAGGTTCCCCAGCCTGATATGCCTCCTTATCTCCGGCATGGCCTCCCTGAGCATTCCGGCATCCAGCAAGGATGTATCAACCCCCTCCACTGTCCTTAGCCCGAGCATCACGGATTCATTGAAGATATCCCTTCCCGACAGCTCTTCGTATCCTCCCGCCTTTGCCAGATCCTCCGGCGATATATTGCCTTTCTTGCCCAGATAGCACCTGCAGTACTTTACCACGCTCGGGTGGTTCCAGAATCGTGTTTCTCCATCGTATGAATGGGCGGCAGGTCCCAGTCCCAGATACGGCTCCTTTGTCCAGTATGAGCTGTTGTGGCGGGATTTGAGGAGCTCCCCCTCCGGATTCCTCCGGGCGAAGCTGGATATTTCATATTGGGTGTAACCGCTCCTGCCAAGGCAATCCTGAAGTGCGGCATACTGGTTACGGCAGGTTTCGTCGGGAACAGGATCATACTCCCCCCTCTCATACATCTTCCCAAGGGTGCTCCCCGGTTCAATGCTCATCTGGTATGCTGATATGTGTTCCGGAGAAAGGGATGTGATTTTCTCAAGGTTGTATTGCCATAGCTCCTCCGTAAGCCCGCCATACCCGAAGATGAGGTCCAGGCTTATGTTGTTGAATCCGGCTGCCCTGAGATTATGGAATGCCTCCTCCCCCTCTGCAGCCCTGTGCCTGCGGTTCATCCAGAGCAGATGCTCTTCAACAAAAGACTGTACCCCCATGCTCACCCGGTTGAATCCGGCCCTGCGCAGGGCTGCGGCGTATTCCTCAGTAATGTCATTGGGGTTCACCTCTATGCTGATCTCTTCCGGCGAGGCGTCAAAGGTGCGGATTATCCTGTGCAGGAGCCGCTCCAGCACCCGGGCCGGGAACAATGAAGGGGTTCCACCGCCAAAATAGATTGTCTGCGGTGAACCCCCCTTATTCTTGAAGAATTCCTTGCGGAACTCCATTTCGCTTTCAAGTGACTGTATGTACTGCTCCTTGTAGCCGGCGCCCTTTACAGAGTAGAAATTGCAGTAAGTGCAGAACCTGCTGCAGAACGGGACATGTACATATATGCCTGCCATGGATTATTTCAGGAGCAGGTCAGCTGAGCCAAGTTTACCCTCTGTGGTGAATGCCTCAACTGTGTACACACCCTTTGTGAACTGCTCACCATACTCAAAGTAGATGCAGATCTCAACCTCATCACCCTGGTAGTCCACTTCCCTTGATGCAGAGTAGATCATCTCCTCCCCTGCCACGGTGAACATCTGCATAGGGTTCTGTGTCATGAGGATTCCGTCGGGACCCTTAACCCTGATATATACGTTTCTCGGACCTTTCTTTGCAATTGAATTTTCCACAAGGTTGATGCAGGTCTTCAGCTTTGCAACGCGGCTGCTCCTGTCTGTATCCTTGCCATTTGCATTGATTCCAATTACGGTCATGCCCCTTCCCTTTACAATTGAACCAAGCTCAACCTGCTTGCCGAGCTCCTCTGTTGTGGTCTTGAGGTTTTCATATTGGGTCTTGCTCTGTTTTGCCTCCTTCTTGGCCTCCGCTGCAGCAACCCTCAGCTCATTGTTCAATGTGTTGAGGGAGTCAATCTGCTTGATGTAGCCCCTCATTATTGACCTGAGGGTGCCAAGCTCGCGCTCATATTTGAGGAGCTTTGCCTTGTTGCTTGCCTCTGTCTGCCTTACCCTCTCAAGGAGCTGGGCTACCTTCTCCTTCTCAAGCATGAGCTCCGCATTCAGGGTGTCATTTGCTGTAGAGAGGTTTGCATAGTCATTCTGTAGCTCCACCATCTGGGCTGTAAGGTCATCCTTTTCTATGGTAAGGTCATTGATGATGCTGTTCCTGTCAACGAATACATAAATAAGCACTCCCAGAAGCACCACGGCTACCGCAGAAAGCGCTATAATGATGTTTTTGTAATTCTTCTCCATATCAAACTAATTTTAATGATATCCCCGCAAAAATAACAATTTTTATTAAATTTGCCCCACTTTAACGGGTTATATCCTGATTAATACTCAATCTCTATGAAAAATCTGGTTGCAGGCATTGATGTTGACGGAATAAAGACATCTTTTGCCCTTGTTGATGAGTTCGGCAAGATTTATGCCAAAGGCAGTTTCCCCACCTCAGACCACAAGGAGTTCAAGCACTATGTGGCGAGGATAAAGGAGGAGATTATGGCCTTGTCCGATATGCTTGACATCCCACACTGCATATCTGCAATAGGGATAGGTGCACCTAACAGCAACTATTATACTGGGGATATAGAGAATGCGGCCAACCTCATCTGGAAAGGGAGGCTTCCGCTGGCAAGGGAACTGAGCTCGCTGTTTGACAACAAGCCCGTTGTGGTTACAAATGATGCCAATGCGGCAGCTATAGGGGAGATGATCTACGGCGGAGCCAAGGGGATGAAGCATTTTGCGGTGATAACTTTGGGCACCGGGCTGGGAAGCGGCATAGTTGTTGACGGGAACCTCCTGTACGGGCACGACGGCTTTGCAGGGGAGCTTGGCCATATCAAGGTCATGAGGGAGAACGGAAGGCCTTGCGGATGCGGCAGGAAAGGATGCCTTGAGTGCTATGCCTCATCAAAAGGGCTCAGGCGTACCGCCATTGAGCTCCTTGGGGAGAAGAATGAGAGTACCCGTCTGAAGAACATCCCTGTTGAGGAACTTACCTCAAGGGACATTGCCTATGCGGCAAAGGCAGGTGACCCGGTTGCAAAGAAGGCTTTTGAGATTACAGGGGAATATCTGGGTGAAGCCCTGGCAAACCTGGTTGCCCTCACTTCTCCTGAAGCCATATTTCTGAGCGGAGGAGTTGCCAACGCAAAGGAACTTATCCTCACCCCTACAAAAAGGGCAATGGAGAAGAACATACTCCCGTTGTGGAAAGGGAAGGTGAAGCTTACCCTCTCGTCACTTGAATATGAGAATGCCCCTATACTTGGAGCAGCGGCCCTGGCCATAAAGGAGATACAGAAAAAGAACACTACCGTGGCAAGAAGAAAGATTTTTTAAAAACCAACAATAAAGGACAAAATGAAATATTTCATCAGATCAGTAAAATACTTCGTTTATTTTACAGTTGTATGCAGCATAATCCTTGTGATTACATTCCACTGCTCAGTAAAGCCTGAGGGGCTTACCCTAATTGACATGCTCCTTGTGGACGGTTCAATCTACAAGATGCTGGCATTCTTTGTGGCAGTTGCAGCGGTTTATCCCGCCCTTGGTTTCCAGAAGAAGCAGATGTATGTCTCTAATGTAAAGGAACACAGGAAAGAGATTGTTGAACTGTTTGAGAATGCAAACTATGTGATTGACTCGGAAAGCGCAACTTCCATCTCATTCAAGATGAAGAACCCTTTCATGCGTCTCCTCCGCCTTTATGAGGACAACGTCACAATTGACTACACAGATTACCCTGTAGTCATTGAGGGCTTGAGGAAAGATGTGCTCAGATTCTCACGCAACATTGAGTATTATATCTGCAGGGAGGAGGAGGGCAAATAGCCGCTTCCGCCTGCAATAAGGGAGGTACATCATGAAGACAGTAAAGAAGTTCACGGATTCATTCAGCGCAAATGTAGCCAAGGGGATGCTTGAGAATGCCGGCATAAAGGCCGCCATATTGGGTGAGAATACCCCGCTTTGGGCAGGGGTATGCAACTCAGACCTCCTGAGCATTGAGCTGGTTGTAAATGAAGAGGACTACTCAGAGGCCTGCAGGCTCTTGGCTGCCGCCTCAAGTGCTGAATAGAAACCCTCCCCGAATTTCCTGATTATAGGTTCCCGCAAAAATTGATATACGGGGACCTTTTCTTTTTTTCCCTTTTCAAAGGCACATTTGCAGATGCTCCACCTATGGAGGTTCAGGGCCTGCACTCCATTGGAGAGCACGCTTACCCTTATGGGATACAGGGCACATGATATGGGCTTGCGGAACTTGGCCTCACCCTTGCAGTAGGCAAGCTCGGTTGCACAGAAACAATTGTGGTCCTTGTCAAATGAGGTATATACACACTCCTCATTGTTCACCAGCGGAGTTACCAGATCCCCGTCCTGGTCCACCACCGCAAACCCCTGCTTGTGAAGGGCGCACCTCCCCTCCGGAGTCATGTATCTGCTGTATGAATCATACTCCTTCCTGAAGCACTCCACCTCATCCGCCTCCAATGGGGCACCGCTGTCACCTATGATGCAGCAGCAGCCGTGGCATTTCTCAAAATCACATGCAAAATACTCCTGGAGTATCTCCGACGAAACCAGACATCCGTCTATCTCAAATATGAAGCTCCTGTCCCTTGTAACCATAGTCTATAGATCAAAAAAGTCCCTTATGAACTGGTTTTCCCTGAAGAGGTTCTGTGTATTGACATCCTGGGTTGTACCCTCCATCACAACGGTTATCATATTGCCCCTTCTGTAAACCTTATCCACGAAATCCTTGAATTTTGCCTGGGTCATCCCAGAAATTGCAGCCAGATACCCGGCATGGAAATCCTTGCCGAACAGATAGCTGTCCACAAAGGCATCCACCCAATACCCGTTCCTTTCCATTGCCGCCGTAACCTTTTTCATGAAACTGTTCTTCAGGGCAGCAAACACATTCTCCTGCAGTCCTTCGTATGCAACCGCATGGAGCCTTGAATCCAATATGTCCAGAATCTGGGCCGCGCCCGCACTGTCTGTCTCAAACCTTGAGCGGCATATCATTATCTCCTCCGGATAATACTCTATTTCAGTTGAGATTGTGCTCCTTGGAGAGAGCTCCTTGATCTTGCCCCCTGAACAGACACCCTGCAGATACTCCTGCAGAAGGCCCGCCAGCACCACATTTTCCTGGGTATTCTGCATTCCGCATGAAACCGTTGCATCAACGTATGTCCTCGGTATCACCATCCTGTGCAGGAAGCTCCTTGAGACCCTCCCCTTTGTGTGATAATCCGGAGTTACAAACCACTCCTCCTTATCATGCGATGTAGGGAGTGAACCCAGATACTTCACAACATACTCCTTCAGCTCCCCAATCTCCACATTGCCGGCAAATGCAAACACAAAATCCGCCGGATTTGCCAGCCTTCCGGCTATTGCCTTCTGTATCTTGTAGTAATCCATCTTATCTACATACTCCCTTGAATGGGTAGGGATAAAGCGCTTGTTGCTGAAGTTGTAGAACTCAACCGAATCCTCAAACACCTTCTTTGGAGAGAGCTTGCGGTAAATTGCCTCATAGCTCTTCCCCCTCTTGTAGATGTCAAACGAGTTGTAGTCATCCTCCCTCTGGGTAAAGTTCAGGTTTATCAGATGGAAAAGCTTCTCAAGGCTCTCCTTGCCGCTGTATCCGTACAGCTCCTCCAGATGGTCATTGATCTTCACCTTCAGGGAGAGGTTGTTGTATGAATACAGCTTGTCCCATCTCTGCCTTGAAAGCCCGCCCATTGCGCTGAGGTTGGCAATGTCACTTATATAGAGCTCCATGTCACTCCCGAAGTTCTCCCTCACAACAGAAAGGCCTCCCTTGCTCACAGCCCGGAAGGATATTGTATCCAGGGAACCGGAAGTCTTCTTGAAGAAGACATTTATCCCGTTGGAAAGGCTGAACATATATGCTCCCGACAGAGGGTCCTGGGTCTCCCCCACAATGGAAACCTGCCTCTCGCCCGATACAAACTTGGGCCAGCTCACAAGCTCACCCTTCTGTGCGGTATATGATGATTTTGAGAGGGAATTTACAAATGAGTTCTTTATCCTGTCGGGAGAAAGCTCCTCTATCCCCTCCACATCAGGCATCCTGCATGAGATGACAACCCCCTCCTTCTGCCCCAGAAGGGCCTGGGCATAACTGTTGAGCTGGCTTGTCTTGAGGGTATACAGAATCTCCTTCATTATTTCAAAGTGCATCTCTATGCTGGCCAGCGAGAAGCCGTAGAACCAGTTCTCCATGGCCCTATCCATAAAGATGGAATTGCGCTGGCTGAACCTGTTGTCATAGATGTTCTCCAGTTCACGGAAATAGATCTCCCTGGAATTGCTGAACTCCTGCGGGTTGAAGCCCGTCTTTGCCATCCTGTTTATCTCCCCGCTCATGAATGAGATGGCAGAATATACAGATTCCGGCAGAGTTTCAAACGTGATGCAGAATGTCTCCATGTTGGCCATGTCCATGAACTTGCCCCCGCTTATCTTCACATTGGTTATGGGGAGGTTCTGGGCCACTATCCCCTCCTGTATCCTGCTGGAAAGCAATGTTGAAATGGCATGGTTGAAATATGCCTCAATGTACGGCACGCTTGTGAGCTTGTACTTGTCTGTGAGCGGCTTGCTCTGGAAATCTATTGAAACTGATGTCTTGTCATACTCCGGGTCCTTCCCTATCACCACTCTGGTGCCGTTCACTATCTTGGGTGTATAATAATCCCTCTTCTCCACCTTCAGCGGCTTTGGTATGGTTGCAAAGATTGACTTTATCTGTGTCTCCACCTTTGCAGGGTCAACATCCCCAACCACAAACACCGCCTGCAGGTCCGGCCTGAACCAGCGGTAATAGAAGTTCCTCAGCTCTTTTGATGAATATGTTTCCAGATCATTTATCTGTCCGGCAGTGATTGAGCCTGCATACGGACTCTTGGGATACAGCTCCTTCATGATTGCATCATCTATCCTCTCCTGCGCGCCGAACTGGTCTATGAGGCTGTTCCGGAGCATAGGCATGGTCTGGGCCACATCCTCCTCATCAATATTTATTGAAGCCATCCAGTTATACAGGATAAGGAGCGTTGAATCCATTGTATTCTGGTTCCCTGCAGGGACATTCCCTATTGTATATACAATCTCATCCTTGCCTGTCTCAAATATTATGTTCTTGCTCCCCACACCTATGGAATTGAGGTACTTTACAATTGTTGAATCGGTAAAGTTCCTTGTACCTCTGGTTGAAAGGAGTTCCAGCATCTTGCACATCCCCTTCTGGTTCCCCTCTTCAAGGGAAGTGCCCACTTTCTGGGCAACGGCAAAATCCGCATGCCCCTTCACGGCATCATTCTTTATTACATAATAGGTGAGTCCGTTGGCCAGTTTTCCCGTCTTGATCCGTGGATCGGCAGGAAGCTTCTGCACATCCGGTTCCTGGGCCGCCGCCATACTGCAGAAGAGTACAGAGAGCAGCAATATAGATATCAGGCACAATTTTTGTTTCATTCTCACAATATGTTTTTGCATCCGTTGGGTAAATTGCAAATTTACAAACTTTAAATCTCTTTTTTGATTGTACATCTATTTTTTTTACATTTGCCAAGATAAAAGACAATAACAACAAATAATAAATACCGAAATGAAAAAGATTGCTAAACTATTTGCGGCAGCAGTACTCGCACTTACAGTATGCACAGCTGCCGGTGCACAGGATTTAACACAGGCAACTGAGTTGTACAATGCAGCTGCAACTGCCCTTAACGAGGGTAACGAGGCAGGAGCCCTTGAGAACTTCCAGAAAGCCCTTGCTATGGCTGAAGGCCTTGGCGAGGAGGGTGCTGCACTTGCAGGTGACTGCAAGAACATCATCCCTAACCTTGTACTCAAGATGGGTAAGGATGCTGCAAATGCAAAAGATATGGACAAGGCCATTGAGCTTTTGGCACAGGCACAGAAACTTGCAACCGATTATGGCAAGCCTGAGGTTGCTGAGGAGGCAAAAGACCTCGTTCCTCAGATCTACATTGCTGACGGTAACGCCCTCTTGAACGAGAAGAAGTTCGCAGAGGCTGCAGCTGAGTACCAGAAAGCCATTGACCTCAACGGCGAGAACGGTATTGCATGGTTGAGACTCGGCATGTGCAAGGCCAATACAGGTGACGTGGAGGGTGCTGTTGCAGCATACAACAAGGCTTCAGAGTTCGGACAGAAGGCTAACGCTGACAAACAGCTCGGCAACATCTACCTTAAGAATGCAGTTGCTGCATACAAGGCCAAGAACCAGGCTGCAACCCTTGAGAATGTATTGAAAGCTAACGAGTACGGCAATACCAAGGCTAACATCTACGGTGGTATGGCTGCTTTCAACCTCAAGAAATACGACCAGGCTATCTCATTGCTTGAGGGTGACGCTTCTATCAACGCAAAATATTACCTTGCAAGGGCATACGAGGCTAAAGGCAACAACGCAAAAGCTTGCGAGTTCTACAAACAGATCACTTCAGACAAGAACTTCGGCGCTTACGCAACCAGCAAAGTTGGCACACTATGCAAATAGAGCTTGAGCTGCTGGCTCCGGCAAAGAATAAAAGTATCGGCATTGCAGCTATAGACTGTGGTGCCGATGCTGTATATATTGCAGGCCCGCGTTTTGGAGCAAGGGAGGCCGCCGGCAATTCAATCTCCGACATTGCGGAGCTGGCGGATTATGCCCATAAATTCGGCGCCAAGGTGTATATGGTGGTGAATACCATCCTGTACGAGGAGGAGCTGCAGCAGGCAAGGGAAACAATAATTGAGGCACACAGGATAGGGTGTGACGCCATCATTGTACAGGATCTTGCCATCCTGAAGATGGATCTCCCTCCAATTGAGCTGTACGCCTCTACACAGACAAACATAAGAACCCCTGAACAGGCACGGTTCCTGGAATCGCTCGGCTTCAGCAGGCTTATCCTTGCAAGGGAGCTGGGAACTGCACAGATAGCCGCAATAAAGGGAGCCACCACGGTTCCACTTGAATCATTCGTGCACGGAGCCTTGTGCGTAAGCTACAGCGGCCAGTGCTACCTGAGCCAGAAGATTACAGGCAGGAGCGCCAACCGCGGATGCTGTGCGCAGGCCTGCCGCAACAGCTACACGCTTGTTGACAGTACAGGTAAGGAGCTGCGCAAGGATGCCCCGCTCCTGTCACTAAAGGACCTGAACCTCAGTAACCATATACAGCAGCTTGTGGAGGCGGGGATAACCTCATTCAAGATTGAGGGGAGACTCAAGAACGAATCTTACATAAAGAATACCGTACTGCTCTACCGCAGGAAGATTGATGAATTCCTGGCCAGGGACAGCAGATACAGGCGCGCTTCTTACGGTACCTGCAAGGGAGGGTTCACCCCCGATCCTGCCGCCACATTCAACAGGGATTACACTACCTTGTTCGTTGACGGGATGAGGGGAAGATGGAACAGCAGGGACGGTGCAAAATATCTGGGAGAATTTGTCGGGAATATGGTCTCTGCCGGAAAGAACAGGTTCGGGCAGCTCCATTTCACATATAGGCTGAATGAGGAAAAAAGCCCCATACAGAATGGCGACGGGCTCTGCTTTGTAACCCCGGGGGGTGAGATTCTGGGCGCCAGGGCCAATACCTGTAACGGCAACATGGTTGCCACAACCGAAAAGCTGCAGGTGCCTGCCAATTCCAGGATATACAGGAACTTCAACATTGCATTTGAGAAGGAACTTGAAAGGAACATGCCATGCAGGGAGATTGATGTGAAGCTTGCCATAAGGGAACAAGAGGGTGAGCTGTACATCCACGCCTCAACCGGTGAAGGTATAGGCATCTGCCATAAGGTGGAGCAGAAGGGCGAGGTGGCACAGAATCCTGCCATGGCGGCTGAGGGGATGAGGAAGCAGCTTGGGAAAAGGACAGACATATTCTCGTTCAGCGTGGAGTCAGTACAGGTGAATGGGATGCCTTTCTTCCCTGCCTCCGTACTCAACGGCATAAGGAGGGATATGGCCGCCGGGCTGGCAGAAGAGATAAAGAGGGTTACGGATACGGCCAGAAAAGCTGCCGGGGAGGAATTCCTGCTCAGGAAGAGGAGTGCCGCACCGCTCCCTGCAGAAGGGAGGCTCACATATCTGGCCAATTGTGCCAATTCAGTTTCAAGGGAGCTTTACACAAGCCTCGGGGCCGGAGAGGTTGCCCCTGCATACGAACTGCAGGAGGTGCCGCAGGCAGAACTGATGAGGACAAAATACTGCATCAAGTACGAGCTTGGACTGTGCCCCAACTACCGGACAAGATGGGCTGCAGACAAGGGGTACAGGGACAATACCGCACGGACCTCTTTTACCGAACCCCTCTATCTGCTCAATGGCAGGAACAGGTTCAGGCTTAAATTTGACTGCGCCAATTGTGAAATGTTGGTAATTGGATAAAAAAACTTAATTTTACATCATGCCTTTTTCTCAGATTACAGGACATAGCGGAATCATGGAGAACCTCCGGAACATGGTGGATGCCGGGAGGATGCCGCATGCCGTGCTGTTTGTTGAGAAAGAGGGATACGGGGCCCTTTCCGTTGCACTTGCAACGCTGGAATACATGTTCTGCAAGGAGCGCAAGGGAGGGGACAGCTGCGGGGTATGCAGCAACTGCATAAAGACCGGCAAGCTGGTACACCCTGATATCCATTTCACCTTCCCGATAAACACTTCCACCACCATAGGCGGGGACAAGAGGGGTGAGGTGGAACAGTTCTACCCTGCCTGGAGGGAGCTTGTAAAGAGGAACCCCTATTTTGGGGAGCAGGAGCTGTACAAGGCGTTCGGGATAGACAACAAGCTGGGGACCATAAGCGTTGCCGAAGCCAATTCAATAATACGCAAGCTCAGCCTCAGCTCATACGAAGGGGGCGCAAGGGTGATGCTCATAATGTTCCCGGAGCGGATGAACCAGGAGGCTGCCAACAAGCTGCTGAAAAATCTGGAGGAACCGGGAAACGGAACATATTATTTTTTAATTTCGCACAATCCGGAAAGGATTATCTCCACAATCCTCTCCAGATGCAGGATAATTGAACTCCCTCCAATTGAAAAAGAGCTCCTGCAGCAGGAACTCCAGCGCAGGTGCGGCCTCGATGAAGAGGATGCCGCTTTCTGGGCAAGATGTTCCGGCGGCAGTCTGGGCAAGGCCCTGCAGCTGATAGGGAGGGAAGATGAGCAGAGCGAGGAGAACGGAATCTTCATTGCCATACTGCAGAATGCCATAAGGAAGGATCTGGCCTCCCTAATTGATTCATGGGAGCAGGTTGCCTCCTGCGGCAAGGAGATGCAGAAGAGCATCTGCATTGAAGGTGGGGAGATATTGAGGAAACTTTACATGATGAGCCTCGGGCTGGAGGAGATCTCTTATTCCTCTGCAGGGGAAAGGGAAAAGCTCCGGGAGCTGTCGGGAAGAATAAGGCCCGATTTTTATCAGAAAGGTGCGGGGTGGCTCAACAATGCCCTTGAGTGCATTGAGCGCAATGTGAACCCCAAATTTATTTTTTGCGATTTATGCAATCGCATATTCTACAATATATGACTATGGGAACAATTAAAGAGTACGACTGCCAGAGAGGTTGTGAAAAGGAGATAAGCAGCACAGGTGAGATTTCATGCACATACAGCAGGAGCTGCTGCAAGCTGGGTGTATTCAACTGGCTGGATGGGATAACCCAGGAAGAGATGAAGGATTTCTTTGAGGTGAGGTTCAAGAATACACGCAAATATATATTCAGGAATGCATCGGAGCAGAACCTCAAGATAGGTGACATTGTGGTCGTTGAGGCCCAGAACGGGCACGATGTGGGTATAGTTACCCTTGCCGGCCCAATCATCGCCAACCAGCTCAGGAGGGACAGGATAGACCCTGCAACATACGAGTTCAAGAGGATTTACCGCAAGGCCCGCCCTGCAGACATCCAGAAATGGCAGGAGGCAATTGCCAGGGAGCACAAGACAATGATAAGGTCCCGACAGATGGCTGCAGACCTCCAGCTGAACATGAAGATTGGGGATGTGGAGTTCCAGGGAGACGGCACAAAGGCAATATTCTACTACATTGCAGATGAGAGGGTGGATTTCCGCCAGCTCATCAAGGACTTTGCGGAAGAGTTCCGCATCAGGATTGAGATGAAACAGATTGGCGCAAGGCAGGAGGCAGGCCTCATTGGAGGACTTGGAGTATGCGGCCAGGCGCTCTGCTGCAGCAGGTACATGAACAACTTCCAGTCCATCACCACACAGGCAGCAAGATGCCAGGACCTCTCGCTCAACCCGCAGAAGCTGGCAGGGCAGTGCGGCAAGCTCAAATGCTGCATCAACTACGAGGCTTCAGTATATGTGGATGCACAGCAGAAGATACCAAAGGTTACCGAACCGCTCCAGTTTGAAGACGGAGAGGCATACCTCATGAAGACAGATATCCTCAAGGGGATGATGTGGTTCTCGTATGACCCAAAGAGCATGGCCAATATGGTAACCCTCACAGCCAAAGAGGTAAAGGAGGTCATCTTCATGAACAAGAAAGGGCAGAAGGCCCCTTCAAGGATGCAGAACAGCTTTACCGACAAATCCCCTGAGTTCATGAGTGCAGCCGGAGAGGAGAGCATATCACGCTTTGACAATGACAAGAAGAAGAAAAAGAGCCGCAACAGGAAAGGACGCGGCCCGAAAGAGGGAAACGGAGAGAAGAGGCAGCACAAGGAGAAAGGCAACAGGCCAGACAAGGGGAACAGACAGGAGAAAGGCAATGAGGCCTGATAATCTTTTATGCCTTTTCGCAGCTGCGGCACTTCTGATATGCTCCTGCACCTCCAGGCCTGTGGTTGACTACGCATACGTGAACCTGGACAGGATACACGGATGGAGCGGGGATGAAGATGTAACCCTGCAGTTTGAAATGGCTGATACAACCGGCGCATGCGCGCTCTACATTACCGGAGAGGTTGCCACCGGGAGGAGTATGGCTGAAAAGAGGGGGCTTCCAATATGCATAACACTCACTGCACCGGACGGCACACAATACCGGGATTCCGTAACGCTGCCCCTGCGTGTGCTGGAAGACGGAAGGAGCGGCAAGACCTCACATGGAGTAAGGGAGATAGTATGGCCCTACAGAAAAAACATTTATAACAAGATTCCAGGCCAATGGACCATGACCCTCTCAAAAGGGGATGGGAATGAGGATTACAGCAACATCCTCGGACTTGGGGTACACTGCAAACAAAATAAGGAATGAGTTCAAAAGACAAGCTTAGGAAATTCAGGGAAAACGAGACATTCGGATGCCTTTACCAGCCACAGACAGAGGAGGTGCTGGGCAAGGACTATACGCTGAAAGGGAAATGGCACAATGAGGTTTTCAAGAACAACAACCCCATTACACTGGAGCTGGGCTGCGGCAAGGGGGAATACACCATTGCCCTTGCAAAGATGTTTCCCGACAGGAACTTCATAGGCATTGACATA
This sequence comes from uncultured Muribaculaceae bacterium, assembly GCA_964475015.1. Taxonomy (GTDB): domain Bacteria; phylum Bacteroidota; class Bacteroidia; order Bacteroidales; family UBA932; genus Egerieousia. Next base: position 34,220 of record CAYYVA010000004.1, read on the forward strand.
AAGGGGGCCCGCCTGTGGAAAGGGGCAAAAGAGGCAACAGAGCTCAAGATGCCAAATGTGGCATTCATCCGCACCAGGATAGAGTTCATAGAATCCCTCTTTGCCAAGGATGAGATTGAGCAGATATGGATCACCTTTGCAGACCCGCAGCTCAAGAGGGAGCGCAGGAGGCTCACAGGTCCCATGTTCCTCCACCGCTACAGGAACTTCCTCCTCCCAAGCGGCATAATCAACCTCAAGACAGACAGCCGCTTCCTCCACGAATACACCCTTGCCTGCGCACAGCAGAACAACCTGGAGATACTGGAGGCAAACACAGACATATACGGCAGCGGCAGGGCAGACGACATCCTCTCAATCCGCACCTTCTACGAGGCCCACTATATAAAGAAAGGGCTCCCGATAACCTACATGGCCTTCAGGATCAGCAACCCCGGGGAACTCACCTCTCCAAAATGGGATGAAGACTACTGGTATGACCAGGAGATTGAAAGCCACGGCTTTGTGCCGGCGAACAAGGGGTAAAGAATGAGAAGGGCCCTCCGGATTCCGGGGAGCCCTTTTATGTGGGGGGGGAAGAAAGATCCCTACAATGTCTTTGGCGGATACATTGCATTCCACCATGTAGGGTCATCCTGGAGCCATTTGGCGAACCAGGCGAAGATGGTGTTCTGCCATAGTATGCGCTTGTTGTAATCAAGGATATGGTGGTCCTGGTCCTTTACAAGTACCATTGCTGTCTCCTTGCCCAGAAGCTTGAGGGCTGTGTACATCTGAATGCTCTCCCCTACAGGTACGTTGGTGTCTGCATCTCCGTGTACAAAGAGGATTGGGGTGTTCACCTTGTGGGCATTGTAGAGCGGGCTCTGTTCTACATAAAGGTCCTTGTGGCTCCAAGGGTAGCTGTTTGCCATTGACACCTCGCTGTATGAATAACCCCAGTAGCCTTCACCCCAGTAGCTGGTGTGGTCGCTGATGCCGGCATGTGAGATTGCTGCGGCAAAGATGTCCGTTATTGTCTGGAGATACTGTGTGGTGAATCCTCCGTATGATGCACCTATACAGCCTATCTTCTTCTCATCTACAAAGCTGTGCTCCTTGCAGAACTGTTTTGTGCCCTCAACTATGTCATCTGCAGGGCCATTTCCGGCTGTGTTCACGTGGCGGGCAGAGAACTCCTGTCCAAAGCCGGTGGCTCCGCTAGGGTTCACAACATACACCACATATCCCATGGCGGCATACAGATGGTGTGGATATCTGCTCTCAAAGTTCCTGCTTGTAGGGCTGCAGCCTCCGTAGTAGTTTACTATGAGCGGATATTTTTTTGAAGGGTCAAAGTCTGCAGGGAGATAGTAGCGTCCGTTTATCTCATCACCTTTGGAGTTGGTGAAGTTCCAAGGCCTGCACTCTCCAAGTTTCACACCTTCCAGAATGTCCTTGCTCAGGTCTTCAAGAAGCGAGCTCTTCCCTTTCTTGAGGTCAATGATATATGAACGGTCTGAGTTTGAGGCTCCCTGTCCGTACCATACCATTACAGGTGCTGAAGATGCCATGGTGAACCTGTTTACAAGATCTTCCCGGGTAGGAATCTGCTCTATCTTCCCGTTTGAAGGGTTGAGCCTGTAGAGGCTCTTGCAGTCCTTGTTCTCGGCGGTGAAATAGATGTTGCCGTCAAATTCACTCCACTCGTAGCTTCCTACATTAGGGTTGAACTCCCTGGTTACAGGTACAATCTTCTTGTCTGCCAAGGTCATTATGTAGAGCTGGTAATCATACATGCTCGGGGTCTGTCCCTCCTTCACGTTCTTGCCTATTCCTCCCAATGCCTCAGGTGAGCCGCTGATGGCAATTGACTTTCCGTCAGGGGAGAATTTTGCTGAGTTGATGAATCCGTCATCCTCAACCAGAGGCTCCATGCTGAGTGAGGCCACATCCATCAGGTATAGTGATGACAATGATGTAGGGCGCTCCGTGAGCCTGCTCCTGCCTGTCATGACAAGGAGTTTGCTGCCGTCTGCAGAGATGTCTGCCACCCATGTGCTGCTGTAGCCGAATGTAAGCTGCTGCATCACCCCTGTTGCAAGGTCGTATTTTGCCAGGTATGACCTGTTCCTCCAGCCCGGCTGGCGGTCGTCCGGCTCAATCACCTCGTAAATCTCCTTTTTCTCGGCCGGCCCTTTCTGCTCTACCGAGTAGAGGAGGTAATCCTCTGAAGGGGATATCTGGAAATGGCCGTCGGGAATATTATGTGCAAATACAGTTTCTTTTCCGGTTGCAGGGTCAGTTGTGATGATGTCCCTTCCTGAGGCATCTGTGCGGATGCTCCAGTATCTTGAAGTTGCCGGCATCCAGCGGATACCCTCACTTGTGCGGGCCACAATGTTCCCTGTTGCAAGCTCGGTTACAGTGGTGCTGCGGCTGCTCTTGCCCTCGGGAAGTGAGGTGGTGTAGCCTGTGATGAGGTATTTTCCGCAAGGTGAAAGGCTCACATTCTGGAATCTGGTACCGTGGAGCACATCCTTGAGGGTATATTTCCTCAATCCGTCCTCCCTGAGTGAGATAATCCCTTCCGCCTCACATTCAACCTTTATGGATGGTTTGGCCTCAAACTCACCGCCTGCAAGGAACTTTATCACTACAGAGTGGGTTGCAGGCTCAAGCTCCAGCTTGTTTCCCTGCAGTTTCTTGCCGTTGAGATATACCTGACAGTTCTCCAGCCCCTCTATCTTGAGCTCCCCTTTTGCGTACCTGCTGTTCTCAATGGTGAACCCCAGAAGATTTATGGTGAGGGCTTCACCTCCGAATCCGGCAGCCGGGAGGGCGGCAAGCGGTGCACCCTTAAGGGCTTCAAATGAAACATAGCTGTCAAGCAGCCCCTTTGCATCAAAAGGTTTTGCATTGACATCGGTGCCGTTTACCATGTACGGTGCGGTAACCGCATACGGGCCGGCATATCTGAACATGGTCACCTCCATGCTCTCAGCAATTGCCAGTAAACTGCTCATAAATGCAATTAGTGTTACAAATAGTTTCTTCATATTTTTCAAGTGTTTTTGTCATTTCCATGGAGTGCCCGTTCATTGGAGGGATTCCAGCCAGGCTGCAAATCCGGCATAGTTCTTCCTGGCGCTCCAGTTCTCCTCCCACTCCCTCCTTGCAGCCAGTGCCAGTTCAAATTCAGGCATCTCAAGGCTGCCGAGTATCCACCGGGCAATTTCGCCGGCCAGCTCCTCTGCTGAAATATCCTTCTTGATGAGCCTTCCGCAGGTGCATCCTTCAGGTATAAGCTCCCTTACCGCCCCTACATCCGTAGCCAGTACAGGTGTTCCGTATGAAAGGGCCTCCATTATGGATACCGGAATTCCCTCGGAGCGGCTCACATTTACAAAGAGATCTGTATAGTGTGTCTGGTAATGTTCCATAACCTTTTCGTGTGGCATGGCCCCCTTGAAGCTGAATGCCACAGGGACAATCCCCTCTTCCCCCTCCGGAACCCCGTTCTGCACCACCATCTCCTTGATGGGCTCCAGCAGCGGGCCGTCCCCTATATGTGTCCAGCAGATATGGCTCACCCCCTTCTCCTTCAGGGCACCGGCAAGCTCCCGGTTCCTCTCCAGATGTAGCATTGCCGCTGCCAGCAGATGTACCCTCTTCAGTTCAATCACATTTGAACAGCTGATTATGTTGTATGCCCCGGTACTCTCCGGCTCACCTTCCAGATTGGGCACCGGCGCTCCCAGATTGGGGCATGCGTCACTGTGCCAGAAGCTGCCCAGCTTGTGTACCGAGATATTGTTCGGCTGGTTCCTGTATCTTGCTGCAATATATTCACTTCCGTTCCGTGAAACCGGAACAGCATGGTCAATGGCCCCGTAGAGCATCTCCCTGAACGGAAGATAGCCTTTTGCCTCTTCATATATGTCCGAGCCGTGGAACCTTACTGCAAATAGAGGGGCTCCGGCACCCATCCGCTTCTTCAGGAAAGGGATTGTAAGGGCAGACTTGTCACCCCAATAGAAATATGCAACCCTGCACCCCTCAAGAGTCTCCACAACCTCCCTCATCCTCTCCCTGTTGCCCAGTATGGAGCGGAGTATGCAGAGGTAATTCACCCATATCCGGCACTTGTGGCTGTCTGAATATATTTTCTTCCCGACAAATTCCTTCATTGCAAACAGGAACGGGGCAAAGGAGAATGTCCCTCCGAGCAGGAGGCTCCATTTGTCCTTGTGGTCCCCTTTCAGCATGGGCTTGTGCAGCACGGCATTTGCCGGCATCCTGCGCACAGGTTCCCCCACTTCACCTTGGGGAATATACATCGGGAATACATGTACCTTTTCCCATCCGGCAAAGACATAAGGTGCCTCATCTGCGAGGAAAGTCTCTCCGGTTCCGTAGGGATATGTGTTTGTGAATATTGCCAGTTCCTTTTTCATCATTGGTCCGGTTGTGGATGTAACCATTGCAAATTTGCAGATAATCCGGCAAAAAAACAACCGGGCGGGATATGATTCCCGCCCGGCGTATCAAATGTGGAGCAATGTATTAAAGCTTTGCAAACTCAATGTCGTTGGCAGCTCTTTTTGCATATTTTTCCTCTTTCTTTGCAACCTCAAGAAGCTCTTTAGCTTTTGTATTGTTGCCCTGGCGTGCTGCAATTACAGCTTTCAGGTAAGATTTGCATGCACATCCGCCATTGCCAAGGACTGCAGAAGCCTCGTTTAGATTGCCGTTGAGTACATTTACAAGGGCCTCATTGTAAGAACCTGAACCTGCAAGGGCAGTTGCTGCACTCTTGTAGTCACCTTTCAGGATAAGGAGGGCACCCATGTTCACTTTTGCCTGCTCAAGGTTGCCTGCCTTTGCAAGATACTCTGCAGCGGCATCGTAGTTACCATTCTGCATTGCAGCCACTGCCATGTTGTTGTAGTAGCTTGGGGTCTTGCTGTCCATCTTTGCAAGGTAACCCTCGGCATCATTGGTCTTGCCTGCCTTCAGGCTCATGGCTGCAAGGTTGTTGTAAGCCCTGCTGCTGTTATATTTCTTGGCAGCTGCCTTGTAGATCTCTGCTTTTGCATCATCCTTGTCAAACAATGTGGCACCGTAGAGGAGAGCCTCCTCATCAAGCTGGTCCATGTTCTGGTTGATGATCTGTGTGAGCTCCTCATCAGTCCAGTTCTTGTACTCTACATTGGCAACGAACCTTGCCCTGCGCAATGCAGGAAGCACCTTGTCTGCCAAAGTCTTGAATACTGCGCTCATGTTCTTGATCTCACGCTCCCTCACTGCAGGGTCTGAGTACATTGAAAGGACTCTGAGGATAAGGTCCTTGTCCTCAATGTCAGATGCCTGTACAAGCTCCTGGAATCCCTCCCAGTCCTCAGAAATCTGTGATACGTTCAATGGAATGTCCTTAACCTTGGCTTTCTTTGAGATTACCTTCACAAAAGCTGTCTCTGCAGATTTTGCCCTGTTCTCAGACAATTTGCTGTTGAGGTTCATGCTTCCGTCAGGTGAAGCGTATGCAATGATGTCATTGGAAACGATAGTCCTGCGCTCATCCTCCTTTGCCTCTTTAAGGAACTGCTCAAACTCCTTCATCTGCTCTGTCCTGAGCTGGTTGTTCCTTACGTTTGACTGGTTGATTGTATAGAGAATCTGTGACTCCTTCTGCTCAAGGATGATCTTCTGGTACTCATCGCTCTCAAATGAAGGGGTTCCATTTGTCTTCACGAGCATATATGTGCAGTTTGTACCGTCAGCAATCTTGTATGACTCAGGGAACTTGTACTGTTTGCTCCTGTCTGCATTGTAAACTACAGCCCTGAGCTCAAGTTCAGCTTTCTCCATGCCTGGCCTGTAGTCAAATGTAACTTCCCTTGAAATCTCACCGCCGTTCTTGTAAGAGATTACATTGTAGTTGTCCATGATCTTGTCTCCCTGAAGTGTAAGTACAGGTCCTACAACCTCACCGCCGTCATATACAAGTACAGGGGTGATGTTGAGCAAAGACTCGCTCTGGAAAAAGTTGGCAGGAAACTTTACAGTATATGTGGCTGTTATTTTCCCAGCAACAGCTTCAAGCACATCAGAAGACGTGCCGCTGCCGGTCTTACAGGCCGCATCAGTTACAACTGTCTCAGCCAGTTTGGCCATTTTTGACGGATTGCTGCATGCTGCCAGGGCAAGGCAAATGCATGCCAATAAAAAAAATCTTTTCATAACTGTTATTTTAAATTGATTCTTTTCTCTTTTATGCAAATATAATCAATCCCAGTCAGATTTGGAATTCAAAAACTCCAAATCCTCCATGGTATCCACGGCATGTGTCTGCCAGGTTGTCTCGGCAACCCTAATCCTCAGGCCGTTCTCTATCCACCTGAGCTGCTCCAGCTTCTCACTTTTCTCAAGGAAACTCTGGGGCATTGCACATATCTTTGCCAATGTGGATGTCCTGTAGCCGTAAAGCCCTATATGGCGGTAGAATCTGGTCTCCCTTACATACTCGTCCGTAATCTCAACATCCCTTGAATATGGTATTGGAGTACGGCTGAAATATATTGCATCATTGTTCTTGTCAATTATCACCTTGGGGCTGTTGGGGTTCAGGAGCTGCTCCTTGTCCTCAATCCTCTTCACGAGTGTGGCAAGCTCAACGCCGGGGTCCTCAAAACATCTGCCCAGCTGCAGAAGCTGCTCAGGCTTTATATAAGGCTCGTCACCCTGTACATTTATCACAACATCAAAGGTTTCGCCGCTCTCCTTCATATAGTTGTTGAGGGCTTCAAAGCATCTGTCGGTGCCGCTGTTATGCTCCGTAGAGGTCATCACAACCTTTCCGCCGAACCCTTTCACGGCATCATAGATTCTAGAATCATCAGTGGCCACACAGGCATTAGGGAATGCCTTTACCGCCTGTTCATAAACCCTCTGGATCATAGGCTTGCCGTTAACAATGGCAAGAGGCTTGCCAGGAAAGCGTGATGAGCCGTATCTGGCAGGTATCAAAGCTAATATTTTCATCTCTTTCAAATCATGGCCCCCTTATGGGTCATTTTGAACAAAAGTAGTCAAAATTGGCTTTATTGCAGTAGAAAATTTTTAACTTTGCCAATTATGGAATTACAGAATCTAAAGCAGAGGTTTGATATTATAGGCAACGATCCTGCCCTCATGAGGGCCCTGGAGGTTGCAGTGCAGGTGGCCAATACAGATCTCTCCGTATTGGTAACGGGGGAGAGCGGTGTTGGAAAGGAGGTGATTCCCCAGATTATACATCAGAACAGTGCCCGCAAGCACGGGACATATATAGCGGTAAACTGCGGAGCCATACCGGAAGGTACCATTGATTCGGAACTTTTCGGTCATGAGAAGGGGGCATTTACCGGAGCATACGATACCCGCAAGGGTTATTTTGAGACAGCAAACGGCGGCACCATCTTCCTGGATGAGGTGGCCGAACTGCCGCTTACCACACAAGTGAGGCTGCTGAGGGTCCTCCAGACAGGTGAGTTCCTGAAGGTTGGCTCATCCAAGGTGCAGAAGACAAATGTCAGGGTGGTTGCGGCTACAAACATAAACCTGCCCCATGCCATAAAGCACGGCAAGTTCAGGGAAGACCTCTACTACAGGCTCAATACGGTCCCTATCGTAATCCCGGCACTCAGGGAGAGGGTTGCGGACATAAATCTCCTCTTTACAAAGTTTGCGGTTGATTTTGCCCAGAAATACAAGATGCCTGCCGTAAAGCTTTCGCCTGTTGCACAGCAGCTCCTTTCGCAGTACAGATGGCCTGGAAATGTAAGGCAGCTCAAGAGTGTTGCGGAACAGATGTCGGTGCTGGAGGAGGAGAGGCTCATTGAACCTGCCATATTGCAGAAATATCTGCCGGCCGACGGCCCCGATTCGCTGCCGGTGGTAGGAGGTGAGTTCCACGGCAATGATTTTGTAAACGAGAGGGAGAAGTTCTACATGGCATTGCTGCAGCAGCTGCAGCATGAGGTGCGTACCCTCAAGAAGGATGTGGAGAGGCTCCAGGGAGGAGCTGCGGGCAGAGAGGAGGTTGAGGAAATCCAGGCCCTTCCTGCTGTTGTTCAGGCCGTTCCGGCAGTCCAGGTGGCCCAGACACTCCAGCCTGCCCCTGCGGTTACTGCAATAAATGCTGCCGTAACCTCATCACCATCATCATCCCTTCTGAATGACAGTGATTCTGAAATAGCGGTGGACGCGGATTATGAGGAGGACCTCTCCATCCCTAACGCTACTGATGCCCTTATCAGGAGGGCCCTGAAAAAATATGACAACAAGAAGGATGCGGCAGATGCCCTGGAGATTTCCGAGAGGACATTGTATAGGAAGATCAAGGAGCTGCACCTTGAGGAGGAATAATATATGAAACAGAAACTGTATCTTCTTTTGGCGGCACTGTTGCCGCTGTTTTCAGCTTGTGGTATATATAAGTTCAATGATACATCCATTGCTCCGGATGTACATACCATATCTGTGTATAATATTGAGAACAAGGCAATGAAGGTGAACCCTTCATTGAGCAATACCCTTACCCTTGCCCTTCAGGACCAGTACAGGAAGCTTACAAAGCTTGAAATGCTTGAAGACGGCGGGGATCTGGAGGTAAGCGGCTTCATAACATCGTATGATGTTACCCCTACAGCCGTTACGGCACAGGAGGTGGCAGCGCAGAACAGGCTTACCATAACCGTGAAGATAACATTCAAGAACAACAAGCATGAGAATGAGAATTTTGAGAAGTCGTTTGTGGCTTTCCAGGATTATGATTCAAACCTTTCACTTGATTCGGTGGAGGCCCAGCTTGTTGATGATATAGTTGAGATCCTTGTTGAGGACATTTTCAATGCAACCGTGGCAAACTGGTAGATTTTGGATTCAGGTACACGCATACAGGATTTGGAGGTGACTGCGCTGCAGGCGATGGTTACCCGTTACCCGTGGTTCTCATACGCACGGGAAGTGCTGTTGCGCAAGCTGGTGGAGCTTGAACCGCAGTGCCTGGAGGGGAGATACAGGGAGAACCTGGTCTTTTTTCCACGCAGGGAGGCAGTGCTGCTCAGATGCCGTGCGGCAATAGCGGAGCGGGAAAAGGGAATGGAGGAGACATTGCCTGTGGAGATGCTCCTTGATGCGGAAGAGGGTATAGAGCTGTTGTCCGATATGGAGATATCGGGAGGGGAACAGGCCGCAGACCCTGTTTTTGAGGTTGATTTTGACGAAGGGGAGGGTGATGACAATTATCAGCTTGTGAAGGAGAAGCCACGTATTGTTGTGGTTGGCGGGGATTATTTCTCAAAGGATGACCTTGCCCAGCTGGATGAGCAGGAGAAGGCGGTGGAGATCAGGTTCGGGGCACCGGCTGCTGCAGGAGATTCTCCGGAACTGGCGGAAGATGTACAGGAGGAAACGGATTACGGTTCCCTTGATTTTGTTACTGAAACACTTGCCGCAATTTATGCAGATCAGGGGTATTATGACAAGGCCATAGAGGTTTATGCAAAACTAATTTTGCTATATCCAGAAAAAAGTGCTTACTTTGCATCCCTTGTAAACGAAATAAAGTCAAAAAATTAATATAGATAATTATGTACACAGTTATTGCTATCCTTATTGTAATTGCAAGCGTTATCCTTACTCTTGTAGTATTGGTACAGAACTCAAAAGGTGGCGGATTGGCTGCAAACTTTGCTGCAGGCAACCAGACTTTCGGTGTAAGACAGACTGCTGATTTCCTTGAGAAGGCAACCTGGACACTTGCAATCATAATCATTGTACTTTGTATTGCTGCAACTGCATTCGTTTCTACCAGAGTTGAGGAGAACAACTCAACCCTTATAGAGAAGATTGAGAATACAGCACCTGTAGCCCAGCCTCAGTTCCCAACTGATGCAGCTGCTCCAGCTGTTGAGGCTGCACCTGCAACTGAGCCGGCTCAGTAGTAACAAGGCTGTTACAAAGTTGAAGTACGGGTTGATTGTTGCATAATTACAGCAAATAGACTGTAATACAAAGGATTGCTGAAAGATATTAACCTGTCGGGATAAAAAGAGGATGAACATATTCACCCTCTTTTTTGTTTTTATGGTACTATGTATCACAAGGTAGTAAAGAAAGTAAGTATATTTGCATTACAAACAACATTGCAATAAAAGGACTATACTATATAATAACATAAAGCTTATGAAAAAGACAGTTAATGTAGGAATTGGCGGAAGGAGTTTTGCCATGGATGAAGATGCATATTCAAAACTGAAGAGGTATCTGAATGCCTTCAGGACAAAGAGCAGGCTTGGATTGCAGAGCAAGGAGGTGATGGATGACCTTGAAGAGAGGATTGCAGAGCTTTTTTCTGAAGGGATAACACAATTCAGGAATGTGGTTGACATTGCTATGGTTGAAAAGGTGGTGGCCCAGCTTGGAATGCCTGACGGGGAGCCTTACACCGAGGAGGGGAGCGACCCTATCTCAGATATCCTGAGCGGCAACAAGCCTGTGAAGAAATTCTACCGTAATCCCTGCAACAAGTCAATAGCGGGTGTATGTTCAGGACTGGCAACATATCTGAATATTGACATCCTCCTTGTAAGGATCATCTTCATAGTTGCGCTGTTCATGGGATCTGCTGGGTTCTGGATATATGTAATACTCTGGATAGCCGCACCTCTGGCGGAGACACCTGCCCAGAAATGCGAGCTTTTCGGCCTGCCTGTGACAGCTGAAAATTTAAGGAAGTTCTCATCCAATAAATGATAAGGTTATGACAGATTCTAACGTTGACAATATAAAATCCCAGATGCGCAAGGGCGTTCTTGAGTATTGCATACTCAGTACCTTGAGGGGGAATGATGCATACGCCTCGGCTCTTATAATGGAGCTGAAGGAGGCTCAGATGATAGTGGTGGAGGGGACCCTGTATCCGCTCCTTACCAGATTGAAGAACCAGGGGCTGTTGAGCTACAGATGGGAAGAGAGCACCCAGGGCCCTCCAAGAAAATATTATTCGCTTACAGAGAGGGGAAGGGAAGTGCTGGCAGAGATGGATGCCGCATGGAAAGAGGTAGTTGATTCAGTTGAATACATTAAAAACAAGCAGCTATGAAAGAGGTATTTGACATAAGCCTTCAGGGGTTTGCATTCAAGGTGGAGAAGGATGCATACGAGCTTCTTGGAAGCTACCTTGAGGAACTCAAGGAACATTATGGCAGCCAGGAGGCAGAGGTGGTGAATGACATTGAGGAGAGGATATCGGAGCTTCTCATTGAGAAGGGGTGTACCGGCGGTACAGTTGTACAGTTCCACCACATAGATGAAATCATAAAGGTATTGGGAAGGCCCAATGAGATTGACGGCTCTCCTGAGAGCCATGAGTCAAAAAAGGTAAAGAAGGGGATATACAGGGATACCCGCAACGGCATTGTTGCAGGGGTGTGCAGCGGCTTGGGCGCATATTTCAAGATAGATGCGGTGTGGATAAGGATCATCTTCATCCTGTCTGCATTGCTCTTTACAGCCCCGTCTTTCTTCGTGAGGAACTTACTGGGGATACACATGGGGTGGTTCGGTTTTCTCCTCCTTGTATATGTCATCCTATGGGTAATCATACCTGAGGCCAGGACTGTAAGCCAGAGGTGTGCCATGAGGGGTGAGCCGCAGAGCGTTGACCATATCCACAGCAAGTTTGCACAGGGTGCCAGGAACGTGGGGAGTGAGATGTGGAATATGGGTGCGGGCGCTACAGGCAGCTTCTTCTCAACATTGTGGAGGGTAATCTGCTTCACTGTAGGGGTAATCCTTACTGCAATAGGATTCGGTGGAATTGTTGCTCTTGGCATAGGGTTCATAGGAGCGGATATACTTACCGGGATTCCCCTTCTGGCAATGCCGGACTTCGTGGATCTGAATATAGGGAGCACCCTCTGGCTGAAAGTTTTCGGAGTGCTGGCTGCATTGCTGCCATTTGTGGGGATGCTATATGGAGGAATGCAATTGTGCTTCAGGTTCAAGTCCCCAAAATGGAGGCCCGGGCTGGTCATCTTCCTGGTATGGATGGTCTCTGCACTGGTATTCACCCTCAGCTCGCTCAAGGCATTTTCCCCTTATTATGATATGGATACAGACTATAGGGAGCAGATTGCCCTTCCGGCACAGAAAGATACATTATATGTGGAGTGTCCGAAAGTTGCAGGGCTTGAGAAGGGAAGGATGAACATTGAGGCTTCTATGAACAGTCTGGAACTTTTCTATATGGGCGGTAAAGGAAGAAACACCTCAATTGCAGTATATCCGAGGTTTACTGTAAGGAGAGGGGAGGCTGAGAGCCCTTATTTACAGGTTTCAATGACATCACCTTCAGAAATAGGGAATGTGGTTTCCGTGAAGGATTCCCTCATAACCATAAATCCGGCAGTCTACTCAAGGAAAGAGAAATTTGCAGGAGAACTTCATAAGATAAAGCTCTATGTTCCCGACAGTACAACCGTAATCCTCAAGGAGCCTGCAGAGTTCACATTCGGCAAATCGAGGAGCATCCGCACAGGAATGTATAAATAGCGTATAAATGACAAGGGAACCGGAAGGAAGTTTGCTCAAGCTGAAAAGAAAACATAACGTAACAGGTAATAAAGCATTGTAACAGAAGCTGCAAGCTTTAGACCGGTTCCGAAAATGAACCCCAAAAAAGCTCCGAATGCCGCAAGCAGGGAGTTTTGGAGGGGTTTCTTGTTTACCAGCAGTTCCGCAATGAGGGCCCCTATAAATGAGCCGGCTATTATTCCCACCGGCGGGAAGAATATCATCCCGGCCACCATTCCGGCAATGGAATAGCGTACTGCCAGTTTTGAACCTCCGGTAATCCTGGTGAAATAAGGCTGCACCACATAATCCAGGAGAGTGACTGCCCCTACAATTATAAGCCAGATTATAAGGAACCTGCCGGTAATTGCATCATTGGGATTGTTCAGCAGATATAGCATCAGAAGGGCGCCGTATGACAGCGGTGGGCCTGGCAGCGCGGGAACAACGCATCCCACAATGCCTATGATTGAGATAATAATTGCAATGGTATAAATAAGGATGTCAATCATCGGGAATCAGTTTTTCCTGTTGCCCACATACTCGGCAAGCTGTACCAGCCTATCTTTGGCCGTGCTCTGAGGAATGGCGGCAATGGCCTCAATTGCCTTGGAAATATGACCCTCCAGAATTGCCTGGGCCTTCCCTATACCATCCTGTGAGTTTATGAAGGCTGTAACCTGCCCAATGATTTCCTTGTCGGAATCGGTGATTGTCTCACCTTTGGTAACGGTATTCTCAATGCCTGAAATCAGTTCACGCATCTTTTTCTCCTGTTCCGGTGCAGATGCGAATGCGCACAGCAGCGGAAGAGTAATCTTCCTCTCCTTGAGGTCTGCCCCGGCAAGCTTGCCGATATCCATCTTTGGGGAGTAGTCAAAAACATCATCCCTCATCTGGAATGCGAGCCCCAGATGGAATGCATAGATGCCTATTGCATCAATGATTTCTTTTGGAGCACCCGCAGAAATTGCACCGCTCCTTGTTGCTGCAATGAAGAGGCTGGCAGTCTTGCACTCAATTATCCTGTAATAATCCTCAATGGTAGTGTTCAGGTCCTCAGCCTTCTCCATCTGGATTATCTCACCTACGGAGAGGTCATGAAGGGCTTTGGTAAAGAGCCCCAGAATATCGGTGCCGCATTTGTCTATAAGGACATAAAGCCCCTTTGCCAGCCAGTAGTCACCTGTAAGGACTGAGGCAGCAGGGCTGAATACGGCCTTTACTGTAGGTACCCCACGCCTGAGGTCCCCGTTGTCTGCAACATCATCATGCAGAAGCGTAGCTGTATGGATGATTTCACATACAGCCGCGCAATCGTAGCTCAAATTTGAGACTGCACCGCAGGCTTGGGCAGAAAGGAGACACAATACCGGCCTGAGCTGCTTGCCGGAATTGTCCATAAGGTATCCGTTTATCCTTGTAAGCAGATTGTTGTCATGCGCCAATGCAGCTTCCAGTGCATTCTGGAAACCTTTCCAGTCTTTTCCAAGTTCCTGTTTTACAGTGTCAAGTCTCATAACAGTCATTTAAAATAACAAGGCAAGAGAAAGTTCAAATCCTTTGTTCTTGTCCCCCTTGAATGTCTTTGTCCCCTGCCATTTGAAATCTGCAACCTTTCCGAGGTCCCAGCTGTATCTGCCGCTCACCTGCAGTTTCCAGATGTCAATGCCGGCTCCAAGCCCAATTCCGTACCTGAACTTGTTCACGTCCCACTCAAGATTCTTGAGGCTGTTGTCATCAGCCATTGAGAGCCCAACGTATGGGACCACCTGCAGGAACGGCCTGAAGAGCATGAGGTCAAGTCCCCACTGCAGGCCTACAGGAAGCTGGAGGTATGAAAGCTTCAGGTCTGCCCCCTCAGTATTACCATTGGGCCCTGTAACTGAAAGGTTTCCCTTAACCTCGCTGTAAAGAAGTTCGGGCTGGATTGTAAGACCTATTACAGGAATCTTGAATTTATACAGCATACCTACGTGGTAGCCGGTCTTCTTGTCAAATGCAGTACTGTACTCTGAATTTTTACCAAGATCTATATCTCCAAAAGATGTGAAATTGTACCCCGCCTTTATTCCGAACTGGGAAAAGCCAGGAACAGAGACAAGCAGGAAAGCCGTTACAAGCAAAAGAATTCTTTTCATAAAACCAGTTTTTAATCCCGACAAATTACAGCAAACCGGTTCCCGGCACAACCCCATGTCCGGGAATGTGCACAGGAACCATATAAATTATAGCAAGGCGTTGAGCTTGTCAGCAATGGCAGCCTTTGTAGTTGAACCTACAAGCTTGTCCTTGAGCTCACCGTTCTTGAAGAAAAGGAGTGTAGGGATATTTCTGATGCCATACTCTGCAGGAACATCACCTGCATCATCAACATTACATTTTCCTACAACTGCCTTGCCCTCAAACTCAGCAGCAATCTCGTCAACGATAGGGGCAATCATCCTGCAAGGGCCGCACCATGTAGCCCAGAAATCAACCAGAACAGGTTTGTCACTTCCAAGAACAACCTCCTTGAAGTTTGAATCATTAATCTCTAATGCCATAATAGATAGTATTTAATTGTTTGTACTTTCAAAAGTCATGCTAAAATAGTCTAAAATTTCCAAACTCCCATACAGTGGGACAATTTTTTGTGATAATAGTTCAACAAATATATCCCTGTTTTGTGCAACAAATTTACTTTTTAATCATTACATTTGTAATCACGCAAAAATGAAACAAAATAATAACATATAATATCAATTCATTATGTACAAAGATTTCCAGTCTTACCTGCAGACCACACTCAAGGAGATTGAGGAGGCCGGCCTTTACAAGAATGAGAGAG
The DNA here is from genome assembly GCA_964475015.1 of uncultured Muribaculaceae bacterium. GTDB lineage: Bacteria > Bacteroidota > Bacteroidia > Bacteroidales > UBA932 > Egerieousia. The sequence goes on from CAYYVA010000004.1 coordinate 49,650, forward strand.
TGATAGTTTCTCCTCAGAGAGCAGCAATCAAAGTGAATACAGGAAAAGATGTGCTCAACTTCTGCGCAAACAACTACCTTGGCCTTTCAGACAATCAGGAGCTGATTGATGCAGCCAAGAAGGCTTTGGACGAGAGGGGATTCGGCATGTCAAGCGTACGCTTCATCTGCGGAACTCAGGATCTTCACAAGGAACTGGAGCAGAAAATTGCCGATTTCTTCGGCACTGAGGACACAATCCTCTACGCAGCATGCTTTGATGCAAACGGCGGAGTGTTTGAGCCATTGTTCACAGAGGAGGATGCAATCATCTCGGATGCCCTCAACCACGCCTCAATCATTGATGGCGTAAGGCTCTGCAAGGCAAAACGCTACAGATATTCAAACGCAAACATGCAGGAGCTTGAGGAGTGCCTCAAACAGGCCCAGGCCCAGAGATACAGGGTAATTGTAACTGATGGCGTATTCTCTATGGACGGCAACGTATGTCCTCTGGATGAGATACATGCACTCGCAGAGAAATACAACGCAATGGTAATGGTGGACGAGTCCCACTCTGCAGGAGTTGTAGGCCAGACAGGACGCGGTACAACCGAACTCCACAACCTCAGGGGCAAGATTGAGATCATCACAGGAACCCTGGGCAAGGCATTCGGCGGTGCAATAGGCGGCTTCACAACAGGAAAGAAGGAGATCATTGCAATGCTCAGGCAGCGCTCACGTCCTTACCTCTTCTCAAACTCAATCCCTCCTATGGTAGCTGCTGCAGGCTGTGCAATGTTTGACATGATGGCCAGGACAAACGAGCTCCAGGACAAGCTCCACGCCAACACAGATTACTTTGTGGAGAAGATGAAGGCGGCTGGCTTTGACATAAAGCCTACCCAGAGTGCAATCTGCGCAGTAATGCTCTACGATGCAAAACTCTCACAGCAGATGGCCGAGAAACTTCTTGATGAAGGAATCTATGTAGTGGGCTTCTACTACCCTGTAGTGCCAAAAGACCAGGCGAGAATCCGCGTACAGATCTCTGCCGGCCACGAAAGGGAGCACCTCGATAAGGCCATTGCTGCATTCACCAAGATTGGAAAGGAACTGGGAGTGATCAAATAATCCTCCCCCGCAAAAAGTACAGGCCCGGACTTGATTGCCCGGGCCTGTTGTATTGTAGATATTGCTTTTGCAAGCAAGTCTTTCACTTATCGATCTTCTCTTATGTAAAAACTGCGAATCAGTGTTTCGGTATGTTTGTATATTGCATCTTTTGCCCTCTTGGTTTTAAGCCACAAACACATCTTCCTGAAAGTCTTTACGCAAAGCCCCTGAGAAATGTAACCCTCTCCAAAATGCTTGCGTTCCCTGAAATCAACCCGGGCTCTGAAAACATACGTCCCGTTATCCAAAGATTCTACACAGAGTTCAATCCTTTTAAAGCAATTTTGTGAGTCTTTGCAATTTTGTATTGCAGAAATCAGGCTCTTCCCTTCCCCTGATTCACATTTGCCCAATAAAGACTGATAGAGATTATCCACAACCTGCATCAGATAACTGGTATCGTATTCAGCATCTTTGCGTTTTTCAGTCTCATGACTGCAATAATTAAAGAACATATAAGGTGTTTAGCCTGAGCAGTGGGCGCACCTTATATTTTTGGCAAATTTTTTAATTGCGTAATTTTTACGCATAAATAGATAGAATATGAAAAGTATTATTAAAAAGTTAATCACCCTACGCAAGAGAGGCTTGAAAACACAAGAAATGATTCTGCCGAAAGAGCTAAAACAGAATGTTACTCCATATTGGATTGATACCCTCAAAGAGAATGAAATCTTTGTCTTCGGCTGCCGTAATTCTGGACGTCACTTTGATGGAGCATCAAATTTTGCACTCGAAAACTTTGGTGCAATTATGGGACAGCGCGAAGGACGTCAGGGACAATCATACGCCATACCTACGATTGGTGGAGTTATTGGGCTGAAAGAGATCCGGCAATCGGTCAAGACTTTTACCCGGTATGCCTCTGAGCATCCGGAGCTGCACTTCCTTGTAACGCCTATTGGTTGTGGAGGGGGGTGCAGGAGGCCGGATGAGATTGCTCCTATGTTCCGTGATGTGGTCAAACTCCCTAACGTAAGCCTGCCGCAAGGGTTCTGGGATATATTAAACAGATAAACGGTAACCTTAACCCCAATAGCTATGTTGAAGATTATTACAAATAAGAGCTGCTACCAATTCTCGCCTGAGTTGGCTACAGACACCGTCAGTTACAATCTGCCACTTACACTTTTTGGCAAACAGTGGTACATTATGGATGATTATTGGATGAAGCATATCCACTTGAAAATTACTGACCGCTGCAATGCCGCCTGCCCGTTCTGTATTGAGCAGGACTCCAATATACGGGAGAACAAAGAGCAATTCTTGGCAAATGTCAGCCGTCTTCTATACGAGATGGATGCGCAGGGGCATTTGTCTACAGTATCAATTACAGGTGGTGAACCTGCATTGTGTGATTATGTTGGCGAAGTAGTTGATATGGTTAAGAGGTATAACTGCTTCCTGAATATCAACACAAACTTCAGCCGGTTTATTTTAAGCAATCTTCAACCGAGCTGGCTTAATATCTCTTGCCACACACTGGGCGCAGATAACTATTGCCATCTTGCCGAACTTAAAGCGGAGTGTATCGCTGAATATCGCCAGATGAATCCCAGTACAAAGATCCGCATTCAATGTGTGCTCCACGAAAAAGGATTGCAGAGCATAGAGGAGATGTTGACTTTTATGGAGCATTACAAGGGTTGCGTGGATGATTTCAGTTTCCGCAGGCTGATTACCCTTGACAAACCTGCCGAGGATGATTTGTTGCAGCAATTCAAGCACTATCTCTTCAACTATGCTGAACTCGTTGAACAGGTGCTGAAGGACTACTATGTATACGAAACATGGCGGCTGAATGGTATGCTCATCACCCTATCGCACAGCAATATGGGGCTGTTGCGCGAAATAGTTGTTCATCCAGATGGCCATATCTCAGGCAGTTGGTATCGCAACAGAAAGGTGATTTGTCCTGCTGGGAGAAAAAGTACGAAAACTTGATTAGCATAGTTTTTGTTAATCTTGTAAAAGATTGATTATATTTGTATGTAAACTATAAATGTTAAGGCTATGACAACATTTACGATTACTATTAATGAGAAAACAAAAGCTGGAAAGAGTCTGATAGCATATCTGCGTAGTCTTGGGGTTGTTCAGGAGCCGAATCAGACAACGCTTGATGCCATTAAAGAATTGGAAGAGGGCAAAGTTACAAGGTGTACGTCATTTGAAGAATATCTTGAAAAGGTTCAATAATTGTGAGAGAGATTGTATTTACCCACCAGTACAAGAAAGATCTTAAATTGGCGAGGAAGAGGAATTTGCCTGAAGATAAACTTAATGAGGTTATTTATAATTTGGCTAATGATATTCCCTTGTCTCATGATAAGAAAGATCATCAACTGACAGGCAGATTGAGTGGCCTTAGGGAGTGTCATATCCAACCGGACTAGTTATTGGTATATAGTAAGGAGGACAAAAATGAACTTCATGTGCTCAACCTGATCAGAACGGGAACACATTCAGATTTGTTCTAGATTATTATCTGCAGATAATTTTGGAGTTATAAACACAACAGGCCCGGATTTTATTGTCCGGGCCTGAGTTTTTAGTCTAGCTTCAAAACCGCCATAAATGCACTCTGAGGAACTTCCACGTTTCCTACCTGGCGCATGCGGCGTTTTCCCTTCTTCTGTTTTTCAAGGAGTTTCCTCTTGCGGGAAATGTCTCCTCCGTAACATTTTGCGGTCACATCCTTGCGCACGGCCTTTACGGTTTCACGGGCAATGATCTTTGCACCTATTGCCGCCTGGATTGCAATGTCAAACTGCTGGCGAGGGATAAGCTCCTTGAGCTTCTCGCACATCTTGCGGCCAAAATCGTATGCGTGGTCCCTGTGGATAAGGCTGCTGAGCGCATCCACACCCTCTCCATTGAGGAGGATATCCAGTTTCACAAGGTCTGCATCCCTGTATCCTGTTATGTGGTAGTCAAATGATGCGTATCCTTTTGAGATTGACTTGAGCTTGTCATAGAAGTCAAATACAATCTCAGAGAGTGGCATGTCATAGTTGAGCTCCACGCGGTCGCTTGTAAGGAAGTGCTGGCTTACGAGGGTACCCCTCTTGTCGAGGCAGAGCTTCATGATAGGGCCGAAGAAGTCACTCTTGGAGATGATCTGTGCCCTGATGTATGGCTCCTCAATGCGGTCTATGAGGGTTGGGGCAGGCAATCCCGACGGGTTGTGCACATCCAGCACCTCCCCCTGGGTTGTATATACCTTGTATGATACGTTGGGCACTGTTGTGATGCAGTCCATGTCAAACTCCCTGAAGAGCCTCTCCTGCACTATCTCCAAATGGAGCAGCCCCAGGAATCCGCAACGGAAACCGAATCCGAGTGCCAATGAACTCTCCGGATCAAATACCAGTGACGCATCATTCAGCTGGAGTTTCTCAAGTGAAGCGCGCAAATCCTCATACTCGTCTGTCTCTACAGGGTAGATTCCGGCAAACACCATAGGCTTCACCTCCTCAAATCCTGCAATGGCCTCCTCACAAGGGTTGGCCACGGTTGTGATGGTATCTCCCACCTTTACCTCCACTGCACTCTTTATTCCGCTTATGATATATCCTACGTCTCCTGTCCTGATCTCATTCTTGGGGCACATCTTCATCCTCAGCACTCCAACCTCATCTGCAATGTACTCCTTTCCTGTATTGAAGAACTTTACCTTGTCCCCCTTCTTTATTGAACCGGCCTCTACCTTGAAGTATGCGATGATACCCCTGAAGGAGTTGAACACCGAGTCAAATATCAATGCCTGGAGCGGTGCATCGGGGTCACCTACCGGAGCCGGCACCCTGTCTACAATTGCATCCAGGATCTCAGGGACACCCTGTCCTGTGCGGCCGCTGGCAAGGAGGATCTCGCTCTCGTCACATCCCAGAAGGTCTACAATCTGGTCCTTAACCACATCCACCATTGCGGCATCCATGTCTATCTTGTTTATTACAGGAATGATTTCAAGGTCATTGTTCAGGGCCAGGTATAGGTTTGAGATGGTCTGTGCCTGTATGCCCTGGGTTGCATCCACAATGAGGAGCGCCCCCTCACATGATGCTATTGCGCGGGAAACCTCGTATGAAAAATCCACATGGCCGGGGGTATCAAGGAGGTTGAGGGTGTATTTCTCACCGTCCCTCATATATTCCATCTGGATGGCATGGCTCTTTATGGTAATGCCCTTCTCCTTCTCCAAATCCATTGAATCAAGCACCTGATTCTCCATCTCCCTTGCGGAGAGGGTGTTTGTGGCCTCCAGCAACCTGTCTGCCAAGGTACTTTTTCCATGATCAATATGGGCTATTATACAGAAATTCCTGATGTTCTTCATTTGCACTTTTCAATTTTGGCCTTTCCCGCCATGTTAAACAGGCTGCAAATATACTCAATTTGCATTGTTTTTTAGCAAATTAAACATTAAATTCGCAAAGTTATAAACCTTAGCAATACACTTAAAAATTATGTCAAACATTCAGGAGCTCAACAATATAGCTTCACAGGTAAGAAGAGATATAATAAGGATGGTAACCGCTGCCCAAAGCGGACATCCGGGAGGAAGCCTTAGCAGTACAGACATCATGACTGCACTGTTCTTCTCTGAAATGAAACATTCACCTGCCGGCTGGGACAGGAGCGGCAAGGGGAACGACATGTTCTTCCTTTCTGCAGGACACATGTCTCCGGTATTCTACAGCGTACTCGCCCGCAGCGGCTATTTCCCTGTAAAGGAACTTGCAACCTTCAGGGTATTCGGTTCAAGGCTGCAGGGCCATCCATGCGTTGAGAGCGGCCTGCCGGGTGTATATGAGGCATCAGGCTCACTCGGGCAGGGATTGTCCGTTGCAGCAGGTGCAGCTGTCGGGAAGAGGCTTGAGAAGGAAGATAACTATGTATATGTGCTGATGGGTGACGGCGAGAGTGAGGAGGGCCAGGTTTGGGAGGCTGCAATGTTTGCCGCCCACAACAAGCTCAACAACCTCATTGCAATCACTGACTGGAACGGCCAGCAGATTGACGGCACAGTGGATACAGTATTCGGTGTGGGTGACCTTGAGGCAAAATGGAAGGCATTCGGCTGGAGCGTGATTGTTGCTGACGGCCACAATATGGAGGCAATCCTTGCCGCATTCAGGCAGGCCAAGGAGACAGCAGCCAAGGAGGCAAAGCCTGTAATGATACTCATGAAGACCGATATGGGCAAGGGTGTTGATTTTATGCAAGGCACCTGTGAATGGCACGGAAAGGCACCTAAGCCTGAACTTGCCGAGAAAGCGCTTGCCCAGCTTGCCGAGACTCTTGGAGATTACTAAGAGCTTGATTATTACGGCAATCTAAGTTCTTTGACCTGTTGAACAACGCATCTGAATTTCTGTTATTATACTGTTTTAATCAAATAATGAAGCAGTATGAAAGTAAGATTAATGCTATTGGTGCTTGCGGGCGCTCTTGTTTCCGCCTGCAACTGGGGACCGGGGGCTTTGGACGAGACCAGGGACCAGATCCTCACTGTGGCCCGCAAAGGGGAGACTGTTGATTTCACCAGATTCCACAGTTTTGCAATTACCGATTCCGTTTCCGTTGTTGAAGACGGCAGGAAGTTCCGTCTCAACAATGACACGACAGACATGATAATTGCCCAGATTGTTGTGAACATGAACCGCAACGGCTACACACAGGTTGTTGTCTCGGACAATCCGGACCTGCTTGTTGATGTTTCCTACATCAAGAAGACCAACACCTACATGTATCCTGGATATTGGAACGACTGGGACTGGTGGTGGAATTCCTACAATTACCCTTGGTACGGATGGGACTCATTCTACCCATATCAGATGCCTGTATTCATCTCTTCCTATGATACCGGAAGTCTTGTGATTGAAGTTGCAGACATGCTTTCTGTAGCTACAGAATCAAGTGTTCCTATCGTATGGCATGGGCTTGTAAGGGAAATCCTCAACGGAAAGCATACCCAGCAGGAGCTTCTGCTCTCCATTGATGAAGTGTTCAAGATTCTGCCTCCAAAACAGCAGTAAGGCACTACCCGTCATTTTGTAAGGATTCTTAAACAAAAAAATGCAGTATATGAAAAGGATATTATTGATTTTGGCTATCACCCTGTGCTGCGCCGGTATGGCCAGAGCGCAATACTACGGCTACGACATGAGGCAGGTATATTCCATCAACTATCAGGTGAACGTGCCTGTAGGGAGCAGCAGGGATTTTGTATCAAAGATGAGCTTTGAGGGCATCAACGTGAATTGGGCGTACTTTGTAACCGGCAACATTGCCGTAGGATTGGACCTGAGCTACAACAACTACCATGAGAAGATAGGGCAGAGGGTCTACAGGCCAAACGAGAACACAGCCATAAATGCGGCACAGTACAGGTATACACAGGTATTCCCCATCAAGGCACAGGTGAAATATTTCTTCACACCTGACTATAACGTGAAGTTCTATTCAGGTCTTGGAATAGGGGCCTTGTGTGCAGGACAGCACATAGTAATCCAGGATTTTGATGCGTGGGACAACAATTGGGGATTCTTGCTCTCCCCTGAAGTGGGTGTACTCATTCCATTCGGGGCAGAGAACAATTGGGGCGCCAACATTTCCGCAGGATACAACTGGAGCACCAACAAGTCCACCTTGGGGAACATTAAGATTGACAACAGGCAATCATTCTACATGAATGTAGGTTTATACCTTGCCCTGTTCTGAAATTGATTGACAACAGCTAATACTTAAAACACTATAATGGAAAAACAACAATTTATCAACACCGGTAACAAGGACACCAGAAGTGGCTTTGGTGCCGGTTTGTCTGTTATTGGAGAGGAGAACCCCAATGTGGTTGCAATGTGTGCCGACCTCACAGGTTCCCTTAAAATGGATGCATTTGCAAAGGCTCATCCCGACAGGTTCTATCAGGCAGGAATTGCAGAGGCCAACATGATAGGTGTGGGAGCCGGCATGGCCCTCAACGGGAAGGTTCCTTTTGTAGGTTCATTCGCCGCTTTTGCAACAGGCCGTGTATATGACCAGATCCGCCAGAGTGTGGCCTACTCTAACACCAACGTGAAGATTGCTGCCTCACATGCAGGAATCACACTTGGAGAGGACGGTGCAACCCACCAGATCCTTGAGGATATAGGACTCATGAGGATGCTCCCTAACATGGTAGTGATCAACCCTTGTGACTACAACCAGACAAAAGCTGCAACCATTGCAGCCGGCAGGCATGTGGGACCTGTATACCTGAGGTTCGGAAGACCGGGCGTGCCTAACTTCACCCCTGAGGACCAGGTATTTGAGATTGGCAAGGCCCTCAAGCTCATTGAAGGTGCGGATGTAACCGTATTTGCTACAGGCCACCTTGTATGGGAGGCAATCCAGGCTGCCCAGGCACTTGAGGCAGAAGGGATCAAGGCAGAGGTGATCAACATCCATACCATTAAACCTTTGGACGAAAAGGCAGTCATAGAATCAGCTGCAAAGACCGGAGCGGTAGTAGTTGCAGAGGAGCACTTCATTGCCGGAGGCCTTGGCGAGCTTATTGCAGGTGTACTTGCTGCAAACACCCCTGCACCGCTTGAGCATGTTGCAATCAACGACAAGTTCGGCCAGAGCGGAACCCCTGCACAGCTGATGAAAGCATACGGGCTTGATGCCGAAAACATTGTGAAGGCTTGCAAGAAAGCCATCTCACGCAAATAGATTGTATTTTGGAAGACAAGGAGATACTTGAAATATACAGGAAAGAAGGCAAACAGGAGTTTGCCTTCAATCTTCTTGTCCAGAAATACAGTGAGCGGATCTACTGGCACATCCGCAAGCTTACCTGTTCTCACGAGGATTCCAACGACATTCTCCAATCCTCACTGGTAAAGGTATGGGAGCATCTCCCCGATTTCAGGGAAGAGGCCAGACTATACACTTGGATCTACCGGATTGCCACCAATGAGACACTCACATTCCTGAAGAAAAAAAGGCTCAATGCCATGCTCTCCTTGAGCAATTATGACAATATCCTTGCAAACAAGCTGCAGAGCGACCCTTCATTCAACGGGGACAAGCTGCAGATGGCCCTCCACAAGGCTATCCTGCATCTTCCCGACAAACAGAGGGCCGTTTTCAACCTGAGATATTTCCAGGAGATGAAATACGAAGAGATTTCTGAAATCCTGGATACATCGGTTGGTGCCTTGAAGGCATCATACCACCATGCATACAACAAGGTAAAGGCAGAACTCAAGGAACAGTTTGATGATTAAACCTTTTTGATTCAAAGATGTCTAACGGAAAAGACCAGAGGAGGCAACACAATGAGACAGAACAGAGAAACAGACAGCATTCTGGAAAATGGCAAATTGAAAGAGAACCCTTTCGGGGTACCTTCAGGCTATTTCAGTTCCATGCAGGATGAGGTCATGGCCAAGATTTCGGCCATACCTGTCATGCCGCCACAGCAATATGAAACTGAGGAGGCTGCCCCTGCAGGCTTCATGACATACTTCAAGCCGGCATTTGCAATGGCCGCAATGTTCGGAATCATTTTCGGCTTGGGATACGGCGCCATGAAGATTACCGGCACATACACCGATGATGATGCCGTACAGGGTACGCTGTTTTCTGCAAATGCGTCAGACGAGCTTTCCGAGGATGAGGTGATCTCCATACTGGACATCACAATCGAAGACCTCTTTGCATCACAGGAAGGCAGTGAAGCCATAGAGGTCATTGAACAGACAATGAGCAATGAGGACATTGAGCAATATCTTATTGATTCAAGAGTGACCACAACGGCCATAGCATTGCTGGAATAACATAAACAAAAAGATATGAAACTTATACTTACTGCAATTATAGCAACGTTTATTATGGGAACAGGACTGTATGCCCAGGAGAGTATGCAATGCCCACAGGATATCCCACAAAACCATAACGGACATGAGCAGGGGGAACAGCAGGCAAAAAGGAAGTTCCCTACAAGAGAAGAGCTGCAGAGCCAGAAGATAGCCTTCTTCACCCAGGAGCTGAACCTCACCCCTGAAGAGGCACAGATGTTCTGGCCGGTATATAACGCAGCCAACAAGAAGCTCCACTCTGCAAGGAAGGAAATAACCGGCTGCCTCAAGGAACTTCAGAATGCCCTTAATTCAGAGGCTCCGGCTTCCGATTCACAGATAAAGGCCCTTATGGACAAATACCTGAAGGCATGTGAAGATGAAATTGACATTCAGGCAGAGACTTTTGAAGAGCTCTCAAAAGTGGTTCCTGTACACAAGGCTGCAAAGACATTCTCCCTTGAAGAGAGATTCAGGGTTATGATGATAAGACAACTGAGAAAGTAGTTCTTTCATAAATAAAATTCAGAAACGAGTTCCGCATATCGGGCAGTATTTGAGCCTCCGCTCAACATTACCAGCTGTTCAATATGCGGTTCTTCTTTTATGCCGTCCGTAAAGAGCAGCTCAATGAGGAGCCTCTTTGCCGGATTCCTCTCCACCGTATGTACCCTGCACACCCTTTTTACTGTAAAACGGTTCTCTCGTGAAGGGGTATGGACGTCAATGAATGAGACCTTCCTGAGGAACTCCTCCCCTTCAGCCACCGGAAGCACCAGCGCAAGTGTCCCTCCCGGCTTGAGGAGCCTTGCACTATGGAAAAGTATCTCCCGCTGGGATAGGGTATCCGTGTGGCGTGCCAATATCTTGGATTCGTCCGTGCTCTTGAGGGAATCAATGAAATATGGGGGATTGGTGAAGATCAGGTCAAACTTGCCGCACGTTGTACTGTCGGGAAGGGAATTGATGAAATTTTCAGAGAACTCCTGCAATGAGCCTTTGTGGAGCACCATCTCCACCCCTTTCCACGGGGCTGCCCCAAAGTTCCGCTCCGCATCCCTGCAGGCCCCCTCATCAATCTCCACTGCCTCCACCCTGCCGCAGCTCCCTGCCTGGTCAAGCCTCTGCCCTGCCATAAGGGCTATAACTCCGGTACCGGTACCTATATCAAGCAGACGGAGCCCACTCCTCTCCTGCTCTTGGGGAATCTCCATCCATGCCCCAAGGAGCACGGCATCCGTGTTCACCTTCATTGCAGAAAAATCCTGCACCACCTCAAACTGCCTGAATCTGAAAGTACCCATACCTATAATACCAAGCCGTCACGCATTTCAATGCACCTGTCACACTTGCGGGCAAGTTCCTGCTCATGGGTGACAATAACTATTGTCTGCCCGTATTTCTCCCTAAGGGAGAAGAAAAGGTTATGCAGCTCCTCCTTATTTCTGGAATCCAGGTTTCCCGACGGCTCATCTGCCAGCAGCACCGCCGGACTGTTCATCAGAGCACGGGCAATGGCAACCCTCTGCTGCTCGCCACCGCTCATCTGCATGGGCTTGTGGCCGGCCCTCTCCCCTACACCAAGGTCCTCCAGAAGCATCCTGGCCCTCTGCTCCACCTCCCTGTTGCCCCATTTTGCCCCGCCAATAAGGGCAGGCATCACCACATTCTCCAGAGCAGTGAACTCCGGAAGCAGGTGATGGAACTGGAACACAAAACCTATCTTCCTGTTCCTGAAGGCGGCCAGTTCACCGGCACCAAGGGAAAAGATGTCTGTACCTTCTATGAAAACTTTTCCGCTTTGCGGCTGCATGAGTGATCCCATAATGTTCAGCAAAGTGGATTTCCCGGCACCGCTCGCCCCCACTATGCTCACAACCTCACCTCTGGCAATCTCAAGATTCACCCCCTTGAGCACCTCCAGCTCCCCGAAGGACTTGTGTATGTCTTCAACCTTTATCATGATATGCAAATTTACAATAAAAACGGGAGTCTGCCTATAGCTGCAAAAAAAGGGGACACCATCCGGTATCCCCTTCCATATAGCTTTGAAAGATGTTACTCGTCTTTCTCCTCTGCCTCGTAAGCCTTGAGAAGTTTGTCCTGAACATCTGCAGGTACCTGCTGGTAATCTGCAAACTCCATTGTAAAGGTTGCCCTACCGCTTGTGAGTGAGCTCAAAGTTGTAGAGTATTTGTAAAGCTCTGCAAGTGGAACTCTTGCCTTAAGAACCTCAAATCCTTTAACACTGTTCATACCCTCAATCATTGCACGGCGGTTCTGGAGGTCACTCATTACATCACCCATACAATCGCTTGGTACAAGAACCTCAACATTGTAGATAGGCTCCATAATCTTTGGACCAGCTTTCTTGAACGCCTCTTTGAATGCATTACGTGAAGCGAGCTTGAACGCCATCTCATTTGAATCTACCGGGTGCATCTTACCGTCATATACGTAAACTCTGATGTCACGTGCGTATGAACCTGTAAGAGGGCCCTCGTTCATCTTCTCCATGATACCCTTGAGGATAGCCGGCATGAAGCGTGCATCAATTGCACCACCTACGATACAGTTGTAGTACTCCAGCTTACCGCCCCACTCAAGCGGATACTCCTCTTTACCTTTAACGTTGAGTACCATCTCCTGGCCGTCAACCTTGAACTTGTTGTTCTCAGGGGCACCCTCATAGTAAGGCTCAATAAGGATATGCACCTCACCGAACTGGCCTGCACCACCGGACTGTTTCTTGTGGCGGTAGTCAGCTGTGGCAACCTTGGTGATTGTCTCACGGTAAGGGATTCTTGGAGCAAACAGGTCAACCTCAATCTTGTTCACATTTGTAAGCTGCCATTTAAGGATATTGATATGGTGCTCACCCTGGCCACTGATAATGGTCTGTTTCAACTCTTTTGAGTACTCTACCAGAATTGTAGGATCCTCTGCATTTGCCTTGTTGAGCAACTCGCCAAGTTTCTCCTCATCCTTCTCAACCTTAGCCTTGATTGCTGTACGGAATTTAGGTGCAGGGAAATGGGTTGGTTCAAATACATACTCGCAACCAGGGGCACAAAGTGTCTGGCCGGTCTTAACTGATTTAAGCTTAACTGTACAAGCGATGTCACCTGCCATAACCTCAGTAACTTTCTCACGTTTCTTTCCTGCAACAGCATAAATCTGGGCAATCCTCTCTTTTGCACCTGTCTCAGGGTTAACTACATCCATACCCTCAGTAAGCTTACCGCTCATAACCTTGAAGTATGAAACGTCTCCCAAGTGCTGCTCCTGTGCAGTCTTGTATACGAAGATTGAAGTAGGACCGTTTGAATCAACCTTAACGGTATTGCCGTCCTTAAGCTCGTTCTCAACCTTGTCAGGTGTAAGACCTGCGTTGATTGTGAACTCCATGATTCTCTTAACTCCGATATCTTTCTTTGCAGAGAGACAGAATACAGGAAGAATGTCACCAAGCTGCATTCCAACCTTCATACCTGCCCTGATCTCATCCTCAGTAAGTACACCCTTATCAAAGAAAGTCTCCATCAATGACTCGTCATTCTCAGCAGACATCTCTACAAGCTGCTGGTGAAGAGCCTGAGCCTCCTCCTTGTACTCCTCTGGAATCTCAAATGACTCACGTGTACCGTTCTCATCCTTGAACTTGTACATCTTCATCTTGAGCACATCAATGAATGTGTCAAAATCAGGACCTGGGTTTACAGGATACTGTACAAGGACAACCTTGTTTCCGAAAGTAGCCTTCAATGAATCAATTGTAGCCTGCCAGTCCTGCTTCTCGCTGTCCAGCTGGTTAACGGCAACGATAAGAGGTTTCTGGTGTTTCACTGCGTGGCGTGCGAAAATCTCTGTACCAACCTCAACACCCTGTGTTGCATTTACAAGGAGGATACCGTTCTCAGCAACTGAGAATGCAGAATATACACCGCCCACGAAGTCGTCAGAACCCGGGGTATCAATGATATTGAATTTTGTATCAAGGAACTCAGTATATAGAAGTGTAGAATAAATTGACCTCTGGTACATCTGCTCAATCTCGGTATTGTCACTCATAGTGTTCTTACCCTCAATTGTACCTCTTCTCTCAATGACCTTACCCTCGAACATCATTGTCTCGGCGAATGTGGTTTTTCCCGATTTGGAACTTCCCAACAGCACCACATTACGCACATTACTGGTATTGTATGTTTTCATTTCGTTTAAAATAGTATTTAAAGTGTTTTAATTTAATTGCTTATAAACTTTTAAAAAAAAGTGGTTTCAAATTTAAAAAAATTTTTTTCAATATACAATGCATATATATAAATAGAATCTTTTGGTTGTCATTTTCATACCTTAAGGGGTTACATAATACATCTTTTATGGCTATATTTTTGTTGTGATGAAAGATAACGGTTCAATAAAGGAGAAGATTTACGAAACAAGGCGGAAGAAAGGAATCTCCCAGGAGGAGGTTGCCAACAAGCTTGGCATATCACTCAACTCCTACAGAAAAATTGAGCGGGGTCCTACCCAACTTGTGAGCCAGCGCATTTGGGAGATAGCACAGGCACTGAACGTTACTCCCGAAGAACTTGTTATGGATGATGATTTTGAAACCGGAATGTCTCTTCCCGACATTGAACGGCATGAGTATGCCGCCACCATACAATCCCTTAAAGAGGAGATTGCCGCCCTCATGCAATGCATAGACATCCTGAACGAAAAAAACAGTTCATACACAAAAAAGGCAAGATAATTTCTTCCCCACAATTTAAAAAGGTAATTTTGCGGCAATGAAAACCCAAAAGGAGATAAAATCATTGCTGCCATACATGCTTCCCGACGGTCTTGAAGCCGGATGCGACGAGGCAGGGCGAGGCTGCCTTGCCGGGCCTGTCTACGCCGCTGCCGTAATACTTCCAAAAGATTTCCACCACCCGCTACTGAACGATTCCAAGCAGCTCACAGCCCGCCAGAGGGAACAGCTCCGCCCCATAATTGAGCAGCAGGCCATTGCATGGAGTGTATGCGCCATTTCACCTGAAGAGATAGACAGGATAAACATCCTGAAGGCATCAATAAAGGGGATGCACGGGGCACTGGACATGCTCAAGGTACGCCCGGACAGGATTCTTGTGGACGGGAACCGCTTCTACAAATACGGGGAGATACCCCACACCTGCGTGGTAAAGGGAGACGCCACATACGCCAGCATAGCAGCAGCCTCAGTACTGGCCAAGACCTACAGGGACGAATACATGCTCAAGATTGCTGCGGAATACCCCCAATACGGCTGGGACCGCAACATGGCCTACCCCACCAGGGAGCATCGCGCCGCAATAGAAAAATACGGCATAACCCCTTATCACAGACTCAGTTACAAGTTGCTTGAGGATCCTACATTGTTTTAGACATTTTCCCGTGCCAGCTGCTGAAGCAGCATGGCTGCATCACGCATACATATTTCAAGGGGATGGCCCAATGAGGCAATGCTGTAGCAGCCTGCACCTTCCGGCAAAGTGCTGGAAACAGCCTCAATTTCATCGGGAGTGAGCTTGCTAACCCCGCAGAAAATCTTCACTTCCTTGTTGTATTGGGCCGCAAGGTTGAGCACTCCGCTCACCACCTTGCCGCTGAGGCTCTGGGAATCCAGGCTCCCCTCCCCTGTAATTACAAGGTCCGCCCACTGCACGCTCTCCTCCAGGGAGGTAATCTGAGCAAAGAATCTCCATCCGGGTATGAGTTCCGCCCCGAGGAATGCCAGCCCTGCATATCCCACACCTCCTGCAGCGCCAGCGCCTGGATGCTCCTTGCACTCCTGCGGCACGCCAAGGGATTTTTCTGCTGTGCCGGCATAGTTTGCCAGCCCCGCCTCCAACTGCTGCAGGGCCTGTGCATCCGCCCCCTTCTGCGGGCCATATACCGCCGTGGCCCCCTGCTGGCCCAACAGCGGATTTGTAACGTCACAGATGACTTTGAATATTACCCCCTGCAACAATGTCCCGGATGCCTCAAATGTCCCGGCTCCAGGCTGGTGCGGTGCACTGCTGCTGCCGGTATGTCCGCAGGCAGATATATGTTCCTGAGCTTCCGGCGCAACAATTGACGCCACCCTCACAAGATCCCCTCCGCAGATTGGGGCTGCAATCTCCTCCCCCGCAGCATCCAGAAACCTGTAGCCGAGAGCCTGCAGCATGCCGCTGCCGCCGTCATTGGTGGCGCTGCCCCCTATTGAGAGGGTTATCTCCTGCACTCCGCGGGCAATGGCAGCCTTTATGGCCTCACCCATTCCATAAGTGGAAGTGTACAGCGGATTCCGCTCCCCCTTGGAGAGCATCTCCAGACCGGAAACCTTTGCCATCTCTATGAAGGCATATTTTTTCACGGCTGCCTTGCCGGCATCTCCTGTCCCCGGCATATCATACAGCAGAATATGTGACTCCACCTGCTTCCCGACAGGATCATGCGCCGGCACCTCCACTACTCTGGAACCTGGGAGCCTCTTCTGCAGCACCTCAAGGCTGCCGTCCCCTCCGTCTGCAATCTCTATGATGCGGAACTCCAGCCCACCCGGCGCCGCCTGCTGTATTCCTTTGCGGATGGCTTCTGCCGCCTGGGCAGAGGTGAGGGAGCCCTTGAATTTGTCGGGAGCTATGAGGATTTTCCTTATGGTTTGGTTTTGAGTGGTCATTTTGCTACTTTTGTGGGGTTAAGAAATTGAACTTAAATATAGATATTTTTATGAAAAAACTAAGTTTGTTTTTGGCTCTCGCCATTTTATTCGGTTCTATGCCTGCAAAGGCTGACGAGGGCATGTGGTTGCTTCCATTGTTGGAGAAACTTAACATCAAGAAGATGCAGGAGATGGGATGCAAGCTCTCTGCAGAGGATATTTACAGCATCAACAATTCAAGCCTCAAGGATGCAATTGTGCATTTTGGCGGCGGATGTACAGGTGAGATTGTTTCAGACAAGGGTCTCCTTTTCACCAACCACCACTGCGGTTACGGTGCAATCCAGAAGCTGAGCTCTGTTGAGCATGACTACCTCAAGGACGGCTATTGGGCAAAGAACCTCTCTGAGGAGCTCCCTGCACAGGGGCTTTCAGTTACATTCATTGACAAGTTCGTGGATGTTACCGAGCGTTTGAACAAGGCTGTTGCAAAGGCAAAGAATGAGGCTGATTACAAGAAGCGCTGGGACAAGGAGGTTGAGAAGATCAAGGCTGAGGCTACCAAGGCTGACCCTACCCTCAACGCACGCGTTACAAGCTTCTACAACGACAACATGTACCTTCTCATCACCAGCAGGACATTCAAGGATATCCGCTTTGTAGGTGCTCCACCTTCATCAATAGGCAAGTTCGGTGCTGATACAGACAACTGGATGTGGCCAAGACATACCGGCGACTTCTCTGTTTTCAGGGTTTATGCAGACAAGAACAACAATCCTGCAGAGTATTCAGAGGACAACGTTCCTTACACTCCAAAACAGTCCTTGAAAATCTCTTTGAAGGGTGTTAAGGAGAATGACTACGCCATGATAATCGGTTTCCCTGGCCGTACCACCCGCTTCATGAGCAGCGAGGAGGCAAAGGAGACCCAGAACATCAACAATGCAATCAGCATTTATGTACGTGGTGAGAAACAGAAGATCTGGATGGCCGATATGGAGGCTGACCCTAAAGTGAGGATCCAGTATTCAAGCAAATATTCAGGCTCTTCCAACGGCTGGAAGAAATGGATTGGAATGAACGAGACTTTCGGCAAGCTGAACGTGGTTGAGCGCAGGGCTGCCGAGGAGAAGGCTTTCAACGAGTGGGTTGCAGCTGACCCTAAGCGTGCTGAGAAATACGGCAATCCTGTTGAGGCAATCAACAATGCAGTTAAGGAGAGGGCTGAGTATGCATACGTTTACAGGTACATCAGCGAGTCAATCTCAAACATTGAGCTTGTAAGGGCTCCGCTTATGGCCAAGAGAGGCGGTATGGCTGCCTTCTTCAAGGATTACTCTGTTTCTACAGACCGCAAGCTTGCAAAGAAGATGATTGCAATCTACAGGGAGAAGGTTGACCCTAAATACCACCCTGCATTCTTTGCAACCATTGACAAGGATTTTGGCGGAAGCATTGATGCATTCGTTGACAACATGTTTGACACTTCAGTATATGCAAGCCCTGAGAAATACAACGCTGCAGTTGCTGCCGGCACAGATTTGAGCAATGACCCTGCAGAGATTGTAAGGGCAGACATGCACATCATCTCAAACAAGGTGATGCCTAAGCTCCTTGCAAGCTCAGAGATAATCAACAAGGCCAAGAAGGCATACGTTGCAGGTAACCTTGAGACGATGGGTGACAATGCAGCTTATCCTGATGCAAACTCAACAATGCGTCTTACTTACAGCAAGGTTCTCCCTTATTCACCTAAGGATGCCGTAATCTATGATTACGTAACTACCCTTGACGGTGTTATGGAGAAAGAGGATCCTGACAACTGGGAGTTTGTGGTTCCTGAGAAGCTCAAGACCCTCTGGAAAAACCAGGACTTTGGCGAGTACGGCCTTGAGAACGGCAAGATGCCTGTATGTTTCCTCTGCAACGGTGACATCACCGGAGGCAACTCAGGTTCACCTGTACTCAATGACAAGGGTGAGCTCATAGGCCTTGCATTTGACGGCAACTGGGAGGCAATGAGCGGTGACGTTATCTTTGAGCCGAGCCTCCAGCGCTGTATCAATGTGGATGTACGCTATGTGCTGTTCATCATTGACAAATATGGCGATGCAGGTTATCTGCTGGAAGAGATGGATATAGTTAGATAATTGAAATGACAACTGAAAAGATTCTTGAAAAGCTGGGTGGAGTGATCCACCCTGCTTTTGATAAAAGCATTATTGATTTGGGGCTTGTGGAGGACATTAAGGTTGAGCCCCTCAAGGATGCTGTAGGAAATGATATTCCCTGCAGCTATAAAGTGAAGTTCAAGCTTGTATTCAAGAGCCCCGATGCCCTTGCAGGTTCTTTGAAAAAGGCTTGTGAGGAGGCTATCTGCTCTGAGTGGCCCGGGACCAAGGTGAGCATCATTGAGATGGTGCGCGAGGGGGCTGCCCCAAAGAAGGCAAAGAAGCTGGAATTGGGTCAGGAGCAGCTTGAAACCGTAGGGAAGATAATTGCCATTGCCTCAGGTAAAGGCGGCGTGGGAAAATCTACAGTTTCCGTAAACCTGGCAATCACCCTTGCCAAGATGGGATACAAGGTGGGCCTTGCAGATGCAGATGTGTATGGCCCTTCAATCCCCAAGATGACCGGGACTGAGGGGGAGGTTCCCGACGTGGAGTTCATCTATGAGGACGGCTATACAGACCACGGCGAGGCTGCCATTGAGGACCAGGATGCAGCCGGCAACCCTATGGGGAGGAACCCTCACGGCAAGACCGTAGGGGAGCTCATCATCCCTGTGGAAAAATTCGGCGTGAAATGGATGTCAATAGGGTATTTTGCAAAACCTGAACAGGCCCTCATCTGGAGGGGAGCCATGGCCTGCAATGCCTTGAAGCAGATGACTCTTCAGGTGAAGTGGGGCGAACTGGATTTCCTATTGCTTGACCTCCCTCCGGGAACAGGAGACATCCATATAAGCATGGTGCATGACATTCCGCTCAATGGTGCAATCATTGTTACCACACCTCAGGCGGTTGCCCTTGCAGATGTGGAGAAGGGTATAAACATGTTCCGCAACAAGGACATCAACAAGCCTATCTTTGGATTGGTGGAGAATATGGCCTGGTTTACCCCTGCCGAGCTGCCTGAAAACAAATATTACATCTTTGGAAAGGATGGCGGCAAACAGATGGCTGAAAAATACAATGTCCCTCTTCTTGGACAGATTCCTATTGTCCAGGGCATCCGCGAGTGCGGGGACGAGGGTATCCCTGCAGCAGTGAGCGCAGGCCCCGTATTTGACGCCTTTGTAGAGATTGCAAAAGCACTGTAATTGGGCAGGATTCCAATTAATGACATAAAAAGAGTCTGATTCCTAAATTCAGGAATCAGACTCTTTACATTCTTATAAATCGCTTATCCTCACTCTTACACTTATCCCTATTACGTAATCTACCAATTCTTTAGTCTTCTCCGGAATTTTAAATATTACTCTCCCCTCCTCTTTCAGTGCCTGCTCCAACGCAAACATCTTATCGGGGTTAATAGTGTTAAATACTGTAATATTAGGGAAATGAATCTCCAGTTCCAATAGCTCTCCAGCGCTTGATACAACAGAATAGATGGTAAAGGAAATCTGATCTACGGGGATTGTTTTTTTCCTCTCATCATCGTCATAGTATACTACACCTCCAGATATACCTTGCTTCATTTGCTCTATCTCTTGAATTGTAAAAACACTTCTAAATGCATCATAAAAAACCTTCATATTATCCGGCTCAACACCAGGCTTTACACTTCCTGGATACACATTAGGAGACCCATTTTTATAAGTCCATTTTTTTATATCAAATAGCCTATTCTGAGTATTTTTTAAAAGGACTCTCTTTTGAGCAATATCCACAACCTCATATTCATAAAAATCAGTCTTTATGACTGTTTTCCCTCTATAATAATTAACCTCTTGAGCGCTAATAGTCAATGAATACACTAATAGCATTACTGTCAAAATAATAT
Organism: uncultured Muribaculaceae bacterium; assembly: GCA_964475015.1. GTDB lineage: Bacteria > Bacteroidota > Bacteroidia > Bacteroidales > UBA932 > Egerieousia. The sequence continues at coordinate 70,334 of CAYYVA010000004.1, forward strand.
ATTTCATAAAACATTTAATTCAAATTAGAATATAATTATTTCAAAGTAATACACTGTAGTGCCTAGTTTTGCACAAGCTTTGTCAGCTCTACAAACTGCTCTACCGAGAGTTGCTCCGGACGGAGTTCCATCAGGCGTGTGAGGGCCTCAGGGGTGTTGTCGGGAGTAAAATTACGGCCCAATTCTGCAAGGATGGGTTTTATTGAGTTACGGATGGTCTTGCGGCGCTGGTTGAAGCAGGTCTTCACCACTTTCTTGAAAAGCACCTCATCGCATCCCAGTTCCGTGCGGCTGTTGCGGGTAAGGCGGATTACTCCGCTCTTCACTTTTGGAGGCGGTACAAATACGTGCTCAGGCACGGTGAACAGGTATTCTATGTTGTACCAGGCCTGAAGCAATACAGAGAGGATTCCGTATGTTTTGTTCCCCGGACCGCTGGCAAGGCGCTCTGCCACCTCTTTCTGGAGCATACAAACAACTTGCGGAATGGTATTCGTGTAATCCAGCACCTTGAAGAATATCTGTGAAGAGATGTTGTAAGGGAAGTTGCCTATTACCGCAAACTCCCCGCTGAAGATCTTCTCAAGCGGCACCTGGAGGAAATCCCTCTGCTGCAGGGAATACAACATCTGCGGATAGGTTTTCTGCAGATACTCAATGGACTCGGTATCAATCTCACACACCTCCAGCTTTATCTGCGGGTTCTGCAGCATGTACTTTGTGAGGACTCCCGTTCCGGGGCCGATTTCAAGTACCTGAAGCTGCTGTGATGCCTCCTGCGGAAGGAGAAGCCCCCCCACTATCCTCTGCGCTATTGATTCATCTGCCAAAAAGTGTTGTCCCAACCCCTTTTTCGCCTTAACTCCGTATTGTTGTGCCATAAGTACAAAGGTAGGATTTTTTAACTTTTTATCAGCATACAGATGGTTTTTAAAATGGGGACGACGCAGTCTCCTCTGCTTCGTCATTTCGTAAACGAAATAACTCGCAACCGTCGAATGAGGTCCTCCATTTTAAAAACGCATCTGTATATCAACAAATCATTATAAAATTTATTACCTTTGTAAGTTAGTCAACACCTGACACACAATTTAAAGAAAAACAATAAAATTCAACATATATGTACAGGACACACACATGCGGAGAGCTCCGCATTTCAAATGTAGGCCAGGAGGTTACGCTGGCAGGATGGGTACAGAAAGTACGCAAGATGGGTTCACTCAACTTCATTGACCTGAGGGACCGCTACGGTATCACACAGCTTGTGGCTGATGAGCACAACAAGGAGGTCAATGACCTTGTGGAGAAGATGGGCAGGGAGTGGGTTATCCAGGCTAAAGGTGTTGTTACAGAGAGACAGAGCAAGAACAACAAGATAGATACAGGTGACATTGAGATAAAGCTTACAGATGTTACAGTGCTCAATGCGGCCGTTACCCCTCCTTTCACAATTGAGGAGAATACAGACGGCGGTGAGGAGCTCAGGGCCCAGTACAGGTATCTGGACTTGCGCCGCGGACCGCTCAAGAGGGCTTTGGAGCTCAGGCACAAGATGGCCCACGAGGTACGCAACTACCTGAGCAATGTGGGCTTCATGGAGATTGAGACCCCTTATCTTATCAAATCAACCCCAGAGGGTGCGAGGGATTTTGTGGTTCCAAGCCGCATGAACCCGGGCGAGTTCTATGCTTTGCCACAGAGCCCGCAGACCTTCAAGCAGCTCCTTATGGTTGCCGGCTATGACAAGTATTTCCAGATTGTACGCTGCTTCCGCGATGAGGACCTGCGCGCAGACCGCCAGCCTGAGTTCACCCAGATTGACTGCGAGATGTCATTTGTGGAGAGGGAGGATGTACTCAACACCTTTGAGGGACTTGCAAAGGCACTGTTCAAGAATGTTCTCGGCAAGGAGCTTACAGGTGATTTCCCAAGAATCTCATACGCAGATGCAATGGAGTACTACGGATCAGACAAGCCTGATATCCGTTTTGACATGAAGATGAACACAGTAACCTCTTTGCTCCAGGGCAACGGCTTCTCTGTATTTGATACAGCGGAGTACATTGGTGCAATTGTGGCAAAAGGTTGCGCAGGATACACCAGAAAACAGCTGGATGAGCTTACAGAGTGGGTAAAGCGCCCTCAGGTAGGAGCCAAAGGCCTTGTTTACATAAAGCTTAATCCCGACGGAATCAAATCTTCAATTGACAAGTTCTACACCCCTGAGCAGCTGAAGGCAGTTGCAGATAAGATTGGGGCACAGGAGGGAGACCTCATCCTTATGCTCAGCGGAGACAAGAAGAAGATGCAGGGAGCACTCGGCACATTGCGCCTTGAGATGGGTAACCGACTCGGATTGAGGGACAATTCAGTTTATGCCCCTCTTTGGGTATGTGACTTCCCTCTTCTTGAGTGGGATGACGAGACCCAGAGGTTCTACGCAATGCACCATCCGTTCACAGCCCCTAAGCCTGAGGATATGGACAAATTCTTCAGCAACAGGAAAGAGGATCTGGAGCAGGTGAACGCAAACGCATACGACTTTGTCCTTAACGGTACAGAGGTGGGCGGCGGCTCAATCAGAATCCACGATTCAAAAGTTCAGGAGCGCATGTTTGAGGTGCTCGGCTTCAGCAAGGAGGATGCAGACTACCGCTTCGGCTTCATCATCAACGCATTCAAATACGGTGCACCTCCTCACGGCGGAATTGCATTCGGTTTCGACCGCTTCTGCTCACTGTTCGGCGGACAGGAGACCATCAGGGACTACATTGCATTCCCTAAGAACAACATGGGCCGCGATGTGATGCTTGATGCCCCAAGCATGATTGACAACGCACAGATGGAGGAGCTTTTCCTTGTGAGCACCGCTAAAAAAGAGGAGAAATAGCCTTCCCGACAAATATAGGAGATTGAATTATGAGCATGGAACAACAAATACAGCAGGACATCAAGGCTGCAATGCTGGCAAAAGAGAAGACCCGTCTGGAGTCACTCAGGGCCATAAAGGCAGCAATCCTGCTTGCCAAGACTGCAGACGGCTCTGAGAGCATTGCAGACGAGGCAGTGGTAAAGATCATACAGAAGCTGGTAAAGCAGCGCAAGGAGACCGCTGAAATTTACAGGCAGCAGAACAGGGAGGAACTTGCAGCGCAGGAGCTTGCTGAGGCTGCTGCAATGGAGGTTTACCTTCCAAAACAGCTCTCCGAAGAGGAGCTTGAAGCAGAGCTGAAGAAGATCATTGCACAGGTTGGTGCAACCGGTCCGCAGGACATGGGCAAGGTGATGGGAACAGCCACCAAGGCCCTTGCAGGCAAGGCTGAGGGAAGGATGATTTCAGCCCTTGTAAAAAAATTGCTGTAAAGGTTTACAGGATTCACAGCTGCGCCTTACAGTCATTCTGCAGGGCGCAGTTTTTGTATCCGGAACAGAGAAAAAGGAGACAATATGAAGATAGGAGATAAAGTAAGGTTCCTCAACCAGACAGGCGGAGGAATTGTGGTGGGATTCAGCAGGAAGGGCTGGGTAACCGTAGAGGATGAGGAGGGGTTTGAGATCCCCGTACCGGAGAAGGAGTGTGTGGTTGTAGAGGAGAATGTGGTGGCTTCCGAGAAGAAGAACATCCAGACAAAGGACGGGGAAAAACTGAATGTTGCCCTGGCCTACACCAAGGCAGGAATGGGATTCTTGTGTTCATTGGCAAACGAGTGCAACTACAGCCTTCTGGTAGCATATTCGGTTCAGATGCCCCAGGGCACTGCCCAGGGCCCGGCGGCATACAGCACCCTCTTTGCAGGGGAAATATTGCCATACGAGCGCAAGGAACTCTTCAAGTTCGGGAGGGAGGAGCTGAATGACTTCTCAAAGAGGGTACTTGTAAGGGCAATCCCTTTCAAAAGGGGGACAGGGCTCAGGAAGATTGCCCCTGCCGCGCTGAAACCTGCAATTGAGAAGGATTTCATCCTGGACCCCATGAACCTGCTTAAGGACGGGATGTACAAGGAGAATGACTATACTCCCGATAAAGCATACATAATCACCCTTGTGAATGAGAACCTGAAGGAGCTCCCCTTGCAGCAGAATGATGAGGATGAGAAGCTCAGGCAGGCCCTCAAGGAGAAGTTCCAGGGGGAGGCGGCATCATCTGCGGCAGGCGGCCCGGGGAATGGTTTGTCGGGAAGAAAAGAGACTTCCGGCAAAGCCTTCATAAACGGACGGTGGGTTGAGATGCCCAAGGCCAGAAAAGAGGAGATTGAAGAGAAGGCCCTCATAAAGAGTTCCGCTTCGGGGATTCTGGAGGTTGACCTGCACGCATCCGCCCTGCTGGAGACCACAGCCGGCATGGACAATACGGCCATCCTCAAATACCAGATGGAGAAATTCAATGAGGCCATGAAGGCGGTGCTGCGCAAGAAAGGGCAGCGGATTGTTTTCATCCACGGCAAGGGGGACGGCGTGCTCCGCAAGGCAATCCTTACCGAACTCAAGACCAAATACCCTGCCTGCAAATGGCAGGACGCCTCATTCAAGGAATACGGCTACGGCGCCACAATGGTGATTATAGGTTGAGCCTTTAATTAATTTTCTGTTTTATTATTTATTTGAATCAGTAGTTAAAAATTAACGTTATAAACGCGATGGCGACTTTTCCC
>CAYYVA010000005.1:0-38543 GCA_964475015.1 uncultured Muribaculaceae bacterium
AGAAGGTGTGTATAGTACAAAAAGCAAGAGGGGCAACCCTTTTGGGTCACCCTCTATGATTTGTAATAAAAATCTTTTCAATTTTACAAAAAGACCCCCATCGCAATACTGTAATTATTGCAATTATTCATCAGGATATTGTTATTTGAGTGTCTCATGTGTTGCTTATCTTCTGCAAATGTATGTAAAAAAATTGTAAGGTTGTCCAAATTTCAGATATTAATTCCCCAATTGTGCTTTATCTCATCCATGACAAAGACACTCTCCAGAGAACTCAGGTTCTCTATTGTGCCAAGGACATTCAATACAAACTCCTGATAATATTTCATATTTGGGGAATGGATTTTCAGCATATAGTCATAGCTTCCCGAGATATTGTAACATTCCGTAACCTCCGGAATATCCCTTATTAGTTCAGCGAAGCTCCTGGCAATCTCCTTGCTCAGGCGGATCATCTTTATGTGGCAGAACACAATGAATCCCTGGTTCAGCTTTCCGGCATCCAGCACAGCTATATACTTCTTTATATATCCCTCCCGCTCCAGCCTCTTGAGGCGTTCAAACACAGGAGTGGATGAAAGGCTTACCCGTGATGCAAGCTCCTTTGTAGTGAGCCTGGCGTTTTCCTGCAGTGTACGGAGTATCTGCAGATCTGTCTTGTCCAATGTATCCATAAAAAAGAAAATTTTTCTGCATGGGAGCCGGTCCTTACCGCCCCTAAAGATTTTTATTCCATTCAACAGGGTAAATTTAGCACATTTATCCAAATTTTACATAAATATTGCCATTAAAAACCATTCACAATAGCTTTGCAGGAAAATAATAAGGAAGAACATATTTAAAATATTAATGAAATGAAAAGAGAAAACCTGCACTTTGAAACCCTGCAGCTCCATGTGGGGCAAGAGAATCCGGATCCTGCAACAGACGCACGCGCCGTACCCATTTACCAGACCACATCATACGTTTTCCGCAACTCAAGGCACGCTGCCGACCGCTTCGGCCTGAGGGATGCAGGAAACATCTACGGAAGGCTCACCAACTCCACCCAGGCTGTATTTGAAGAGAGGGTGGCAGCCCTTGAGGGCGGCGTTGCAGGGCTTGCAGTTGCATCCGGAGCAGCAGCCGTAACATACGCACTCCAAAACATACTGCAGGATGGAGACCACCTCATAGCTGCAGACAACCTGTATGGCGGGACATACAACCTCATCACCCATACGCTCTCCACTCAGGGGATATCCAATACCATTATGGATGTAAATGACCTTGGAGCCCTTGATGGCGCCATCAGGCCAAACACAAAGGCCATATATGTGGAAACATTCGGAAACCCCAACTCAGACATAACCAACATAGAAGGAGTTGCAGAGGTTGCCCACAAGCATGGTGTACCTGTAATAGTTGACAACACATTTGCAACACCATTTCTGCTGAGACCGATTGAATACGGGGCCGACATAGTTGTCCACTCGGCAACCAAATTCATAGGAGGACACGGCAGCTCTCTTGGAGGAGTCATTGTGGATGGAGGAAAATTCAACTGGAAGGCTTATCCCGACAAATTCCCGACCCTGGCCAAGCCCGACCCAAGCTACCACGGGGCAATCTTTGCAGATGTAGCCGGTACGGCTGCATTTGTAACCAGAATAAGGGCCGTCATACTCCGTGATACAGGGGCTACAATATCCCCATTCAATGCATTCATCCTGCTGCAGGGGCTTGAGACGCTCTCCCTGAGGGTAGAACGCCATGTGCAGAATGCACTTAAAGTGGTGGATTTCCTGAACAGACACTCTCTGGTACAGAGGGTAAACCATCCGTCGGTGAAGGGACATCCAAGCCATGCCCTCTACAGTTACTATTTTCCAAATGGTGGGGGAAGCATATTCACCTTTGAGATAAAGGGAGGACAGGAGGAGGCCTGGAAATTCATTGACTTCCTTGAAATATTCTCCCTGCTTGCAAATGTTGCAGATGTTAAGAGTCTGGTAATACACCCTTATACCACCACCCACTCGCAAATGAGCAAGGAAGAACTTGCACAACAGAACATAACACCATCTACAATCCGGCTCTCAATAGGGACCGAGCATATAGATGACATTATTTCAGATCTTGAACAGGCTTTCAGAAAGGTACTTTCATAATAGTATTTATTTCCATTCAAAAAGGAAGAGGATCCGAAACTGAAAGCCTGGGATCCTCTTCATTCTTGTTTTCAAGACATTCCTCTGTCTAATGGAAAAATTCCGCCGACATGCTTTTGAATTCCGCCTCATTGATTATCTGGCAGCTTCCTGAGAAGACCGCCCCCATCTCTATGCAGATACGGATAGTCTTCAGCTGCCCCGTAAACGAAGAGTTGGATTTGAACGTAACTGTATCACCTGCGGTGAAGTCACCCTCAATCTTTCCCCAGATATCGGCGCTGGCACACATTACATTTCCACGGATAACGGCATTTTCACCCAACACAAGCTTCCCGGCCGCAATGAGGTCTCCCTCAAACACACCGTCAATCCTGATGTCCGACTGGGAAATGAGACTGCCCTTGACCTCGGTGCCTGCAGATATCCTGCTCACCTCGTTTATCTGTGGAACTTCATGCTTTGCCATATCTCCAAAAGTTTTTGTTGCTGTAATTACATGTGTATAACCTCACCGTGGGCTGCTGCAGCGGCCTCCATTATTGCCTCACTCATTGTAGGATGAGGATGGATGGTCTTGATTATGTCTTTAGCAGTAGCACCTACGTTCCTTGCAAGAACAATGCCTGAAAGCATCTCGGTAACATTTGCCCCTATGAGATGTGCTCCAAGTATCTTGTCTGTATTTGCATCAATGATAAGCTTCACAAAACCGTCCTTCTCGCCTGCTGTAGTAGCCTTTCCGCTGGCTGTGAAAGGGAACTTTCCAACCTTGTACTCAATTCCCTGCTCCTTCACCTTCTTCTCTGTAAGGCCAACTGAAGCAATCTCAGGAGATGTGTATGTTGCACCAGGGATGTTGCTGTAATCTACAGGAGCCACATCCATACCGGCAATCTTCTCAACACATGCAATACCCTCAGCTGAAGCCACATGTGCCAATGCAGGCGTTGCAATCACATCACCGATAGCGTAGATGCCCGAAACATTTGTGCGGTAGAACTCATCAACCACAATCTTGCCCCTGTTCATCTCAACGCCAAGCTCCTCAAGGCCAATGCCGCTTGTGTTAGGAACCACGCCCACTGCAGAGAGCACGCGGTCAACCTCAAGCTCAACCATGCCCTTCTTGGTCTCAATTGAAAGCTTGCAACCCTCGCCGGTAGTGTCAATGGCCTTCACGCCGCTTGATACCATAACCTTGATGCCCATTTTCCTGAAGCTGCGGCTGAGCTGGTCTGCCACATCCTTGTCCTCAAGGGGAACAATCTGGTCCATAAACTCTATGAGGGTAACATCAACACCCATAGAACGGTAGAAATATGTGAACTCACTTCCAATTGCACCTGAGCCTATGATTGCCATGCTCTTTGGAAGGGTCTCAGGAACCAGCGCCTGGCGGTAAGAGATGATCTTCTCACCGTCAATTGGAGCAAAAGGCAATGAATTTGGCCTTGAACCGGTTGCCACAATAATATGTTTTGCCTCTACTGTACAGGCTTCAGCCCCCTCCCCAACAGGAGAAACCTCTACCTTGCTTCCCGACAATATCTTTGCCTCACCTTTAATTACAGTAATCTTGTTCTTCTTGAAAAGGAACTCAATGCCCTTGCTCATCTGCGCAGAAACGCCTCTTTCCCTCTCTACCACCTTCCTGATATCAGCATATGAAACAACTGCATCAGCCTCCACAGGAGTACCATCAGCATTCCTGAGCTCAACGCCGTAGTCCCCGAGATGCTTGGTATAATTATACACCTGTGCACTCTTGAGAAGCGCCTTAGTAGGGATACAGCCCCAGTTGAGGCATACACCACCCAGTTCCGCCTTCTCAATTACAGCTGTATTGAAACCCAGCTGTGAAGCTCTGATTGCCGCAACATAACCGCCCGGGCCTGCACCAATCACTACAACATCAAAAATATTTTCCATATAGTTTTAAGTTTTTTAATTCTCCTTTCAATTGAAGGATGATGGATAAAAGTGGGATTTCAAGGCTTGCGCAGTACCGAGAACCGGAGTTACCTTAAGGTAAAGAGGATTTGAGGTACAAGCGTAACGCAGAAATCACCTTTTAGACATTATCCTTACCGTGGCAGTTCTTGAACTTTTTGCCCGAACCACAAGGACACGGATCATTTCTCCCCACTTTCTTCTCAACATGCACAGGTGCGTTTGACTTAGGCTCGCCGCCATTTGCCACAAGATCGTTGCGGCTGGTCTGCATGTTGCTCAAGTCTGTGCGCTTGCGCTGCTGCTGTTCCCTTACAGGAATCTCGTCATCTGCATGCCTCAATGGAATGTGCGCCTTTGTCATGAATGCAAGCACATCCCTGCTGATCTTCTCCAGCACACCCTTGAAGAGGTTGAAGCTCTCAAACTTGTAGATGAGGAGCGGATCCTTCTGCTCGTAGGTTGCATTCTGTACAGACTGCTTGAGGTCATCCATCTCGCGGAGATGCTCTTTCCAATACTCGTCAATCATGACAAGTGTAACTGATTTGGCCATTGCCCTGTAAAGCTCCATACCCTTGCTCTCATAACCTTTCTTGAGGTTGATTACAAGCTGCATTATCTTGGCTCCGTCAGAAATTGGAATTGCAATATTCTCGTATGCAGCACCCTGGGTGGTATATACCTGCTCAAGGATAGGCCATGCCTGTTTCACCATCACATCTGTCCTTCTGGCAATCACCTCCCTGATGGACTCCGCCACCTTCTCTGAGAGCTGTGCAACTGAAGCGTTCTTGAAGAATGCCTCATCAAATGAAGGCTCAATTGAGAGCTGCCTCATGAGCTCAAACGAGAAGCCGGTATAGTCAAAGCTGTCCTTGCCCTGTGCAAGAATCTCCGCATAATCCTGGATCATGTTCTTCACGTCCACCTCAATACGCTCGCCATAAAGGGCATTCCTTCTCCTGTTGTAGATAACCTCCCTCTGGGAGTTCATAACATCATCATATTCAAGGAGCCTCTTACGGATACCGAAGTTGTTCTCCTCCACCTTCTTCTGCGCACGCTCAATTGAGCTTGAGAGCATTGAGTGCTGGAGCACCTCACCCTCCTTCATGCCCATCTTGTCAACCACCTTGGCAATCCTCTCTGCTCCGAACAGGCGCATGAGGTCATCCTCAAGTGAAACATAGAATGTAGAAGATCCCGGATCACCCTGACGGCCGGCCCTACCGCGCAGCTGGCGGTCCACACGGCGGCTGTCATGCCTTTCAGTACCTATGATTGCGAGTCCGCCCGCATCCTTCACGCCGGCACCCAGCTTGATATCGGTACCACGTCCAGCCATGTTGGTTGCAATGGTTACGGCACCGGGCTGTCCTGCCTCGGCAACTACCTGTGCCTCTGAAGCATGCTGCTTGGCATTCAGCACATTGTGCTTTATCCCCCTCAGCTTGAGCATACGGCTCAGGAGCTCTGATATCTCAACAGAAGTGGTACCCACAAGTACAGGCCTTCCTGCATTCCTGAGCTCCACAATCTTCTCAATTACGGCATTGTATTTCTCCTTCTTGGTCCTGTAGATGAGGTCCTCCTCATCATTTCTCAATACAGGCCTGTTGGTAGGTATTGTAACCACATCCAGCTTGTAGATAGACCAGAACTCGCCTGCCTCTGTCTCCGCAGTACCTGTCATTCCGGCAAGCTTGTGGTACATCCTGAAGTAGTTCTGAAGGGTGATGGTTGCAAATGTCTGGGTAGCAGCCTCAACCTTCACGTTCTCCTTGGCCTCTATTGCCTGGTGCAGGCCGTCTGAGTATCTTCTGCCATCCAGGATACGGCCGGTCTGCTCATCCACAATCTTCACCTTGTTGTCCATTATCACATACTCTACGTCCTTCTCGAACATTGTGTATGCCTTAAGGAGCTGGTGCACTGTATGTACACGCTCAGACTTCAATGCATAGTCAGAGAGGATGGCATCCTTCTTCACAAGCTTCTCCTCAGGTGTGAGCTCAAGCTTCTCCAGCTCTGAAACCTCAGCACCCACATCCGGAAGGACAAAGAAGTTGCTGTCATTTGTACCCCTCGCAATCAGCTCGTTACCTTTATCTGTAAGTTCAACGGACCTCTGCTTCTCGTCAATCACAAAGAGCAGGTCGTCTGTGATAAGGTGCATCTGCTTGTTGTTGTCCTGCATGTAGAAGTTCTCTGTTGTCATGAGAATCTGCTTGATGCCAGGCTCGCTCAGATATTTGATGAGCGGGTTATATTTAGGGAGACCCTTGTATGCACGCAGCAGGATCTTTCCACCCTCCTCCTTGTCTCCGGCGGCAATGAGTCTCTTGGCCTCATTGAGCATCTGGGTCACATTTGAACGCTGCTGGCTGTAGAGCCTCTCCACAAACGGCTTGAACTCCATGAACTGCTGGTCCTCACCCTTAGGCACCGGACCTGAAATGATGAGCGGTGTCCTGGCATCATCAATGAGCACAGAGTCAACCTCATCCACAATTGCATAATGGTGCTTCTTCTGTACAAGGTCATCAGGAGAAATTGCCATGTTGTCCCTGAGGTAGTCAAAGCCGAACTCATTGTTTGTACCGAATGTGATGTCTGCCCTGTATGCCTTCTTGCGGGCTTCAGAGTTAGGCTGGTGCTTGTCGATGCAGTCTACCTTGAGCCCGTGGAACTGGTAGAGCGGACCCATCCACTCAGAGTCACGCTTTGAGAGGTAGTCATTCACTGTAACCACATGCACTCCCTTGCCGGCCAATGCATTCAGGAACACAGGCAAAGTGGCCACGAGGGTCTTTCCCTCACCGGTTGCCATCTCTGCAATCTTGCCCTGATGCAGTACTATACCACCAATGAGCTGCACCTCATAGTGTACCATATCCCAAGTGATAGGGTTGCCGCCTGCAAGCCACGTATTCTTCCATATTGCATGGTCACCCTCAATTGAAACGAAATCAACCCTTGTGCTGAGGTCCCTGTCAAAGTCCGTTGCAAGTACCTTGATTGTTGCATTCTCCTTGAACCTCCTTGCGGTTGACCTCATGATTGCAAATGCATCCGGAAGCACCTCCATAAGCACAACCTCAATCATCTCGTCAATCTTCTTGGTAAGCTTGTCAACCTCCGTTGCAATGCGCTCCTTCTCGTCTGGAGAGAGGGTCATGTCCTCAAGCTTGCCCCTGAGTTCCTTTTTCCTTGCCTCATCCGCAGCAATGCGGTCAGCAATCACTTTCCTTATCCTCTGAGCCTCTGAACGGAGCTGGTCATCCGACAGCTTGTCCATTTTTTCGTACGCAGCCAGCGCCTTGTCCAGAATTGGCCTGATTCCCTTTAAATCACGGTCGGCCTTTGAGCCGAACATCTTCTTCAATAAATCTGAAAATCCCATATCTTGTTTCTGTCTTCTTTTTTATCCCAATAACTCGCAAATATAGCAATTCTAAACCATTATACCTAATTTTGCATTGTAAACCAAAGAGAAAGATGCAGCACAGGATAACCACCAGCGCAGACGGCAGCAGCACACTGCAGCTCACCCGCTTCAACGAAGCGTACCACTCCACCAACGGGGCCTACACGGAGGCCATGCACATATACATCCGCTGCGGGATGGAGCATCTGCTGCAGAAGCTCATGGGAACCCCGCTTCACGGGACCTCCGGGCCAGTTCCCCATATCAGGATATTTGATGTAGGGTTCGGCACAGCCCTCAACTGCATCCTCACTTACGCATGGCAGCAACAACTGCGCCAAGAAGGGCTCCCCTGCCCCCACACCACCTATTACGGAATAGAAAAATACCCCATCCAACCGGATGAGGCGAAACAACTTAACTACACAAGCATCATTGCGCAGAACCTGAATCCCCTTCCCGACAATCTGTCAGAAATCTTCCATCTGATGCACACTTGCCCGTGGGAGAAAGATATCATCCTGCCACCCGCATCCGAGTCATCCACCCCGGAGTTCATCCTGCACAAAAGCTGTGCGGACATTGCCCTGCTGCAGGCGGAATTCTATCGGGAAGCGGGGGACCCTGCCGCACCTGCCGTGGTGTTCTATGACACCTTCTCCCCTGCCACCCAGCCCGAGCTGTGGGACAAGGCAATATTCCGCGCCATTGCCGCCGGATGCCCCTCCGGCTCCCTGCTGGTGACCTACTGCTCCAAAGGGACCGTGAAGCAGGCCCTCCGCAACAGCGGCTTCGCCCTGGAACGCCTCCCCGGCCCTCCCGGCAAGCGCCACATCCTCAGAGGCACCCTATAACACAAAAAAAGAGGCCTGCCGAATGGCAGACCTCCCATAAGCTGTTTGCTTTGAAATTAAGCCTGTGTAATAGCACCCATTGGGCAAGCTGCTGCGCAAGTACCGCAATCAGTACACATGTTAGGGTCAATCTTGTAGATATCACCTGCTGAAATAGCACCTACTGGACACTCGTCAATACAAGTACCGCAAGCTGCGCAATCCTCTGTAATTTTGTAAGCCATGACTTTAAATTTTATTGTTTGTTAATTGTGTTTAAACCGGGCGCAAAGATAATAACAATGTTGTTAGTATCCAAAAATATCTTCCAATGAAACCCTCTCCACCTTACCATATTTCTCTGGTACAAGGGCTTTCATATCAAGATCCTTTTCGGTTCCCAGGATACCTATAACATACTTCCTGTCCTTGATCACCTCTTTCTGGAAATCTACAACATCCTGCATGGTAAATTGTTGTACACGTTCAAACATATCCTTGCGCGGATCTGAATCTGCAGCATATCCCTGTTTCTTGAGATTCAGGTAATAATTGATTATACCTGAGCCCAAAGTCCTTGATGTCCTGAAATTTGCAATGATATTCTCCTTTGCTATGCCAAATGCGGCCTCAGACACAGGCATCTGGTTGATGATTTCGTCAAATGCATTTACCGCATCCATCATCTTGTCATTCTGTGTTGCAATGAATGTAGTGAAAGTATATGGATCCCCGGCCTTTGAAGGTGCCACATATCTTGCATTTGCCGAATAGGCCAGACCTCGTGCCTCCCTCATCTCCTGGAACACTATAGAGTTCATGCCTCCGCCAAAATACTCATTGTACATCCTTACCATTGCATTGGTACCGTCTGCAGCAGGATCAAACTTCTCCCCTGTATTCGAATACGATATCATATATATCTGCTTGGCATTGTAAGGTGCTATAACCACTTTAGGGCCATCTACCGGCTGAAGCCTGATATTCTCATTCTTAGGATATTTCTTGAGTTCATCGGGAACATTGTGATATTTGTCCACAACCTCCACCACTTCAGAAATCTCCTTAGGACCATAATAGGTTACAATCTGCTCATACCCCATTGCATTCTGGAGCTCGGCAATCAGCTGGTCTGATGTAAGTGCCTGTATCTCCTTGTTTGAAAGGTCATAGGTTACAGGATTGTCCTTGCCGTAGCTTACATACTGTACAAGGGCAGAATAGCAGTTCCTCTGGTTTGTCTTGGAATTTGCCCTGTACCTGAACATGTCAGCCTTGTAATTGGCAAGGATGGCATCATCACCCGCCGCATTTGCAATCTTGTCCTCTATGATTGCAAGTGCCGCCTCCATATTCTCACTGAGCCCGTATACTGAAACGTATATCTTTTCTCCTGCCACGGATACATTTGCATCGCAAGCTAGCGCATAAAGTTCCTGGTTGATCTCATCCGCAGTCTTTTCCGCTGTCCCCAGGTAGCCGAAGTATCCTGCAGCGTAAGAAATCACCTTGTTGTCCTTTGACCCGAAGTCTATTACAAACTCAAGCTCAAACAGATCATTTGAATTGTTCTTCACATACAGCACCTCCATACCGTTCCTGGTCTTTCCTTTTGCCATCTCCTTCCCGAAATCCACAAACACAGGCTCGATAGGCTGTGCAGCTGCCGCCTCAGCCTGAATCTCCAGCAAGTATGCACTCTGCTTGTCCCTGTTGGTGAGGATAGGGGTAATCTTAGGCTTGCTTATTGCAGCAGTCTCAGGCGCCTTGCCCTGAACCTTGTGTATTGAGACATAACCATCTGTAAGGTATTTGTTTGCAGCTGCAACAACATCTTCCTTGGTAACTTTTGCCATATTGTCCAGCTCTGCCACCATATTAGCCCAAGGAATCTCATAAATGAATGAGGTGACGAACTGGTCTGCACGGAACGAGTTCTCCTGCATGTTCTGCATCTCATATCTCTTGTAGTTGTTCACCACGGATGCTATCATCCCTTCATCAAACTCTCCCTTTTTCAGTTTCTCAATCTGCTCAAGGAGAAGTTCCTGAACCTGGTCTAGGGTCTGGCCATGCTTAGGCCTTGCTGTAAGGAGGAAGCATGAGTGGTCAGTAAATGCCTGTACTCCGCCGCCGGCACCGCCAAGCACCTTCTGGGCCTGGTTTATGTTCACGTCAATAAGGCCTGTCTTGCCGTTATTCAGGATGTTCTCCATCACCGTAAGCACAGGCATATCCTCAGATTTTGCAGCAGGAAGCCTCCATGCCAGATAGATGAACGGTGCCTCCTGGCCTTCAAGCACAATCTTTACAGGCTCTGTAAGAGGCTGCTCCTGAGGGAACTCCAGTTTCTTCAAGTTTTCGTTAGGCTTGAATCCGCTCCAGTATTTCTCAATGATCTCCACAAATTCGTCGGGATTGAAATCTCCTGAAACGCAGATTGCAATATTGTTTGGAACATACCACTCTTTATGGTAATTCTTTATGTTTGTGATTGAAGGGTTCTTCAGGTGCTCCTGGGTACCTAATACGCTCTGCTGGCCGTACGGATGGTTAGGGAAAAGCTCTGCGAGCATTGCCTCAAGCACCCTACGGCTGTCCTGGGTTAGAGACATGTTCTTCTCCTCATATACGGTCTCAAGCTCTGTATGGAAACCCCTTATAACATTGTTCTCAAAGCGGTCTGCCTGGATTTTTGCCCATGTTTCAATCTGATTTGAAGGGATATCCTCCACGTAAACGGTCTGGTCATATGAGGTGTATGCATTGGTTCCCTGCGCACCTATTGCAGCCATAAGCTTGTCATACTCATTAGGAATGGCATATTTTGAGGCCTCATACGAAAGGCTGTCTATAATTTTGTATGCAGCAGCCCTCTCAGATTCATCTGTAATGAGCCTGTATTTTTCAAACTCCTGCTCTATCTGGTCCAAAAGCGGCTTCTCGGCTGCATAATCGCTTGTACCGAACTTCTCGGACCCCTTGAACATCAGATGCTCAAAATAGTGGGCAAGGCCGGTAGTTTCAGAAGGGTCATTCTTGGCACCAACCTTTACGGCAATGTATGTCTGCAGGCGTGGTTTCTCTTTATTTACTGTCATATACACCTTCAGGCCATTGTCCAGGGTGTAGATTTTTGTACCCATAGGGTCTCCGGGAACAGTCTCGTACGAGTACTTGCTTCCGCATGCTGCCGCTGCAAATGCGAGCACAGCTGCGGCCAGAATTTTAAGTGTCAGTTTCATGATTTGTTGTATTGATTCTGGAACAAATTTAGTCATTTTGCACTATCTTTGTAATGGAAGTTTGTATGAAAAGATTTATACTGTACATATTTTTTGCCGCCATGACTGCGGCGTTCATGCCACACAATGCGGTGCTCAGGGCCCAGACAACTGAGCCCCAGGCCATTGAATTCACCAAAAAGGTGCACAACTTTGGCAAGATCTCCGTAAATGACGGAGCGCAGAAATGCAGTTTCGAGTTCAGGAACACCTCCGGCAAGCCCGTAGTGATAAACAACATCATCTCTTCGTGCGGCTGCACCACCCCGATATGGCCGAAGAAGCCCATAATGCCCGGCGAGAGCGGAAAAGTTGAGGTAACATACCTGAATGACCAGGGACCGTACCCGTTTGACAAGGCCCTAACAGTGTATACCTCATCAAGCACAAAACCCATAGTGCTGAGGATTACCGGCCTTGCATATGAGAATGAAAGGTCAATGAAGGAGATGTTCCCTGTTGCAATAGGCCCTCTTGGGGTAAAGAACAACATGCAGAGGGGCGGACAGATCAGACAGGGGAATGCCAAGAGCGGCAATTTCAAGATTGCAAACATCTCAAACAGGAGCGTGTCCGTGAAATTCGCCGACATATCCGAAGGGCTGCAGCTGGAGATACAGCCTGCCACAGTCCCTGCAGGGGGAGTTGCGGATGTGAGCTGGAAGATTTCAACAGCCAGAGGCAGGAATTGGGGCAACACCACATACTCGGCCTCAGTGCTGTACAACGGTACAAAGGCTTCCACCAAAATTGGGATTGAGTGCATGATAATTGACAACTTCTCAAAGCTCACTAAGGAGGAGATGAACAAGGCATCAATGGTAATTGCCCAGAACAGCTCATTCAATTTTGGGGATGTAAGGAAGGGGGAGAGTGTGGATGCCGTCTTCAACTTGCGCAATACCGGGCACAGCCCGCTTGTAATACACAAGATAGAGAGTGAGGGGAATGTTTCCATAAAGGCCCCTGCCACCGTCGCCGCCGGGGAAAAATTTACAATTGAAGCCAAAATAGACACCTCTGCATGCAGCGGTGAGGCTATATTTACAATAACACTGGTTACAAACTCGCCCAACAGGCCGCTGGTGAACCTGTTTGTAACCGGAAACATAAAATGACAAAACCAAAATCTGAAAGATATGAGTGCAACTACAGGGGAATGGCCTCCTAAATGCCAGGATAATCCGGATACAGCGCTGGTTGTGAATGAGGGTGTAGAGCAGCCCCCAATCATTAACCCATACATAAAGAATTTCTTCAAGAAGAAACCTTCACTCCTCTCCGTGGAGGAGTATATGGCAGGAATCACATCAGGAAACACCACTATCCTGAGCCAGGCCATCACGCTTGTGGAGAGCAACCTCCCTGCACACAGGCAGGTTGCCCAGAAAATCATTGCCGCATGCCAGGAGCATTGTGTGAAATCAGGCATCAAATCAATGAGGATAGGCATCACAGGTGTACCGGGAGCCGGAAAGAGTACCTTCATTGAGGCATTCGGAAGTTACGTGACATCCAAGGGGCACAAGCTGGCCGTACTGGCAATTGACCCGAGCAGTGAGAAGAGCAAGGGCAGTATCCTGGGTGACAAGACCAGGATGGAGACCCTCTGCAACGACCCTAACGCATTCATCCGCCCCAGCCCGAGCGCAGGTTCCCTCGGCGGTGTTGCCAGAAAGACACGTGAAACTGTAATCCTCTGCGAGGCCGCAGGGTATGATGTGGTGTTCATTGAGACAGTTGGTGTGGGGCAGTCAGAGACAGCCGTACATTCAATGAGTGACTTCTTCCTCCTGCTGATGCTCAGCGGTGCGGGTGATGACCTGCAGGGAATAAAGAGGGGAATCATGGAGATGAGTGACCTGATTGCAATCACCAAGGCAGACGGCAACAATGTGGAGAAGGCCTCAATGGCCCGTGCCCTGTATGCAAACGCGCTCCACCTCTTCCCTCCTACAGAATCTACATGGGTACCTACTGCAATGACCTCCTCTTCAGTTACAAAAGAGGGGCTTCCTGAGATTCTGGCCAAGATTGAGGAGTACTTCAACCTGGTAAGGGGCAACGGGTATTATGAGCACAAGCGCCGCCAGCAGGCAAGGTTCTGGATGTATGAGAGCATAAACGAGGCCCTCAAGAACAGCTTCTACGAGAACCCTGTCATTGAAAAGCTCCTTACAGATTATGAGGATGCGGTGCTTGAAGGAAAGATGGAGTCTTTTATGGCAGCAGGAGAGCTGCTTGAAAAATATAGGAGCCTGGAGTAGCAGATGAGCTGGCATTTGGTTGTTGATGTATTGAGGAACAGCATCCTCATCACCGGGCTTGTGCTGATAATGATGCTCATGATTGAGTATTTCAATATCCACTCCCACGGAAAATGGTTCTCCCGGATAAAGGATTCCAGAATCAGGCAGATATTCCTCGGATCGCTCCTCGGCCTTGTACCGGGCTGCATCGGAGGGTTTGCAACGGTCTCCCTCTACACCCACAGGCTCCTGAGCCTGGGTGCCCTGGTGGCCATGATGATAAGTTCGTCGGGAGACGAGGCATTCGTGATCATGGCAATGATTCCAAGGGAGGGGTTCATCCTCTTCGGGATACTTTTTGTAATCTCCATCATCACAGGAATAATTGTGGATTATGGGCTCTTCAAGAAGCCCCAGCATGATTTGTGTCCCGACGAATTTGAGATCCACACCTCAGCCGGGGAGGATGACAGGAAGATACCTTCCATCTTCAAGGCAAGTTCATACAGGGTGATGCTCAAGCCTTCAAGGGAGAGGATTGCAATCCTTCTTGGGATAGCCCTCTTCATTGCTGCCGTGATAATGGGCATCCTCGCCTGCGGCCACGACCACAGCGGGCATGCCGAAGCGGAAACCTATATCTGCGAGCACGGGCACGTACACACAGTGGAGCATGCCCATGTACATGACCACACCGGAGTACATGACCATGCAGGGGAGCACGCCCACGGGGACGTAACCCTTAATATCCTCAACGAGAAGAGCATAAACATAGTATTTGCAATAATCAGCATCATCACCCTCTTCTTCACCGCCACAGCCAATGAGCACTTCATAAAGGACCACCTGTGGAAACATGTGATAAAGAGGCACATGATATCCATATTCCTGTGGACTTTCGGAACGCTGCTGCTGTGCCAGTGGGGGATGCAGCACCTTGACATACAGAACTGGATCAGCAACAACATGTTTGTGGTAATCCTCCTTGCCATTGCAATAGGAATCATTCCGGAATCGGGCCCGCATCTTGTATTCGTGACACTGTTCGCACAAGGTGTGCTGCCGTTCTATGTACTTCTGGTAAATTCAATAGTGCAGGACGGGCACAGCGCCCTGCCGCTCCTTGCAGAAAGCAAGATGAGCTTCGTGAAGGCGAAGCTCATCAATATTGCAGTTGGTCTTATAGTGGGTATAGCCTGCTTTATCCTCTTATAGCCTTCATGGCCTCCATAGGGTCTTCTGCACCAAAAACGGCACTTCCGGCAACAAGAACATCAGCGCCAGCCTCTTCAAGAGCCCTGGCGTTTTTTGTTGTAACGCCGCCGTCCACCTGGATAAGGCATTTTGCCCCCTTTTCATCAATCATCTTGCGGAGCCTGCGTACCTTGTCAAGTGCATTTTCAATGAATGACTGCCCTCCGAAGCCAGGGTTTAC
Source organism: uncultured Muribaculaceae bacterium (assembly GCA_964475015.1). Lineage (GTDB taxonomy): Bacteria > Bacteroidota > Bacteroidia > Bacteroidales > UBA932 > Egerieousia. The sequence continues at coordinate 15,335 of CAYYVA010000005.1, forward strand.
AGACATGATGAGGACGTAGTCCACATCCATGAGGATATCCTCAATGAGGGTGATTGAAGTGTGCGGGTTAAGGGCCACACCGGCCTTCATTCCAAGCCCCTTTATTGCCTGTATTGTCCTGTGGAGGTGTGTGCAAGCCTCATAGTGGACACTCAGCCACTCCACTCCAAGCTGTGCGAAATTTGAGAGGTACCTGTCGGGATCCACAATCATGAGGTGGGCATCAAGGGGTTTCTTTGCCTTCTTGGCCATTGCCTTCACCACCGGGAAGCCGTATGAGATGTTAGGCACAAACACTCCGTCCATGATATCAAGATGGAACCAGTCTGCAGCCCCTTCATTTACAAGCTGCACATCCTTGTCCAGCTCTCCGAAATTTGCCGACAACATTGACGGCGCAAGCAATATACTCATATCCTGTTGTTTTTAGATTATTATTTCACACTTACAAGAACCTCTTCAAGCAGCATCCTGAACTTGTCCAATGAGCCCAGATGAAGCTTCTCTCCAGGAGCATGCACTCCGCGGAGGGTTGGTCCGAATGAGATCATGTCCAGTCCCGGAAACTTGTCGAGGAAGAGACCGCACTCAAGGCCGGCATGAATTGCCCTCACTACAGGCTTCACACCAAAGAGCCTCTCATACGCAGCTACTGAAACCTCAAGGATTTCAGAATCCACATTTGGTTTCCAGCCCGGATACTCGCTCTCATGGGTTACGGTTGCACCGGCCAGCTCAAAGCATGCCTCAACCTGCTCCGCAGCGTATCTTCTGCTGCTGTTGATGGCACTCCTCTGACTTGTCCCTATCCTTATGATGTTCCCTTTCTGCATCTTGATTGAAGCCAGGTTGGTGGATGTCTCCACAAGCCCCTTCACATCGTTGCTCATTGCAAGCACGCCATGAGGGGCACAATTCAATGCATATATCAATGATGCTGCGGTATTCTTGTCAATTGCCTTCTTTGGGGTTCCGAAGCATGTCCCCTCCTTCACGTCATGGATGCCTACCTCCCTTGCAACGCCGTCAACTGCAGGATCGCTCACCTTGAACTCATCCTTGGCCTCAGAGACAACCTCCCTGAAAATCTTCAGGACAGCCTTCTCCTCCCTCTTGCTGAATCCTATAACGGCATATGCCTCCCTGGCAATTGCGTTCCTCTTGTTCCCACCGTCAATCTCGTAAAGCTCAATGTCATGCTTTGCCAGCACCCTGTAAAGGAAACGGGCCAGTATCTTGTTGGCATTCGCCCTGTTCTTGTCAATGTCATCTCCGCTGTGGCCTCCCTGCGCGCCAAAGATCTTGAACTCACATTTTACATGATCCTTTGTTGCAGGATATGTGGTGTACTTGAACTTTGCAGTTGTATCAATTCCACCTGCACATCCTATGAAAAGCTCACCCTCATCCTCAGAATCCAGGTTGATGAGGATATTTCCTGAGATAAAGCCCGGCTGCAGTGCCATTGCACCGTCAAGTCCGGTCTCCTCACTTACTGTGAACAAAGCTTCAATCCTTCCGCATTTGAGGTCAGGGTCAGTCAGGGCCACAAGCTGGGCCGCCATACCGATGCCGCAGTCTGCGCCCAAAGTGGTATCCTTGGCTATGAGCCAGCCATCCTCCTCAACCGCAACTATAGGGTCCTTTGCAAAATCATGCTCCACACCGGCATTCTTTTCACACACCATATCAGAATGGCTCTGGAGCACAATTGCCGGAAGATTCTCCTTCCCGACAGCAGCCTCACGGATGATGAGCACATTACCTACATCATCTGTCCTGCACTCCAGCGAGTGCTTCTTTGCAAAATCCTGTAACCAAGCTATTATTTTCTCCTCGTGACCGCTTTCACGTGGAACTGCAAGAATTTCCTTGAATGTTGAGAGTATCTCCTGTGTCTTCATAAAAAAAATGTATTAAACTGTTCAAATTTAATACATTTTTTCTATTCTTCCACCTTAAGCATCTTTTCTATATCCGAGACATACTGTTTGAAGTTGCGGTCTGTCTCTATGAGGTCACTCACCGTATTGCAGGCATGGAGCACCGTTGCATGGTCCTTGCCTCCAATCTGGGCCCCTATTGCAGCAAGGGAAGTCTTGGTGAGGTTCCTTCCCAGATACATTGCAATCTGCCTCGCCTGTACAATCTCCCTCTTCCTGGTCTTGGAGAGCATAGTCTCGCGGGTTATCCCGAAGTAGCTGCATACGGCATCCTGGATCCTGTCAATTGAAATCTCAGGGGCAGACACGCTCACAATCTTGTCTGTAAGCTTCTGGGCCAGGTCCATTGTGATTGACTCGCCGCAGAGGATTGCGTGCGCTATCAGCGAAGACAATGTCCCCTCCAGCTCCCTCACGCTTCCAGCAGCCTTTGATGCAAGGAAGTTCAACACCTCTTCAGGCAGCTGTATGCCATCCTTGAGGCTCTTTGCCTTCAGTATCTCAAGACGGGTTGCATAAGACGGAGCCTTCAGCTCTGTAACCAGACCCCACTTGAACCTTGAGAGAAGCCTCTGCTCCATACCCATAAGGTCAACAGGAGCCTTGTCTGATGTAAGTATCAGCTGCTTGCCCGACTGCTGCAGATGGTTGAAGATATGGAAATAGGCATTCTGGGTACCCGGCTTCTCTGCAAACTCCTGCACATCATCCAGAATCAGCACATCAATCATCTGGTAGAAGTTGAGGAAATCAGTGAGCTTGTTCTTTACATTCACCGCATCCATGTACTGTGTCATGAACCTGTTTGCAGTTACATAAAGGACTATCTTCTCCGGATACAGCCTCTTTATCTCCAATCCTATTGCCTGCGCAAGGTGGGTCTTGCCCAAACCGGAACCTCCATAGATGAACATCGGGTTGAAGGCATTCTTGCCGGGACTCTTGGAAATTGCCAGGCCTGCCGCCCTGCCCAACCTGTTGCACTCCCCTTCAATGAAGTTTGAGAAATTGTAATTGGGGTTGAGCTGCGGATCAATGTTCAGTTTCTTCAACCCCGGTATTGTAAAAGGGTTCAGAAGACTTATATCCCTGGTCGGAACCGGTATAGGCCTGTTCACCGGCTGCTGCAGGTTTGAGGAAGGCTCCATTACCGGACTGCCCTGCACCATCTGCACTTTATATATCAGCCTTGCATCCTCACCTATCTCCTTCCTGAGTGCCTTGAAGATGAAAGAAACGTAATGTTCCTCCAGATACTCCCTCACCCAGTCACTTGGCACCTCAATTGTAAACTTGTTGCCTGAAAGGCTTACAGGTTTAATTGGAGTGAACCAGGTTTCAAACTGGGCAGGCGGGATAACGTCCCTTATCATCTGAAGACAATTGTCCCATACCTGTATGTGTCTGGAGCCGTTCATCTGTTTCGGTTAATTTTTTTTAGAGTTTTTGCTTTGCGATTGCGTTACAAAAGTGAGGAAAAATTTATTATAAAAAACTTTTAAAAGTGTTGTTTTTTTCAAAAACTATATAACCGCTTATAAATCAGCCATAAAAATTTTAATAAAATTAACCGCCTGATTATCAAGCGGTTGATTTCTAACTATCTAATAATCTATTATATACGGAAAACAATCTGAAAGCCCCCTAAAATACGCTTACCTTAATGTACTTTTTAGGGTTCTCAGTTATCTGCTGCACCAGTTTGTCAACATCATTTATCAGGTCATTGACAGCCTGGTGGAGGGAATCTGTAGTCAGCAGCTTCCCGACAGACCCGTCAGGATCCTGCAGCTTGTCCGAAAGTGACTTCAGGCTTGCAATGGCCTCCCCAAGCTCAGCCTCCGAGAGCTGCGAGGTTATCTCATTCACATTTGCAAGGGTGCCCTGGATATCCCCGGCACTCTTGCCCAGCCCCTCAGAGAGAAGGGTGAGGTTTGCAACCATCTCCTTAAGTTCAGGGGAGATTTCATTGAGGGTCCTGCTCAGGGATGCGGCATTGGCCAAGGTCCTGTTCAGGTTTGCAAAGGAGCCCTGCAGATCCTCCCTTGCGGTTGAATCCAGCAGCCTGTTCACGCTCTCAAGGGTTGTGTTCATGTTCTCAATGAGCTTTGATGCCTGCTCCTTCAATGGGGCAAGCTCGCCTGTAAGGGCTGAAACCATATCAGGAACCACGCTCCCCCCTATTGTATCCCCGCCTTGGGCAATATCCTTGGAATCACCCAGGTTTATCCTCAGGGCACGCGCCCCCATAATGTCCGCACTGTATATCTCCGCCACAGAGTTGGCCGGAATGTTGAACTGCGACTTCACCTTGAACTCCACCTGGAACTCATCCTTTTGGGCATCATACTCAATCCCCTCAACCATACCTACCTTCAATCCCTTAAGATACACCGGACCTGTTACGGCAAGCCCGTCAACACTCCCGAAATTTGCATAATAGGTCCTGCTCCTGTTGAAGAGGTCCTCCCCCCTGAGGAAATTTATCACCGCAAATGTTGCAATGAGTGTAAGAAGCACAAACAAGCCTATTGCCTGCAATCTTGTTAGTCTGAATTTTTCCATATCTCTCATTTTACAATTTCATTATCCTTTATATGCACCACAAACGCCCCCGGGAATGTCTTCCTCAGCTCCAGCGCACCGGCCGCCGCCTCTTTCCTTGACACATATCTTCCTATATAATATTTGTATAGGCTGCCCACCTTTATATACTTGGCATCACTCCTTCCCTTGAGGTCATACGCACCTTTCCCCAGCACTTTCCCTACAGACAAAATCTGCACCGCATAGAAATCCCCTCCTCCCGACAGCTCCTGTGCAGGTTTCTTCGGCCGGGCAGCAGCCTGCCCCTTCTGCGGCTGTGCCTGAGCCTGCTGCTGTTTCTGGGACTGTGCAGCCTGCTTTTCCTGGCCCGCAGGCTTCTCCTGCGGCTTCTCACCCTGCTGCGGCTTCTGTACAGGCTTCTCCCCCTGCACCCCCCTTTCCTGCGCATTTACAGGGGTGGCCGGTGCGGCCTTTCCTGAAGGGCTGCGGGGAAGATTCTTCTCAAAATCATTCTTGTATGCAGTGAAGGCATTGAAGAGCCTCCTTGCAAACTGTTCCTGTCCGCTTCTTGTAATTAGCACCGCATAATCCTTTGGATTGGAAATGAACCCCAGCTCCGTGAGGACTGCCGGCATGGTTGTGCGCCACAGTACAAGGAGACCGCCCTGCTTTACCCCCCTGTTTACGGTAATGGGGCCCTTTGCAAACTGTCCCTGCACCTGAGCCGCATATTTTATGCTCTGCTCCTGGTGTATGTTCTGCAGGAGGGAGAATATGATGTAGGATTCCGGCGAGCCCGGATTGAAACCCTCATATTTTGTCTGGTAGTCATCCTCAATTACAATCACCGAGTTCTCAGTCTTACACACCTCAAAATTGTCCTCGCTCTTGTGGGTACCCATCACGAAAGTCTCCGTACCCCTCGCCTGTGTGGATTTTGCCGAGTTTACATGTATGGAGATGAAGAGGTCCGCCTTGTTGCGGTTTGCAATTGCCGCCCTCTCTGCCAGTTCCACGTATTTGTCCGTAGACCTTGTATATATCACCTTTATTCCCGGATAGCTCTGCCTGATGAGGTTTCCCAGCTTGAGGGCCACCGAAAGGGTGATGTGCTTCTCCTGATATTTGCCGTTGCGGCTTATTGCCCCCGGATCCTTGCCTCCATGCCCTGCATCTATCACCACGGTCCTTATCCGGGACACATCTTCCACATCCTGCGCCTTCATGGCACCGGGAAGGAGCAGGCACAGAGCTGCACATACAATAATAATATTAAGCAGTTTGGATTTAAGTGGCATATTAGTTGCAAAAAAAGTGTTATTTTTGCGTTTTGCAAAAGTACAAAAAATTATCAGATACCGGGTAAAAGATTAACAGTACGTTTACATGAACTTGAGGAACGGATATAAGAGACACATACTTCTTGCCATTGTGGCAATGCTCGCCTTTGCTGTGGAGGGCCGCGGCATGGAGCACTCCTATCTGGATACGCTCAAGGCCCGCATCAACAGCCTCGGCAGGCCGGTTTCAAGGGATACGCTCCTGGTGGACAGGGATTCGGCAATGACCCTTGCCGGCAGCAATGACACCCTTGCCGCACCGCTTGACACAACCTCAAAGGACTCCCTCATAAACAACAGCTCGCTTGAATCGCCGGTATTTTCAGGTGGAAGGGACTCCATTGTAAAAGACTTCAACGTTGACGGCAGGAAAATGATGTACTACTACGGAGACGTTAAGGTAAGCTACGGGGATGTTGAAATCTCAGCAGACTACATGGCGTTTGACGTGGATTCCAAGACAGTCTTTGCAAAGGGGCTTCCGGATACCAGCGGAACCATAAAGGGTAAGCCTGTGATGAAGCAGGGGCAGAAGCAGTATGAGATGGAGAGCGTCTACTACAACTTCAACTCGGAGAAGGCCAAGATCAAGAACATGATCACCCAGGAGGCGGAAGGGTTCCTGCACGGACAATACATAAAGAAGATGCCGGACAACTCCATAAACATTGCCAAGGGAAAATACACCACATGTGACCATGAACACCCGCACTTCTATCTGAAGATGTCAACCGCAAAGGTAATCAACGGAGGTGAGAAGACAGTGTTCGGGCCTGCATACGTGGTACTTGAGGATGTCCCTACCCCATTTGCACTTCCGTTCGGCTTTGTGCCCAAATTTGGAGGAAGGGCCAGCGGACTGCTGATGCCTACATACGGCGAGGAGGCTGCCAGGGGTTTCTTCATGAGGGGGCTGGGCTACTATTTTGTATTCAGTGACCATTTTGACGTTGCAGCTACCGGAGACATCTACTCAATGGGTTCATGGGCAGGGCAGCTGAATGCCAGGTACAACAAGAGGTACAAATATAACGGAACCCTCTCCATTGCATACCAGAATGACCAGACAGGAGAGAAAGGGCAGCCGGACTTCTTCCAGACAAAGAACTTCTCAATGCAGTGGAGCCACTCAATGGATGCCAAGGCAAGGCCCGGGACAACTTTCAGGGCGTCGGTGAACTTCTCCAGCCCTTCGTACAACCAGTACAACAACCAGACAAACATACAGACTGCACTGCAGAACCAGATATCATCTTCAATATCATATGGAAAGACATGGGCGGGCACTCCGTTCAGCCTTACCATAAATGCACTGCACAGCCAGAACTCAAGGGACAGCTCTTATGCCGTAACTCTCCCTAACCTTACCTTTACCGTAAACAGGATCTACCCGTTCAAGAGGAAGGAGAGGGTTGGAAAGGAGAAGTTCTATGAATCTTTCGCATTCAACTACAGCACAACCCTTGAGAACAAGATGAGCTTCAAGGCCAGCGAAGTGGGTGAGCCGGACTTCTTCAAGAAGATGAAGAACGGAATGAGGCACAACTTCAGCTTCGGCCTCCCTTCATTCACAATTGCCAAGTATATACAGGGTGCCCCTTCAATCAACTACGGAATGAACTGGTACTTTACAGATTGTGAAAAGGTGTTCAACCAGGAGACCCAGAAGCTTGAGACAATCTACTCAGACCCGCTGAGCACGTTCGGCATAACCCAGAACTTCTCGGCAGGACTCTCCCTGAGCACACGCCTGTACGGAAAGTTCGTGTTCGGGAAAAACAGGAAAGTGGAGGCCATCAGGCACATGGTAACCCCTTCAATCACATTCAGCGCCCAGCCAGACATGGGTACAGCCGCAAACGGATATACCCAGATGAGCTATGTGGATGCCAACGGCATACAGCATGTAGTGAACTACAACAAATATGAAGGGCAGATCAACTCCCCTCCGGGCAGGGGCAAGAACGCTGCAATGAGCTTCTCTCTTGGAAACAATGTTGAGGCAAAGATAAGGGACAAGAATGATACCACCGGTACAGGTACAAGGAAGGTGAAGATAATTGACCAGCTTGCCATAGGCGGGTCGTACAACTTCCTTGCGGATTCCCTGAACCTCTCCAACATCTCAATGAATATGAACACAACCATATTCGGGAAGCTGGGACTTAACGTGAACGCCACATTCGACCCGTATGCAATTGACCAGTACGGAAAGAAGATAAACACCTTCAATGTTGTAAAGGAAGGGGGATTCAAGCTTGCACGCCTCACAAATGCCAGTGCCTCGTTCTCCTATTCATTTTCCGGGGAAGGCAAGGGCAGGCTGGGTGCAGACTACAAGGACCCGAACGCCCGTACGAACAACATGGGAGGAAATGAGACAAGCCAGTCACAGGCCAGCACCTACCAGAGGGTCTACTATAACCCGATGACAGGTGAATATATCCCTGGCGGGTGGGTGTATTACATGAACCCCAACGTACCGTGGTCCATCAACACCAACTTCAACTACAGCTACAGCAGGAACTACCAGTATGCCAACGAGCAGCTGCTCACAAAGCATAACCACATGATGACACTGGGCCTTTCAGGCCAGATAAGGCTTACAGACGCCCTCAACGTGAACATGAACTCCGGTGTGGACCTGATGAAGATGAAGCTTACAACAACCCAGCTGAGCGCATCATACGACCTGCACTGCTTCAGCATCTCGGTATCATGGGTGCCTAACGGACAGTGGGAGAGCTGGAGCTTCAGGATAAATGCGAAGGCATCAGCATTGGCAGACCTGCTGCAGTTCAAGAAGAATGCAAGCTACTGGGACAACAGATTCTAAAATAACCTTAACATATACCATTATGGAGAAAAAAATTGTAGCAAGTGCCAAAGCCCCTAAAGCAGTGGGCACATACAGCCAGGCTGTGATTGCCGGCGACACCATTTATGTATCGGGCCAGCTCCCTATTGATGCTGCTACCGGAGAGTTCGTACCGGGCGGCATTACCGAGCAGCTCCACCAGGTTTTCAAGAACCTCCAGTATGTTCTTGAAGAGGGCGGATACACATTTGCAGATGTTGTGAAGACAAACGTATTCCTTTCAGACCTTGCAAACTTTGCAAAGCTGAATGAGGTTTACGCAATGTACTTCAAGGAGCCGTATCCTGCACGTGTTGCATACCAGGTTGCAGCCCTTCCTAAAGGCGCTCTGGTTGAGATTGACGTAATTGCAGTGAAATAGCGTAAAAGAAATTGCAGAAACAGAAAAATCTGACGGGTGAAAGGTGAACTTTTACCCGTTTTTCTTTGTTTGTACGAAAGATAGTTTTACCTTTGCTACGCCTTGGGACATCTGTACAAGGCGTTCTCAGAAAAACAAATCCCCTGAAATCATATCATAATTTTAGTATATGTACGACATAATGGAATTAAGCAATAAAAGTTTGGAAGAACTTTATACAATTGCTGAAAACTTGAATGTAAAGAGAGTAAAGTCCTACTCAAAAGATGAACTTGTATATAAGATACTGGATGAGCAGGCCATTCAGGGTGTGAATACACCTATCCAGAAGAGGCAGCGCAACAGGATTGTATCACCGAAGGGAATCAGGGCAGAGAAGGTAGAAACTGCCGTAAAGGGCGACAAGGCTGAAAGGACAGAGAAAACAGAAAAGGGACCGCAGCCTGAGCAGGAGAACAAGGAGCATAAAGAGCACAAGGAGGCGGTGGCAGAAGAGAAGCCAAGACGCCAGAGACAGAGGATACAGAAGCCTGTAAATGGTGAGGGAGACAAAACTCCTGCCCCTGCAGCACAGCCTGCCGCAGAGGCCGTGCGTGAGGAGCCTGAAGCAGCACAGGAGCAGCAGCCTAAGAAAAGGGGAAGGAAACGCAAGAATCCTCTGCTGAAACCTGAAGAGAACGGTCAGGAACAGCCTGCAGCTGAGGTTGCCCCACAACCTGCGGCCGTAGAGGAGGCCCCGGCAGAAGAGGCTCCACAGGCCATTGAGAAGAAGGAGATGGTAGAGAATGCCCAGAATCCACAGAACGACCAGCAGAACCAGAAGAGGCCGCAGCAGCCTAAGATTGAGTTTGAAGGGATTGTGGAGGCAAGCGGAGTACTTGAGATAATGCCGGACGGATACGGCTTCCTGAGGTCTTCAGACTACAATTACCTGAACTCACCTGATGACATATATGTATCACAGTCACAGATAAAGCTTTTCGGCCTCAAGACAGGTGACACCCTGTTCGGTGAGATAAGGCCGCCAAGGGAAGGTGACAAATATTTCCCTCTTGTAAAGGTAAACCAAATCAACGGAAGAAGCCCTGAATTCATAAGGGACAGGGTTCCTTTTGATTTCCTTACCCCTCTCTTCCCCGACGAGAAATTTGAGCTTACAGCCAACGGCCACAACAACCTTTCATGCCGCGTAGTGGATATGTTCACCCCTATAGGAAAGGGACAGCGCGGACTTATAGTTGCACAGCCAAAGACAGGTAAGACAATGCTCCTCAAGGAGATTGCCAACGCAATTGCTGACAACCACCCTGAGGTATACATGATTGTACTCCTCATTGACGAGAGGCCTGAGGAGGTTACAGACATGGCCCGCAGCGTAAAAGCCGAGGTTATCGCCTCAACCTTTGACGAGCCTGCAGAGAGACATGTGAAAGTTGCCAACATTGTGCTGGAGAAGGCCAAGAGGCTGGTTGAGTGCGGACACGATGTGGTAATCCTGCTGGATTCAATCACCCGCCTTGCCAGGGCATTCAACACAGTACAGCCTGCATCAGGAAAGGTATTGAGCGGTGGTGTGGATGCAAACGCACTGCACAAGCCGAAGCGCTTCTTTGGAGCTGCACGTAATGTTGAGAACGGCGGATCGCTCACAATCCTTGCCACAGCCCTTACCGAGACCGGTTCCAAGATGGATGAGGTTATCTTTGAGGAGTTCAAGGGTACCGGCAACATGGAGCTCCAGCTCGACAGGAAGCTTGCCAACAAGCGCATATTCCCGGCTGTGGATGTAACCCTCAGCTCTACCAGACGTGATGACCTCCTCTACAAGCATGAGGATGTGAACAGGATATGGATTCTCAGGAACCACCTTGCCGACATGACCAGCATTGAGGCAATGGAGTTCATGAAAGAGAGGCTTGAAGGGACAATCAACAACGAGGAGTTCCTCATGTCCATGAACGGATAATCCGGGCAACCTGCCATAACATAAAAGAGGGTGACTCAAAAGGTGGAAATTTAAGGCTTGCGCAGGTGAGGAAACCGGAGTTTACTTAGGTAAATGAGGATTTCCGAGGCAAGCGTAACGCAAAATTTACCCTTTTGAGTCACCCTCTTTATGTTATACAGCTTACAGCTGCTATTTCAGTTTTGCCATCACGGTCTCACATGCCACCACACTGTCACCCACCTTCACATTCACCTCACTCCCCACAGGGATGAACACATCCATTCTGGAGCCGAACTTGATGAAACCCACCTGGGAACACTGTGTTGCCTGCTCACCGGGAACAGCATAGCAGACGATCCTGCGGGCAATATATCCTGCAATCTGCCTGAAAAGCACCTTGGTACCGCTTGCAGTCTCCACAGCTATTGAGGTACGCTCATTCTTCTCCGATGCCTTGGGATAGGAAGCAACTATATATGCCCCCTGATGATGCTTGCTGTACAGAATCCTGCCACCTACCGGGTAATAGTTCACATGCACATTGAACACACTCATGAAGACTGAGATCTGTACGCACTTTGTACCAAGATACTCATCCTCAACAACCTCCCTTACCTGCACCACCTTTCCGTCACAAGGTGCCACAACAAGGTCCTTGTCAATTACAAGTGTCCTTTTTGGTACTCTGAAGAATCTTACAATGAAGGCAAATACCAGCAGTGCAACTGTTGAAATCACCTTTGTGAAAAGTGTCCACCCGAAGAGCCACCAGCTGCCCATGGCAACCGCCGCCCCAATGATAAAGGCAATGGCAATTATGTTGTACCCCTCTTTATGGATTTTCATAGAAATAGAATAAGTTTTAGTAGTTTCAAGTTCAGGCCGCAAAAAATATAAGGTAGATTATGGCTGCCGGAAATGCAAGCAGTGCTCCGTCAAAACGGTCCAGCATACCGCCATGCCCCGGCATGATGCTGCCAGAATCCTTGACGCCAAAATTACGCTTTAATTGGGACTCCACCAAATCTCCAAGCACTCCAAAGATACATATAATTATTCCCAGTACAATGGCATCACACAATGAAAGCTCCAGCAATCCTACAGCCCTCAGCACAACCGCACCGGCGCAGGCAAGTATAAGCCCCCCGAAAAAGCCCTCCCAGCTCTTCTTTGGGGAGATTGCCAGGAACAGCCTGTGGTTGTACATCTGTCCCAGAGTTGAACCCAGAAGATATGCACCCACATCTGTACACCAGAGGAGTACCATCATTGAAAGGAGGAGCCTGCCGTCATATACCCCTGTCTTGTCAAAGAGGACAAGTGACATGAGCGAGAAAGGCAACGCCACATACACAATTGAAGCCAGGGCAAAAGGGAACACCTCATAACCGTTAGGCACCCTCTTCACTTCACCCCCCTCCTCTATTGTCCTGTGCTCATTGAACCTCTTCACATACATGTTGGAAATGAATATTCCTATGAGAGGAAGCATGATGAACAGCATGTAGAGGGGATCAAGCCCGTATGCTGCAATCAGGAACACATTCACAAAAAGGCTTATGGCAGTAACCACCGTAAGTGCCTTTGCAACAATATTGTCCCTGAAAAATGATTTTCCCATTGTAATGTTCAGGTACTCATACACGGCAATCACCATTATGGTACCGAATACAACAGCAAAGGCAACCGGGCCATACAGGATGGCTCCGATTACCAATATTGTAAACGCCAGACCGCTGAGGGTCCTGATAATAAAGTTCTTCATCAGTTTTCTGTTTCAGGTTTCTCTTCTGCAGGAGCTGCCTGTGCATCCGCAGCTTCAGCAGCCTCAGGCAATGCCTCCGCCGGCACCTCACCGTCCTTTGGCTTGCGCGGGCCGAATATGCTCTCCATATCCTCTGTAAATATAACCTCACGCTCCAGGAGCAGGTTGGCAAGCTTTGTAAGCCCCTCAATATTTGCCTGCAGCACCTCATGTGCCTTTGCATGTGCTGCATCAATAAGGTCCTTGGCCTCCTGGTCTATAAGTTCAGCAGTCTTCTCGCTGTACGGCTTGCTGAAGCCGTAACCGTCCTGTGAATCATAGAAAGAGAGGTGGCCCACCTTGTCGCTCATACCAAAATAGCTCACCATTGCGTATGCCTGTTTTGTAATCTTCTCAAGGTCTGAGAGGGCACCGGTAGATATCCTGCCGTTTATTATCTCCTCTGCCACACGGCCTCCTATTGTGGCGGCCATCTCCTCCATCATCTGTTCCCTTGTGGTAATCTGCCTCTCCTCAGGAAGATACCATGCAGCACCCAGGGCCTTTCCCCTTGGGATGATGGTAACCTTCAGCAGCGGATTTGCATTCGGCAGCAGCCAGCTCACGGTTGCATGCCCCGCCTCATGGAAAGCAATGGTCCTCTTCTCTGCCGGAGGAATTATCTTGCTCCTCTTCTCAAGGCCTCCCACAATCCTGTCTATCGCATCAAGGAAATCCTGCTTCCCGACAAATTTCTTGTCATGTCTTGCAGCAATCAGGGCTGCCTCATTGCAGACATTTGCAATGTCGGCACCTGAAAAGCCCGGAGTCTGCTTTGAAAGGAACGAAGTGTCCAGCCCCGGCTCCAGCTTCAGCTTTGCAAGGTGCACATTGAATATCTCCTCCCTCTCCTTAAGTTCAGGGAGGTCAACGTGAATCTGGCGGTCGAACCTGCCGGCACGCATGAGCGCCTTGTCCAGAATGTCCGCACGGTTGGTTGCGGCAAGGATAATCACACCTGAGTTTGTACCGAAACCGTCCATCTCTGTAAGGAGCTGGTTAAGGGTGTTCTCCCTCTCATCATTTGAAGAGAATCCGGAGTTCTTTCCCCTGGCCCTTCCTACGGCATCAATCTCATCAATGAAGACAATGCACGGAGCCTTCTCCTTGGCCTGCTTGAAGAGGTCCCTTACACGGGAAGCTCCCACTCCAACGAACATTTCCACAAAATCGGAACCCGAAATTGAGAAGAACGGCACATTCGCCTCACCGGCAACCGCCTTTGCAAGGAGTGTCTTTCCAGTACCCGGAGGGCCCACAAGAAGGGCTCCCTTAGGGATCTTACCGCCGAGTGCGGTATATTTTGAAGGGCTGCGGAGGAAATCCACAATCTCCATCACCTCAACCTTTGCCTCCTCCAGACCTGCCACATCCTTGAATGTAACCTTCTGGTTGTTGTCCTTGTCAAACAGCTTGGCCTGCGACTTGCCCACATTGAAGATTCCGCCGCCACCGGCACCGCCGCCAACATTCTTTGACATGTTGCGCAGGGCGAAGAACCATATTGCAAGTATGATTATCGGGAGGAGGAGCCAGTCAAGCACCCTGCCCCAATAGTTTGTCCTCTCCTCTGTCTCTATGGAGAACCTCTTCTCCTGAGGGAGGGCATTCCTTGCCTGGTCCAGTTGCTGCTCTGAATCAAAGTTGCCGGACACTATGAAATAGAAGTGGGGGCCGTACTTCGGTTCCCTGCCTCCGAACATGTTCTTGTATTTTGAGAGGCTGTCGGTCTTTATGGTAACCTCAGCCTTGTTCTGGTTGGTGATGAAGGTAACCTTCTCCACATCTCCCTGAGGGATCATCTGCTCCTTTACCTTATACCACTCGGTCTTCACAGGATCCCCTCCCTGGGCTCCGAAGAAATACATGTAGCCTATCATCACCAGAAGCGGCACATATATCCACACGGCATTGAACCTTGGCTGGGGAGCCTTCTTTCCCTTCCTGTTCCTGTTTTGCGCTTGTTTTTTCTTCTCCATCTTATTCTTCCTCGTATGTTTTTCTCACGGCATCTGCCCACAGGTCCTCAAGGCGGTAGAACTCACGGTACTCTGTCTGGAAAATGTGCACTACAATGTCTGAGTAGTCCATGATGATCCAGAACGCATTCTCCTTGCCCTGCTGGCGGAGCACCTTTGTATTGCACTTTACAATCATCTCCTCCTCAATGTTGTCTGCGATTGCAAGCACATTAGGGGTTGAATCCGCATTGCAGATTACAAAATGGTCACAGATTGATGTACCCACACCCCTGAGGTCCAATGTACATATGTTCTTTCCTTTCTTATCCTGTATAGCCTCTACTATTGTCTTGATTGCCAATTCTGTAGGATCCAATACCACAACCTCCTGCTCCTGAGCCGAGGCAGCCTTCTTTGATGCAACCCTCTTCTTCAATGAAGCCGCACCTTTTGTTGTCTCTTTTTTAACAGCCACTTCCTGTAATTTTTAAGTGTAAATCATTATTTTTGTCATGCAAAGATACAGCAAAAATTCCGCCAAATATAATTATGGACAAAAATGTCAGCATAAAGTGGTACCGGACTTTGGATTCCACAAACTCACAGGCAAGAAGGGAGGCCGGAGAAAGCGGCGAAGGATGCGTGTGGATTGCCGATTTCCAGACCGCAGGAAGGGGACAGAGGGGCAACAGCTGGGAAAGCAGGAAAGGGGAAAACCTCACATTCTCAATACTCTTCAAGCCTGAATTCCTCCCTCCGCACAAGCAGTTCCTGATCTCCCAGGTATGCGCTGTGGGGACATACAGGTACCTTACGGAGAAAGGGATGCCGGCCAGGATAAAATGGCCCAATGATATATACATCGGGAACAAAAAAATATGCGGCATGCTCATTGAGAACTCCATCAGCGGTGACAAATTGTCAGTAAGCATTGCCGGGATAGGGCTTAACCTCAACCAGACACATTTTGCATCGGATGCCCCCAACCCCACCTCGCTCCTCATGGAGACAATCCTGAGGAAAGGGAGTAACGGCGTGGTGCCCGCAACAAAGCCGGCAGAGGCGGAAGGGGAAAACCCCGCAATGCAGGCTGATGCCACAGGGGAGCACAAGCCTTGGGAGGGGATGAAGCCTTTTGACCGCAAGGAGGAGCTGGGTCTGCTGCTCGGATATATCTTTACCGCATACGACGAGCTGAAGGAGGGTTTTGCACAGGAGCTTGCCAATGAATATACGGAGAACCTCTACCGCCTTGGAGAGTTCCACAAATTCATTGAGATAGACCCGGACGCTCCTGCAGACATACCGGTGGAAAAGATAATGCAGGGAAAGGAGATAACTGCCCGCATAATGGGGTGTGATGAAGCGGGATGCGCCATCCTTGAGCATGAAGACGGAACCGTCAGAAGCTACCCGTTCAAAGGGATAAGATACATCATCAGCGGCAGGCGCTGAAGCCGGCGCAGCCATCCCAACCGGAAGTTGCCGCTGAGGCTGCGGAGATGCTCCGCAAGGCGCTGCACACCTGGGGCAGCCATCCTCTGTATCAGAAGCTGCCACGGAGGCTGCGGAGAAAATCCGCAAATGCCTTCCACTCCAGGACCTGCTCCCCCTGTGGGGTGCGCAGCTGCGGAATGCTGTCGGGAAGAAGAGGGTTTCCCTGCCGGTCCTTCGGCTGTGCAGAGAGGATGCCGTAAGACTCCTTCTCCAGAAGCCCTATCATCCGTGCCGTATATTCCCCGGTTACAACCATATAAAGCTTTTCAGGCTCCACCGCCTTCCCGTTTACGGTCACATTCCCCACCTTGAAGAAAGGTATCCTGAGCCATCTGGTTGAATATTCCACCCCTGAGAAGAAAAGCCTTGTATCCTCCAGATAAGGGGCTATGGACTCGGACATTTCACACAAGTCCCTTATCTCATCACCGGTAAGCCATGCATATACAAGCGGATAGCCTGTGAGGCCCCCTTCGTTCTCCCCAAGGGAAAGCACCTCGTACGCATCCCTTGCCGTTACAGCTCCAACCTGCAGCCCCCTGCGGACCATCCCGTACGGCACAATCCCTATCACCTCTTCAGGGGCATCCTTGCCGAGCGCCTTCCTTGCAGCCTCAGCATAGCTTGCCGCAATATTGCTTCCAAGAGGCATCTTTCCGTCCTGTGCAACATGCTTTGGAGCTTCAGCCTCCAGCATTGCAAGGGTATCATCCGGAGAGATTCCTGCAGAGGCCATGAAATTCCCCTTCACCACCGTGTACATAGAATCCACCCATGCCGCCATGGCAGGCTCCTCCCTAGTCCCGGGCCCCACCTCCAGCAGGGAGTATGATTCCAGCCTTCCTGAATCAAAGACTATCTTCCCGACATATTCTCCAAAAGCCCCTGCCGCAACAATCGGGATTCCCGCAACATAAATGGGTTCCTCCAGCAGATGGTGGTCATGGGCGCTTATTATGAGGTCCACCCCATTTATTTTCCGGGCCAGGGAGATGTCATCCCCATTGAGGGTACCGCCGTGGGAAATGGCTATTATGTAGTCTGCCCCAATCTGGCGCAGCTTTCCTGCAACATTGTCGGCAGCCTTGGCCGGATCTGTATGGATGAGCCTCTCCTTGTCCCTCCCGATTACATCAAAGGAGTTCTCCCCCATTATTCCGAAAAGCCCTACCTTAACTCCGTTGCGCTCCAGCAGAAGGTACTCCTTTGTGGTGGAATTCCAATCAAAGGGAACCGGATTGTGTGTATCCTGCAGCGGGCGGAAATTTGAGGAGAGAAGGGCGGGAAAAGCTATCATGGAATCCTTGGAATGCGCCGAACGGAACATCTCTTCAAGGGCTTCCAGGCCGAAATCAAAATCGTGGTTGCCGAATGTGAAGGCATCATAGCCCATGCGGGCCATTGTCCGGTACTCTATTGCCTCAGAAGGGAAAAGGGTATGGAAGATGCTCCCCATTGCAATGTCACCGCCGTCCAGAAGAAGGAAAGCTGCCCCCTCCTGCCCCGCATTCTCCCTCTGTCTCTCTATGATTGTTGCCATGCGGGCAACACCACCCCTGCCGTCACTGCCCGGCAGCAGCCGGGAATGCAGGTCGGCCGTGAACAGGACCACAAGCTTCCCGCCCCGCCCGCCGGCAAGACAGCAGACATGCACGCACAAGCATAAGAACAATGAGGCTATCTTCAGAAAACTACCCATTTTACAAATCAAATATCTCCGGGACCCCGGCTGCTGCACCGTTTGGGAACAAAATTGCCCCTGAACGTGCCTGAACCTAAACCTCTGCAACATTTGGGAACAAAAACGGCCGATTACGTGCCCGGATTACAAAAAAAATGCTCCGGGGAACAAAACTGCCGTTGTTTGTGCCCCGGAGACATGTTTATCGGATTAAAGCCATTTGGCCATCTGGTCTGCAAGCTCCTTAGCCTTCTCACCTGCAACCTTTGCAAAGTTTTCGCTCTTGTCTGCAAAGATGATTCCGCGGGATGAGTTCACCAGGAGTCCGCATTGCTTGTTGAGGCCGTATTTGGCCACCTCATCAACTGTGCCTCCCTGGGCTCCCACACCGGGAACAAGGAAGAAGTTGTCGGGACAATACTCCCTTATCTCAGCAAGCTTTTCCGGACGGGTTGCCCCCACTACAAACATGATGTCCTCCTTGCTTCCCCAGCTCATGGTGGTCTTGATTACCTTCTCATAGAGAGGGGTTTCACCTACAGGGAGCATCTCAAAGTCGTTTGCACTGGCATTTGATGTAAGGGCAAGCACTACAGACCATTTTCCTTTGTAATCCAGGAACGGCTGTACAGAATCCTTGCCCATATACGGTGCAAGGGTAACTGCATCACATGGCATGCTCTCAAAGAAACATTTTGCATATCTCTTTGCGGTATTGCCTATATCCCCGCGCTTTGCATCTGCAATGATGAGGATTTCAGGATATTTCTCCGAGATGTATTTCACGGTCATCTCCAGCTGTTTCCAGCCTTCAAGCCCCTCTGCCTCATAGAAGGCTGTGTTGGGCTTATAGGCAACAGTGTATGGTGCAGTTGCATCAATGATTGCCTTGTTGAACTCAAAGATAGGGTTCTCCACCCCCTTGAGGCACTCAGGGAAGAGGGCAGGATCTGAATCAAGCCCTACGCACAAGAATGATTTCTTGGCCTTTATCTGTTCGTATAACTCGTTGTATGTCATATTCTAATAGTATTTGTAGAACATTGCGATAGATTCCATTCCCTTGTAGAACTGGCTCAACAGGTAGCTCTCGTTTGGAGAGTGGATTGTATCCCTCTCAAGGCCGAATCCCATCAGGAGCGGATTTACGTTGAGGATATTCTGAAGGTCTGCAAGGATTGGAATGCTTCCGCCTCCGCGGCTTGGTACAGGCTCTATTCCATAAACCTCCTCAACAGCTCTGGCAGCAGCCTTGTATGCAGGTGAAGAGATTGGCATGAGGAAGCCGTTTCCGCCGTGGTGAGGGGTAACTTTCACCTTAACGCTCTTAGGGGCAATCTTGAGGAAATGCTTTGTAAACTTCTCAGCAATCTCCTCACAATCCTGGTTAGGGACAAGCCTCATTGAAATCTTTGCATGTGCAACTGACGGAAGTACGGTCTTGGCACCCTCTCCGGTGTAGCCTCCCCAGATTCCGTTCACATCAAGGCAAGGACGGATACCTGTCCTCTCAAGGGTTGTGTATCCCTCTTCACCCTTTACTTCATCTATATCCAGTGACTCCTTGTACTCCTTCATGTCAAACGGAGCACGTGCGAACATTGCCCTGTCTTCTGCAGAAAGCTCTACCACGTTGTCATAGAAGCCCTCAACGGTAATGTGCCCCTTTTCATCAATGAGTGAATCAATCATTGTACAGAGGGCATTGATAGGGTTGTGTACGGCACCGCCGTAGTGGCCGCTGTGGAGGTCCTTGTTAGGGCCGGTTACCTCTACCTCAAGGTATGCAAGGCCCCTCATTCCGCAGTTGATGCTTGGAACCTTCTCTGATATCATTGTTGTGTCTGATACAAGGATCACGTCACAGGCAAGCATCTCCTTATGCTCCTTTGCCCATGCAGCAAGTGATGGTGAACCTATCTCCTCCTCACCCTCAAGGATGAACTTTATGTTGTGGCGGAGCTTGTTCTCCCTTACAAGGTACTCAAATGCCTTCACATGCATGAAGAGCTGCCCCTTGTCATCATTGGCACCTCGTGCATAGATTGCACCGTCCCTGATTTCAGGCTCAAACGGCTGTGACTTCCACAGATTGATAGGGTCTACAGGCTGTACATCATAGTGGCCGTAAACAAGTACTGTAGGGAGTGAAGGGTCTACCTTCTTCTCTCCAAAGACTACAGGATGGCCCGCTGTCTCATATACAGCAGCGCTGTCTGCACCTGCAGCCATGAGGAGCTCCACAAGCTTGTTGGCGCACGCTACCATGTCACCTTTGTTTGCCTCAAGGGAGCTTATGCTTGGAATGCGCAGAATCTCAAACAGTTCCTCCAGGAATCTCTTTTCGTTTTTCTGAATGTACTCTTTCATATGTGTATCGTTTAATTTTATTTCATCCCAGATGTGTTTATATCAATGCTCCCGTGAATTTTGCAACCTTCTCTTTTGCATACGGCAGCTTTATCTCCAATGTCTTCTTTTTGCTGCCTGGCACGTCATACATTGCATCCAGCATTATAGCCTCGCAGATTGAACGGAGGCCGCGTGCTCCCAGCTTGTATTCTATGGCTGTATCCACAATGAACTCAAGCACCTGGTCATCTACCTTGAGCTTAACGCCGTCAAGTTCAAACAGCCTTGTATATTGCTTGATGAGGGCATTCTTCGGTTTTGTAAGGATATCCAGCAGAGCCTCTTTTCCAAGGGGGTGCAGATATGTGATTACAGGGAGACGTCCTATTATCTCAGGGATGAGGCCGTAGGACTTGAGGTCCTGAGGTGCAACATACTGCAGCAGGTCCTGCTTGTCTATGGCAGCTGTCTTCTTCTGCGCACCGTATCCTACAACCTGGGTGTTGAGCCTCTGGGCAATCTTCCTCTCTATCCCCTCAAATGCACCTCCGCAGATGAAGAGGATATTTGTTGTATCCACAGCTATCATCCTCTGCTCAGGATGCTTCCTTCCACCCTGAGGCGGCACATTCACCACATTTCCCTCAAGGAGCTTCAGCATTGCCTGCTGCACACCCTCACCGGAAACGTCACGGGTGATGGAAGGGTTGTCGCTCTTGCGGGCAATCTTGTCTATCTCATCAATGAAGACTATGCCCTTCTGGGCCTTCTCCACGTCATAGTCACAATCCATCAGCAGACGGGTAAGGATGCTCTCCACATCCTCTCCCACATATCCTGCCTCTGTAAGTACAGTAGCATCCACAATGGCAAACGGCACGTTCAGCATCTTTGCAATGCTCTTTGCGAGCAATGTCTTTCCGGTTCCTGTAGGGCCCACCAGCAGGATGTTTGATTTCTCAAGGTCCAGGTCATCCCCCTTCTTGCCATCCTTTTTCCCCTGCAGCTTCTTCTCCTGATGCATAATCCTCTTGTAATGGTTATACACAGCCACTGAGAGGAACTTCTTGGCCTCCTCCTGTCCTATCACATAATTGTCCAGGAATGCGGTAATCTCCTTTGGGGTAAGGAGCTTGAAATCCCCGTCCGAGAGTTTGCTCCTGCTTGCAAGCTGCTCCTTGAACCAGTCTGCCGCCTGCTGTGCGCACTCATTGCAGATATACCCGTAGTTGCCGGCAACCAGCATCTTCACCTCTCCGGCTCCCCTTCCGCAGATACAGCAGAATTCGTCGGGATTATAATTCTTATTTTTGCTCATTCTGCCTGTTTGCTTTTGTGAGTATCTCGTCAATCATTCCATATTCCATGGCCTCTCTGGCTGTCATCCAATAGTCACGGTCCGCATCCTTGTGGATCTGCTTCACAGACTTGCCGGAGTGTTCCGAGATTATCTCATACAGTTCCTGTTTCAGCTTTATGATCTCCCTTGCTGTAATCTCAATGTCAGATGCCTGGCCCTCAGCGCCGCCCATAGGCTGGTGTATCATCACGCGGCTGTGAGGCAATGCGCTCCTCTTGCCCTTTGCGCCTGCGGTAAGGAGTACTGATGCCATTGAGGCTGCCATTCCTGTACAGATTGTGGCAACATCAGAACTTACCAGCTGCATTGTATCATAGATTCCCAAACCGGCATATACGCTTCCACCAGGGGAGTTGATATAGAGCTGTATGTCTGAATTTGAATCTGTAGAATCAAGGAAAAGGAGCTGTGCCTGGATGATGTTTGCCACATCATCGGTAACAGGACATCCGAGGAATATGATGCGGTCCATCATAAGGCGTGAGAATACATCCATCACCGCCACATTCATCTGCCTCTCCTCTATGATTGTAGGGTTGATGTATGCATTCTGCGGAATTGCCGCCACAGCCTGCGGAACCCTGTATACTGAATTTATCTTCTGAAATCTGTCCAATGCCAGGGAGCTTATACCCATGTGTCCTCTAGCAAATTTCTCAAACTCTGTCATCTTTTCAACGTGTTTTTATACAACTTACAAATATAATAAAAAACTTGTTCATTCTAAATTGCCCCATCTTCCACATATATACTCCGGAGCGGGATGTTTCTTGCATTCCCCCGATTAAACTTTTTGCACAATTTTTGCTCTTAACAATGTAAAGAAAGCCGTACAGAGGGTATCCGGAGCCATCTGTACCACATAAAAAAGATTTGAGATGAAGAAGATTTTTATCATTGCACTTGCTGCAGGCCTTGCCGCAAACATGGCAATGGCGCAGCCACAGCGCCCCTCAAAGGAGGAGATGCAGAAAAACAAATGTGAAAGGATTGTGAAGGAGCTGGCCCTGGACAACAGGACCGCCCAGGAATTCACAGACATCTACACTAAATACCAGGCAGAAACAAATGCCATAAATGAGAAGTATCCACAGCCCAAGATGCAACTTCCCGACAACAGGCGTCCTGACAGACAGGGTCCCGACAGGAAATCCAAGGGGAAGGTAAAGGATGCCCAGGCACCTGCACCTCAGGAGAAGGCCATCCCTACAGACGCAGAGATTGAGAAGCAGATAAAGGACGGCTTTGCCCGCGAAAGGGCACTCCTGAATGCAAAGGAGAAATACTACAACGAGTTCAGGAAGGTTCTCTCTCCACAGCAGATACAGAAAATGTACATGCTGGAGAATGCACCCCGCCAGAGGGGACAGATGGGTGGCAGGCCGGGAGGTTTCCAGGGTGCCCCAGGCGGCTTCCAGGGCGGCTACGGCCAGATGGGCGGCATGAATCCGCCGGACTTCTTCTAAGCCGCAATCCCGCGGAGCAGATTTTCCCGGGATTTTCTGCGCCGGAAGAGTGTTTTCCCGCTGCCGAGCAG
>CAYYVA010000005.1:38643-74768 GCA_964475015.1 uncultured Muribaculaceae bacterium
ATTTCCCCAGCGATTTCTGCGCCAGAGGAGCAAATTTCCGCTGCGGAGCAGATTTCCCCGGGATTTTCTGCGCCGGAAGAGTGTTTTCCCGCTGCCGAGCAGATTTCCCCAGCGATTTCTGCGCCAGAGGAGCAAATTTCCGCTGCGGAGCAGATTTTCCCGGGATTTTCTGCGCCGGAAGAGTTTGCCGGGTGGGTGACAGAAAAAGAGCCGGTCCAGGAATTCTGGGTCGGCTCTCTGTTATCTGTCGGGAAGATGATTAGTTGTTCATCTTCTGGAGGTCCTCAATTGAAATCTCCTTCTCATCAAGGGTTACAACGCTCTTCACGTAAGCGATAACCTTGTCCTGCTCGGTCTTCTCAACAATCCTTCTGCCCTCCTTCTCGTTTGCAAGGATAGACTCTGCGTACTGGTTGAGCTGCTCCTCAGGAACATCGTTGAGGCCGTACATTGCAAACTGGTATTTTGCCATCTGTTTTGCAACGGCAAGAACCTCCTCGCGGGTGATCTCCATCTTCTGCTCGCGCATGATGTACTGGCTGATCATCTGCCAACGGAAATCTTTGCAGAACAATGCGAAATCCTTCTCAATGTCCTCCATGGTGAACTTGCCCTCGTTGATGGTGAACAACCACTTCTTCATGAACTCCTCAGGAAGCTCAATGTTGGTCTTGTTCAAAAGGTACTCCCTTGCATCAAGCACAAAGCGGAAATCAGCCTCCTGTTTGTACTCCATTGCCACTCTCTCGGCAACCTTTGCATCAAATCCAGCCTCATCTGTAACAACGCCCTCACCGAACATCCTGTCATAGATCTCCTGTGTCTGCTCTGCAGGAACAAAAGTCTTCACCTCCTTGATGGTCACCTTCCACATAGGCTCAACATTTGCAAGCTCATCTTTCTTCACCTTCAGAAGGGCAGCCCTGTCGGTCTCATTTGAGAAAGTCTTGTGAACATCAACCTCAAAGCTGTCACCGGCCTTCTTCCCGATGAATTTCTTCTTGTTGGTCTTGTTCTCAATCTGCCTCAATGTGATGTATGTACCCTCAATCTTAGTCTCGCCCTGCTCAAGGTCAGCAATGATGAAGTCCTCCTCACCTGCTACTGCCTCAATATTCTCAAGTTTGCCGAACTGTTTCAGCATGTTTGACTTGTAGTTGTTCTTTGCCTCCTCAGATACTGCTACATTGTAAGAAACGATCTTGTCGTTCTTGTCCAATGTGAACTCAACTTTTGGAGAAAGTGCAATGTCAAATACAAACTCGTAGTTCTCATCGTTCTCCCAGTCAATCTGTTTCTGCTTCTCCTCGTTAGGAAGCGGCTCGCCAAGGATATTGAGCTTGTTCTCTGCAATGTGGTTGTTGATACCCTCTGAGATCAGCTGGTTCACACCCTCAACCAATGCCTGCACACCGTGCATCTTCTCAATCAATGACATAGGGGCCATACCTTTACGGAAGCCTCTGATTTCTGCATTTTTCCTGTACTCGTTGAGAGCCTTTTTCTTCTTCTCCTGAGCGTCAGCTTTGTCAATTTTAACAACCAGCTCGTATGAGAGGTCATTAACCTTTACTTGTTCAACTTTCATGTTTGTATTTTTTATTTATTTATTATTCAATCAATTGGGTACTCCCCAAAAATAGGGCGCAAAGGTATGAAAATTTTGGTGAATTAGCAAGATACCGGAAAAAACCCTTATCTTTACCGCGCATTAAAAGACAGTGATATGAAAAAGACTATTGTAGATTTGTTTGAACAGTCAGTAAGGCTCTACCCGGGCAATACATTCCTGCTGGAAAAAACAGGCAAGGAGTTTGAGCCTACAACCTATACACAGGTAAAGGAGCAGGTATATAACCTTGGAGCCGGACTGCAGGCACTTGGAGTGAAGAAAGGTGATACAATGGCCCTCCTTTCTGAAGGAAGGAACATGTGGGTTATAGGAGAGCTCTCAATGTTCTATGCAGGAGCCATCAACGTGCCCCTTTCAATAAAGCTTGAGGAGAGCAACGACCTGCTGTTCCGTCTGGAGCATGCCATGGTAAAATATATAATGGTATCAAAGCAGCAGCTGGGCAAGGTAAGGCTCATCATTGACAAGCTCCCGCTCATTGAGAAGGTGATAGTGTTTGACAAGATTGACTCATACCAGGAGAAGGAGTGCTACGTTGGGGATGTAATTGAGATGGGAAAAGAGTTCCTCAAGAGCCACACCATGGAGGAGTTCCTCTCTGTAGGGCAGTCTATCCAGAACAATGATTATGCTACAATTACATATACATCAGGCACAACTGCAGACCCTAAGGGGGTAATCCTCACCCACAGGAACTATACCGCAAACGTTGAGCAGTCACTTACACTTGTGGATATAGACCAGACCTGGAGGACACTCATCATCCTCCCTCTGGACCACTGCTTTGCACACGTTGTAGGATTCTATATAATGATGTCACAGGGTGCAACCGCCGCAACCGTACAGGTTGGAAGAACCCCTCTTGAGACCCTCAAGAACATCCCTCAGAACATTAAGGAGGTGAAGCCTCACTTCATATTGAGCGTACCTGCACTTGCCAAGACCTTCAAGAAGAACATAGAGAACGGCATCAAGGCCAAAGGGCCTAAGGTTGTGAAGATGTTTGAGCAGGCAGTTGCAGTTTCACAGCTCTACCACGGCAACGGAAACGCAGAGCCAAAGGGCTGGAGAATCATCCTCAAGCCGCTTGTGGCACTTTATGACAAGATACTCTTCTCAAAGGTGCGCGAGAACTTTGGCGGTGAGCTCAAGTTCTTCATAGGTGGCGGCGCCCTTCTTGACAAGGACCTCCAGAAATTCTACTGTGCAATAGGAATCCCAATGTTCCAGGGCTACGGCTTGAGCGAGGCTACCCCTGTACTCTCTTCAAACGGCCCTCGCAGGCACCGTTTCGGTTCAAGCGGAATCCTTGTGAAACCTATTGAGCTCAAGATATGCGATTCAAACGGCAACGCGCTTCCTGTTGGGGAGAAAGGTGAGATTGTAGTAAAGGGCGAGAACGTGATGGCCGGCTACTGGAGGAACCCAGAGGCCACAGCACAGACCGTAAAGGACGGATGGCTCTATACCGGAGACCTCGGCTATATGGGCAAGGACGGCCTGCTGTATGTACTGGGCCGCTTCAAGAGCCTCCTCATTGCAAGTGACGGCGAAAAATACAGCCCTGAGGGAATAGAAGAGGCACTGGTTGAGCACTCACCATTCATCGACCAGGTAATCCTCTACAACAACCAGAACCCATACACCACAGCCCTTGTAGTTCCAAACAAGGAGAAGCTTGCAGCACACCTTAAGGGAATGGGGCTCACATTGGATACTCCCGACGGAAAGAAGGCTGCCATTGAGGCACTCAGAAGCCAGATTGCAGTATTTGAGAAAGGAGGCGAGCTTGAGACAATGTTCCCTCACAGATGGCTGCCAAGCACATTTGCAGTGCTTCCTGAGCCATTCACAGAGCAGAATGGCATGGTTAACAGCACAATGAAGATTGTAAGGGGCAAGGTAGAGAAGGCCTATGCAGACAGAATTGAGCACATGTATACCCCTGAAGGAAAAAATATCTTCAACGAAAAGAACATAAACAGCCTTTAATTGTTGTATTTTTGACTGTGCAGACGGATAATGGGATTTTTCAATAAAATTTTATTCTAATTTATAATTTTTATTGTTTAATAGAATTTTATCGTTATATTTGCATCAGAAAACAGGAATAACCAATTAAAAAATTAAAGATATGCTTAGCGAGAAATTATGTAAGGCTTTCAATGCCCAGATAAATGCAGAGTTGTGGTCTGCATACCTATACCTTTCAATGTCTATGGACGCTTCAGCAAGAGGCCAGAAAGGAATTGCAAACTGGTTCAAGGTACAGTTCCAGGAGGAGCAGGCTCACGCCGAGATTATGATGAACCATGTGCTTTCAAGAGGCAACAAGGTTGAGCTTGCCCCTATCGCAGAGGTAAAGACAACCTGGGAGAACGCTCTTGAGGCATTCAAGGACACTTTGGCTCATGAGAAGAAGGTTACCGCACTCATCACCAACCTTTATGAGATTGCACTTGAGGAGAAGGACTACCCTGCACAGAACATGCTCAAATGGTTCATTGACGAGCAGGTGGAGGAAGAGGAGAGCGCACAGGAAATCATTGACCAGCTGGATGCAGTAGAGGGGAACAAATATGGTCTCCTTATGATTGACAAGGATCTTGCAACACGTGTATACAATATTCCTGCACCGCTGAACAAGGGTGAGTAAGTAACACAGTACAACAATAATGAAGAAGGGAGGCTCTGATGATTGCCTCCCTTTCTTGTTTTCCCCTAATCCATTCCGGTTACATCGTAGAATGCAACATCATATCCGGCATAGTCCCTGCTGATGCTTGCCACAACGCAAGGGGCCATCTTGTATGAGATTTTATCGTATGTGTTTATCTTATACTTTACATACAGCACGGAATCCTTTGTAAGCACCTCAGTAATCTCTATGTCCCTGCGTACATTTGAAGACTCGGCACATACTGCCACTACAAAGCTGGAACCGAAATCAACAGGTTTAATGTCAGGCTTGCCGGCTACAGTATAGACGAATTTGGAATTGAAATCGTTCTCTGTATAGATCACTGTCTTGGTCACCTTATCAGGCGGGTTCCTCATTGCACAGGCCTTGTGCACATGGAACTCTACAGGTGAATATTCGTCTTCAACCTCACATGAGACAAGGAGTAGGGCCAATGAGGCCACCAATCCCAAAAGCATATAACGTATTCTGCTCATACCATTCTCTTTTTATCCTCACAAATATAGGAATTTTTGAATCAAAATATCCACTCTGACGCATACCTAGCATATTTTTTGTATCTTTACAATCATGCTTGAGAAACTTGACATAACACTTCCCATAACTGACCCCACATGGATATTCTTCCTTGTGATGATAATCATACTCTTTGCTCCAATAATTCTTGAGAGGCTCCGCATCCCCCATATCATTGGAATGATTCTGGCTGGAGTGGCAATAGGAGAATACGGATTCAACATCCTGGAGCGGGACAGCAGCTTTGAGCTGTTCGGAAAGGTGGGACTTTACTACATAATGTTCCTGGCCGGTCTGGAGATGGATATGGAGGACTTCAAGAAGAACAAGTCAAAGGGAATCATTTTCGGACTCCTCTCCTTTGCAATCCGTTTTGGAATAGGTATGTGGAGCTGTATGGAGCTGCTGGGATTCGGGCTTACAACCTCCATCCTCATGGGCTGCATGTACGCCTCCCACACCCTCATATCTTACCCTATCATAAGCAGATACGGCCTCTCAAGGCTCCGCAGCGTAAACATAACAATTGGCGGTACGATAATCGTTGACACCCTGGCCCTCATTGGCCTTGCCATCATTGGCGGAATGTACAAGGGTGACACCAGCGGAATGTTCTGGGTAAGTATGGGTATAAAGGTGACCCTACTCACCCTCTTCATAATTTTTGTCTTCCCTATGATTGCAAGGAAGTTCTTCAGGAACTACTCAGACAACATAATGCAGTTTGTGTTTGTCCTGGCAATGGTTTTCCTGGGAGCGGGACTCATGCAGTTTGTAGGAATGGAGGGAATCCTGGGTGCCTTCCTTACAGGTCTGGTGCTCAACAGGCTCATTCCTCATGTATCCCCGCTTATGAACAGGCTGGAGTTTGTCGGGAATGCAATCTTCATCCCCTATTTCCTCATTGGAGTGGGTATGATCATAGATGTAAATGCCCTCTTTACCGGAGGAAAGGCCCTGAAGGTTGCCATTATAATGACAACAGTTGCAATTTCCAGCAAATGGATTGGAGCTTTCATCACCCAGAAGATTTTTGGAATGAAGAAGAATGAAAGGAACATGATTTTTGGCCTGAGCAGTGCCTCTGCAGCTGCAACACTTGCCGCGGTTCTGGTTGGGCACGGAATCATTATGGAAAACGGGGAGAGGCTGATTAATGACGATGTACTCAACGGAACGGTGGTGATGATACTGCTTACCTGCATCATAAGTTCCCTTGCAACAGAAAAGTCAGCACGCAAGTTTGCCCTTGAGGAAAAGCTGCAGTTTGGCAGCAAAAAGGATGATACCACTGAACTGCCTGAACAGATACTCATTCCGGTGGCCAATCCTGAGACCACAGAAAATCTTGTGAACCTTGCCCTTATGGTTAAGGAGAGCAAGGCCGGGAACCCTCTGGTGGCCCTGAGCGTGATTACAGACAGCAAAAACATACAGGAGAGGAAGCAGGTTGGCCTGAAGAACCTTGAGAAGGCTGCCAATATTGCCGCCTCCGCAGATGCAATTGTGACACCTGTAACCCGTTATGACCTGAACGTTGCCACAGGAATCATACACGCAGCAGAAGAGTACAATGCCACAAACATTGTAATTGGCCTCCACTGGAAGGCCAATATCATTGACTCCTTCTTTGGAGCCCTTACAGAGAACCTCATAAAGGGAATCCACAGGGAGATACTCATTGCAAGGTACCTCATCCCTGCCACAACAGTACGCAAGATACACATAGCCGTACCTCCAAAGGCGGAATATGAGGTAGGATTTGCCAAATGGGTTGAACATCTTGCCAGGATGACTTCACAACTGGCCTGCGGCATGATATTCTACGCAGAAGAGACAACTTTAGGATACCTGAGGGAGGTGGCTTCAAAGACTCAGGCATCCAGTCTTGCCTCATACCATACAATGGAGAGGTGGAACAATTTTGAGACAATAAAGGAAAAGATGTACAGTTCCCACATGGCAGTTGTAATTGGAGCCCGCAGAGGTACCCTTTCATATGACACATCATTTGAAAGGCTCCCGTCCTTGCTGGCCAAGAATTTCTCAGACTCCAGTCTGGTTGTCCTCTATCCGGAGCAGCATGCCCACGAGGGAGGGTTCGTGTCATTCTCAGACCCGCAGGGACACAATGAGGCACAGCATTACAACAAGGCCCACGAATGGGTGAAGGACCTCTTCAAGACAGACAATGAGCTTCCCGACAAATCCGACAAGGGAACAGAATAGAAACAGTTAAACTACAATATCATGAAACCAGACCAGCTTTCAATAGGAATATTCATAGACGGAGGATATTACGCCAAGATAAATGAAGGGTTGCAGAAACAGCTCTCCATGAAACTGGACATAAAGAGCCTTTTCCAGTATATCAGGGAAAAGATTGCCTCAAAATACGGTGAAAAGCCCGAAGACATCCACATTACCGAAGCCCACTACTTCAGGGGGAGATTCAGGGCAGGTGACGCAAACGAAAAGCACC
This sequence comes from uncultured Muribaculaceae bacterium, assembly GCA_964475015.1. Lineage (GTDB taxonomy): Bacteria > Bacteroidota > Bacteroidia > Bacteroidales > UBA932 > Egerieousia. The sequence goes on from CAYYVA010000005.1 coordinate 45,976, forward strand.
TGCTGTACTCTGAAAGGGCATTTGAGGATACACTCATAGAGAATGATGTGGTTTTCCACTACAAACATCTTAGGGAACTTGAAAAGCGGGAAGGGATTACGGTAATTGAAAAGGGAATTGATGTGTGGTTTGCCCTGGAGACATACGAGCTTGCAACTATCCGCAAATTTGACTTTGTGATCCTTATCACAGGTGATGCCGACCATGAAATGCTTGTCCGCAAGCTCAACGCCCTCAAGACAAAGGTTCTCCTGCTGAACTGGAACGTGGGGCCGCAGGCCTCAACCTCCAGACTGCTGAAAGAGGAGGTTGGCTGGCATATGGATCTTGGTACTGAATGTGCCTCAGACAAGAGTCTGATTGGCAGGATATGCTCCCAATAACAGATTATGCCAGGGCAGGGATACAACAACATAGAAGAACAATTTGAAAATATCTTCAGAGAACACTTCCACAAAGTGGAATATTATGCCTACAGCTATCTGCATGACAGGGAAAAGGCAAAGAATATAGCCCAGGATGTATTCTATCAGGTATGGAAACAAAGAGGTGAGATCATATTTGACGGATCTCCCCTCCCGTACTTGTTTGTAATTGCCAAGAGGCTTTCGCTCAATCTGCTCAGAAAGGAACATAACAACAACAAATATCTGAATTACCAGAAGCGCAAGTACTCCGCTCTGGAATTTGACATTGATTCACTCAGTGACATCTCATCTACAATAATATATACAAAGGAGGTACAGGCCCTCATTAGAAAAGGGCTGGACAAGATGCCGCCAACAGTAAGGGAAACCCTGCTCATGAGCAGGGAGCAGAATTTTACATATAACGAGATAGCACGCCATCTTGGCATATCCCCCAAAACCGTAGAAAACCGCATTTCCCTGGCATTAAGAATCTTAAGGGCCACCCTACAGGATTATTTGCCTATAGTCATAGGGTACCTTGCAACTTGTGTGTTAATATAACAGCGGATATGCAATGGAAGAGAAAAATGAAATGATCACACGGTTCATCACCAACAGGTGTACGGCCGAAGAAAGCCAACAGATACTGAAAATGGCTCATAAGGACCCTGCGCTTAAGAAGGAACTTATTGAGCTGAGGAATCTTTATATCCAACAAAGCATGCCCGGTACTTCCAGCACTGATAAGGAATACTCCATCTTTAAGGAATATATCGCACATAAGGAATTGGACAACAAAATCAGATATTCAGCCAACGACCTTCCCCAAACACGGAGAAAGAAGGGGAAGATTCTGTACAAGTTCATCTGCTGGTCAGCAGCAGCCTGCATAGCTGCCCTCCTTACGCTCAATCTCAAATATCATTGGACTGCAAATGTATCTGCTCCTGCATATCCTGTAGAGGCCGTATCTGAAGATGCCGTAACAGAAATCTCCAAAGAAAACCTCCACACCCTGTACACAGCAAAAGGCATCAAAGGGGAAACCATTCTTCCCGACGGTTCAAGGATAATATTGAATTCAGACTCAAGAATCACTTACCCTTCAAAATTCCATGGACCTACCAGGGATATAGAATTTTCCGGGGAAGGCTACTTCCAGGTAAAGAAGGACTCACTGCATCCTATGGTAATCAGATGCAACAAGAACTTCAAGGTTGTGGTATATGGCACAGAATTCAACATAAAATCATACGAAAACGACAACAAGGCAAAAACCACACTCATAAGCGGCTCCATAAAGATAATTGAAAATATAGGGGGCAAGGAGTTTGTAAGGGACATTGCCCCTGACCAGACTTATACAATTGAAGAGAACAAACAGTACGCAACACTGAAAAAGGGGGTTGATACCCAAAGGGAGTGCGAATGGAAGGATGGCATACTCTCATTCAACTCAACTCCTCTTCACGAAGCTGCCAAAATAATGGAAAGATGGCACGGCTTAAAAATTGAAATACAGGATCCGCAAAAACGCAATATCCCAATAACTGCCAGATTTACAACAGAATCCATTGTACAAATAATGGACCTTCTCAAGTTCTCAACAAACATTGGATACACTATAAAGGACAATATTGTTACAATTAAGTAAATTTTCAAAAGGGTAAATGTATACTGGCGTGTTCTTTCAATAAGAAACTAACCAAAAAACATACCTTATGAAAACACATGTTTCAATTGGAAAGTCAAGGCTTCTGATACTCACAGCGGTCTTTGTCCTTTCTTTTGCATTGTCCGGGTACGCCCAGAATGTAAAATTACAATTCAACGGTTCTCCGTTAAAGACTGTACTCGCAAAAATTACACAGGAGTGCGGTTACAATTTTGTCTATTCAGAAAACAGCATTAATCCCAACACTGCAATTTCTGCAAGCTACAACGGCAAAATTGAGCCAATAAAGGAAGTGCTTGACATAATCTTCTCAGGCACAGGGATAACTTATAAGATTAACGGAAAGCAGGTGGCACTCCAGAAACAGGAAACCGGCAGCAACACCACACAGGAGCTTCTGATTAAAGGAAAAGTTTATGACGAAAGCAATTACCCCATTGCCGGAGTGAACATCCTCAATAAATCCACCAACAAATACACTACAACTGATATGGATGGAGCTTATTCAATACAGGCAAAAGAGGGTGACCAGCTCTCCTTTACAATGATTGGAATGCTTCCTGCAGACATTACAGTTGGCAAGAAATCAACAATTGACCTTGAGATGCAGAGCGACCTCATAGCACTTGAAAGCGTAGTGGTCACCGGATACCAGGATATCCAGAAGGAGAAGGTGACCGGAGCAATTTCTACTGTTTCATCAAAGAAGATTGAAGAGCGCTACACTCCAAATATCATGAATAACCTGGAGGGACGCGTGGCAGGACTTACAACATACGGAGGAAAGACAACTATCCGAGGCACCAGTTCACTTTACGCGGAGACATCCCCCCTGCTTGTTGTAGACGGACTTCCAATTGAAGGAAGGATTGAAGACCTCAATCCATACGACATTGAGAGCATAAACGTCCTTAAGGATGCCGCGGCAACAGCCATCTACGGTGCCCGTGCTTCTAACGGTATCATTGTAATAACAACCAAGAACGCCAAGAAAGAGGGTAAGATAGACATAGATTTCTCTACAAACTTTACCGTATGGGAGAAAAGGAATGTTGACTACTCTGACAACTTCTATATGACAGCGGCAGAGCAGGTAAAAGTTGAATCAGACTACTACGAGTACTATTACTTTAACAATGACGGTGAAGTGGCAGACCCTATAGGCTCAACAGAGACAACCCTGGTTACAGGACGTGCAGCCCTCTCCCCTATCCAGATGGCATACTATAATCTGGCCAAAGGGAACATCACAAGGTCTGACCTTCAGGCTACACTGGAAAAACTTAGCCGCAACAACTACGCCCAGGAGTATGCAGATGCCATTTATAAAAGACAGTTCCTGCAGCAATACAACCTTGCACTGCGCAGCCGTTCAAACAAATTCCAGAGCAACCTTACCTTCAACTACAAACACGACAACAGCGGTATCATAAATGCAGAGAACAGTGCATTGAACATCAGCTACAAAGGAGTGTATGACATAGCCAATTGGCTTACAGCTTCATTCAGCATAAACAGTGTATACGGAAAAGTGAAGGAAGCCGGATATGACTACAACTCTGGCCACAGGAATATCTGGGGACGCGCAGCTTATGAGACTTTATACAACGAAGACGGTTCATACAGGAAGTTCTATCCGGGCACTTCAGGCTATGAAGAATGGTGGGAAAACCCTGAAAACTCAGAAGGCCTTTACCATATGGGTACAATCTACAGGGATGAATTCTATAACAATACTGTTGAGACCAAGCGCCAGCACATCCGCTACCATGGAGACCTCCTGTTCAAGTTGTTCAAGGGACTTACAGCAAATGCCCAATTCATCTATGAAGACAACAGGCAGAATGAGGAATGGCATGCCAATGAAAAGAGTTCCGTTGCAAGACAGATCAGGAACGCCTATACCATAAAGGATGCCAACGGAAACGTTACATACCTTACTCCACGTACAGGAGGAATGTTGAGGACAACCACAACAAACGGTTCATTCTACACTGCCCGTGGCCAGGCCAACTACACAAATACCTTTGGCAAGCACGCGGTTGCTGCAATTGCAGGTCTTGAATTCCGCCAGACAAAAACAAACGGCAGGAAATCCCTTGTACTCGGATACGATGAGCAGCTGCAGAACAGTGCCACCCATACAGTAGACTTTGCCACATTGTCCAAGATGGAATATTCTCCATGGTACATGCAGGGACAATACCGCGCCCAGCAGTTTGTATTTGACCCTTATTTTGAGGATGGTATGGGGATTGTTGTAGAGCAGTTCCACAGATATGCATCCGGCTATGCCAACCTCACTTATACATACGACAACAAATACAATGTGTTTGGATCGTTCCGTAAGGATTATGCAGATGTATATGGTCTGAACGCAAAATTCCGTGGCAAACCTCTATGGTCTGTAGGTGCAGCATGGAACATCAACAATGAAGAGTTCATGAAAGATGTGACATGGGTAGACTTCCTGAAATTGCGTGTCAGCTATGGTGTTACAGGAAATATATATCAGGGGGCAACATCATACATAACAGCAACCTCTACAGGAATGAACCAGTACACCAACCAGCCATACGGTGAGATTGCATCTCCGGCAAACCCTAACCTCAAATGGGAACAGAGCCGTACAACCGATATAGGTATTGACTTTGGCATCCTTGGAAACAGGTTCCGCGGATCAATTGACTGGTACAGCAAAGATGTAGATGACATATTCTCAAACAAGTCAATAGACCCTACTACAGGATTTGCTTCAATGTTCATGAATACTGCCAGCATGTACAACAGAGGAGTTGAGCTTCAGCTTACTGCAGACTGGTTCAGAGAGAGGAAGAGGAATGACTTTGGCTGGAGTACAAGCTTCACATACTCACACAACAAAAATGAGGTGACAAGTGTTGAGAATCCGGCAGCAAGGGCTTACGAACTCACAAGGAATCCGTACAAGGTAGGTTATCCGTCAAGTGCAATATGGAGCTACAGGTTTGCCGGCATCAGCGACCAGAAAGGTGAAGAGGGACAGACATTGTGGTATGGAGACAACGATGTAATAAAGCACAGTGTTCAGGGAAGCAGCATTGACGTTCTGGAATACTCCGGACAATACGACCCTGTTACTGTAATGGGTATGGACAACAGGTTCTCTTTTGGCGGTTTCAGTATAAGTGTACTGATGGCATATTATGGAGGCCACAAGATGAGGGCTCTGATACAGGAAGAGACAATGGGCATGACAACACAGGCCATTCCAAGCTATTTTGTAAATGCGTGGACACCTGAGAACCCTACAGACGTACCTGGTATTGGACGATACAGCTCCACTTCCAAGGGACCGGAGTCATACACCTCAAACATTTCTGTTCACGATGCGGACTTCCTGAAAATCAGGAACATTGTAATAGGATATGAACTTCCGGAAAGATGGCTGAACCACGTAGGATTCAACCGTGCATCACTGAGATTCCAGATTGACAATCCAAAAGCACTATGGGTGAAGAATGACCTGGGTGTTGACCCTGAAACATTGGGGCTCCGCAACCCTTCATCTTTCATCTTTGGTATAAACATTAACCTATAATACAGACCTGATATGAAAAAACTGATATATACACTGCTATTTGCAGGAACACTTCTGTTCACCTCTTGTGAGGCCTTTACAGACATCCAGCCAAAAGGGATGAACCTGCTCTCAACAACTACCGAACTGGAAATGCTGTTGAATGCAGAAATGACAATGACCACATCAGACATGAGGATTGCAGCCGGTGATGTCTTCTATGGTGGAAGCCATATACCTACACTTCTGAGCCAGCCCAACAAGACCAAGGCTTCAATTCTTGCCTCATTGGATGATACAAGCATGGACCTTCTGGCCGAACTTACTCCAAGTGACGGTGACTACACACTTTGGTATGAATGTATAGGCAGAATCTCAAACCCCATACTTATGCAGGTGGATGACGCTGAGGGGGACGTAAAGACAAAAAAACAGCTGAAAGCTGAGGCCCTCACCCTAAGGGCATATTGCCATTGGCTGCTTGTAAACAAATTTGCCAAAGCGTATAACCCCAACACCGCTTCAACAGACCCCGGCATACCGTATCTTACACATGACTGGGACATTTCAATCCCTACCGAAAAGCTTTCTGTACAGAAGGTATATGAAAACATTATAAAGGATCTTGACGAGGCCATCAGCCTCAATGCCCTCCCTAATGCAAACATCAACCGTATGCGCATGAACAAGGGAGCTGCCTACGCTGCAAAAGCCCTTGCCCATATGAGCATGCAGGACTACACAAATGCAGCAGAGGCTGCCAGGAATGCCCTTGATGTAAACGGAAGCATCCTCAACTACAAGACCTCTACAACCATGATGCAGGGTGTAATTATGGGTGGCAAATATCCTTGTATCTATAGGGCACCCCTTGAATGTGTGGAAGACTATTTCTTCACTTATGACAGGGAACTGATGTATGCGCTCACACCAGAGACAATGGCATACTTTGAACCTGGCCATGTATGCAAGGACAAGATTGCAAACTACAACATGATGTTTGACAACATAATGGATTATGGAGCAATGGTATTCGGCCTGCCGGGATACCTTGTAAGCATGGACCAGACATCGGGATGGAACCAGTGCGGAATGAAGACAACCCATATGTATCTTATCCTTGCAGAATGCGCAATTGCTGAGGGCAAGATTGATGATGCCATGGATATGCTGGACAAAATCCGTGCAAACAGGATTGATGATGCAGTATATGCACCGTTGAAGGGAGCTGTAACCACAGAGGAACAGGCAATTGAATATCTGAAAAGGACATCACACGGAGAGTGTATCTACTCAATTTACAATTTCTTCCAGAAGAAACGCTGGAATGAACTTCCTAAATACAGGCAGACATGGTCGAGGAGTGTTTTTGGCACAACTTACTCAATTGAGCCAAATTCACCGCTATGGGTATTTCCATTTCCTATGAACGCAGTAAACAACAACCCTAACCTGCTGCCTCAAAACTATGAATCTGTAAAATGATGAAAAGCAAATTACTGTTCTTATTGCTTCTGGTTGCAATGTCAGCCGGCTGTACAAGTTCAAACCGGTCGGATACAAGTGTCCTGACCGGTCAGCTTGACAGCGTAAGGAACGGCGCCCTGCTCATGCGTGTAAGCAAACTCAACCTCATGGGCACTGAATTCACCGATACTGTGTTCCTTAATGATAAGGGAGAGTTCACATATACCCTGCAGGACGGGAACTATAGGGATGTTATGGTAACAAACCTGCCGTCTGCCGGCAAAAAGGCTTTTGAAGAGCAGAAGGAACATTTCCAGGTCATAATGCTTCCTGGAGAGACTGTAAATGTATCGGGGACACTTGGGAAGCCTGAACTGTCGGGAAGAGGATTCTATGCAGACAAGGCCAGGGCCAATGAGTTCCTCAAGGAGATTGATGCAGAACTTGCCCGGGGAAGGGCTGCCATAATGGATGAGATGAAGAATGAAGAGGACAATGGTGCAAGGAGTGAAAGGCTCAATGCATATTTTGCTGAGTGGAGAAAAAGGCATGATGCGGCTGCTTTGGAATTCATAAGGGCAAATCCCGGCTGCAACTATTCCTATTACATGACAGCAAGCCTTACTGAGCCATACAGGAGTGAGGCCATGCAGCTTCTCACCCCTGAAGTGAAAGAGGGGCCTGTAAAGACCTTTGATGAGGCAATTACCGCCATCTTAAAGGCAAGCGGAGAACGTAAGCTGGCGTTGGAAGAGGCCAGGAAAAAGGTGGCTCCTGGGATGGTTGCCCCAGACTTTACACTAACGGACATTAACGGCAAGTCCCTTGCCCTCTCATCTCTGAGAGGAAAATATGTTGTACTTGATTTCTGGGGGAGCTGGTGTACCTGGTGCATTAAAGGAATCCCCCAAATGAAGGAGTACTACAAAAAATATACTGGCAGATTTGAGATTCTTGGCATTGCCTGCGGTGACAGTGAAGCCGAATGGAAGAAGGCCGTACAGACAAATGTCCTTCCATGGATGAACGTACTCAATGATGAGGAAGGAGAAAATAATGCAAGCAAGATGTATGCTGTATCCGGTTACCCTACCAAGATCATCATTGGTCCCGACGGAAAAATCATCAGGTACATTACAGGTGAGAGCCAGGAATTCTACACTGTACTTGACGGGCTGTTCAGCAGGTAAACCCGTTCCGGATAAGAGAACAGGGGAAAATTTCCCCCTGCATTAAAGATATTGAGGGTGACCTTGTGTCACCCTCATATTTTATCCTTACAGGAACCTCAGCACTCCTCCGCTCTCCCCTACGCTCATCTCTACCTGGCGTCCCAAATAGATACTTGCATTCGGATGCTCGTGGCCGCAAGGGAAATTGAACATTACAGGGATTCCCAGCGGTGCAGTGTATTCGTTTATAAGGTCCAGCACACCCCTCTGCCACTGGTCCTCCTCACGGGTATCAGTGAAATATCCAACGACTATTCCCTTGCATTTCGCAAGGTGGCCACACTCGCGCAGATGCCACAATTTGCTGTCTATTGTGTACATCCTCTCATCTATATCCTCAATGAAGAGGATTGTAGGCTCATCAAAATTGTGGTCATTTGGTGTTGCAACCAGATTCCTCATAAGGGTAAGGTTACCTCCTATCAGGCGTCCCTGGGCTGTTCCCTTCACATTGTACTGGTGAGGATTTGTGGTATATGCCGCCACATTCCCAAAGAGGGCATCCTTGAGCGAATTCTGCGAGAACCCGTCAAACTCTTCCGTAAATGTTCCGCACATTGCCCCATGTATTGACTCAATCCCCATCTTCTGCAGGGCATAATGGAGAATTGTAATGTCCGAGTAACCCACCAGCCATTTTGGATTCTCCTTAAACAGTTCCAGGTTCAGGTTCTTTATGGTATGCATTGTACCATAACCTCCCCTGATTGAAATTATTGACTTAACCTCTGGATCCAGAACCATCTCCTGCAGGTCCTGTGCCCTCTGCAGATGTGTTCCGGCAAAATCTCCCGGATATGTTGCTGTTATATTCTTTCCTATCTTCACCTTCAGCCCCCAGCTCTCCAGCTGCTGCTTCCAGTTCATTGCCAGCTGTGCCTGCGACGGTGCTGACGCTATTGCAATTACCGCTACGGTATCCCCTTCCTTTAGAAATTGTGGTCTCATAAAATAAAAATTTTTCGTAAAGATACAAATTTTTGAGGAAGTCGGTACCCGGGTACCGAGGAAGTCGGGCACCGACTTCCCTAAATATATAGCTTACTTACAATTTTTTACTACCTTTGTTCCCCTATGAAAATGAAAGCATATTTTGCAGGAGGTTGCTTCTGGGGTACGGAGCATCTGATGCAGCAGCAGGAAGGTGTTGATACTGTGGTTTCTGGATATATGGGAGGCCATAAGGAGAACCCTACATACCAGGAGGTTAAAAGCCACACTACAGGACACGCAGAGACAGTTGAGATAACTTACAATCCGGAAGTTGTAAGTTATGAGACACTGCTCAGGCTTTTTATGGAGATTCATGACCCTACCCAGCTGGACCGCCAGGGGGTGGATGTGGGGCCTCAGTACCGCTCTGAAATCTTCTATCAGACTCCATGTGAAAAGGAGTGTGCCGAAAAGGTCATAGGAATCCTTAAGGGGAAGGGATATGATGTTGTAACCAGAGTCACCCCCGCAGGAAGATTCTGGGAGGCAGAGGATTACCACCAGAACTACTGCCAGGTGCACAACATTGAACCTGAGTGCCATATGAGAGTAAAACGATTCTAAAACTATAAAAACTTAAAAGACTATGTCCACAATCAAATTTTTCCAGGGGGAAGATATTCCTCTTGAGCTCCACAAAGTGAGAATAGTTCAGAAACTGAACCTTGTACCAATTGAAAGAAGAAGGGATGCCATTAAGGAGGCAGGCTACAATACATTCAAACTGAGCACAAATGATGTGTTCCTTGACATGCTCACCGACAGCGGTACCAATGCAATGAGCGACAACCAGCTCTCTGCAATGATGCGTGCAGATGATGCATACGCAGGTTCTCAGTCATTTGAGAGACTCCTCAAGGGCATCAATGAGGTTCTTGGCAAGAAATACTTCCTCCCTGCCCACCAGGGACGTGCAGCCGAGAACATCATTGCCCGCACATTCATCAAGCCAGGACAGGCTGTACTTACAAACTATCACTTCACAACCACCCTTGCACATATCAATGAGGTAGGGGGAAGAGTGATTGAGCTTGTAAAGGATGAGGCCCTCATCCTCCGCTCAGACAACCCTTTCAAAGGCAACTTTGACATTGACAAGCTTGTTGAGACAATTGAGAAGGAGGGTGCTGAGAATGTTGCATTCATCCGTATGGAGGCCTCTACAAACCTAATTGGCGGACAGCCTTTCTCTATCAGGAACATGTTGGATGTAAGGCAGGTTGCAGACAAATACGGCATCATGCTTGTACTCGACGCCAGCTTGCTTGGAGAGAACGCATACCTTGTGAAACAGAGGGAAGAGGAGTGGAAGGAGAACACAATGGCGGACATCATTAAGATGATGACCGGGCTGGCAGACCTCGTTTACTTCTCTGCAAGGAAACTCACCTCATCAAGGGGTGGCGGTATCTGCACCAACCGTCAGGACTACTACAAGAAGATGGAACCGCTTATTCCGTTGTTTGAGGGCTTCCTCACCTACGGCGGTATGTCAATCAGGGAAATTGAGGCAATGGCAGTGGGTATATACGAGACCATAGATGAGACAATGATCAGCCAGAGCGTGAACTTCATCAAATACTGCGTGGAGAGCGCCGTTAAGGCAGGCATCCCAATGGTTACCCCTCCGGGTGTACTTGGAGCACACGTTGATGCAGGTTCATTCTGCGACCATATCCCTCAGCACGAGTACCCTGCAGGCGCACTTACAGCAGCCTTCTACCTCTGTTCGGGTGTAAGGGGCATGGAGCGCGGTACAATGTCGAGCGTAAGGGATGAGAACGGCAAGGAGATTCTTGCAGATGTGGAGCTGATGAGGCTTGCATTCCCAAGAAGGGTGTTCACACTTTCACAGACCAAATATGTGGTTGACCGCCTTGCATGGCTGTACGAGAACAGACACCTCATTGGCGGCCTCAAATTCTCTTACGAACCAAGCGTGCTCCGCTTCTTCATGGGAGAGCTCGTGCCAACTTCAGACTGGCCTTCAAGGATTGTTGAGAAGTTCAGGAAGGATTTCGGTGACAGCTTGTAATTGATGCCGGGACATTAATAACAGAAAGGATTATAAATACAGGGACGACGCAGTCTCCTCTACTTCGTCATTGCGCAAGCGCAATAACTCGTAACCGTCGAATGAGGTCCCTGGATTTTTAATCCTTTCTATAATTTATGTTCCATCTGCACATCCTTTCTACTTCCTGAGGGTAAAGATAAAGGACAACCCTCCTCCCGCCCTGTTTGAAACAGAGATTGTACCGCCGTGGAACTGCACGGCATGCTTCACGATAGCCAGACCGAGTCCGGTCCCCCCTTTCTTGCGGGAACGCCCCTTGTCAACCCTATAGAACCTCTCGAACAGATGAGGCAGCTGGTCTGGTGAAACGCCGCACCCGTCATCCTCAAAACATATCCTGCAAAGATTCTCATTGCACTCAAGAAGCCTGATGTAAATGTTCTTTCCTCCGGAATACGAGATTGCATTCTCGGTAAGGTTCCTGAAGATTGAGCCTATCAGCTGTGCATTCCCCACAACCTCAGCCCTCATCCTGAAATCCAGATGCACATTCATCCTCTCCTCCTGCGGCATAATTTCCACCTCCCTCACAATCTCACCTGCAATATCATTGAGGAGCACTTTCTCCTTCCCAATAAGCTGGCTCCCATCCTCCATACGGGTTATCATTGAAACATCATTAAGCAGCCTGCGCAGACGGTCATTGTTCACATAGCACCTTTCAATAAGCTCCTGCTTCTTCTCCTCACTCAGCTTTATCCCGGAGAGGAGCGTCTCCAGACAAATATGGATTGAGGCAACCGGGGTCTTGAGCTCATGGTTTATATTATTTGTAAGCTCCCTCTTTATCCGCACCTTCTCCTGCTCCTCCAGCATCCCCAGCCTACGGGTTGCAAAATAGGCGGCTATGCTGATTACAAGACTTATTGCAACCAGAATCCACACAAACGCCATATCAGCCCTCAGCACAGCCTTAAGGGAGGCGGAATAAGGGATTGCCGTACGGATTATCACCCTGTCACCCCTTGTGGCGGAATAGAAATAGAGCCGTCCGTCACTGGCCGAATATCTGCCAATATGATACCCTGAACCAAACTTAAGTGCATCTACAATCTCCTCCCTGGAGCTGTGGTCCCCTAATGAATCCAAAGGTAAAGTATTGTCATATACTACTGAGCCCTGAAGAGACATAATGGTTATCCTCAAATCCTCAAACGGTTTGGGATGGGCAGCAATATAATCCTCATACGGCAGCCCCTCCTCAACGGTTGCAAGCAGATTCTCATTGTAAAACTGCAGCTGGGCATCAAGGGTCTCTGACTTGTACTGCTTCTCCCTGGAATATTGCAGGGCCATCACACATATTATGATGCTCCAGGAAAATGCCGTAAGGAGGAGGAAAAGCCTCTTATGAAAAGAAAATCTAACTGCGGAAGCCATAACCGAATCCCGAACGGGTAATTATATATGAACCATACTTCCCAATCTTCTGCCTCAGGCGGGTTATATTAACATCAATGGTGCGGTCCAGAACCACCACCTCATCACTCCACACCCGGCTCAGTATCTGCTCCCTTGAACAAATCTGCCCCCTGTGGGAAAGCAGGTAGGCCAACAGTTCAAACTCCTTGCGGGTAAGTTTCACCTCAACACCGTCCGCAACGCAGCGCATGAACTCCAGATCAAGCTCCAGCCCTTCAACAGAGAGGATGGAACTCCCCCTCCCCTGCATGGCATACCCGCTTCCCTGCGAACGGCGCAGGACACTCTTTACCCTTGCAATCACATTCCTCACGGTATATGGCTTCATTATATAGTCATCAGCCCCCAGGTTCAGCCCCATAACCATATCATCCTCAGTATCCCTTGCCGTACAGAAGATAATGGGGATATGGGAGGTCCTCACATCCGCCTTGAGCATCCTGGCCATCCTTATGCCGCTAATCTCCCCCATCATTATATCAAGGAGAATGAGTGAATATTTCCTCAATTCCATCTTGAGCGCCTGCTCCGCACTGAATGCGATGTCCACATCATAACCCTCGTTTTCCAAATTAAGCTTCAGCACTTCACAAAGTGTCTCCTCATCATCCACAATAAGAATCCTTGCTGTATCCATACCGTTAATTTTGAAGCAAAATTATGCAGAAAAGCAATGCAATAACCTCACTGGAAACAGATTTAATAAAAATGTAATAAATCACTATATTTGTGCATATACCAAATAGATGATGCCATGAGAAAGTTACTTATTTTATCTCTCGCGTTTTTTTCAGCTGCAGCAGTTGCCTTTGCCCAGGGTGGTGCTGGGAAGTTCAAGGGATTCTGGAATTGTGGGATTGTGGCAGGGGGGCAGACCATAAGGATGGAGTTTGAGATTCTGGAGCAGGAAGGGGTTCCTGTGGGGAAGATGAATGCGCCGGGGGCAAAGGGGATTCCTGTTGAAGTGAAAGTTGATGGGGATGCCCTGCATATTGCATCCCGGCAGCTGGGAATGGATATAAAGGGGTTCCTTATGGGCGGGAAGGTGATGGGAACTTTCTCGCAAAGGGGATTTGAGACAGGAGTTATGCTGCTTCCGGGGAAGATTGAACGCAACAGACCACAGACTCCAAAGGGACAGTTTGAATATGCAACAGAGGAGGTTGCCTTTGAAAATAAGGCAGAAGGGGCGCTGCTGAGCGGTACGCTTACATATCCTGTGGGGTATGAGGAGATGAAGCCCAAGAACGTGCCGGTTGTGGTGATGGTTACCGGAAGCGGCACTCAGAACAGGGACGAGGAGGTATTTGACCACAAGCCGTTTGCTGTAATTGCAGATTGTCTGGCCCGTAACGGTATTGCCTCACTCAGATATGATGACAGGGGAGCCGGGAAATCCACCGGTGAAGTAAAGACGGCCACTTCCCGCAACAATGCAAATGATGCCCGCTGTGGTGTGGAATTTGTCCGCAGCCTCAAGAAGTTCGGCAAGGTGGGTGTGCTGGGGCACAGTGAGGGCGGCACGATTGCCCTTATGCTGGCCGGAGAGCAGGTCCCGGACTTCATAGTTTCAATGGCCGGCGTGGCCACCAGCGGCATGGAGTGCATCATCTGGCAGAATCTGGCACAGATGGAGCTTCAGAAAATCCCTGAGCAGATGAGGAATGATTATGGGAAGGCCCTCAAGGGAATCTATACAGAGAGGATAAGGCTGTACAGGGAGAACACTGCAGATTCCACAAAATCAAAGGGAGGGGCAATCCCTCTTCCCGACAAATTCATACAGGATCTGTGCATAAATGAGGGAATCTCCCTCCCGCAACCCTTCATTGCCAATCTGGTTGCAGTTGCCTCTACCCAAAGCCCTTGGCTGGACTGGTTTGTAGGGTATTCCCCACAGGAAGTTGTCGGGAAGATAAAATGCCCTGTAATGGCAATCAACGGGGAACTGGACATGCAGGTGCCTGCACAGGCAAATCTGGATCTGCTGCGCAATCTGCTTCCCGATAAAGGGAAAAACCTGATAAAGGAGTATCCCGGGAAAAACCACCTTTTCCAGAACTGCACCAGGGCCAGCTCCCTGCAATATGAGGAGATAGAGGAGACAATCTCCCAGGATGTCCTGGAAGATATCGTCTGGTGGATAAACAGCTTATAATAAATAGAGGCTAAAAAGGGCAAATTCAAGGCTTGCGCAGATGAGGAAACCGGAGTTTACTTGGGTAAAATCTATTTATCCCATTTTGCCTGTAAGGTAGGCGCGTGTCCTCTCATCCGCAGGATTTGAAAACATCTCCCGGGTATCACCATATTCCACAAGCTCCCCAAGATACATGAACATTGATTTTGAGGAGATCCTCATGGCCTGCCCCATGTTGTGTGTTACAATAAGGATTGTGACCTCCTTCTGCAGCTCCAGTAGCAGCTCCTCAATATGTTTTGTGGCAATCGGGTCCAGGGCGGAAGTGGGTTCATCCATAAGGAGGATATCAGGCTTCATGGCCAGGGCCCTTGCAATGCAGAGCCTCTGCTGTTGTCCTCCCGACAGGAATGTACCCTTTTTGTTCAGCACATCCTTCACCTCATCCCACAGGGCAACGCTTCTGAGGCAATGTTCAACAGTGGCATCCTTATCCTTCCTGGACAACCTTATCCCATTGAGGGCAAAACCTGCCAGCACATTGTCGTAAATGCTCATTGTGGGGAATGGCGCGGGCCTCTGGAAAACCATCCCCACCCTTCGGCGCACATCTATGGGCTCCATTTCAAGGATATTTTCCCCACACAGGAGAATCTCTCCGCCAACCCTTATGTTGGGATAGAGGTTATGCATAAGGTTCACAGCCCTGAGCAGGGTGCTTTTCCCGCATCCCGACGGCCCCATTATGGCAGTGATGCTGTTCCTTTCAATTTCAGCGGATACATATTTTACCGCCATAGTCTGTTTTGTATAAGAGACACAAGTCCTTTTAAATTCCAATATAGGTTTTAACTGTTCCATTTCTTTGCAATGAATTTGGCTGTAAGATTAAGTGTAAGTACAAACAACAGCAGGAAGAGGGATGCTCCCCAAATGAGTTCCTGAAGGTTTGGATCATTGAAGAACTCCCAGATGAGGAGAGGCACGGCTGAGATGGGCTTGTCTATGCTCCATCTTATCATTGAGCATCCGAGTGCAGTGAACATAAGGGGCGCGGTTTCACCTATAACCCTTGATATTGCCAGCAGCACACCGGTAAATATACCTCCGAATGCGGCAGGAAGCTGTACTTTCAGCATTACCCTTGCCCTGTTTCCTCCCAGTGCCAGACCTGCCTCCTTGAGGGAATCAGGGAGTATCTTGAGAGTCTCCTCTGTTGAACGGATTATAAGGGGGAGCATCATTACAAGAAGGGCCACGCTCCCGGCAATTGCAGAGTACCCTTTCATTGGAACCACTACCCAGATATATGTAATGATTCCTATGATTACGGAAGGGGTTCCCTGAAGCAGGTCTGTAAGCCAGCTCACAGTAGAAGCAAAACGGCTTTTGCGGTTCTCCGCCAGGAATGCGCCGCAGAGAATCCCTGCAGGTACGGCAAATACAACTGCCATGCTGAGCATCAGCACCGTGCCTATAATGCCGTTTGCTATTCCTCCAGGGATAGATTCTCCTGCCTCAATGGCCTTCATGGCCTTGTATGCCGTAGGGGTTGGCTCCGTAAGGAACTGCCAGGAAATCTGACTGTATCCCTTTACAAGTACCTCTCCCAATATGGCCAGCAACGGTACTGCTGTAAGGAGCGAAAAGAAACATACAGTTCCCAAGAGGAGACGGTCCTTGAATATCCTTTTTCTTAGCTTTAATGTTGTCATAATATCATGAAATTCTTGCCCGTTTGATCATCATTTTTCCCAACAGGTTTATTGCTGCTGTTATCAGGAACAATATGAGTCCTATTGCTATAAGCGATGAGAGTTTGAGATCATCCGCCTCCCCGAACTGGTTGGCTATTATGGATGCCATTGAATTACCGGTAGAGGTGATGGAATCGGGGATATTGTTCGTATTGCCTATCAGCATTGTAACTGTCATTGTCTCACCAAGGGCCCTCCCAATGGCAAGTATATAGGAAGAGAATATTCCTGAACCGGCAACCGGGAATATGACTTTACGTACAACCTCCGCACGTGTGGCTCCAAGGCTGTAGGCCCCCTCCTTGAGGTCTGCAGGGACCATCTTTATAAACTCCGCACTCAGGGATGCCGCATATGGGACAATCATTATTGCCAGCACCAGAGATGCGGTAAGGACACCTGAGCCCTGAGGGGAAATATTCATTGCCATAAGGAGCGGCCTGAGCGTGTAGAAGCCCCACAGTCCGTAAATTATGGATGGGATTCCTGCCAGCAGGTCTGTAACGGTTGCCAATACTGAGGCAATGCGGGAGTTCTTGAAATATTCTCCTGTAAACAGGGCTACCGGGAGTGAGAACGGGATACAGAACAGCAGGGCAAGCAGGGTTGTCATCAGGGTTCCTGAGATGAACGGCAATGCCCCGTATTTCTCATTCCCCTCTGTGTAGCTCCATTCTGATGAGGTGAGGAAATTGAAGAACCCGAAATGCTCAAATGCCTCGTATGCATCAGTAACGAGGGCGTAAACCACGCCCCCGCATACTACAGGCACAATGCAAGCCGCTGCTGACAATATTGCTTTATACAGTTTGTCGTTCATGGAAATGCCTTATTTGAGTATTGCCTCCCCGTTATAGGTTACACCTTTGAGGTTGGCAAGGCTCAGTTCCACTGCTTTGGCAGGGAGCGGTGCATAGTGCACCTCTGAGGTTATCTTCTGGGCCTCTTCAGAGAGGATGTATTTCAGCAGGTCCAGAGTGGCTGCAGCCTGCTCCCTGCTTCTGTTTGAATAGTTCTGCTCCTTGTAGATTATCATCCATGTGAAACAGCTGATTGGGTACGCTCCTGCTGCATCTGAATCTGTAATTGAAGTTCTGGTGTCGGCAGGGATCTCACCTGAAGCTGCTGCAGAAATTGACTGGGCTGAAGGGGTAATGAACTCCCCTCTCCTGTTCTGGAGTGTAGCGTATGGGATCTTCTGTGCAAATGCATACTCAGAACCTACATATCCTATTGAGTTTTTGGTCTGTGCAATTACACCTGCCACACCGGGGTTTCCTTTGGCAGCCTGTCCTGCAGGGAAATTAACTGATTTGCCTGCACCAAACTTGCCTGCCCACATTGCGCTCGCCTTTGTAAGGTAATCTGTGAATACAAAGGTGGTACCTGATCCGTCTGAGCGGAATACAGGGATGATGGATTCGTCGGGAAGAACAATTTCAGGGTTAAGTGCTGCAATCTTTGGGTCATTCCACTTCTTTATCTCCCCTGCAAAGATCTCTGCAATTGTCTCACCATTGAGGTTCAGTTTCTCCACACCCGGGAGGTTATATGCCAGTACAACTGCTCCCATACAGGTAGGGACATGCACTACCGGTGCCATTGAGGACATTTCCTTCTCTGTGAGGAATGCGTCGCTCCCTGCAAAATCCACAATCTTGTCACTGAGGTTGCGCACACCGCCGCCTGAGCCTATGCCTCCGTATGCAACTGCATCCCCGTTGGCCTGCGCAAACTGCTCATATATCACATTGTAGAAAGGGAGAGGGAATGTGGCACCGGCACCTGAAAGTTCCTGTGGCGCCCTTGTGCCATTTCCCTGGGTGTTGCCGCATGCAGTGATGGCAAGTGCCGCAGCAACTGTAATGATGTTGAAAATCTTTTTCATTTTTCTTTTTGATATTTTAGAATCCGAAATAACAGCTTATGTATGCCGCATATTTGTTGTCTGTCCCTGTCTCTTTAGGGAAATTCATGCGGAAATTTGGGGCTATCTTCACATATTTGCATGGTTTGAACTGGGCTCCTATGATTGCGGCAGATTCATCCTTTGCAATGTTCCAGTCATCCTTTGATGAGAGGTTGTCATACCTTGCATACAACTCTGTAACTTTTGAAACCTTTACAGAAGAGAATATTGAATATCCGCTCTGGTCTGCATCCTCCTTGTTTGAGGCATTCTGCATCCAGTTATACTCCGCACCTATTGAGAAATTGCCGCTGCGGTAACCCAAGAATGCCGCATAGTTTGCAATATCCTCCTTGCCGCCCTGGTCAGCCTCATTGATTCCTCCATAAATGCGGGCCTGCAGGCCTTTTACAGGGGTAAGGGTAACTCCAACTCCATAGTTGAGGCCGTCTGCCTTCTGTACCTTCTTGTAACCTTCACCGTTAACTATTATTGCATCTGCTGAAATCCAGTCTGCAAACTTGTAGCTGAATGAGAGGCCAAGGTCTGCGCTGCTGCCGAACTTGTAGAGGTCCTGAAATGACTTCATAATATAGCGGTACCCCCAGAACTTCTCCTGAAAGTTGAACTGGGTAGTGGAGATAAGGCCGCCGTTAAGGGTGAAATTCCCTTTCTTCCAGCTCACCATTGCATTCTTTATATAGGCAATACGGTTATAGTCACTCACATCTGATGACTGCCCGATATCCATAACCCCTTTAACTGAGAGCCCCTTGCCAAAATTGTACTCATACCCCAGATAGCTGCGCTCCAGCTCAAATCCGCGGTTATCATTCCCTGCCCCAAAACCTGTGTGGAAGTTACCGAAAACCTGTACAATTGCTTTTCCTAAAGGTTCCTGGGCCCAGGCCTCCTGCCATCCGGCAGAAATGCCTATGCAAGCCAATGCGGCTGCCAAAATCATTTTTTTCTTCATTGTCATAATGTTTTTGTTTGACGCTGCAAAAGTACCCAGGCAATGTTTCAAGAATATTTCAAACGGGTTATTGTTGTATGAAAGATGGATATGCACAAAAAATGCCCGGACCATTACTTGTCCGAGCATCCATTTATTCATTGATTATATGCACCTTACGGTCTCAGGCCGCTTCCTCCCTGGAGGGTGATTGTATCGCCGGTGATGAATGAGGCATCCTCGCTGGCAAGAAAGACACAGGTGCGCCCTATATCCTCAACCGGGTCTGCAAACCTGCCAAGAGGGATATCCTTTATTGTCTTGGCAAACAACTCCGGATACTCCACCTTCCACTGCTGCAGGCTCTCTGTCATTGCCAGAGGGCAAACCACATTCACCCTCACCCCATCAGGGCCCCACTCAGTGGCAGCCACACGGGAGAGCCCCCTTATTCCCTCCTTGGCAGCGGCATAGGAGCTCTGCCCCGGTTTCCCGAAAAGTCCAGCCCCAGAAGCAAAATTTATCACAGAACCCCTGCTCTCCTTCAGGTAAGGAAAACATTCCCTCATATAAAAGAAAGCTGCATATATTCCCGACAGTACCGCCAGATCCAGGTCTTCCTTAGTATGGTCCACCAGCGACAACCCCGATTTTGACACCTGGGCATTATTGATGAGAGTATCTATCCTCCCAAAAGTCTCGTGCGCCTTGGCAACAACCCTCCTTACGGCAGCCTCATCCGCTCCGTCAGCCACAACTGGGAGTACCTTCACACCCCATTTCCTCTCCAGCTCCAGTTTTGCATCCTGCAGCCTGGCCTCATTCCTTCCGGTAATCACCAGATTACTCCCTTCCCTTGCAAACGCCGTTGCAAGTCCGAATCCTATCCCCTTACCGCCTCCGGTAATGAGGGTAACTTTTCCTTCATGCCTTTTCATAACATCTCCTTTTTTCCCATAACGCCGCAATCCTGGCGTTGTTCAACATTACTGCTCCACTTACAGTATCTGTGCTGCATGGTTCTTTGTGTCCACCTTCTCAATCACCTTCTCCAGGATTCCTTCCTCATTAAAGATAAAGGTGGTGCGCAGGGTACCCATATAGGTCCTGCCATAAAGCTTCTTCTCCGCCCACACCCCAAAATCCTGCTGCATCTGCGTTGTAGTATCCGCCAGCAGGGTGAACGGAAGCGAATTCTTCTCTATGAACTTCACGTGCGATGCCGCACTGTCCTTGCTTACACCCACCACATTGTAACCCGCATCCACAAGGGCATGATAATTGTCCCTGAGATTGCATGCCTGAGCTGTACACCCCGAAGTATTGTCCTTAGGGTAAAAATAAATGATTGTCTTCTTTCCAATGAAGCTCTCCGAGCTTACAATATTGCCGCTCTGGTCCATCACCTCAAAATGCGGCATCCTGTCTCCTATCTGCAACATATTATCTCTTCTGTTTAAAAAGCCATTTCATGAAATCAGGGTAATTGAATGCAGGGTTCCAGCTGTTGTGGGTACAGCCCGCAAACTCAATATATTCAACATCCAGGCCGTATTTGCGCAATGCCTTGTAGGCCTCGCGGGAACCCTCAACGGTAACTGCAGGATCTGAATCCCCGTGGAAGATGCGCCACGCCACCCCTTTTGTACCCTTGAGCCTCTGCGGATTCACCGAACCGCAGATTGGAATTGCAGCTGCAAACTTCTGGGGGTATCTCGAAACAATGTCAAATGTGGCAATGCCACCCATTGAAATGCCCATAATATAAACCCTCCTTGGGTCTACATTAGGGTGAGCAATATATGAATTGATAAGATCCATAAGGGTCTGCACTATTGGGGCAACCGGCGGATCCAAAGGCATATCTGCAGGGACCAGCGTCTCCAGCCTTGGCATATAGGCACCAGGCACCCCCTCAGGGCACTGCGGGAACAGCACAAAAGCAGGATACTTCTCCCTGTTCACCGGATTGAGGAACTGCCCGCTCCCGTGGAACAGCTGCGCCTGGTTGTCATTCCCCCTCTCTCCCGAACCGTGAAGGAAAATCACCAGCGGATACTTCTTCCCCTGCTGCATATCCTGCGGCTCCAGATACCTGTACAACATTGTATCACCCGTTGTCTGGGAAACAAAGCTCCCCTTTTCATAAGTCTGCTGCGCATAACCCGTTACCACCGCAAACACCACTGCCAATACAAATAGAATCCTTTTCATAATCATAGTCTTTTTGTAAAGTTAAGAATTTTTACGAACTATTATCTGTAATGTCCATATGCCGACAAGACCAATACCTCAACAACATCATCACAAACCCTGTACACTATACGATGCTCCCTGGTAATCCTCCTGGAATACACATTACCGTCATATCCTTTCAAAACCTCAACTTGACCTGTACCGGTTCTTGGATGTAATTGCATTTCTTCCAGCAATCTTGCCAATTTTGCCACAGCTCTTGGTGCCTTCCTATTCAATTCCCGCAAATCTTTTCTGGCATCCTCAGTAAAAACTATTGTATACATAAACTACTCCTCACATAACATTCTGCCCAAAAAATCGGACATATCCTCTCCCTCATTCATTTTATATACTTTACCTTTATTGTACTCTTCAATACCTTTCTTAATCTTAGCATCCAGGACACCTGCATCTATTACACTATCATCTTTTGAAACAGGTATAAGCCTGTAGCTCCCAAATGCGCGGGATGTTATAATAACATCATCAGTGCGCGCCAAATCAAAATACTTGCGTTGATTTGCTCTAAAATCCCTACTTGTAACTATTACCATATTGTCAAACATTTATTTTCAAATATAACAATTATCAAAATGTGTACCAAAATAAGACGCATTATTATAAAATACCCCTTACCTTATGTAAACTATGTTTTACTTTTTGGAAAATATATTTACCTTTGCATTGGAATTCCCAAACAACATCAGTGAATTTAAAATTTTCAAGTCATGAAACAGAATCATTTGCTTCCGTACAAATTCAAGAAGACAGGGACAATCATGTTCCTCCCGTTTCTGGCAATATGCATCTGGCTGCTGCTTGGGCCGTGCGAATGCGATTATCTGAAGGTTCCGGTACTGGCACTCTTTGAGGACGGCTACCTCTTCAGCACAAAAAGCTTCACAAGCACCACAACAGACCCAATCAACGAAATTGCAATGCTGGGACTGCTTGTCTCAATTGTATTCATTGCCCTCTCCCAGGAAAAGGATGAAGATGAAATGGCACCGGTAGAGAGGCAGCGGGCATTCATCTGGAGCTTCTGGATTACAGCAATCCTCTACACAATTGGAATCCTGTTCACCTTTGGAATGCAATTCCTCTATTGTACCTTTGCAATGCCATACATATTTTTCATACTTTATATCATCAGATTCAACCTGGCAATGCACAAATTAAGGAGGGAACTCAAATGAAGAACACAATAAGGGTAGAACGCGCAATCCTGGACATCACCCAACAGGACCTTGCACAGGCAGTGGGAGTTTCCCGACAAACCATCAATTCCATTGAGGCCGGCAAATATGTCCCCTCAACGGTACTCTCCCTGAAGATTGCCCGTCACTTCAACAAACCCCTGGAAAGCATTTTCCAGCTGGAGGAGGGGGATTGAGGAGACATACAGGAATTTGCAGGATTTTCTTAAATTTGTACAGCATACAAAACCGCACCATTTATGAAACAGACATACGATTTCCTGCAGGAGTTGGCCCTGAACAACAACAGGGAATGGTTCAACGCCAACAAGCCCCTGTACAAGGAGCTGCAGGAGAGGTTCAATACATTTGCACAGCAGCTGATTGATGCAGTTTCATCCTGGGATGAGGAGATTGCAGCATCAAACCTCACCGTGAAGGACTGCACCTACAGGATTTACCGCGATACCCGCTTCACCAAGAACAAGGAGCCATACAAGACCCATATGGGAATCTTCATTTGCAGGGGAGGGAAGAAGGCCCCTTATGCAGGGTATTATTTCCATCTGGAGCCTGAACTACTTCTTCCCGACAGGGCACCGCTTTCAATGGGAAAGTGTTTCCTCATATCGGGAACATACCATTTTGAGGGCAAGGTCCTCCGGAGCATCAGGGATGAAATCTCCATAAACGGTGACTCTTTCCTGGATGCCATAGCGCAGGCCTCTTCCCGCGGGTTCGGCCTGTATGAAGGGGAAATGCTCAGGAAGGTGCCAGCCGAGTTTGCCTTTGCGCCGGGGAAGTGGCACCATCTGCTCAAGCAGAAGGAGTATGCACTGAGCAAGGAGATAAATCTGGAGTACCTCCTTTCCAAAGATCTTGTGCAGAAAGTCTCTGAAGACTTCAAGTCTACTGCAGATTTCATACATAAGATAAATATGGCAGTAGATTATGCCTTGGAGAATATGTAATTTCCGCTCCGGGCACGATGATTGTGGGATATCACCAAAACATCATATATGAAAAAATTGTTATTTATTATGCTGGCGGCACTGATGGTGCTTGCGGCATGTGGCCAAACCAAAAACAAAAAGGAGATGAAGACACTCGTAGCTTATTTTTCGGCAACCGGAACAACTGAAGCAGTTGCCAAAACGCTCTCACAAGTTACTGGGGGAACGTTATATGAAATCAAACCTGAAGTGGAATACACAGCAGCAGACCTGGACTGGAGGGACAAGACATCCCGTTCTTCTGTAGAGATGGCAGACAAGAGCTCCCGCCCTGCAATGGTAAAGGACCTGCAGGATGCAGCTTCGTATGATGTGGTTTATGTGGGATTCCCTATCTGGTGGTACACCGCACCTACTATCATCAACACCTTCCTGGAAACATACGATTTCTCGGGCAAGACAGTTGTATTGTTTGCAACCTCAGGCAGCAGTGACATTGACGGGGCAGTAAAGGACTTCAAGGCAGCATACCCTGCAATCAACTGGAAAGAGGGCAAACTCCTCAACGGAGCAACCCCTGAGACCATCAGGGAGTGGGTTGATACCCTCAAATAGGGTTTTCCCGGCAATACCGGCTTATGCTTTCAGAGAAACAGACATTCCACCTGATGCTCATGTCCTGCGGCCCTTACCTGCTCATTTCAGGGGCAGGAACCCTTGCGGCCGCAGGTGTGCTGGCATTTGTCGGGAAGGAGCTCATGACTGAAGCATTTGTAATGATAACCTTCCTTAAAATGGGGCTTGCAGCCATGTCTGTTGCGCTGCTCAGGATGCTTTCGCGGGGAAGGGAAGACTATTTCTATATAAATCTGGGGCAGCATCCCACAAAGCTGTTGAAAATGGCTGTCTGTCTGGATGCTGCCATATACATTTTCCTCTGCATGCTCATAATGATCCTGCGCCATGTCTTCTTCAGTTAAAAACACCCTCCTCGCCGACAGCATACGTCTGTCATTCGGTACCCGTGATGTACTCAATGGGGCCTGGCTCCGTTCCCGGACCGGCACCGTTACCGGAGTGCTCGGGAGGAACGGCTCCGGGAAGTCCTGTATGTTCAGGGCAATAATGGGGGAGCTCAAGAGCCAGGACCTGTACGTAAGGGTAAATGACAGCATAGTAACAGGTTCAATGGAGATGGGCAGGTATATAAAATACCTTGCACAGAAACCGTTCCTCCCTCCAAAAATGAAACTGAAGGAGATTTTTGAATTCTTTGAGGCAGACTACAATGCATTTGTGGCCGACTTTCCGCAGTTTGCCCAGTACCCCTGTACCCCTGTGGGTGAGCTCTCGGGCGGAGAGGTGAGGATTGCCGAAATATGGCTCTGCCTGTGCAGCCGCTCCCCGTTCTGCATCCTGGACGAGCCGTTCTCCTATCTTGCCCCCGTGGCGGTAGAAGTGGTGCAGAGACTCATCCGGAGGGAAAAGCTCAACAAGGGGATAATCATCTCGGACCACAATTATGAAGCGCTCCTGGAGGTGGCAGATGAAGTGCTCCTCCTCTCCGACGGATATGTACACCTGGTGCAGGAGCACTCGGATCTGGTACGGTACGGCTATCTGAAGGGGTGATTCCCCGCAAATTCCACCCTGAAGCAGGTTATCCAGTCCTCGCGGGTCTGCAGGGAGAAGCGGCAGTTGTGGGAAGCCAGCACCTCGCGGATGAAGATGAGGCCGAGTCCCTGGCCGTTTGGCTTGGTTGTGAAGAATGGGGTAAAAAGCTTTGCTGCGGTTTCGGGCAGTATGGGTGCCCCGTTGTTGGAGATGTCAAGAACCGTGAGGTTGGCGGGAGTCTTGTATGAGGCAATCCGTATATGTCTTGGGGCCGATTCCACCGCATTTTTTACAATGTTTATGACCACCTGCTCAAACAATACCGTATCCAGCATCACCTCCCCGCAGCTGCCGTCCAGGGAGTACTCCAAGGAGGTGCCTTTGCCTTACCTCTCTGCTAATCTGCCTGTCCATCATTACTACCTGTTTTCTATTCTTATTCTTTTCATTCCATTACACTCCCCAATTGGCAATTTTGCTGCCAGAAATGCATCTCTCTGATTATCAATAATAGAACAAAAAAGCAGTGTCCGAAATCGGACACCGCTGTACGGTATTGGGATATTACCATCACACGGAAGTTACTCCGCGGAAAGAATATCCATAAGTTCTGTATTGAACCAGACAAACTCTTTGCCTATCTTCTCTTTGGCTAGCAACCCCAATGCCTCTAACTCTGTAAGATATTTCTTGGCAGTATTAATGCTCTTTATCTTTTCAGACAAGAGATTCTTAGGCCGTATATATGGCTGTTCAAACATCTTCGAGACATCTATTTTTGATAACAATACTTTAGGTATTATAGCCTCTGTCCTGGAAATGAGAGCACGTATCCTGTTAATCTTGTATATGGTATATTCAGATGTCTGTATGACTGCTTCCAACATAAAGAATATCCAGGACTTCCAATCATGCAGACCCGTAACGTTACTCAAATTGTAGTAATAACTGTCTTTATTCTGAAGGATATATGAACTTATATACAGAATAGGCATATCCAACAACCCCTTTTGAATGAGATAAAGGATGCATAGTATTCTTCCTGTCCTGCCATTACCATCGCGGAAAGGGTGGATTGCTTCAAACTGGTAATGTGCCATAATCATTTTAAGCAGAGGATCAACCGGATATTTTATATCATCATCCAAGAATTCCACCAGGTCGGCGAGCATCTTCTCAACAACGCCCTTTCCTCTGGGGGGAGTATATACAGTCTCTCCTATGAGAGAACCCCAACCTCTCTTCTTAATGACTATTTCTGCCTGATAAGGACGGATTCCATCATGTGTCTGATTAACTTTTCTATAAATGTCTATTAAAGACTGACTGGTTATATTACCCGTTACAGCCAGATTGTTATAACCTTCCCAAAGAGCTTCCCTGTAATGGAGAATCTCCTTTGCAGGCCCTTGCACATATTCCTCATCCTGAAATGTAAGTGCACGATAAAGTTCATCATCAGTTGTAAAAATATTCTCAATGGCACTACTGGCTTTTGCCTCACGCAGCGATATTGTATTTACAAAGATTGACTGATTTGGGAGCATAGATGCCAACCCCTTAAGTTCTGCCAGCTTTCTGCTTGCATCAGTAAGTTTCCTTATAACCTCAGGAGAATTATAGCACTCTGCATCCGGAGGTAAAGGTGACAGATTATTATATGGAACATTTCTATCGTATGGCACCATAATTTTGACAGATTTTAGGCTTTCTGTCAAATTTACGCATTTTTTGACAGAAAGCAAAATTTCTGTCATTCCTGCCGGCATCGTATGCCTTCTGCAGATCAGCCTCCCAATGCCTGTCACGCCAACGCCGTTCTTTTAATGAAACCTCTCCTGTTCATAAAACAGACAATGCCTCCTTGAGTTTATCCCAATA
Source organism: uncultured Muribaculaceae bacterium (assembly GCA_964475015.1). Lineage (GTDB taxonomy): Bacteria > Bacteroidota > Bacteroidia > Bacteroidales > UBA932 > Egerieousia. The sequence goes on from CAYYVA010000005.1 coordinate 73,454, forward strand.
TTCCGGTTTCCTGTCTATCCCCTCCAGAGAGAAGAAACATACACCGGTGGAGCCGCCATTCTCCACATACAGCAGGAACTCAGGTATCCTGTCTGAAGGGACATGTCCTACAAATAGTCCCGAGCATAATTTTGCGGGGTTGCCGGCTGCAGCAAGGGCTTCCACACCCTCACGGGTTGCTGTCTCCACCCAAGGGTCATCAAATCCATAGAACTTATGGTAAATCATCGGGAAGAGGTAATCAAAATTCCTGAAGTTGGCCCAATCCTGCCTTACAAGCTTCCTGGACTCCTCCGGTGATGCAAATACCGCTGCAGATGCCACCTTGCCGCACTCCTTTATCTCTGCTGCTATGTCTGATGCCATTTGGGCCATGAGGTCCCATCTGAACTGCATCCACTCCTGGTTTGAAGTAGGATCTTCAAGGTCAAGCGGATCAATGCCTGTAAGTTTTTTGAACTCTGCCCTGCAGGTTTCGCAATAGCAGAAATCCCATAACGGATACACCTTGTCCTGCACAACTCCGCGCGATTCATGCAGCCCGTACGGCAGAATCACATCCGGATACCTTATGAAATCCAGGTGAATGCCGTCCAGCCCTTCAATTTCAGCAAGCTCCCTAACCCTATCCTTCAGATATTCTGTGCACTCAGGATGTGACGGGCAGAGCCATCTGTAATGTTCACGGTTGTAAAGCTTTATATCAAGACATGATTCTCCCTGCGCATTTACCTGATACCACTCCGGATGGGCCTCCCTCAGATGCATCTCCACGCGGTTGGTGGTCCACATCCACGCATGCAGCTCTATACCATACTTTTTGGCATACGGAACAGCCCTCCTGATAATCTGCAGCGCCGCACTGTCCCTGAACGTTGTGCTGTCCAGCACTACAGGCTTGCCGCTATGGCACTCCATGATGATTGCATCAATCCCCACCTCAGCGCATTTGCTGAAATAATGCTCAAGTTTCTCATCCGGCATGGAAAGGCTCCCGGAAACCCATCCCCATACCTTCTCCTTCTGCGGAGAACAGGATACAAGACTAAACAACACCGCCAAAACAAGTACGGCGGAACTAAAACTGATCTTTTTCATAATTTATCTATTGGAATAACTCTCCAAAGATAACTAAACTTCTCCTCAAATCATCCTCCCGACAGAAACTGGTGCTTTTGCGTACCATCTCCAACCCAATGGAGCATCTGGTTTCAGGAAACTTGAATCTGCCATCCGCTTCACGCTGCGCTGTAAAAAGGAGAAAAGAGGGTGACCCAAAAGCATAAAGTAAAGGGTTGCCCTCTTCTCCATATAA
>CAYYVA010000006.1:0-73187 GCA_964475015.1 uncultured Muribaculaceae bacterium
GGTGCGTTAAAAAGTTACACCCAAAATTACACCCAATTTTTCATATATCAAAATGCACTCTATGAACTTCATTGAATTTAACAATTTTATAAACACTTAATTTACAACGAATTGAAATTTTATGAATTTCTGTGATTTTGTAAGTTCTGGAGCCTCTCTCTCCGCAGAAAAAACCGGAAGATGAAAGTCTTCCGTTTTTTTTGTGTCCCACTGAAGCGTTGCAAGCTCGCTTGCAAAAGCGGGAGGGGGGACGCAAAAAATGGTGTGCTGAAAGCACACCGGTTTATTTCTGCAAGGGCCCCCGCGGCGAGCTGGAAGGGAATGCCGGAGGCCCAATCCCCCGTGATTGGGGAATGCCGGAGGCCCAATCACGTTTCACGCATCTCTTTCCAAGCCAGTGGCGCACAGAATGTGCCTAACAGACGCTTCTGAGCAGTGTAGGATGCTCCACTCTCTGGAATACCATACGGGTGGCGCATTCAATCCTCCCTGCTGCCACCTGTGGGGCATATTGGCCGTGCCACTCTCTTGCGCCCCCGTCTTATGCTCCCGTCTTACACTCCCGCCTTCACTACAATATACAGGACGAACAATACAGCCAGGAGGATGATTACTGCAAGGAGGTATAGGAATAGTACAAAGAGGGATTTAATGATGCTCTTTATCCAGCCGGTGCCTGTATATACGGTGTGGGAGGCAATAATAAAGTAGAGTAGCAGCAGGAGTAGGAATCCGCGCAGTACTGCTATCTGTGGAATGCACTTTACATATGCCAATAGTCCTATGGCAACAAGCAGAAGGATGAACATTGTGGCGCAGAAGTGGAGCGAGAAAACGAAGTGTGCCATATAGTTCATCTTCTTTTTTCTGTAAACCAGTTTCTGTACAAGTGCCAGGAACGGTATTGTAAGGAGCATTATCAGAGGAAGGTATGCCTTTGATGCCGCAAACAGTTCATCTATATAACCGCGTTTTATAGCGTTGTTCTTGTCTATTTTTGTGTATTTTTTGTCGGGTGTTACTTTGTGGAACCAGGCAACTGAGGCATTTGACAGTTCCATTCTCAGCTCTTCAATCTCTGTACTGTCCATGGCATTGGAGGCTGCGGCAAGCCCAATGGCTCCGGTAATGGCATTCAATTGGACAGGGGAGATTTCATTCCCGAATTTATTCTTGTCTATTCCCGCCTTCCTGAACAGGGCATCTGGGACATTCCGGTCCCCTTTAACAACAATGCCGTCGCGGAGGAAAACTGCAGGGAGCGTGAGTAGGATTGTATCGTGCCCTGTCTGCTCATCTTCATATGTGTAGATTGAAGATTCCCGCAGCTGGCTGTCCATTTCCTCTAAGCTGGCCTCAAACTGGAATCCGTTGCTGCGTTTGGCCACTTCAGGGACCTCAGGGATATCTTCCGGCCTGAGCCTCCTGGTGCTGTGTTTGCCGGAGAGTCTCTTCTCTATTGTAAATACCTGAGGGTAATTTTCCAGTATATACGGGTTTCCTATGAAGAATACTGTTGTATCCTTGCCTTCAAAATATTGCGGATCCAATGAAATGTTCTGCGAGATGTATCCGGGGATATTGGCCTGCGTAAACTGCTCGTCCACCATCTTTTCTCCCATAAAGATTACGATGGTAAAGAAAATAAGCAGAATGAACATGTTCAGCTTCAGCGGGTGCATATAGGATGCAATCTTCCCCGCGTTGAACTCATTGGTAAGGAAGCCGGGGCGGCGGAACAGCTGCCATATTGTAACCGGTATCTTGGAATCCAGCTGATATACATTCTCAAAGTACTGCCATATATATTTCCAGAACGGCTGGCTGTTGTCGTGGGCAAACTGGCCGCAGTTGTGGCAGTACATTCCCTCCAGCTTAGTGCCGCAGTTCTGGCAATGGGCGTATGGTGGAGTATATTTTCTCCTTATCCTCTTGAGCCTCTTCAGCTCAATCATCCTGTGCACGTTCTCCCTGCGCAAGGCAATCTTGTCACTCCACTTTGAATATATTTCCCCAATCTTCTTCATAAAATGTAAAGTTTCTTTACAAAGTTACATATATGCAACTATATAGTGAAAAATTTGTGCCAAAATGTATAATATGCAGATAATCTGGATTTTATGCTGTGGGCTCCCCTTTTGATGACTGTAAGGTTTCTTTACATCTTTACAGATACACTTCCTGTGTAAAGATTGGTGATTATTTCCAATCTTTCCTAACTTTACAAAAAAGTAATTTATGGCAGGGAGAGCTACTACAGTTGACCAACAGATTGAGTTGTTGCGTTCGAGAGGAATGGATATTGAAGATGAGGTGAAAGCAAAAGAAATTTTGCTGGATGTTGGTTACTACCGTTTAGGATTTTATTGGTATCCTTTTGAGAGAGACAACAAATGCAAAAATAGATCGCATGAGTTTATTGAGGGGGCATCCTTTAAAGATGCTGTAGATTTGTACTATTTTGATTATCAGCTTAAAAATATTATCCTTAAATATATTTCCCGTATAGAAATTAATCTGAGGACCAAGCTTATATATATAGTTTCCAATCAGTATCCCGACAGCCCTACATGGTTTGCAGATCCAAGCATAGTAAACCACAAGCATGTCAAAGATATTGTACAGAGTTACACCACTGAGTTACTTAAGCATAATCCTGTATTAAGATCCCATCATAAAAAGTATATCAATGACAAATATGCTCCTGCATGGAAAACTATTGAATTTATGCCATTGGGATCTGTGCAATATTTGTATATAAATCTTAAAGATCAAGGTATAAAGCAAAAAATAGCAAATGAGTACTCGATAAAACACATTACGATATTTGAGAATTATATAGAGGCCGTTAGAAATGTAAGAAACGCTTGCGCCCATGGTAATATATTATATGATTTGCATCTGCCGAAAGCTATCAGAAAAGGACCAGCAGGTTCTATGACACCACTTATAAACACACGCCTTTCAGGTGCAATAAAGGTAATAGCATATTTGCTTAAAAGCATTTCAACAAATAGATATGCAGAGATGTTAAAGGAAATTTCAGATCTCGAAAGCAATAATCAATACAAGACTGTACTAAAAAAACTGAACATAAATTTCTCCAAGTTGTTGTGATATCGATATAAATTACTAATTTTGCACCATCTAAAGTGCTCTTTATGACTTAGTCTCATACCCAGCACTATAAATGGAAAGAAAGAAGCCGGCATTTAATCTGCCGGCTTCTGTTCTTTATGGTCATAAAATCTGTAATCCCGCTATCCATCTGAGGTAGTCTGGGAAGTTGGAGACTTTGCCCTGGGATGGAATCTTTACCGCTATTTCAAAGATGTTGTTGCGCTGCCCTCCGCTGATACCCAGTCTGGAGGTGTCCATTTTCAGGAGATGTCCTATTGTGGATTCGCAGTATCCGTAGTTGCCGGCTTCGCATTGGGTGGCCATTGCAAGGGCGGTGAAGAGGATGTAGCCGTAGAGGTGGTTGGAGATGATTTCTTCCCGGGAGAGTGATTCGTCGGGAAGGGAGGTGATGTAGAGGGTTGCTATTCCGTCGTATGCCTTGCCTATGGCCTGGGAGTCCCCTTTCCGTGAGGCCTCTTCCAGGCTTTTGAGCTTGGTCTCCATTGTGCGGAGGTTTATGATGCTGAAGAGCTGCCACCCCAGCAGCACGGAGGTGAGGAGGGCCAGTATCCCCACAAGGATTCCCAGCCATTCTGTGGTTACAGGCTCAATCCTGCAGAACGAGACTGTAAGGGCTGCGATGCTCAGGACCGCTGCTAAGGCAGATATTATGGTGTTCCACCTGTTGTTCATGGCTTTATCTTTTCCATTAAACAACTTCAAGGGGCGGATTGTTGGGCTTACCTGAGCCTGTTCCTTCTGAAATTTTGTCGGGAATAAAGGAGGAAGAATGCCACGCCGGCAAGGTTCATTACAAAGGCGGTCCAGAATGATGCATGGTATCCCAGATGCTCCGCCACGCTTCCCCCGGCAAGGATTCCCAGTCCCACGCCGATATCCCAGCTCACCAGCAGGGTGGAGTTGGCGGTGCCCCTCTGGGCATTGGAGGCCAGGTTGAGGAACATTGTCTGGAAGGCGGGGAACATGTGTCCGTTGCCGAGACCTATGATAAGGGCTGAACAGTAGTACCCGAAATGGTTGTGCATTGAGGCGAACATGAGATATCCGCATAGCGATATGGCCACCCCTATGGAGGCATTCTCAACTATCTTTCCCTTGCTGAGGGTGCGGTTTCCCACAAGGCGGGAGAGGATAAGTCCTATGGAGAGGAGGAGGAAGAACATTCCGGTCCCACCTGTTATGCCCAGCTCGTCTTTGCCGTATATTGCAATGTATGTGCTGAGGATACCGTATGAGAATGCATAGCATATCATGCAGAGTCCCTGGCTCCACCCTTTCAGGAGGATGAACCTGTCCAATGATATGGCCCGTTTTTCCTTTACGGTTTCCCTTTTCTTGAGTTTCAGGGTCCAGTTGATGGCCAGGCCTGTGGCAGAAACCGCAAATGCCAGCCAAAACAGCACATCATAGCTCTGCCATGCCCCATAAATCATAAGTGCCACGGTAGGGCCTATTGCGGTGGCAATGTTGTTGCTCAGGCCGTAATATCCAATCCCTTCCGCCCTGCGCGTAGGGTGGAGCACATCAATTGCCACAGTACTGTTGGAGACGGTTGAGGCTCCGAACGGGGCTCCGTGCAGGGTGCGCACAATGGCAAACAGGACAAGTGATCCTGCAGCCACATAACCCAGGAACAGGGCACAGAAGAGGCCATAGCTTACAAGGAGCACAATCTTCCGGGGAAGGCTGTCAACCAGAAACCCGCTGAAAGGCCTTATTATGAGTGCAGTTAATGTGTATCCCGACAGCACTATCCCAATCATCTCCTTGTCTGCTCCAAAAGTCTCGCTCAGGTAGAGGGGGAGCAGAGGGGTGAGGAGCATGAATGAGAAGAAGATCATGAAGTTGGCACACCACACCTTAAGGTAGTTGCTGTTCCACAGTTTCTCTTTCCTGGCCGGCATTTCCACTGATGGCTGCATCTGTAGTCTCCTTTATCTTAAAACAATGATTTCTGCTGTTCCACTTCCTTTTCAATGGAATCCGGAAGCTTGTGGAAGAAGTCCAGTCCGGTGATGGCCTCCACCTCATCTATGGAAACCAGATACTCTTCCAGCGGACGGTTTACCGGTGGTTTTGTGCTCAGGCGGGAGTTCCTTTTGGGCGGATTGTGGAATATGAAGCCTGCCCCCTGCCATTTGCCCTCCTTCTGGGTGAGGAGGACCTTGAAGAATTTGTCGGGAATAACAATCTTGTTGGCCCCCAGCGTGCCGTGGGTGTTATCCGTGATTATTGGGCCGCATACAATGTGGATGGAGCCAAGCTTCTCCGCCCAGATGCGGCATTTCTCCTCCAGTTCCTTCCAGTCTCCGGTGTTGAGCTCATGGTTCTGCGGGCAGATATTTGTAAAATAGTAGCTCTCGTCCATAGCCTTGGTGCTCCATTTCATGTCGCCTGCCGGAGCCATGTGGCCACGGTCCCACCCCGAATTGCGGTAATCCTCCTTGTCTCCCTGCGGGCCGTTGGCCTGAGGGTCCCGGGCAAACTTGTCCTTGCGGGGATTGTCTCCCTGGGCCTCCTTGCGGGTAAGCTCGTATGCCACCCAGTTGGGGAGGCGGGTCTTACTGTTGTAGGAAAGGGTATGTCCTGTATATTCCAGAATCTGGGAAGGGGCATCCTCCTGCATCCGCGGGATCTCCAGCCGGGCAGGGGCATTCTGCTTCACCACCTCCACCTGTGAAAAGGTTTCACTCAGCTCCTCCGCAAAATAGATTGCCGCTGCCACAATTGTGAGTACCGTATATAGTATTTTCCTGAACTTTTTCATCCCGTCTTGAATTTCCTGCAAAAATAGCAAAAGGGAATGACATACCCGGTCTGTGGATGGCTAAAAATACCTTAAATAAGGTACTCCACCGGCGCTTCATAATGGTTATTTTTGTAGGATGAATAGAAGTGTCATTGAGTATGGACAGTGAGAATATAGATTTGCTTTCCGGTCTCCAGCCTGGAGAGGAGGCGGTAATCACCAAGGTGAAGGGGTACGGGGCGTTCCGCAAGAGGATAACGGAGATGGGATTTGTGCCGGGGGTGGCGGTGAAGGTGATAAAGAAGGCCCCTCTGGGAGATCCCATTGAGCTGGAGCTCATGGGGTACCGCATTTCGTTGAGGAGGAATGAGGCCAACCTTATTGAGATTGTTTCAAGGGAGGCGTACAAGACATACCAGCAGCCGTTTGAGGGAGGTACTGTTCCGGCAGAGGAGGCTTTCATGCAGAGGGTGAGCGAGGAGATAAATACCATAAATGTGGCATTGGTGGGAAACCCCAACTGCGGCAAGACCACCCTGTTCAATACGGCTACAAACAGGAACGAGAAGACCGGCAACTACGGCGGCGTAACAGTAGACCTCAAGACAGCACAGTTCATACATTGCGGCTATACAATAAACATTACAGATCTTCCGGGCACATATTCAATGAGTGAATATACTCCGGAGGAGCTATATGTGCGCAGGCATCTCTTGGACAATATGCCTGATGTGGTTGTGAATGTGATTGATGCCTCCAACCTGGAGCGCAACCTCTATCTCACCACCCAGCTGATAGACATGAACATTAAGGTGGTTGTGGCCCTGAACATGTATGATGAGCTGGAGCAGAAGGGTGACAAGTTTGATTACAACCTCCTTGGAAAGATGATCGGTATCCCGTTTGTGCCGGTGGTGGCCACAAAAGGGCAGGGGCTCCCGGAGCTTCTGGAGAGGGTGATTGCAATGTACAACGATAAGGAGGCCGATTACAGGCATTTCCATATCAATTACGGGGAGACAATCAACAGCGCCCTGCGGGAGGTGAAGCAGCTGCTCAAGAAGAATGATGAGCTCAGGGACAAGATACATCCGCAGTATGCGGCCATAAAGCTGCTTGAGGGGGACAAGGTGTTCTCGGAGAGGATTGCAGGTTATGCAGGTACGGAGGTGGCCCTGGAGTGTGCGGCAAGGCAGATAAAGAGGATAGAGAAGGAGTATAAGGACAATTCTGCATCCGTAATCACCGATGCAAAATATGCGTTCATCCACGGAGCATTGGAGGAGACCTACACTGCGGCCCCCGATAACAATGCCCATAGGAAATACAGGCTTGACAACCTCCTTACCCACAGGTGGTTCGGTCTTCCGCTCTTCTTTTTCTTCATGTTCCTTACATTCCAGCTTACATTCACCCTCGGGCAGTACCCTACGGACTGGATTGATGCCGGTGTGGCATGGCTGTGTGAGGCGGTTGGGAATATCCTTCCTGATGGGGTTGCAAGGGACCTCATTGTAGACGGTGCAATTGCAGGAGTGGGGAGCGTGATAGTCTTCTTCCCGCAGATAATGATACTGTTCCTTTTCCTCTCATTCATGGAGGATACGGGATATATGGCCCGCGTGGCATTCCTTATGGACAAGATAATGCACAAGATAGGTCTGCACGGCAAGTCTGTAATTCCAATCATCATGGGATTCGGGTGCAATGTGCCGGCCATAATGGCCACCAGGACCCTTGAGAACAGGCGCGACAGGCTCATTACCATAATGATGATTCCGTTCATGTCCTGCAGCACAAAGTATCCCATCTACATGCTGTTTGTAACGGCGCTCTTCACAAAGCATCAGGGGGCAATACTGTTCTCTGTATATTTCATCGGGATGCTGATGGCTGTATTCACCTCCTTTGTACTGAGGAAATTCTTCCGCAGGGATGATGATGTGCCTTTTGTGATGGAGCTCCCTCCATACAGGATGCCAACCATGAGGAACTCCCTCAGCCATATGTGGGGGAGGAGCCAGCAGTACCTGAGGAAGATGGGTACCACAATTCTGGCAGGTTCAATCTTCATCTGGGCTCTGGGGTATTTCCCGCACAAGACTGAGTTCTCAAAGGATTATGCAGCCCTCATTGAAAAGGTGGAGCAGAGCGGGGCACCGCAGCAGCAGGTGGAGCATCAGGTTCTCCAGCTTCAGGCCCAGCAGAAATATGAGCAGATTGAGCAGTCCTACATTGCCCAGATAGGGCAGTTTGTGGAGCCTGTATTCACCCCGTTGGATTATGACTGGAAAATAGGGGTGAGCCTTTTTACCGGAATAGCAGCCAAGGAGCTTATATTGAGTTCAATGGGTGTCCTTTATCAGTCTCCCGACGATTCTGGCGTTACCCTGCAGAACAAGCTTGCGGAACAGACCTATGACAGAGGGCCAAAGGTGGGGGAGAGGGTCTTCACCCCAACTGTAGGATACTCCATGATGCTCTTTATCCTCATCTACATCCCTTGCATTGCGGCAATAGCGGCAATCAGGAAGGAGGCAGGTGGCAGGTGGGCGCTCTTCATGACCCTGTACAGCTGTACAATGGCATGGCTGGCAGCATTCATAGTGAAAATAATAGGGGGACTCTTGTAGAATCCCCCCTTTTTTTACGTTACCAGAAAATCTCAGGCTCCTTGCGCGGCTCTGTGAAGTTCCTCTCCAGAATCTCCTTGTGCTCAAGATAAGTAGGGTCTGAGAAATATTTTGCCTTGGGGCGGCACATCTTTATGCAGGCACCGCACTTGATGCATATTCCAGGTACCTCAGCACAGTTGGAAGGGTTTATGGCCCCCATAGGGCAGAGCATTGCGCATATTCCGCAAGAGGTACACTTCTGCGGGTCGGTTTCCGGCTTCACTTTCCTTATGTCTATGCTGCTGTTGCTGTTGCTTTTGGCATTGTAGAACTTGTAGGGGTATGGATTGCCGGGAACCTGCAGTTCTGCCGGGAACTCTTCACCTGAGATGAGCCTGCGGGCAATCTCTTCCCCAAACTTCCCGGCAATTTCCAGATCTGCCGCATCAGGCCTTCCCCCTCCAAGGGTATATGAAAAGGAGTGCTCCCCAATGAATGCCCCTGCTGCAATACATCTGAAGCCGTTCCCCTGCATCATGTCCTTCAGCTCAATGAGGGCATCATCAAAAGCCCTGTTACCATAGACAACAACCGGTATCCCTATGGCACCGTTCCCTTTTATTGACGCCAGGAAATCCCTCAGCAGATTAGGTACCCTGCCGATATATACAGGTACTCCAAAAACCACCAGGTCCCCCTTCCCGAAAGATGGGATCTCCCTCCTCATGGCAGGGGTGGTGATATTGAACTGTTGGAAGTTGCCATCTGTGAGGTGCTTTGCAGCCCCCTCAGCTATGGCTGAAACTGTTTTTTTAGTTGTATATGTGGGACTGAAAAACAATGCAGCCACCTTTTGTATTCCATGTTGTTCCATAAGGCAAAAGTAGCGTAAATTTTAGTATATTTGTGTCTCTACGGGATAAAAGGATGTGATTATGAAAAAGATGAAATATTTGTTGGGAGGCCTTGCCGTGATTCTCATGGCATTCTCTTCCGGGTGTACAAAATCAGACGGCCCCGATTCAAAGCTTACGCAGGAGGAGAGGCTGCTGCAGAAGGCGAACAAGTTCGTATATGATTATACTTCTGAGGCATATCTGTGGAGGGACCATATCCCTTCAGGGATAACCTACAAGAGTGCCCCAACCCCTCCAGAGCTCTTTGAACTCATGAGGTATGACAATCTGGACAAATGGTCATACGTTACAGACAATTCCCAGGAAGCTATGGATGAGTTCCAGGGGGTATCCACCACATACGGCCATTCCCTTGCATTCGGAAGGTTCACAAACAAGCCTGATAACCTCTTTGCAGTGGTGCAGTTTGTGTATGAGGGGTCCCCAGCACAGAAGGCCGGACTGGAGCGCGGTGATGTTATCCTCAAGCTCAACGGTGCCGCAATAACTGAGGATAACTACAGGCAGCTGTATTATTCACAGACCATGGAGATAGGGATGGGGGCATTCAATGAAAGCGGTGCCATAGTGGATTCGGGCGTTTCCCACAAGCTTTCTGCCGTGAAGATGTATGAAGATCCTGTGGTGGCCCATTCGGTGATTGATGCAGGAGGGAGCAAGGTGGGCTACCTGTCATACGCCGGTTTCTATGCGGAGTCACATGACAGGCTCGTTGAGGTGTTCAAGGAGTTTCAGGCGGCAGGAGTCTCAGAGCTCATACTGGACCTGAGATATAATCTTGGAGGAAATGCAGAGACCCCTCCATATCTGGCCAGCCTGTTTGCTCCGGCTGAGGCAGTCAAGGGTAAGAAGGTGTTCCTTACCCAAACCTGGAATGACCTTTACATGGACTACTACAACAAGAAGAAATATGACATGAATACATATTTCAATGAAAAGACACCTGTAAACCTCAATCTGGGCAGGGTTTTTGTCCTTGCCACCTCAAGTACCGCTTCGGCAAGCGAGGCAACCATTTCCGGTCTCATGCCATATATGGATGTGGTGCTCATTGGCGGGAATACCTACGGCAAGTATTGCGGTGCAGCCCTCCTTGTCCCTACGGATTCTGAGGGGAATGAGGATAAGGAGATAAGCAACTGGCTCCTCTCGCTTGTAGTATATAAGTTTGTAAATACCCAGGGGCTTACCGAGTTCAAGGATGGAATAGCCCCGGATTACAAGGTGGAGGACAACGGGCTGCTGCAGGGTATCCCGTTGGGCGATGCTTCAGATCCTATGGTGGCAAAGGCACTCTCAATAATTGCGGGGGATACAAAGGGCGCAGAGGCTCCACAGATTATGATGCAGGGTGTACAGATGCTCCCTTATATGGGTGAAAGGCCTATGAAGGATGGCATGAATACATTATTGATGAACAAATAAAACGCTATAGCATGAAAAAATTATTTCTTTTGGTTTTTGCACTTCTCCCGGCAATTGCATTTGCCCAGTTGAATGAGGGGGACATGAGCAGATATCTTGCGGCTGATGCCGTTCCCGTAGTTGACGGCCATGTGGTATTTGCAGATAATCTGGAACTGATTCCCGGGTATTCGCAACAGGATGTATACAAGGTTGCAAAAGGGTGGATAGAAACTTTCCTCAAAGGGTACGATGCCCAGACAAACAGGATCATTTCTGAAAAGGAGGATGAGATTGTGGCAATGGGGAGCATGGAGATCATATTCACCAACAATGCACTTTCGTATGACAGGGCAACAATGAACTATGTAATGACACTCTCATACACACCGCAGCAGGCTGGGCTCAGGATTGAGAGGATAAGGTATGTATATAACGATGGCGGTGATGTGAAGAAGCTTACTGCCGAGGAGTACATTACAGATGAGAATGCCGTGAACAAGAAGAGGACAAAGCTTACCCCTATAACAGGAAAGTTCAGGAAAAAGACCCTGGATGCCGTTGATGAAATATTCGGTTCATTCAATGAGGCTTTCAGATATTATTCAAAGAACGGCATGGCGGAATTTGTAAAGAATGCCCCTAAGGTGATGGATGCAAAACCTGCCCCTGCAGCCGCTGCTCCAGCCCAGGCTCAGGTTGCAGCACAGCCTATACAGAAACCTGTAGAGGCAACACCTGCACCGCAGGCAGCTCCTGTTGCCCAGGTTCCGGCAGCTACAGCAGCATCCAACCCTCTTGAAGGTTACAGGCAGGTTGATCCTGAATCAATCCCGGGCAATTTCATAAAGATGGTCTCAAAGGACTGGATGCTCATTACAGCGGGCAACAGCAGCAAGTTCAACATGATGACAGCCAGCTGGGGCGGAATAGGAGTGCTTTACAACAAGCCTGTGGCCATCTGCTTCATCAATCCGGCAAGATACACTTATCAGATAATTGAGAATTCGGATACCTACACACTCACATTCTATACCGAGGCCTACAGGGATGCCCTCAAGTATTGCGGGAGCAAATCTGGCAGGGATGAGGACAAGGTGAAGGGCTCCGGACTTACACCGTTGCAGACACCTGAGGGTTCAATGGCATTCAGTGAGGCATGGATGATAATTGAGTGCAGGAAGCTGGTTTCGCAGTCAATCTCGCTGGATGCAATTGACAATGCTGCCGAGAAGGCAAAAAGGGCGTCACAGCCTATGCACAAGATGTACATTGGCGAGATTCTCAATGTATGGGTGAAATAGGTTCAGGAGATATCCTGTTCTGAATCAGACGAAGTGGCCGGGGCAAGGGAGAACATATCCCTCTCCGGCCATTCCTTTACCCTCTGCAGGGCTCTGGTGATCTCGCGGTTCATCTGTCGGGAAAGGCCTGGTCCGTTCCATGATGAACTGTTTGAAAGGAATACCCATGAATAACCGTCCTTCTGCACTTTAATGAGGGCACTGGTCCCTGCCATTGAGCCGCTTCTGAGCCATTCCCTGGAGGTTATGTTTGCCCATCCGGCAGGTTTGGAATCCTTGTGGGGAGGGGTCATGAAATCAATGCTCTCCTCTGAAAGGAAATTCCTCTTTACAGGGCACTTGTCAATTGCTGCAACCAGCTTGAGCAGCTCCACAGGGGATGCAACCCATCCTCCTGCACCATAAAGCCCGTGCACATCATTCCCTCCGCGGCTCTTCATCACAAGGGAGTCTCTTCCGTCAAAGGCAGGTACAGGCTCGGCCTCCTTAACCTCATAATATGAGACCTCATTCTCAAGGAAATCATCTGTGTAGTTATGGGCAAGGTGTATGTCATAGCACCCTATAGGGGCAAGGACAGAGTCCTTGATGTATTTTTCGTATGGTATTCCCGACGATTTCTCAATGATTTTTGAGAGTATTATATACCCCAGATTTGAATAGTTGTAGTACCCGCCAGGTTTTGCCCTGAGCCTCAGCTTTGTTGCGTACAGCACCATGTCATCCATTGTGAGGGGGAGTTCCTTGCCCAGATATTTGGCAACAAGCTCCATGTTGAATGCCGCATCCCCGTGGGGGTTGGTAAAGCCGCTGGTATGCCTGAGCAGGTGCTCAACGGTAATCTTCTTTATGTTCCTGTCCCTGTAGTTGAGGAACAGTGAATCACACAAGATGCCCTCCTCCCCGAATACAAAATCCTGGGTTGAGAGCTGTCCTGTCTCGCAGAGCCTCATTATGGCAACTGCAGTTATGAGCTTTGAGACGGATGCCACCCTGAAGACATTCTTCACTTCACATTCCGTGCTGTCCTGGATGTCTGAATAGCCGTACCCCTTGGCGTAGATGAGGCTGTCGTTGCGCATGAGGGCAAACGAGCCCCCCTTGATGTCCCAATAGCGCATGAAGCGCCTGATTGAGGCGTCAAACTTCTCTGTTCCCTCAATCTCGCTCATGGAGTTCTCAATAATATGGTTCAGGGGAGTGGGTGGCGGTGGCGGCAATTCCTCCGCAACTGCCTCCTTGCCCCTGCATCCAATCAAATTTACAGCCATCACTGCAATGATGGCTGTAAATGACAATATCTGTCCGAGTGTATGAAGTTTATCCCTCAAGCTCCTTGACCATGTTCTTGATGTCTGTAATGAGTGTAGGGACATCCAGCAGCTGAGGACATGCGCTCTTGCAGGCACCGCAGTTGATGCACTTGTCAGCCCTTGATCCCTCAGGTACGGTGTTCATGTATGTTGCAAGGAATGCACGCTTCTTCTTGTTGAACTTGCTGTCCCTTGGGCCGTTCATGTCAGGAATGTTGCTCTCCTTCACACATTTGTTGTATGCTGCAAAGACAGCAGGGATATCAACCCCGTATTTGCAAGGCATACAGTATCTGCATGCTGTACAACCTATCTGCTTGTATTTGCGGAACTCTGCAATGGCCTTGTCCAGCACTGCCTTCTCAGCCTCAGAAAGCGGCTTGAAGTTGCAGAAGGTCTTCAGGTTGTCCTTCAGGTGCTCCATCTCGGTCATGCCGCTCAATATGCAGAGTACATTAGGGAGTGAACCTACATACCTGAATGCCCATGAAGCTACTGAACTGTCGGGAGCAGCCTCCTTGAGAATTGCATCTGCATCCGGGGTAAGGCTTGCCAGAGCACCACCCTTGAGCGGCTCCATAACCATGCAAGGGATGCCGCGCTTCTCAGCCTCCTTGTAGAAGAACTCAGCCTCCTGGTCAACCCAGTCTATATAGTTGATCTGCAGCAGGACAAAATCCCACTGGCGCTTGTCAAGAATGTATGTGAAGAGCTCCTTGCTTCCATGGAATGAGAAGCCGAGCCTCTTGATCCTTCCGTTTGCCTTCTCCTTGGCAAGAACATCATATCCGCCAAGTTCCTCGTAAGGCTTGTCATAACCGGCCTGGTTTGAGATGGCGTGGCAGAGGTAGTAGTCAAAATACTCCACACCGCACTGCTGCAGCTGGGTATTGAATAGCTCCTGTGCCTTCTCAGGGCTTGTGATGAGCCAGCCCGGCATCTTGTTGCACAAGGTGAAGCTCTCCCTTGGGTATTTCTTCAGCATTGTACCTATAGTCTCGGCCGATTTGCCGTTATGGTAGTTCCATGCAGTATCATAGTGTGTGATTCCGCTTGCGTATGCGTGGTCAATAAGAGCCTGTGACTTCTCCATGTCAATGGCCATGATTGCCCTGCCCCTCTCGTTCTTCTCTCCTGTATCGTAAGTTGGGAACCTCATGCAGCCGTAGCCGAGCAATGAAATCTCCTTTCCTGTAATGTCATCCTTCTTCCTGGCCATCATAAGGGTACCGTTTGCAGCTTCATCCTTAACTTTACCCTTACAGCTGGTAATGAGTGAATAGCCTCCGGCTATTGCAAGGGCGCCAAAACCTATGTGCTTGAGGGCTTCGCGGCGCGAAATGGTTCTTCTTTCTTCTTGTGCCATAAAAATATTGCTTTGTTATGGCCGTAAAGTTAATTAAATTTTTATACTTTTACTAACCGGGAGAACCCGTGTCACGACTTACATTGAACTCGTGACACGACTGTAACTGTACCCGTGACACGACTTCAATTTAATATTTTTATTTTATGAGATTTATAGTTTTTGCTCTGCTGTTTTTCCTTACATCCTCACAGCTTTTTTCGCAGGAGGGATATACGCCTTCTGCACAGAATATGGCTTCGCGCAGGGAGTTCTCCCAGGCGAGGTTTGGAATCTTTATCCATTGGGGGCTGTACTCAATGGTAGGGGACGGTGAGTGGGTGATGCATAACAAGAACATCAACCACAAGGAGTATGAGAGGCTGGCCGGCGCGTTCTACCCTTCAAGGTTCAATGCTGCAGAGTGGGTGGCCGCAATCAAGAAGTCAGGGGCAGGGTACCTCTGCATAACTTCAAGGCATCATGACGGTTTCTCCCTCTTCAAGACCAAGGCCAGCCCGTACAACAGCGTTGATGCAACCCCATTCGGGAGGGATATCCTGGCGGAGATAGCGCAGGAGTGCCACAAGCAGGGGCTGAGGCTCCATTTCTACTATTCACATCTGGATTGGGGCAGGGAGGATTATTATCCGCTCGGCCGCACCGGACACGGAACGGGGCGTACAGGGTATTTCAACGGAGAGAAGCTTCCGGAAACAGACCCTAAGGTGTTCACAAGCAATTGGGCATACGAGAATTACCTGAAGTTCATGGATACGCAGCTGGAGGAGCTCCTCACCAACTATGGGGAGATAGGGGCAATCTGGTTTGACGGCGTATGGGACCGCGACAAGCAGGAGAACGGGCTCAGGGCGGAGACCTGGAACCTGGCCAACCAGTACTCCCTCATCCACAGGCTCCAGCCTGGCTGCCTGGTGGGGAACAACCACCACATGGATCCGTTTCCGGGTGAGGACATACAGATTTTTGAGAGGGACATCCCGGGGCAGAACCTGTACGGCTACTCGGAGCAGGCCATAAGCAATGTGCTCCCTCTGGAGACCTGCCAGACAATGAACCGCTCGTGGGGCTACAGGCTCACGGACACCACATACAAGACAGAGGAGTTCCTTATTAGATACCTTGTACAGACCGCCGCCAAGGGGGCCAACCTTCTCCTGAACATAGGCCCGAGGCCAGACGGTACTCTTCCCGACGAATCCCTTGAGCGCCTTGAGGCAATAGGGGAGTGGCTCGGCAGATACGGGGAGACCATCTACGGCACAACTGCAGGCCTGGTTCCCGAGCAGCCTTGGGGAGTCTCAACCCGCAAGGAACACAGGAATTTCCTTCATGTTTTCAAGGATACATCTGAGATTTTTGTCCCTATGGGCAATGATATGCAGGTTGTGGAGTGCCGGGAATATCTGACCGGCAGGCCCCTGAAGTTCAGGAAGGTTGGGGGAGGACTGGAAATATCCCTGCTTCCCGACATGCAGCGTCATGGGGGGATAGGTGTAGTGGAGCTGCTTTTCCCTGCAGTTGACAGGGTGGCAATGAGGGCATCTGTGGAGGAGTTCCTGGAAAGGTACCCCGAGGCAACCCTGCAGGATATATACAAGAATAGTTTCCAGGATTATTTCGGGCCGGCCCATATAATGGCCAGGAGGGAGAATGTTGTGGGATACCTGAAGTCAGAGCTGCAGCAGATGGAGCAGGAGAAGGGTGCAGGGGAAGGGAAGAAACTGTCGGGAAGCGGATATTATACCCCATGCGGATGGAGGGGGAACTGGATTCAGGTGGACCTGGCTGTTGTGGCTGACGGGAAAATCTCACTGGAGGAGTTTGCGGATGCATTCATGGCAGGCGGGGGAGGTGTCCCTGAGGTTACTGATGAATGGCTGCAGGAGTGGAATCTGCTGAAAAGGACCGTGAAGGAGGTTGCTCCGGGGCTTGAGGGGTACAGGGATGATGTGAAAAGGATAACCTCCCTGATAGAGGATGGAAAATATGTTGTGCACCACAGCAGCAGATACCAGAAGGCGTATATGCCTCATTACAGGATAATAAGGAGGGATATTTTTGAGGCTGTGATATTGCCGCTGCTGAATGGTTGATGGTGTGTATTGATAATTTTTTAACATTTTTTTGTTCGTTTAGATAAAAAAGTACTATATTTGCTTCTGCTTCTGGAAGCAGAAGACCATTTTATTTCTTGTACTTATTTCTATTAATTTATAAATAGGTTTTTTGTTATTTTGAAAAGAGGTTACCCCGCACAGGTAACCTTTTTTTTGTCCAATCTTAAGGATTCTTGTCCAAATCCCCCTCTGATGGCATCTGAATTGAAGTTTATTGTTATCTTTACATAAACTAAATTTCAAGAGATATGAAGATAGCGGTTCCAACAAGAGGCAATGTGGTGGATGATCATTTCGGACATTGCGAGTTCTATACCATATATACAATTGAAGACGGCAAGGTTACTGCAAAGGAGACAATGCCTTCCCCACAGGGATGCGGGTGCAAGTCAAACATTGCCCCAATCCTGCATGGAATGGGGGTTGAGGTGATGCTTGCAGGCAATATGGGAGAGGGGGCAAAGAATGTCCTCAGGAACAACAGCATTGCGGTAATCAGAGGATGCAGCGGCAATACTGATGAGCTTGCCCAGGCATACATAAGGGGCGAGGTTAAGGATAACGGCGAGGTGTGCCACCATCATGAATGCCATTAGAAGTATGGAAATGGAAGATAGGGTAGAGAAGGCGGTTGCCCTTTTCAAGGAGGGGTACAACTGTTCACAGAGTGTGGTGGCTGCATTTGCAGACCTCTACGGCTTCACGCAGGAGCAGGCACTGAAGATGTCGGCATCATTCGGCGGCGGCATAGGGAGGATGAGGGAGACGTGCGGTGCGGCATGCGGAATGTTCCTCCTGGCAGGGCTTGAGACCGGCTGTACAGATCCCAAGGACAACGCCGGCAAGGGTGCCAACTATGCGGTGGTGCAGGAGCTGGCTGCAAGGTTCAGGGAGGAGAACGGCTCAATTGTGTGTGCAGAGCTGCTTGGGCTCAGGGAGAAGAAGGATACAGGCATTGGAGCGCCATCTGCTCCGGAGGCACGTACTGCCGAGTATTACAAGAAGCGTCCATGTGTGGAGATGGTGAGGACAGCCGCAAGGATTTTTGCAGAATACAAACAATCAAAATAAAGGAGACATGAAGAAGAACGTATTGTTTTTAGTAGCGGCATTGCTGCTGTCGTTTGCAGCAGATGCACAAGGTATCAACGGTTCAAGGAATGCCTTGGGTATAAGGGGAGGCTGGGGTGCCGAACTTTCATACCAGAGGTATATTGCACCTGAAAACAGGCTTGAGGGTACAATAGGTGTGAACCGTTTCGGTTTTTCAGTAGAAGGGATGTACCAGTGGATGAATGATATCCCTGCGGATGTTCCGGGTGAGTTCAAATGGTACACAGGTGTAGGTTTCGGCTTCGGAGACTGGGACTGCGATGATTTTGACAAGGGGTTCTCTTGCGGCATCCTGGGGCAGGCCGGAATAGAGTATGCCCTGCCAAAGGCCCCTATAGCATTTTCATTTGACTACAGGCCGGGGCTCTATTTTGCCCCTGAGTTCAATTTCGACTGGAGCGGATTTGCAGTAGGAATGAGGTTCTATTTCTAATTGGCTCTTATGGTAAGAGGGTGACTCAAAAGGGTAAATTTTGCGTTACGCTTGCCTCGGAAATCCTCATTTACCTAAGTAAACTCCAGTTTCCTCACCTGCGCAAGCCTTAAATTTCCACCTTTTGAGTCACCCTCTTTGCTTCATTTACCGGCATCCCAGCCCTATCTCTGCTGCCTTCTGCTCCATGAGGGCGTATGCCTGCTCAAAATCATTTTCAATAATTCCTTCCAGGATAGCCTCTTTGACGAATTCCTTTATCACGCCAATTTCCGGCCCTGGGGGGATATTGTATTTTGTCATTATTATCTCACCGGTTATAGGGTTCTGGAAGTTCCTTATCCTGTCCTTCTCCTCAACCTCCACCAGCTTTTCCCTTACCAGCGCAAAGTTGCGCCTGTGCTTCTGGACAAGCCTGTCATTCTTTGAGGTGATGTCGGCCTCGCAGAGGGTCATCAGGTCATTCACATCGTCCCCTGCATCAAACAGCAGCCTCCTTACTGCAGAATCGGTAACCTCCTCTTGAACCAGAGCAATCGGGCGGAGGTGGAGCTGCACCATCTTCTGCACATATTTCATCTTCTCGTTCAGCGGCATCTTCAGCTGCTTGAACACCCCTGGAATCATCTTTCCCCCTATGAAGTCATGGCTGTGGAATGTCCACCCTGTCCCCGGTTCATATTTTTTTGTTGCCGGCTTCCCGATATCATGCAGCAGGGCGGCCCACCTGAGCCAGAGATTGTCTGTATTGGGGCAGATGTTGTCCAGCACCTGCAGGGTGTGGGCAAAGATATCCTTGTGCCCTTTCCCCTCAAGGGTCTCCACCCCCCTGAGGTTGCTTATCTGCGGGAGGAACTGCTCCAGCAGCCCTGTCTCCTGCAGCAGATAGAACCCTGTTGAAGGCTTTGCAGCCTTGAGTATCTTGTTCAGCTCCTCAGCTATCCTCTCCCTGGAAAGGATGGAGAGCCTCTCCCTGTTCCTCTTTATGCTTTCAAGCGATTCAGGTATGATTTCAAATCCCAGCTGTGTGGCGAACCTTATTGCCCGGATCATCCTCAGTGGGTCATCCGAGTACGTGGTGTCAGGATCAAGGGGTGTCCTTATGAGGCCGTTCCTCAGGTCCTCCATTCCGTTGAACGGATCCACCAGTGCACCGTAGTCCTCCTCCTGCAGGCTGAACGCAAGGGCGTTTATGGTGAAGTCCCTCCTCTGCTGGTCTTCCTCCAGGGTGCCGTCCTCTACAATCGGCTTGCGGGATTCCCTCCTGTATGATTCTTTCCTGGCCCCTACAAACTCTATCTCAATCCATTCGTCGGATTTCCTGTTCTCCTTGAAGCGGAGCATCGCCGTACCGAAGTTCTTGAATACGGAGAGCTTGCTGCCAACTTTTTTTGCCACCAGTTCTGCAAGGGCTATGCCGCTCCCCTCCACCACAATGTCTATATCCTTGCAGGGCCTTCCCAGAAAGCAGTCCCTTACATATCCACCAATCACAAAAGCCCTCACCCCCTGCTCCTTGGCAGCGGTTGAGACTATCTTGAATATTTTGTTGTTCAAATGTTCCATTGTACAAAATTTATCGGGAAGAGTATGGAGGTATATCCCCTGCAAAGGCATACTTCCCGGCTGCATTGTCATAGCTGCATATTACGGTCCCCTCCCCGTTGGTAATCACAAGGTGGGGAACCTTGAGGGCCATGTTGTATGTGACGGCCTGCTCCAGCACCCTGTTGCACAGCTTTACTTCAGGGGCCTTGCACTCAACGATTATCTGGGGTTCAAGGTTCCTGTTGAATACTACAATGTCACACCTGAAACATTTCCTGTTCAGCCTGATGGTGTATTCACTTGCCATAAGCCCCAGCGGGTAGCCCTTCTCCGTGTGGAGCCACTTTATGAAGAACTGCCTCACCTCCTCTTCCGGAGTGAGGGCAACATCCTTTTTCCTCAGCGGGTCATAAATTGTACCCCTCATTTGTTGTGCAGCCATTCTTTGCAAAGATACTCAGAATAATTATCTTTGTAAAGAAACCGCACCCAGTTTTCAGCATTGGAAGTATGGCAAAGCAGACAGACCAGGACAACCTTTTGCAGTCCAACAGGATTCTGGCAGACATCAGGGCAGGAAACTTTGCTCCCGTATACATATTTATGGGAGAGGAGCCCTATTACTCGGATATCCTTATAGATGCAATCCTGCAGAATGTCCTCCAGCCCGAGGAGAGGGATTTCAACCAGACAATAGTATATGCCCAGGATACCACAACTGCAGATATTGTGCAGGCGTGCCGCCGTTACCCCATGTTTGCCCCAAGGCAGCTGGTGATGGTGAAGGAGGCGCAGCACCTCACAAAACTGGATGTGCTGGAGCAGTATGTTGAGAACCCTTCGCCTGAAACGGTCCTTGTGCTGGCATTCACCGGCAAGTCCGTTGACAAGCGCACCGGATTCTACAAGAAGGCAAAGGCAAATGCCGTAATATTTGAATCTGTAGCGGTAGGTGAGTGGAATGTGGCGGGGTGGATAACATCCTACATGAAGGAGAAGGGGTATTCCATAACTCCTGATGCAGCCTCCCTCATGGCGGAGCACACAGGCAACGGGCTCAGAAAGATAGCCCTTGAGGCAGACAAGCTTTTCAAGGGACTTCCCGGCGATAAACGTGAAATATCCGTAAGGGATGTGGAGACGAACATTGGGGTGAGCAAGGAGTTCTCTGCGTTTGAGCTTACCAGGTCACTTGTCTTCAGGGATTATGACAAGGCATATAAGATTGCTGGCCATTTTGCACGCAACTCCAAGAAGTATCCCCTGGTGCTTACATTGGGGGCACTGTTCTTCTTCTTCTCGAGGCTCCTCAAATGCCATGCATATTATCTGCAGGATGGCGGCATGCCGGAAAACTCCATACGCAAGGCCGGAATTTTTGCCGCAGGGCAGATAAAGGAGTATTCAGCTGCAATGAGGGTGTTCCCGCTTAAGAAGACAATGCAGGTGATTGCACTCCTGAAGGAGTATGACTACAAGAGCAAGAGCGGTGCTGCAGGGCAGGCTCAGGACGGTGACCTGCTTCTGGAGCTTCTTTCAAAGATAATACATTAAAAAAGAGGGCGCTCAAAAGGGTAAATTTTGCGTTACCTGCGTAAGCCTTAAATTTCCACCTTTTGAGTCACCCTCTTCATATGAGGTACTTTCTTTGAGAAAGGTATGCAGCAATTATTCCT
The DNA here is from genome assembly GCA_964475015.1 of uncultured Muribaculaceae bacterium. Classification (GTDB taxonomy): domain Bacteria; phylum Bacteroidota; class Bacteroidia; order Bacteroidales; family UBA932; genus Egerieousia. Next base: position 21,700 of record CAYYVA010000006.1, read on the forward strand.
CAACAACAACCCTCTTCACCCTTCTGGCAACTGATGTGAAGATTTCGTAAGGGATTGTGTCAAGCAGTTTTGCCATATCGTTTGCAGTAGGCTTGTCTCCAAAGATCGTAACCTTGTCACCAACTTTGGCATCAACCCCTGTAATGTCAATCATGCACATGTCCATACAGATGTTTCCTATTGTAGGAACCAGCTGTCCGTTTACGCAGAATTTGGCATTTCCCCTGCTGTAGTGGCGGTTGAGGCCGTCTGCATATCCCAGAGGAAGAGTTGCAATTGTCTTTGGATGCTCCAGCTTGCCGTGTCTTCCGTAACCTACTGTACCATCTTCTGGTACAAGCTCCTTTATCTGGAGTATCTTGCAGGTAAGCGACGCAGCAGGCTTCACGTTGTTCATGTCAACTGCACTGATGCCGTAGATGCCTATACCCAGCCTTGCCATATCCATCTGGTGCTCGCTGAACCTCTCAATTCCCGCTGAATTAAGAATGTGGTGGATAGGCTTGTAGTCCAGAACTGCATCAATCATTGATGCGTGCTTCTTGTACATCTCAATCTGTCCCAGGGTGAACTCATCATGCTGCGGGTCATCAGAACCTGCAAGGTGGGAGAAGATGGACTGTACCTTAACCCTTGGCTTGTCCTTGAGGTACTCAATCAGTTCAGGAAGCTCCTGTTTCATGAATCCCAATCTGTGCATTCCGGTATCCAGCTTTATGTGCACAGGATATCTGTCAATGTTCCTGCTCTGGAGGTATGCGTCAAACTTCCGCAGTGCATCCATAGTAGGGATTGAGGGCTCCAGATAGTGGTTCACTATATCCTCAAATGAATCTGTACCTGCGGTAAGGACAATGATAGGGGTCTTTATTCCGCCGGTCCTGAGTTCAACACCCTCCACAGGATGGGCAATTCCAAAATAATCCGCTCCGGCCTTCTCCATCTGGCGCGCAAACTCAAGCGCTCCGTGTCCGTAAGAATTGGCCTTTATGAGAATGAGCAGTTTGGTGGTATCTTTCAGCTTGGATCTGAAATAATTGTAGTTATGAAGCATGTTGGGGTAATTCAGCTCCAACTGTGCAAAAGAATTTTGAACTAAATCCATAAAACGTTGTATAGTTATAGGTCGCTTTTATGATGTAAAATTAAAAAAAACAAACCATGAAAACCAAATCTTTTTTATTGATTGCCCTCTTTGCGGCATTTTCGCTGGCCTCATGCGGAAGGGGCAGCAGATCCGTTGCTGAAAAACTTGTGGGGGTATGGACCGGAATTGACACAATCCAGATTGCAACAATGGATTCTCTGGGCAACATTTCTGTAGAGACAATTGCCGTGCCGGTTGCCGTGGAGTATTTTGCAGATACTACAATGAGCGGCAAGGTTGCCTATAACGATTCCACCACAGCAAACATCTCGGCGGTAGTGATTGTAGGTGAGCCTTACATCTCCTATTCGGGTGTGATGAACATCAATGATGCAAGCCAGAACCTCAATGGGGAACTTGTGTATAATGAATCTCCTGAAAGCCTCACAATGGAGTTCTTCTCAAAGAACCCTGCAACGGGGCAGGAACATACCGGCAAGGCGGTACTCACAAGGAAGACGAAGTGATCCGGATGGAGGGTGTCCCAAAAGGGTGCCCTCCTTCATTGTCCAGGCTTCCGTACAGCGTGGCTCAGAACGCTTCGTTTACGCTGAAGATGAAGCCGTTCTGCCCGTCCTTCCCAAAGCCGTAGTCAAATCTCATGGTTGTATTGCCGTTCAGCCTCCATCTGATTCCCGCCCCACAGTTGGGCAGGGAGTGCCTTATGTCAAACTTGTTGTATTTTCCCCACAGGTTTGCCGCGCCAACCCAGGCTGCAACCCCAAACATCTCCCATACATGCTGCCTGAGCTCCAACTGCCCCTGTACGGCATTGTTGTCCCGGTACCTTCCGCTGTAATATCCCCTCATCCTGTACGGCCCCCCAATTGTGGGGAGCATGGTATATGGCACATCCCCGTATGTGAATCTGGAATGGAAGTCGAAGGCGAGGATACCCCCTTCCCATACAGTCCTGTAGCAGTCAAATGTGAAGTCTGTGGAAAAATGGGGCTTTCCCCTGAAATCCGTGAAGTTGGACTGTGTAAGGGATGCATATATCCCTCCCTGCGGATTTGTGGTGTTGTCCCTGCTGTCGAATATTGCGGCTGCACCATATCTGAAGGCTTCTGAGCCGATGGACTCCCCTGAGGGAAAGTTGTCCCATTCAATCCATTCATACCCGAGCAGCGGGCCGGCCTGGAATTTCCCTGTAAAGGCCCTCATCAGCCGGGAGTTGGCGCTGAAATGCCTCTTGTCATATCCCCTCTTGTTCCCGTCGTACGATGCCTCCACATATCCGGCCCCCCAATAGTATGTGGGGAGGAAGCTGTACATTGCATCGTATGAGATATTCCACCTGTTCCCCCTTGTATGGTGTGCCCCGTTTATCCCCAGCAGGGCATACCCCTCCGTTGATACATTCCCTATGAGCGTGATGCCGGCCCTTGAACTGTAGGCAAAGGCTGTACCCAGCCCCATTTCTGATGAATAGTGCGGGGCAAAAGTGAATTTGCCCCCCAGCTTCTCCAGGAAATTCCCCCTTGGGGTAATGTCCTTTACGGTAATCACATGGGTGCTGTCCTGTGCCGCAAGAGCAGCAGGGGCAGCAATGCATATTGCCGCCACCAATAAAGTCCTAAAAATATTGTATCTTAGCAACCTGTTATCCATTATATGAAATACCCTGCGGTACATATTATCCTGGCCCTGATGTTAATTTTTGCCTCTCTGGAGCTCAATGCTTCCAAAGCTGTGCCAAAAATACAAAAAATCACGCAACCGGACGGCACGCAAGTTCCGGTAAGGGTGGAAGGGGACCATATTTTCGGCTATAAGCTCACCCTTGCAGGGGAGATGGTTGAGCTGGGTCCCGACAGATTCCTCCAATATGTGGAGCTCACCCCAGCAGGGAAGAGGCTTACAGGCAGGCGCCTTTCAGACGGGAACCCCGGGGGCCTAGGCAGGTGTGAACCCTATCTGGTAAGGGAGATAAGGAGGGGGAATGCATCCCGTTTTGCAGGTGTAACACCTGTGGTGAAGTTCTGCAGGGAAACAAAATCATCCCGATATGAGGTAAAATGCCCTGTGCTCCTGGTGGAGTTTGAGGATGTGAAGTTTACGGTGGAAAATCCCAAAGGGGCCTTCAACTCCCTCCTGAATGGGGGGTCGGGGAGTGCTGCCGATTATTTTAACTCCAATTTTTCAGGTATCTGCACTTTTGTGTTCAGCCTGAGTGACGTGATATCCCTCCCGTATCCTGTAGCGGCCTTTGGCGCGCAGAGCGGCACCTTCAATGATGCTGATGTGAAGAGGCTTCTCAAGGAGGCCTGCAGGGTGGCTTCTGAAGGGGGATTTGATTTTTCATCCTTTGACCTGGATGCAGACGGAACGGTGGATAATGTGGCCATAATCTTTGCCGGGCACAATGAATCGGAGGGGGGAAGCCCGGATGCAATCTGGCCGCACCAGCAGTATGTGTTGGATGACAACATCTCCTTCAATGGCGTTAAGATAGCCTCCTATTCCTGCACATCCGAGCTCAGGGGGGCGCAGGGGGATACGCTCTCCACAATTGGCACCTTCTGCCATGAGTTTGCCCATTCATTGGGGCTTCCGGATCTCTATGACACCAACGGGGATCTGGAGGGGCTTTCCCCGGCCCTGTACGGATTCCTGTCAATAATGGACAAGGGCAATTATCTGGATGAGGGGAGGACCCCGCCGTTGTTCAGTGCAATTGAGAGGGAGATTCTTGGAATAGGGGAGACAGTGGACCTTGTGCCGGATACCTCTTATGTGCTCAGTCCGGCTTCAATGTCGCACACCATATACAGGGTAAACACCTCCAATGAGGGGGAATACTTCCTCCTGGAATACAGGAACCGTTCAAAGTGGGACAAATTCATTGGAGGGTCAGGGCTGGTTGCATACCATGTTGACAAGTCGGGAAGGGTATATGGTGGGCTGGCATCATCTGACAGGTGGAAATACAACAATATAAACGCCTTTTCATCCCATGAGTGTGCCAGGGTGCTTGCGGCTGCTCCTGCCGGAGCAGATGCAGGGGCACTGTTCTATCCGGGGACCGCAGGTGTCAATGAACTTGCCTCGCAGGGGGGGCACTCCATGCTGAGGGATTGGGAGGGATATGCTGTCGGGATAGGGATAAAGGATATAAGGCTGCAGGGGAGCAGGGTGTACTTCAAGACAATCAGGGACTATTCATTCAATGATACCCTTCCCCGTGCGGTGGAGTGCAAGGCTCTCCCTTACCAGTGTGATGCAAGGCTGCAGTGGCAGGGGAAGATTCCGGGCAGTATCCAGGATGGGGTGCAGCTGCAGTGGATGGTGGCGTGGAACAAGCTTGGGGAGGAACAGGTGCACAGTATCCTTACGGACAGTACCGTGTGCTGCATCTATGGGCTGGAGCCAGGCAGCAGGTACAATGTGCAGGTGCGGTGCATAGTGAACAAGGAGTTTGGGGAGCCCGCACAGATGGAGTTTGCAACAGCTCCGCTTACCTCCACATATCCGTATATCCACATCAGCCCCAAAGGGTACGAGTGTGGGGAGATTATGGACTTGAGGGTGTTCAATATGGTTGAGGAGGCGCGTCAGCTTGTGTGGAGCGTAAACGGAAGGAAGGTGGAAGGGGATTCCTTCATGATAGGGGAGGAGGAGGAATTGGAAATTGAATTGACAATAGAATATGGGGATGGTTCAAAGGAGAAGATATACAAGCGTCTCAAGGTGGATTAATGTCCTGCTGGCAGTCGTACTGCTGTTCTCTGCCGTTTCCTGCAGGGATGACAACAGGCATGGGAAGTCTGCTGGTGTGAAGGATTTTGTGCAGAAGCAGGATGCAGGCCTGTTCGGGTACGGAGGTTTCCTTTTCAGATACTCTGAGGAGAACTGCCAGATTTCATTCAACAGGCAGCGCAGGCAGATAAGGCTGCAGGATGACGTGCAGAGCGGGTATCTCAATGTGGTCTTTGGGGAGTTCCCTGCATCCGGGGCGAAGGAGACAACCCTTGAAATGCGCTATAAGGCCGGTGGGGATGAGATTGTGTATTCAGGCAGGATGGAGATAGTGCAGGTCTCCGCCGATAAGATATGGTTATGGGACGGCAAGGATAATATGGGTGTAATTCTGCCTGTCTGCTGGTGACGGCATAAGTCTCTATAAACAAAAAAGTTGTGAACCATATCACAACTTTTTTTGTTTCCTAACAGCCGGGTGGATGTTATTTTTTGCTGGCCTCGATAGATGCTTTTCTGAACTCCTTCATCATCTTGCCGAGCTCAAGAGCTGATTTCCTTGCGCGTGTACCAGCAGCTTTATTACCTTTAAGTAGCTGTGCATCAGCGTCTTTGCAGAAAGCCTCCATCTCTGCTTTAATTTTTTCAACTAGTTCTTTCATTGTGTATAACTTTTATTAGGTTAGTTTCTTGTGATAAAGTTAGAAACTATATTTTATCTTTGCAAGGAATTTTGAAAAAAATATTTGCTTATGGTGTTAGAATTCAGCGTGAAAGAGATTGTGAGCGCCTTTATGGTACTATTTGCAATCATAGACATTACAGGGTCAATTCCCATTATAATTGACCTGAAGAGGAAGGGCAGCACGATTCAGCCATTGCCAACGGTTATAGGATCATTTGCGGTATTTGTGGCATTCCTCTTTGCAGGAGACGGACTCCTCTCCCTGTTTGGTGTGGATATCCAGTCTTTTGCCGTTGCAGGTGCAATTGTCATCCTTGTCCTGGCAATTGAGATGATTCTGGGCGTGGAGCTCATGAAGAATGACGGTCCCAAGGGGAGCGCAACGTTCGTTCCATTGATATTTCCCCTCATTGCCGGCGCAGGTACCCTTACAACGCTGCTTTCACTCAGAGCTGAGTTCCATATTGTGAACATCATCATTGCAATTGTTCTCAATATGGTGTTTGTGTATCTTGTCCTCTCAAAACTTGAGTGGATTGAGAAGATTTTCGGTCAGGGGGTAATCTATGTCCTCAGGAAATTCTTCGGGATAATCCTCCTTGCAATGGCCGTGAAGCTTTTTGTGACAAACATCTCATCGCTGATAGGATAATCATCTGCAGTGCCGCGGGTGCGCTGCAATAGGATAATAATGATATAGGAATCGGGGAAAATATACCCCTGAAAACCATTGCCGCCCGTGGCATTGTGAACGGGAGGGGCCCACCGCTTTGCGGTGGGAGGGATTTAGTTTTCAGGGGTATATTTTCCCCGATTCATGTGTTTGGATCAGTCTTCAACAAGTGGCGGCTCTTCGTTGGAGTATTCGTCAAGCCTGTTGCCCCAGAGGTATTTGTTGGTCTCCTTGATGACAACACCGCTCAACAGAAGCAGTGAGATGAGGTTAGGGAACGCCATGAGGGCATTCGCACAGTCTGCAAGGCTCCATACAAGCGCCAGGTCTACATTCGCACCAACATAAGCCATCACAATCCAGGCAGCCCTGAAGGCATAGATTGTCTTTCTTCCTGCAATATACTGGATAGCCTTCTCACCATAGTAGCTCCATCCCAGGATAGTTGAGAAGGTGAAGGTGATGAGTCCCACTATAAGTACAGGTGTCCCGATATATGGAATCTCGGCAAATGCAAGGTGGGTAAGCTTGGCACCGTCTGTAACGCTGATGTGAGGGTATGCAATAATGCTGCTCACAATTACAAGGCCGGTAAGGGCACAAACCACAACTGTATCCCAGAAAGTGGCTGTAGAGGAAACCATGGCCTGCCTTACAGGGTTTCTGGTCTGGGCGGCAGCCGCAACTATAGGGGCAGAACCCAAACCTGATTCATTTGAGAAGAGTCCCCTTGCAATACCGAACCTTGCAGCCATCATTACCGTACTCCCGACAAATCCTCCTCCTGCAGCCTGTGGAGAGAATGCAGACCTGAAGATGAGATTCACGGCATCACCCAGGAACTCCCAGTTGATGATGAGGATGGTGACGCAACCAACAACATAGAATATTGCCATGAATGGTACAAGCGCCTCACATACCTTGGCTATGGATTTCACTCCAAAAATGATTACAAGTGCCACCAGGACTGCTGTTATTGCACCGGTAAGCTGGGTTGATATGCCTGTGTAGCCTTCACCCATGAGCCCCGGCTGGGCAAGGAGGGATGCAATTGCATTTGACTGTACAGTATTTCCTATACCGAATGCAGCAAGCGCGGTGAAGATGCAGAACACTACGGCAAGCCATTTCATCTTCAGGCCCCTTTCAAGAGCGTACATAGGTCCGCCTATCATTGTGCCGTCATGTGACTTTACCCTGTATTTTATGGCGAGGAGCCCCTCGCTGTATTTTGTGGCTATTCCAAGGAAGCCTGCCATCCAGCACCAGAGTACCGCACCGGGGCCTCCGAGTGTAATGGCAGTTGCCACTCCAATGATGTTTCCTGTACCTATGGTTGCTGCAAGTGAGGTTGCGAGGGCACCGAACTGGCTCACATCCCCGGATGCATCAGGATCCTTGGTGAAGGACATCTTTATTGCGGTGAATATTTTTCTCTGTGGGAATTTCAGGATTACGGTAAGGAACAGGTGGGTTCCGAACAGGAGGATTATTGTAGGCCATCCCCAAAGGGCTCCTGAAACTGTCTCAACAATACTGTTGATGTCGAAAGTAAGAATGGAAAAACATGCCATAATATTAAGATTAGGTTTATCTTTGCGAATATAATAAAAAAATGAGAAAATACATATACATAGCAGCAGCCTCTATCTGCGTGGTATTGGGGATGATAGGGATGTTCCTCCCCATATTGCCCACTACGCCGTTCCTGCTGCTTGCCATCTGGCTTTTCATGCGCTCTTCCCGCAGGGGGGTGAAGATGATACTTTCAAACAGGTATCTTGCCCCGTATGTACATGCCTATTTCTCAAGGAACGGCATCCCGGCAGACAAGTTAAGGAGAATTTTGCTAACTTTATGGCTCACATTGCTGCTTGGAATGGTGCTGTGCCATTATAAGATACATGCGGTACTGCTGCTTGCGGCTGTGGGGGTGGGTGTTACCATACATCTTTACGGAAAAAGGGAGAAACTAACTTAATTTACTATATGATGAAAAGATCCTTTAAATTTTCAACAGGAGTTATAGCTCTATGTATTTTGTGCATAAGCAGTGTGTATGCACAGAAGAATGACCCTGTAATCAACAAAGTCATTGAGATTGCAAAGACAGACAACCAGACTATGGACCATCAGGACATACTGTCAAACAGATTTGGCGGACGTCTTGTAGGCTCGGATGCATACGAGAATGCAGGAGACTGGGTTGAGTATATGTTCAAGAAATGGGGGCTTGAGGTATGGAAACAGGAAGTGGGCGAGATGCCTGTAGGCTTCAACAGGGGCCCTTGGTTCGGGCGCATGCTCGGCGGAAGCGGACAGACGCTCCATTTTGCAACCCCTTCATATACTGCCGGTACAAAAGGTGTGCAGAGGGGACATGTGGTTAAGGAGCCAAAGACACAGGCTGAGTTTGACAGGATGGTTGGCGTGCTCAAGGGAGCATGGGTACTTATAGGTGGTACAAATTCAGGCTGGCCTATAGATTATTCTGCAAAGGCAGACAGCATACGCGCAGCAAAGATTGCTGAGAATGTACAGATTGAGAAGGAGAACAGGGAGATAATGATGTATAACAGGGCCAATCCCGACAACAAAAAGCCTCTCAAGGAGATGAAATATGAGCCGGCTCTCTTCTACAAGCAGATGGTTGATGCAGGTATCCTTGGAATTATCCAGTCTTCTTCAATTCCAATCAGGGCCCTATATGACAGGAAAAACTGTATGGACATGACATGGGAGACACTTCCTACAGTTCCGGATATCAAGCTTAACGAGGACCAGTATGATGAGATAGCCAAGATGGTGGACAGGAGGGAGTATTTCCAGCTGGAGTTTGACATCAGGAACCACTTCAAGATGGGACCGGTGAAATTCCACAACTATATTGGTGTAATGAAAGGCTCAAAATATCCTGATGAGTATGTGCTTGCAGGCGGACACCTCGATGCATTTGATGTTGCAACAGGCGGTGTGGACTGTAATGTTGGCGTAGGCCCTACAATGGAGGCTGCAAGGATGCTTGCCATGTCGGGAGCAAAACCAAAGAGGACCCTTCTTTTCTGCGTATGGGCAGCTGAGGAGTTCGGCTTGTGGGGCAGCAAATATTTTGTACAGTCAAAGACCGTTAACCTGAACAAGATTGCAAACTACTTCAACAGGGACGGAGGTCCGCTTGTTCCAACAGGAATTACAGTGCCTGAAGCAATGTATGAGGATTATGTGAAGGTTTGTGAACCTATAAACAAGATCAACCCTGATTTCCCATTTGTAGTCAACAAGCGTACAGCAGCTCCTGGTCCGGTTCCTGCTACAGCAGGCGGTTCAGACCATGCTCATTTTGTAATGAACGGATGTCCTGCCCTCGGCTTGAACCTTGGCGATCCAAAAGGCTATAACTTCAATTATGGCGAGATCTGGCATACTGAGAGGGATCTTTACAACAAGAGCATTCCGGAGTATCAGGACCAGGCAGCAGCTGTAACTGCAATAATAATGTACGGCCTGGGTAACCTTGACCACCTTCCAAACAGGCAGGGACTCTACAAGGAGTACGTTACCGGTAAGGAGGACTTGAGGATTGACAAATAATCTTTTTGAAGAGATAAACAGCAAGGCCCTGCCGTTTTCCGCGGCAGGGCCTTCTTTTTCATCATGCTGCTGTGTTCTATTTCAGCAGGCTTGATTCAAACGAGTATTTCTCGCCGTATTCAAGCATCTGGGCAAGGAAATCATCGTTATACACAACCTTGTAGTCTGTAATCACCCCTTTCTTGTTATAAACAGGCTCAATGGTAGGGTTGATGAAGCCCTTGTAAGGCTTCAGCTCCAGTGCGGCGTATCTCTCCTTCACCTCCTTGTGGAGTGCAGGGTTGATATGTACCGCATATTTCTCAACCAGCTCCTTGCCGGCCTTGTAGTCACCCTCAGACTTTATCCTCTGCACTTCTGCCAGGAGCTTGCCGAACAAGCCTCTCAGGGCCTGGTAGTCATTGATTACAAAGTAGGTCTTGCCCTCCTTTACAACTTTTTCAATCACATCCTTCTCAGCTCCGGTCTTCTCCTTGAGGCCGTTTTCATAGCACCACTCGGAGATGAGCTTGCGGTCCTGCATGTGGGCCTCAGTGTTTGTCTTTCCAAGCTCTATCCTCACAAACTGGGTGAAAAGGCCGTTTAGGATGAAGTTGATGTACTCGGCCTTGTACGCCTCTTCGCAAGGAAGAATGCCAAGTTCCACAAGCTTCTTGTCTGCAATGTAGTAGAGGCCGAACAGGTCTGCCCTTGCCTCCTCAAGGGTTGAGTTGTACTCGCCCAGTGCGGTTGCGGATACCCCAGGGAGGAGCTGTCCTGAACCGTGGCCAAGGCACTCGTGGAGGTCTGTGTGGAGGTTGCCTGTAAGGTTGCCGTATTTCTTTATGAGCTCCTTCTCTGCACCGCTCCATGAGAACTCATTGGTGATGCTGTTAGGGGATTCTTCAGCAGCCATGTTGTAGGCATCTGTGATGTTGGCTATGGTAACAGATTTTGAACCGTACTCTTTCCTTATCCAGTTTGAATTTGGCAGGTTGATGCCTATAGGTGTTGCAGGGAAGCAGTCACCGCCTATGCAGGCGACATTTATCACCTTGGCTGATACACCCTTCACCTCCTTCTTCTTGAACTCATCCCTGATAGGGGAGTTGTCCTCGAACCACTGTGCGTTGTCACTTATTATCTGTGTCCTGCGGGAAGCGGCAATGTCCTTGAAGTTTACAGATGATTCCCATGTAGCCTTCCTTCCGAGCGGGTCGTTGTAATCTTCAATGAAGCCGTTGATGAAGTCTACCTGCCCCTCATTCTCCTGTACCCAGGCAATGTTGTATTCATCCCATGTCTCCAACGAGCCGGTGCGGTAGTACTCTATGAGCTTTGCAATGTATTCTGCCTGTGCCTGGTTCTCGGCATATTTGGCAGCCTCCTCAAGGTGTACCACTATTGCACCTATTGAGTTTGAGTATCTGCCGCCAAGCTTATAAACCTCCTCAACGAGCTTGCCGTCCTTCTTCACAAGGCGGCTGTTGATTCCGTAGGCAAGAGGTGTAGGGTCATCCTTCTTCTCCATTGCCGCGTAGAAGCTGTTCACTTCATCCTTTGTGATCCCTTCCCCGTAGAAGTTTACGGCAGATGCCCCAATGATGTCCTTCTCTGTCCCAGTGTATTTCCTCTGCGGGTAAAGTCCAGGGTCAAAGATTATAGGGAGGTATTCATATGTTGAAGGCTCCATCTTGAGCTCATCCATTATCCCCTTGAAGTATTCCTGTGAGCACTCTGGCATAATCTTGTCCTCCGCATAGTGGTGGTGGATTCCATTGCTGAAGAATACCCTCTTGGCGTATGTAAGCAGCTGCTGCCACTCTTCACACTCCCTGTTGCCACTGTACCCCTTGATTATCCTCTCAAGAATCTTCCTTATCCCAAGGTTGTGCTTGAAGTTCTGGTTGAAAAGGATGTCCCTGCCACATTTGCCGGCCTCGCTGAGGTGGTAGATGTAGGCTTTCTGCTGTAATGTAAGCGAATCCCAGCCAGGTATCCTGTACCTGAGTATCTGTAGATCTGCAAATTCATCAACCGTATATTTGAACGGTTCCTCTTTTGATGGGCTTTCCTGAGAGCATGATGCCGCTGCAAGTCCAAGCCCGCATACACATAACATAGTTTTTAAGAAATTCATATTTTAAAGGTTATTTGTTCCAGCCGGTTATTGTGGGCCCGCACCCCTGTGCCGCCTGCCGTTGCTGAAGAAAATCTTCATGTACATCCGGGTGATCTTTCCCAGGAACATTGATTCCCTTTTGGCGTATACAATGGCCAGCGCGGCGGCGAAAATTACGGATACAATGGCAAATCCGAGGGCGGTGCTCCCTGTGATGTCACCTATGAAGAATGCCGAGGCGAATCCTATAAGCTGCAGCATGACCGCTCCGAGCATAGTTGCCACAAGGAGGACTATCACCTTGCCTGAGAGGAAGGAGAGTGTCTCCACCCCCTTGAGCCTGTATCTGTCAGCCTTGTAGTTCACGTATTCCTTCAAGAGGTCATGCAGTTCTCCAATGCTTCCGTTCATATTGTCTCCTCCTGTCAGTTATATCATTGAAAGTCAGGTCAAGTGCATCTGCGGCGCTACATCTCCTCTTCAGGTGTCTCCTGGCAGTTGCAGCCCTCTTCCCGGATTTTCTCCTTGAGGTTGTCATACTCCCTTCTGGCTGTCTCCCTTATCCTCCTGCGGGTGTTTTCCCCTGAGTCAGGTGCCAGAAGCAATGCTGCTGCAGCTCCTGCAAGTGCTCCGCCGATGAATGCGATAATACCATTACATTTCATGATCAGCAAATATATGTAAATTTTTTCCTAATTTTGTCGGTTATCAAACACAATTGGACGTCATAAGGTTTAATGTTTTTGCAAGAAAATGGGAAAAGGACTGCTTACTATTCTGCTGCTTGTTGTATCCAACAGTTTCATGACTCTGGCATGGTATGGACACCTGAAGTTCGGTGCCGACAAGATGCTCCCCAAATGGGGCCTGTTCGGGATAATAGCAATCAGCTGGCTGATAGCCTTCTTTGAGTATTGTTTCCAGGTGCCGGCAAACCGCATAGGTTCGGATATGCACGGGGGGCCGTTCTCCCTCATCCAGCTTAAGGTTATCCAGGAGGTGATAACGCTGCTCATATTTGTGGCCTTTTCTGCAATTTTCTTCAAGACCGAGAGCTTCAGGATGAACCACCTGATTGCTTTTGTGTTCCTTGTGCTTGCCGTCTATTTTGTCTTCAAGCATTAGAGATATGGAGAAGATCAGATATATATTCCTGCTGTTTGCGGCGTTTGCTGCAGTTTCGTGTGATCCTGTGAGTATGGATGCACCGGAGTTTGAGGTGAAGGATAAGACCGTACTTATATATATGGTTGCAAACAACAACCTGTCGGGAAACTCAAATTCAAACTTTGAGGACCTGAAGACAGGGCATATCCCTGAAGACGGGAACCTGCTGGTGTACAAGCATGATACCGGCAACAAACCTGTGCTGATGCATCTGAAGAAGGGTGCCAAGGGGGAGGTTGTGCAGGATACCGTGTACCGTTTCCCCTTGCGCAATTCTGCAACACCGGAGGTGCTTGAGAGTGTGCTGAAGGTTACGGGGACAATGTTCCCTGCAAAGGAGACAGGCCTTTTCCTCTGGTCCCACGGTACCGGATGGCTCCCTGAGGGGTACTATACAAAATCGTTCGGTTCGGAGGACGGCGTGGAGATGGAGATAACCGAGCTTGCGGATGCTTTGCCGTACAAGCTCTCTTTCGTGGTCTTTGATGCCTGCCTGATGGGGTGTGTTGAGGTTGCCTACCAGCTGAAGGATTCGGTGGACTATGTGATTTCCTCTCCGGCAGAGATACTTTCGTCGGGATTCCCATATTCAAGGATAATGCAGCATATCTTCAAGAGTGAGATGGACCTGCAGGCTGTAGCAAAGGAGTATTATGATTTCTACAATGCCCAGAGCGGAAGCTCCAGGTCTGCCACAATCTCATTGGTAAGGACATCAGCCCTCAAGGGGGTTGCCGATGCTGCTGCAGTGGTGTTTGAGAAATACAGGGATGGGATAGGTTCAGTTGACGCCTCTTCCGTGCAGAGATATTACAGGAGCAACAAGCGCTGGTTCTACGATTTTGGGGATTTCATGACCAGGCTGGCAGGGGAGGAGGATGCCGCCCCTGTGAAGAAGGCCCTGGATGAGGCTGTAATCTACAAGGCAGCAACCCCTAATTTCCTGGAAATACCGGTTGATCCGGAAAGGTATTCCGGCCTGGGGACCTATATTCCGGTTTCTCCTGTTGACAGCACGCTCAATGCGTTCTATATGGGGCTGGACTGGAACAGGGATGTGCAGATGATAAAGGGGGAGGAGGAATAGCCCCGGCATGAAAAGGGATAAAGAAAAAGGGACCGGAAAATTCCGGCCCCTTTTTCATTGCACGTTTTCTTGTCCTTATTTCTCAAAGAATCTCTTGTAAAGTCCCTGGAATACCTGTCCGTGGCGGGCCTCATCCTTGCACATCTCGTGAACTGTATCGTGGATGGCATCAAGGTTGAGCTGTTTTGCCTTTGTTGCAATCCTCTTCTTGTCTGCACATGCACCGCTCTCTGCCTCCATCCTCTTCTTGAGGTTTGTCTTGGTGTCCCATACAACCTCACCGATAAGCTCTGCAAACTTGGCAGCGTGCTCAGCCTCTTCCCATGCAATCCTCTTGTATGCCTCTGCAACCTCAGGATAACCCTCCCTGTCTGCCTGGCGGCTCATTGCAAGATACATTCCAACCTCAGTGCACTCACCTACGAAGTGTGCCTGAAGGCCTTCCCATACTTCTGCATCACATCCCTGTGCAACACCAATCCTGTGCTCATCAGCCCATGAAAGCTCGCCCGCTTCCTCTACAACCTCCTTGAATTTCTCTGCAGGAACTTTGCAAAGTGGACATTTCTCAGGAGCTGAATCACCCTCGTGAACATAACCGCAAACGGTACAAATGAATTTCTTAGCCATAACTGTAAATTTTATAAGTTTATTATTATTTGTTTTGAATTATTATTTTCTGATACAAAGTTAAATCAATTTTATTTATCTGCAAATTTTTTTCAAGTTTTTTTCTCCAAATTTTTCCAAAGTGCAGGAACATTTTGATAATAAGAATAAAATCACTACTTTTGCGGCTCACAAAAAACGGGCATTCATGCGCTGTTTTTTGGTGCAATGGGGTCTGGAAAACCCAGACTGAGTAACACAATTAAAATTTAAAGTTAATGAAACATCTTTCACTTAGCGGTGTTGTAAGAAACATCAGCAACAAGCAGGGATTGAAACAGATCCGCAGAGCAGGACAGGTTCCTTGCGTAATTTATGGCAACAATGTGGAGAACGTAAACTTTGCATTGGATTCAAAAGAGTTGAAAAAAATCACCCACACTCCTAGCTCATACATTCTTGACATTGAGGTAGAGGGCAAGACATACCAGTGCGTATTCCACGCTATCCAGTACCATCCGGTAACTGACGAGGCCCTTCACGCAGATTTCTTGGCAATCAACCCAGAGAAACCGGTTGTAATTGATGTTCCTGTAGTTATCACAGGTAACTCAGAGGGTGTAAAACAGGGTGGTAAGCTTATGGTTTCTTCAAGGAAGCTTAAAGTATCTGCTCCTATCGAGAACCTTCCTGACACTTTGGAGGTTGACATCACAACCCTTGGCCTTGGCAAGACTATCGTGGCAGGTGACTTGAAATACGAGGGCATCAACATCGTTTCTCCTAAGGCTACTATCGTATGTGCCGTTAAGATGACACGTGCTGCTCTTGGTGCTGCTGCCGCTGCTGCAGCTGCTGCAAAGAAATAATTAATCTTGATTTGAGGCGGGCATGAACTTTCTTATTGCAGGATTGGGCAACATAGGTGCCGAGTATGCGGATACCCGCCACAATATAGGTTTCAAAGTGCTGGATGCTTTTGCAAAAGCGTCCGGCACTTCTTTTATTTCCGGAAGGTACGGTTCAACCTGTACCGTATCTGTAAGGGGTCACAAGCTCATACTCCTCAAGCCTTCAACCTATATGAACCTCAGCGGCAAGGCGGTGAACTACTGGCTCCAGACGGAAAAGATAAAGCAGGAGAACCTGCTGGTTGTATTGGATGACCTGGCCCTCCCGTTCGGAACCCAGCGCATGCGCAAACAGGGGAGCAGCGGCGGGCACAACGGCCTCAAGAATATAGATGAATGCCTTGGAAACAATGCCTACGCACGCTTGAGGATAGGCATCAGCGACAACTTTGCAAAAGGGCACCAGGTGGATTATGTACTTGGCAAATGGAGTTCAGAAGAGGAGAAGGAGCTCCCTTTCATAGCAGACAAGGCAATTGATGCCATAAAGGCTTTTGTCACTTTGGGTCCCGACAGGGCTATGAATATTGCCAATACAAAGCCAAAAAAAGAGGAGTAGCACCCCTCTTTTCTTGTTTATAGTCCGAGCAGTTTCTCAATATCCCTCCTCTCTTTCTTGGTAGGCCTTCCTGCCCCCCTGTCCCTCTTGAGAAAAATGACCTCATTGGGAGCATTCAGCTTGTCCAGTTCCTCCTGTGGGGTAATGTCGGTGGCATATTGCGGGACCAGTGCGGCCCCCTGCCTCTTGTCTATGGGGCATATCACCTGATACTGGTATTTTACGGCCCCTTTCCTTACCATTATGATGTCCCCTTCCTTTATGTTGCGGGATGATTTGGCCTCCGAGCCGTTCACATGCACCCGGTTGTTCTTGCAGGCTTCGGCCGCTTCAGAACGGGTCTTGAACACCCTTATGGACCACAAGTATTTGTCTATCCTTACTTCCGGTGTCATGCAGGTTATCTTTTGAAGAATGATTCCCCCGGATGGGTATGTGAAGGGTCATCACAGCCGCACCCGTCTCCGTGGTGGTGCCCGCCGCATCCGCAGCCCTCACTGTGGCTGTGTCCGCCATGATGATGTTCCCCGTGGCAGCCGCATGAGCACTCACCGTCACCGGTGCACTCATCTTCATCATCCTCACCGTATGCGGTGTCCTTGTATGAGCCGTGGGCTTCATCTTCCGGTTCATCGTAGTTCAGGTAGAGGTCCGGTTCCTCTGCAAGCTGTGGCATGTGTATGCTGAGCAGCTGTACATCCTCCCCGCCTGGCATCAGCTGGAAATCCTCCATTGAGGCAGGAATGAAGATTGTCTCTCCCTTTTCAAATGTATAAGTTGTACCGTCATTCATCCTGATTGCGGCGCTTCCCTGGATGCACATGTATACTATGAAGCTTCCTGTAAGGGATGGGACAACAGTCTGGGGAGCCTTCAGCTCCATTGTACTTACAACAAAGCGGCTGGTATCAGCTATTACGGTGTTTCCTGAAACCTGCTGGAAGTAGTGCTTCTGTTTGTCAAACTTTGAATAGTCAATTACGTCAATGGCATCTTCAAGGTCCATCCTCCTGGCTGTCTTGGGATCGTTCTCCCTTCCCCAGTCATAGAGACGGTATGTGATGTCAGAGCTCTGCTGTATCTCCGCAATCACAACCTCTCCTTCAGCTGAATGGATGCAGCCCGGCTGGATGTATATGCAGTCACCCTTCTTTATTGTAAAGCTGTTCAGCAGCTCAGTTACGGTTCCGTCCTTGCATTTTTCGTAAAGCTCCGTTGGGGTGACATCCCTGTTGAATCCTACATATAGCCTGGCCCCCGGTTTGGCATCCAGTATGTACCAGAGCTCTGCCTTGCCGTATGAGCCCTCCCTCTCCATTGCAATCTCGTCTCCAGGATGTACCTGTACGGAGATGCGGTCCTTTATGTCCAGGATTTTCACCAGAAGGGGAAAGTCACCGTTATAATGGTGGAATACATTGTCTCCTACAAGATCTCCCAGGTATATTTCCAGCAGTTCATCCAGGGTGTTTCCCGCAAGGAAGCCGTTCCCTACTACAGAACTGCCCCCGTAGAGGCTCCACAGCTCCCAGCTCTCGCCTACAGGTTTCCCTGCAAACTCTTCGTCAAAGTTCTTCTTCAGCTCTTTGGCAAGGTAGTCTCCTCCCCACACCCTTTCTCTGGGATCTGCAATGAATTTTATAGGATACAGTTTGTTCATGTTGTCTGCTCTTTAAATGCATCTGCCGGCAGGTTCCTGTTCAGAATATGGAGCAATGCCGCCAACAGAATTACAAATATAACAAAAACTGCTGAGTAAATGTGCGGTGAAATGATATCAAGCAAATCTTTGTATGTGCTGTCGGGAGGAAGTGAAGGGTTCAGTATCTGTATGAGATATGCCGTGCCGTTGTTTATGGCATGGATGAATATGCATGCAATGAGGGAGTGGGTTCTCCAGTAGATCCATCCAAGGAATGCTCCGGCAATGAAGGCCCCTATGGCCTGCCATGGATTCATGTGTATCACTGCAAAGAAGAATGAACTCCACAGGATTGCCTTTGCCGGGGTGGTGTGCCTGAGCAGACCCCTCTCAATCACCCCACGGAGGAGGAACTCTTCCAATACAGGTGCGGCAATCACGGTTGTTGCAAATGCCCATCCTGAATTGGAGAGGATCTTTTCAAATACCTGCTTTATGGAATCGGGCATGGGGAGCCAGCTGGAAAGGGGTTCTGATACAAACCCTATTGCCAGCATTGTTGCTGCCAGGAGCGGGTAAAGTACAAAAGGGGAGAGCCTGCCGTAACTGGCCTCCTGAACCTTTACCGGAGCCGCAACTGAAGGCTTGCGGGTAAATATGTATGCAAATGCCGGCAGCAGCGGTACAATGTATGATATCAGGGGATTCAGCTCCGCCATGTCATATCCCAGGGCTGTGCATGCAACGGAAAGGAGGGTCCCCATTCCAAGGCCACCCACAACCAGAAGATAAAAAACAATTACCCAGCACTGTTTCAGGCCGGGTAAATAGAAGTTTATATTTTTATACATATTCCCTTAAAATAGAGGTGAAGGGTAAAGCCCCTCGTCCGTCATTTTCCTGAGCTTCTCCACTACTGAAGGCCTGTCCTCCTGGAAAGTTACGCCAAACCATTTGTCGGGAGTGGAAAGTACCTTTACAGATGACTTGCCGTTCTCAATTGCATCATTCACCACGTATGGGATATAGAACTCCTTCTTGGGCTCATTCTCATTCTTCTTGAGGAACTCAATGAAGAGCTTCTCGGTGTGGGGGAAGATGTCAGGGGTGAATCCCCACATGTTCATTGATGCGTATGCGTCCTCAGGAAGGGTGCGGGTGGTGCCGTCCATTGCAATTCCGGTAATCCTGCCCTCCTTTTCTGATATCTTGTGGTGCTCCTCCACTGTGGTGAGGTAGTTTTCACTGTCAACCGTGCAGATTCCCCTGGAAACCTCTCCGTTCTCAGAGAGTGTCTTGTTCAGGTAGAATCCCACCATGCAGTATTTTCCCTTGTTGCCGGCGTTCTCTGTAAGGAACTGGCCCAGAACCTTGAATGATTCCTGTCCGTAGAAATCGTCTGCATTTATCACGGCAGCAGGGGTGTCAACGACCTCCGCAGCCATGAGCATTGCGTGGGCTGTGCCCCAAGGCTTCTCTCTGCCAGGCTTGAGGGTGAATCCGTAAGGGAGCTTGTCCAGCTCCTGCTCAACGAATGCCACCTCTATGTGGTTGTTATATTTCTGTGCAATCTTCTGCTCGAACTCTTTCCTGAAATTTTTCCTTACAACAAAGACAACCTTGCCGAAGCCCCCCTTTATGGCATCATATACCGAGTAATCAAGAATTGTCTCACCATTTGGCCCTACTCCGTCCATCTGTTTCAACCCGCCGTACCTGCTTCCCATTCCTGCGGCCAAAATAATTAACGTAGGTTTCATATTTTTTAAATAATTATGTGTTAATTTTGCGCTAAATTAGTAAAAATATGGCAAAAAGAATCATAGAGTCTGCAAAAAGGGGCATTTCAAACTCAAAGGTGTTCAAAGTCATAAGGAATAAGTACTTTATTGTTACTGCGTTCTTTCTGGTGTGGATACTGTTCATTGATACCAACAATGTATTTGTATGGTTCAGGGACATGGGTGTGGTGGCCGGCCAGCAGAGGCAGATGGAGTACTACAAGGAGGCCATAATGCAGACAGACGAGAAGCTCAAGGAGCTCACATCCAACAAGGACAGCCTTGAGAAGTTTGCCAGGGAGCAGTACCTCTTCCATGAGAAGGATGAGGAGGTATTCATCATCGCTGAATAATCCCTTCCCGACAGAGCCCGTCCAGGCCTACAGGCATTCCAGCAGATCCGTGAGATTTCCGCTTTCGTAAGTGGGGCCGCCGTCACAAGGCTTCCCGTATGGGTTGAAGTAGAACTGGTCTATCCCGAAAATCTGGGCCCCTTCAATGTCATTGGCAAAGTCATCCCCAACCATAATGGCCCTGCTGCGTGCAAGCTGCGGGGATTCTTTATATTCCTCTTCTCCGCAGAGGGCTTCAAGTGCCTTGCGGAAAATGACAGGGGAGGGCTTCATTGCCCCAACCTCCTCCGATACAACCACGGCATCCACATATTTGTGTATGCAGGTGGTGTTCATCTTGCGGTACTGTACCCCCTTGAAGCCGTTTGATATGATTGCAATCTTTCCGCCCCTGGCCTTCACCGCCTCCAGTACCTGTTCCGCTCCTGGGATGAGGCCGGTCTCCATTGCCATGAATTCAAGGTATTTCTCTCCAAAGGCAAGGGCAAAGGCGTGAAGTTCGTAGGGAGTGAATTTATGGGCCGGCAGGGAACCTTGCGGTGCGGTATCCAGAATCTGCTGCAGGGTGAACTGGAACCTGTTGCAGCGGAGCTCCTCCTTGAGGATTTCCCCACGCTCATACTGCTTCCACAGCCTCTGGTTTATCACTTCATACTGCTGGAAGAACTCCTCCTTGCAGGCAACTCCAAATAGCTGCGGGAGCTGTTGGGAATCCACCAGTTTGAAGAGCGCACTCTTGGCATTCTTGTCAAAATCCCAAAGAGTGCGGTCCAGGTCAAACAGAAAATATTTGTAATCCTTCACTGCCATATAATCTTACCTGCAACTACTTGCAGTAATATTCAATCATCCTCTCAATGGCCCTCTGGCATACAGGGCAGAAGCCGTGGGCCGTGTTTGTCTTCATGCGGCAGTCCATTACAGGACGGTAAATCCCTTTTGCCATATATCCGCCACCCTCATATACTCCAAGGGTGGTGTTGTCCCTCCTGTCCTGTAGAGGCCCGGTAGGTACTGCGGTGCCGGCAGGGAGCATATCCTTCCATTTGGCCTCAAAATCCACAAGGGTTGTGATGTTAGGCTCCCAAGGCTCAATCTTTATGTTGTAGAACTCCTCGTATGATGTGCTTGAGTCATAATATTCATCGCCAAGGCCGGCAAAGCTGTGGCCGAACTCATGGATGAACACAGGCTCTGCAAAACGGCAGTCGCTGGCACTCAGGCCGTAGAAGTTGTAGATTCCGCCACCGCCATATTTGGGCGTATTCACAATCACATACAGTGCATCGTACGGTGCGTTTGCTGCAATCTCACATACGGTCTTCTGGTTCTGGGCTGTAAGGTAGCGGTCGCTGCGGAAAGTATAGAAGTTTGAGTTTGCAACTGTCTTTTTCCATACATCCTCATGAGGGATGTCGGTGCCGCTCTCCTGGGATACGGATTCCACTGCCCAGATGTTGAAGTCATCCTTGTGCTTGTCGTAAGGAGGCATTGTGAACATGTAGTCTGCAAGCCTTTTGGCATCCTGCAGGAACTTCTCCATCTCCTGTGCTGTGTATCCTTCTGCAATGAAGAGGAGGTCCACCTTGTTGGACGGGTCCCCGTTGTAGAGGATTTTGGTAACCTTGAAGTCGTTCTTCACCTCATGGCTGATGAGCTTGTCTGCAGGGTCAATCCCAACTGAGAATATCTCATTGTGCATGCCTGTTGCCTTTACCCTTTCGTATACCTTCAGCACCACCTTCTCCTTAGGGAAAGGGATTACATACGAGCTGTTGAATGCCTGCGGGGTTGTCTGAGCCTCGGCTGTGGTCCTCCACTCCTGGAAAAGGGTATTGAATCCCTTTGAGTAGATTACTTCACCTGCCGGGGTCTGCACCTCCATGTAATATTCGCCGTACTTGAACGGGTCAACAAGGTTTGTCCTGGAACCGCTCCATGCACACTCCTTGGTCATCCCCTCAAGGAAGATTTTCTGGTATGTGGCGTCTCCTGCAAATGTGAGGTCAATCCTCAACCTGTCGGGAGTAAAATAGGTGTCATACTGGGGCTGCTGTGCAAATGCTGCAATGCAGACTGCAAGTGCTGAAAAGAGGGAAAGCAACTTTTTCATGATATTATCTTCCTACGTAGTTCTGTGGGGTAATTACAAGTATCTCCTGTTTTACGGCGTCACTTACATTGAGCTCCTTTACAAACTCCTGGATACTCTCCTTGGTGATGCCTGCGTTTCCGCGTGTAAGGGCCTTCAAGGCCTCATACGGGTTAGGGTAGCCCTCACGGCGGAGGACTGTCTGGATACCCTCTGCAACAACTGCCCAGTTGGCCTCAAGGTCACGGTCAAGTGCTGCCTCATTGAGGATAAGCTTCCCGAGCCCCTTCTTAAGGGACTTCAATGAAATGATTGAATGTGCCAACGGAACACCCACATTCCTGAGGACTGTTGAGTCTGTAAGGTCCCTCTGGAGCCTTGATACAGGGAGCTTGGATGCAAGATGCGCATAGATTGCATTTGCAATGCCGAAGTTGCCCTCTGCGTTCTCAAAGTCAATAGGGTTCACCTTATGAGGCATGGCAGATGAGCCAACCTCACCGGCTTTCACCTTCTGGCGGAAGTACTCCATTGAAATGTATGTCCACATGTCCCTTGCAAGGTCAATGAGGATTGTGTTTATCCTCTCCAGGTTGTGGAAGAGTGCTGCAAGGTTGTCATAATGCTCAATCTGGGTGGTAGGGTATGAGCGTTTCAGCCCCAGCTTGCCCCCTACGAACTCCGCTGCAAACTTGTTCCAGTCAACATCAGGGTATGCGAAGTTGTGTGCATTGAAGTTTCCTGTTGCACCGCCGAACTTGGCAGAATAAGGAACCTGCTCCAGCAGCCTCATCTGCTCCTTGAGCCTTGCCACAAACACATAGATCTCCTTGCCCAGGCGGGTAGGGGATGCGGGCTGGCCGTGGGTATGGGCCAGCATAGGTACATTCTCCCACTCCCTGGCAAATCCCTCAAGCATCTCCAGAACCTCATTCAGTGCAGGCATGTAGGCATCCCTGATGCCCTCCAGGAGGCTTAGCGGAACGGATGTGTTGTTGATGTCCTGTGAAGTGAGGCCGAAGTGCACGAACTCGCAGAACTTCTCAATGCCCATCTTCTTGAATTCATCCTTGATGAAGTACTCTACAGCCTTCACGTCATGGTTTGTAACCTTCTCAATATCCTTCACTTTCTGAGCGTCCTCTGCAGAGAAATTATTGTAAATGTCCCTGAGCTTTCCAAAATTGGCGTGGTCAAAACCCTTCAGCTGCTCCAGCGGAAGCTCGCAGAGGGCAATGAAATACTCAATCTCAACCCTTACCCTATATTTTATAAGTGCGTACTCTGAAAAGTACATGCTCAAATCTTCAACTTGTCTGCGGTATCTGCCGTCTATCGGTGATACAGCCATTAATGCATTGTTTGACATATCTGTTCTAAAATGAAAAATTTGGCCGTAAAGATACTAAAAATGCAACAAAAAGAGAATAGAGGTGTTTAGCAATAGTTAATGTTCAATAAAAGACAGATTATGAATACAAAAGTATTGTTATTGGGGCTGGCGGCGGCATGCACTGCTGCTGTCCCTGCAGGCGCATGTACAGGAATTGCACTCACTGCAAAGGATGGAAGCTATATACAGGCAAGAACCATAGAGTGGGCAAAGGGATACCTTGAGAGCGGGTATTCCATCATCCCGCGCGGAGAGAAGCTCTTCTCCTATACTCCCGACGGGGGCCAGGGAATGCACTTCACCGCAAAATACGGAGTGGTCGGGCTCACCGTGGCTGACAAGAACTTCATAGCGGAGGGAATCAATGAGGCAGGCCTCTCCTGCGGATTGTTCTTCTTCCCTGAATACGGCTCATACAAGGCATTTGACCCTGCCCGAAGGAATGTCTCTGTGGCTGACATGCAGTTCAACCAGTTTGTACTTACCCAATACTCCACAATAGATGAGGTGAAGGATGCCCTCCTGAACGGCAAGGTTGATGTAGTGGGACTTGTGGGCAATGCAGTAGTGCACTGGAGGATAGGAGAACCATCGGGAAGGCAGGTGGTATTGGAGATTGTGGACGGTGTGCCCCATTTCTATGAAAACCCCGTTGGGGTGATAACAAATGCTCCCGGTTTTGAGTGGCACCTTACCAACCTGAGCAACTATGTGAACCTCTACGGAGGTACGGCTGCCCCACAGAAGATGGGTGAGTTTACAGTTAACCCTATTGGAAGCGGCTCGGGACTGAGAGGCGTACCCGGTGATGCAACCCCTCCATCAAGGTTCATCAGGGCTGCGTTCATCCGCAATACCGCCCCACAGCTTGCAGATGCATTTGCAACCGTAACCCAGACCTTTCATCTACTGAACTTCTTTGATGTTCCGCTCGGCTTTGAGACAAACGTGGGTACAGAATTCCCTGATATCCCGAGCGCCACCCAGTGGACCAGTTCAATAGACCTCACCCACAGGAAGGTGTATTACCATACCGCCTACAACATAAACATCCGCTGCATAGACCTTGCAGAGGTAGATTTCGGCAAGGTGGCCTATCAGTGGCACCCTCTGGATGCCGGCCAGGTACAGCCGGTGGAGAAGGTGGAGGTGAAGTAGATTTTATGGTCTTAAAAGACAATAAATACAGGGGAAATAGGGAGGACCATATGTGGGTCCTGACTATTTCCCCTTATTTTTATTGATGTAACCTGCAGATATTTGTGGCATTGCTGCTTAATACTGAGTAAGAAGCCAATGCCTGAACACAGGGTCCTGGATATTTATCTTATTGGGCAATATATCTATCAGTTCCTTTTTCTCAAGAGCCTGCTTTATGCTTGCAACATTGGCAGACGACCCAAGATTGTACCGTGTGAGGACATGCTGGGACGTCATTTGGGTTTCCCCGGCAGCTACAGCCTGAAGAAAACTTATTTGTGATGGTGTGAGGGAGTCCAACATCAGGGAAAAGGCCAGTGCCAATTGGGCTTCAAGCCCTTCAAATGCACTGTCAATTTTATCCATGGTGCACTCAGTGGATGTGCGGAACCAGGCTAATTGGCTAAGTTGCTGTACATAATATGGATGATTGTCTGTCTTATCCGCAATGTACCCGGCTAATTCATTTGAGATGGCCTTGCCGGTATCTTTAAACCGTTTTACAATAAATTCAATCCAGTCCTCCCTTGATATTTTTTGCAGGAAAATGAGATCCCCGAACTTATAGAATGGGCTGTTGGAATCAGCGAAAAGATATGTCATCATATTTCTCTTGCTGCCATAAAGGCAATAAGCTACTTTATTATGTTTCTGCCAATATGACCTCAAGGTCCTTTGGAAGGCTAAAGTATCTTTATATTCCTTTATAGTCTGAAATTCATCAATACACACGATTATCCTCTTGTTTTTTTCAATGGCCAGTTTTTGTGGCAAGTCGAGAATCTCGGAAGTGTTGTAAAGTTTGTCCTTAATGTCTATTCCAAATGATAGCTCAAGGCATCCAGCAGGATCCGAGGCAGAGAATGAGGGTGCAAATCTCCCAAGATACTTGAGAGTTGTTGAGACAAAATCTTCAAAAGCGGTATTGGTTGCGGCAATCACAGCTTTTGCAAACTCTTTATAAAATACGTCTTCTGTGCGGCAGCTGAACAAGTCCAGATTAATGACAACATTATCAGAGGATTGTTCAGTGAATAGTCTGGCTGCCTTTGATACTAATGAGGATTTTCCCCAACGCCTTGGAGAAATTAGTATTGTATTTACCAAGCCATTGAAATTATTAAGCAGATGTTGTGTCTCAATCTCTCTGTCTGTGAAGTCCTCTTCTGATGCAATCTTTCCAAATACAAAAGGTGTTTCCATAGTTCTCAAATTTTTACAAATGTAAGAAATTACTTTCAAAGTAAATACTTTCAAAGTAATTTCTTACATGTAAAAGCCCGGCTCATTTTGAACCGGGCCTCTGAATAACCCTACCTGAGTAGAGTGTGCAATTTAACACATTGTACCGCCTCCGCCACATCGTGGACCCTCAGGATGTCTGCCCCGAGGAGGAGAGCCTGCAGGTTCAGGGCTGCCGTTCCGCAGAGGGCTTCGTCGGGAGTAATGCCAAGTGGCTTCCAGATCATTCCCTTGCGGGAGATTCCCACAAGGAGTTTCCTGCGGATTCCTGCATATTCCTCAATTTGTGCAAGCATCTGGGGCATTCCCTTGAAGAGTTCATAATTCTGTTCCAGATTCTTGGCAAAGCCGAAACCGGGGTCCATCACATACTCCTTGATACCATGGCGGGCAGCCTTCTGTTCAAACTCCTTGAAATACTCCACTACCGCATTTACCACACCATCCGGGTAATCTGTCAATTGCTGCATGGTGGCAGGTGTACCCCTCTTGTGCATTGCAATGTAAGGGAGGTGCAGATCCCCCACGGTCTGCAGCATATTGGGGTCATCTTCCCCCGCAGAGATGTCATTCACAATGAAATCCCCCAGTACATCGTATGCCCTCCTTACAATCTCACTGCGGAAGGTATCAATGGAAACCTTTATTTTTCCCGACAGACCCTTGCCGCCTCCCATCCATTTTTCCGCTATAAGCCTGAGCGGCTTCTCCAGATATTCCCACTCCTGCTCCATGGTTACGGGTGTGCTCCCCGGACGGGTTGAGCACGCCCCTATATCAATGATGTCAGCACCCTGGGCAACCATCTGCCCGAATACGGCATCCACCTCCTCCAGGGCGGTGTGTCTGCTCCCCTTGTAAAAGGACTCATTGTTGATGTTGAGGATTCCCATCACCTGAGGGGAACCGCTCTGCATTGCCTTGCCTGTCATTACTGTGAAACGGTCTTCTCCCGAGTTGTCGGGGAAGAGAATTTGCCCCACAAAATTAAAAAATTCTTTATATTTGTTCTTTATACAAAACCAGGAGTTATATGTTGATAGTATTGGAGGGCCTGGATGGGGCCGGCAAAAGCACACAGGTAAAGCTGTTGAAGGAGTATCTGATTTCCAAAGGGGTGAATCTGAGGTACCTGCATTTTCCAAGGTATGATGCGCCGCTGTATGGAGACCTTATTGGAAAATATCTCCGCGGAGACCTGGGGAGCATTGAGCAGGTGCATCCGCAGATTGTGGCGCTGCTGTTTGCCCTGGACCGCATGGATGCCTCCAGGACAATCAGGGAGTGGCTGGATGCCGGTGACTGCGTGCTGCTGGACCGCTATGTATATTCAAACATTGCGTACCAGTGCGCCAAGATAATGATGCAGCCGCAGTTTGCCCACAAGAGGGAAGAGCTGGCAGAGGAGCTCCGCAGCTGGATCTTTGATACCGAATACAACAGGTACGGCATACCGAAACCGGACCTGAACCTCTTCCTGAATGTGCCCATTGAGTTTGTGGACTCAAAGCTGAAGGAGAGCCGCAGCGGGGATGATGACAGGGACTACCTGAACGGAAAATCGGACATCCATGAAGCGGACATACAGTTCCAGGTGCATGTAAGGGAGTTCTACCTGAAGCAGACTGAGCTTGACAGAAGCTTTGAAAAGATATGCTGTGAGGATGAGGACGGAAGGATGCTTCCTCCAGACAAGATATTCAAGAATATAAGTGTACAGATAGACAAACTGTTCAAATAAGGGATATGATGAAGTTCCTGAGGGCAATATGCAGATTCACCTTTGGAATCCTGTTCATTTTTTCAGGGTTCCTCAAGGGGATTGACCCTATAGGGAATGCCCTCAAGATAAAGGAATACCTTGGGGCATTCCACCTCGGCTTCATGGATTTCATGTCAATTCCAAGCGGAATCCTCCTCTCTGCAGCGGAATTTCTGGTGGGTGTTGCAATCCTCAAGGGGCTGAGGATACAGCTCTTCTCAAAGATTGCACTCTGGTTCATCTCATTCTTTACCCTGCTCACCCTCATTATAGCGCTGTTCAATCCGGTGGAGGATTGCGGCTGTTTCGGCGAGGCACTGCACCTGAGCAACAAGGCAACATTCATAAAGAACCTCTTCCTGCTGGCAGCAGCCCTTGTGGTATACCTGCAGAGGAAGGAGTTCAAGCCCATTGCCTTCCCAAAAGTTGAGTGGGGCTATCTGGCAGCCTACGGAATATTGATTATGGTACTGCAGGGATACTCCCTGAGGAACCTCCCCCAGATAGACTTCGGCATCTACAAGCCCGGGACAGACCTTGTAGCCTCCCAGCAGGTAAACCAGGAGAGGGAATATGAGACAACCTTCATCTACTCCAAGGATGGCAGGGAGGAGACATTCACACTGGATAATCTTCCCGACAGCACCTGGGCATTTGTGGATGTGGTTACAGTTCAGAAAGGAGGGGCCACAGAGGACAAGAGCGTGGACTTTTCATTCATGGATGCGGAGGGGAACGCTGTGGGGAATGAAATTGTAAAGACACAGGGACCTATCTTCTTCATCTCCATATACAATGCAAGGGCTCTTGGAGAGAGGGCCACAGGGCGCATTATGGAACTGGCTGACACCCTGAATGCACATGGGCTCAAGCTGTACATAATAAGTGCAAACACCGTGGAAGAGACACAGGCCCTGTTTGAACCGTACGCAGCCCTTGAGGGGGCAGGATATGAAATCCTCTATGCAGACTACAAGGCGGTAATATCATTCAACCGTTCCAGCGGAGGGCTCACATACGTTGACAACGGGGTGATTGTAAAGAAATGGGCCCGCGGGAACTATCCTATAAAGTCAATTGAAAAACTCCTTGGGGAGGACCCTGAAATCATTACAGCCACCGCCCAGATAGACGAGAGGCTCTTTGCGGAGATCTCCCTCTTCATAATCCTCTTCCTGATAGTGATCATACGGTTCTTCTCTAAGATCATGTACGGCAGGATGTCTGATGAGAAGATGTATATGGATGCCCCACCGGAGAGTAACGGACAATAATACTTTAAGAACATGAATACCTTTAAGAAACTATTTCTGGCAATTGCCGTTGCGACAGTTGCTTTTGGCTGCACTGCACAGCAGGAGCTGCAGAAACCCAAAAATGTGATTTACCTGATTGGTGACGGAATGGGCTTTGGAGCCGTTTCATCACTCCTCCTTTCTGAGGAGGGGCAGACCGGCTTTGAGATGGCACCGGTAATAGGTCTCAATGAAACCCAGTCTGCAAACAACTATGTTACTGATTCCCCTGCAGGAGGAACAGCACTGGCTACAGGTACCCGTACCTGCAACGGCTTCCTTGGCGTGGATCCTGATACCGTACAGCTCACAAGCGTGCTCAAGAAAGCCCAGGCAATGGGCAAGAAGACCGGAATTGTGGTTAACACCACCCTCACAGAGGCAACCCCGGGAGCATTCTACGCAGGAGTCCCTTCCCGTTCAATGGGCTTCAAGATTGCTGAGCAGTTCTGTGAAAGCGGTGTGGATGTGGCTGTTGGAGCGGGCCTGAGCGCATTCATCAACCGTCCTGATTCAGTTGACCTCACTGCCACCCTCATTGAAAAGGGGTACAATGTGTATCTTGACTGGAAATCTGTACTGGAGACAAACAGTGAAAAATTTGTCGGGATACTGGAGATGAGCGATGTGCACCGCAGGAACAAATCTTCAAATACCGTTGCAAAGGCCGCCGAGGGTGACCAGGTATGTCTTGCAGCAAAACTTGCCGCAGATGCCGGGAACCTTGATACCACCAGATTCTCCGAGCCAACAGTTTATCTGCAGAAAGCATCCGTAAAGGCTCTGGAGCAGCTGTCAAAGAATGCCCCAGAGGGGTTCTTCCTAATGATTGAGAGTGCCATCATAGACGGATACGGCCACAACAACGATTCTGAGGGTATGGTTGTGGAGATGAAGGAATTTGACGGTTTGCTTAAAGCGCTGGTTGCATATGTGGATGCCCACCCTGAGACTCTCCTTGTTGTTACCGCAGACCATGAGACCGGCGGCACAGGCGTTGCCTACAAGAGCTACCCTGTAGGGGGCACATCAGATGTCACACTCAACTTCAGCACCAAAGGGCATACAGGCACGGTTGTCCCTATCTTTGCCTGGGGCGCAGGTGCGGAGAAATTCGGCGGCATCTTCCAGAACAGGGAGATACCGGGAATCATTGAGGAGCTGATGAAATAAATGCAAAGTAATAGCGGAGGCTGACCAAAAAGGTCAGCTTCTTTTGTATCTATCCTACACATCTTATCTTATCTTCTCCCCTTCCCTCCCTTCCACATCAAAGCTCCCCAAAATATCCTGAGGGGCGTAGGCAATCATTGCAGATGGGCCGTCAAATTTCCGTCTGTTTGAACAGATGCATCCTCGTAGATAAACTGGGCATCTGTGAGTTAGGAAATTAGGCTCAGATGGAATAGATTGCTAGCCATACCGAAGGCCATTTTGGGGAGCTTTGATGTGGAAGGGAGGGGCGGAAGAAAGAATATTCAATTACGATTCTTTGTATAGGTTTCAATATATTGAAACTTTTTGTATATTTGCAATATGATACGGAGGATTGTGACATTTGGCAGATACTTTGGTGAGTTTATGGAGAGACTTACAGCCAAAGAGAGGGAGAAAATAGACTATGGATTGGTTCTCTTGAAGACTCAGGACCGTTTGCCGTCAAAATTTGTTAAGCATATACGGGAAGGACTATATGAATTGAGAACAGAGTATAACGGAAATATTTACCGGGTGTTCTTTATTTTTGATGAGGGTAAAATAGTTGTATTATTCAACGGATTTCAGAAGAAGACAAATAAAACACCTGCCGGTGAGATAAACAGGGCATTGAAAATTTTGGAGGAATACTATGAATACAAGAGGAAATATGATACAGGATTATGATGCTGTACTGGATGCCAAATACGGCAAGGAGGGAACTCCTGAGCGTATAAGGTTTGAGGAAGATGCATATGCGTATTATTCTGGGTTAATACTCAGGGATGCCAGGAAGGATGCAAAGGTTTCTCAAGCAGA
This sequence comes from uncultured Muribaculaceae bacterium, assembly GCA_964475015.1. Classification (GTDB taxonomy): domain Bacteria; phylum Bacteroidota; class Bacteroidia; order Bacteroidales; family UBA932; genus Egerieousia. The sequence goes on from CAYYVA010000006.1 coordinate 52,705, forward strand.
GCTTGCCAAACGTACGCAGACAACAAAATCATATATATCCCGTATAGAAAATGGGATTATTATCCCCAGTGTTGCAGTATTCTATAGGATGGTAGCAGCACTTGGCATGAGTGTGGAAATTGTCAGGCCCTTTGATTCTGGATATAGAAGCCAATATAATAGAAGTACCTATTTGAATGAGCCGGAACACACTGAGTATGGGAAAAAATAAAAAGGGCTGCCATGTGTGATAGCAGCCCTCTTTTGTGTAGTATCCTGTAGTATTACAAGGTCCTCTTTATCTCAACAATCTGGTAAGCCTCAACAATGTCACCAACCTTGATGTCGTTGTAGCCGTCTATGTTAAGACCGCAGTCGTAACCTGCAGCAACCTCCTTCGCATCATCCTTGAAGCGCTTGAGTGAACCGAGCACTCCGGTATAGATAACGATACCGTCCCTGATTACGCGCACTTTTGCACTTCTGGTGAGCTTGCCCTCCTTAACCATACAGCCGGCAATTGTACCAACCTTGGAAATCTTGAAGGTCTCGCGTACCTCAGCGGTTGCAGTAACCTCCTCCTTCTCCTCAGGGGCAAGCATACCCTCAATACCGCTCTTAACCTCGTTGATCGCATCGTAGATTACAGAGTAGAGCCTGATCTCAATCTCCTCATTGTCTGCAAGCTTCCTTGCATTTGCAGAAGGCCTTACCTGGAATCCTATGATGATGGCATTTGAAGCCGCTGCCAGCAATACGTCAGATTCTGAGATTGCACCTACAGCCTTGTGGATCACATTTACATGAATCTCCTCAGTAGAGAGCTTGATCAATGAATCAGACAATGCCTCAATTGAACCGTCCACGTCACCCTTGATGATGACATTGAGCTCCTGGAAGTTTCCAATTGCAATACGGCGTCCGATCTCCTCCAGAGTGATGTGCTTCTGGGTCCTCAGGCCCTGGATACGGAGCAGCTGCTCCCTCTTGTTTGCAATGTCCTTGGCCTCCTTCTCGTCATCAAATACATTGAAGTTCTCACCTGCAGTAGGGGCACCGTTCAAACCGAGGATAGATACCGGAGTTGAAGGGCCTGCCTCAGACACTTTCTGTCCGCGCTCATTGAACATTGCCTTAACCTTACCGGTGTAGCATCCGCTCAACATCACATCTCCCACGTGGAGTGTTCCTGCCTGTACAAGGATGGTTGCAAGATAGCCCCTTCCCTTGTCAAGTGAAGACTCAATTACAGAGCCTATAGCCTTCTTGTTAGGGTTTGCCTTAAGCTCAAGCATGTCAGCCTCAAGGAGCACCTTGTCCAGCAGCTCCTCAATGCCGATACCCTGTTTTGCAGAGATCTCCTGGCACTGGTATTTTCCTCCCCAGTCCTCAACAAGGATGTTCATCTGTGAAAGCTGCTCCCTGATCTTGTCAGGGTTGGCGGCTGGCTTGTCAATCTTGTTTATTGCAAAGATCATAGGACAGCCTGCAGCCTGTGCGTGGCTGATTGCCTCAATGGTCTGTGGCATTATGGCATCATCGGCAGCCACAATGATGATTGCAAGGTCTGTAACTTTTGCACCGCGGGCACGCATGGCGGTAAATGCCTCGTGGCCCGGAGTGTCAAGGAAAGTGATTCTCCTGCCGTTAGGGAGCTTCACATTGTATGCACCAATGTGCTGGGTGATACCGCCCGCCTCACCGGCAATCACGTTTGCCTTACGGATGTAGTCAAGCAATGAGGTCTTACCGTGGTCAACGTGTCCCATCACTGTTACGATAGGAGGCCTCTCCTCCATCATCTCAGGGGTATCCGCCTCGTTCTCCTCATCAATTGTCTCCTGGATCTCTGCAGTTACGAACTCAATCTTGTATCCGAACTCCTCTGCAACAAGTACAAGGGCCTCGGCATCCAGCCTCTGGTTGATGGAAACCATAAGGCCAAGGTTCATACAAGCCTCAATTACCTTTATCACAGGGGTGTTCATCATTGTAGAGAGGTCATTTACGGTAACGAACTCAGTTACCTTCAGGATGTTGCTCTGCATCTGCTCGAGCTCTTCCTCCTCCATCATCCTCTGTACATTCAGTTCCCTCTTCTCCTTCCTGTATTTTGAGCCTTTGGTCTTTCCCTTGCCCTCTACCATCCTCTGGTAGGTCTCCTTTATCTGCTTCTGTACTGCATCCTCATCAATCTCCACCTTTACCGGCTTGAACTTGTCCTTCTTGCTGCCCTTGCCGTTATTGTGGTTCTTGTTGTTCTGCTGCTTGTTCTGTCCGGCATTGTTCTGCTGCCTGTTCTGGCCGTTGCCGTTGCCGGCTCCGCTGCCAGGCTTGTTGTTTCCGTTGCCGCCCGGCTTGCCGTTCTGCTTCGCCTCCTTGGCAACATCAACCTTCTCATTCTTCCTGTGGATCCTCTCCCTCTTCTTGTTCCCTTTCTCTGAAGGGGTAGGGAGCTCAATCTTGCCTTTGATTACAGGTCCGGCAAGTTTGGTATACTGGGTTGCAATATGTCCGCTCTCGGCAGGCTTCTCCTCCTTCACTTCCTCTTTAGGCTGTGGCTGTGCTGCTGGGGGTACAGGCTTAGGCTCCACTTTTGGGCTGTCGGGAGTCTTGTCCACAACTTTCTTCTCTACTGCCGGTACTGGTGCTGGTGCAGGCTCTGGCTTGGCCTCCTCCTTTACAGGTGCAGGCTCCGGTTTTGCCGGCTCCTCCACTTTTGGCTGTGGCGCAGGTTCAGGCTTGCGTTCAGGTGCCTTAGGCTTGTCCAGGTCAATCTTGCCCAAGATCTTAGGCCCCTTCACCTCCTCAACGGTGGTCTTTATGAAGAGCTCCTTCACAGGCTCTTCCTCCTCTATTGATTTAGGCTCCTTGTCTGTGATATCCTTCACCTTTATAGCCACCTTCTTTGACTCCTCCTTCACAATCTGCTCCTTCTTGAACTCCTTTGCAACAAGTGCATACTGGTCACCGGTAAGCTTTGCTCCAGGGTTGGAATCAATGTTAATACCTTTCTTGCGCAGGAACTCAACCAGGGTACCCATTCCTATATTGAACTCCTTAAGTACTTTACCAATTCTTATATTCTCGTTTCCTGTCATATTATATCCCCCATATTAAATTCAACAAAATTATTTCTCGTCCTCAAACTCAGATTTGAGAATCTTCTGCACCTCAATTACGGTCTCCTCCTCAAGGTCTGCACGCTTCACTATATCCTGAACCGAAAGGGCCAAAACACTCTTTGCGGTATCACAGCCGATACTCTTGAGGGCATCAATGATCCACTGGTCAATCTCATCGTTGAACTCGGCCAGCAATACATCCTCCTCCTCTTCGTCAAGCTCCCTGAATACCTCAATCTCCTGTCCTACAAGCATGCTTGCAAGCTTGATGTTGCTTCCGTTCTTTCCAATTGCAAGAGAAACCTCATTAGGCTTGAGCCATACGCTTATCTTGTCGCCCTCAATCTTTATTGAAGAGATCTTGGCAGGGCTGAGTGCCCTCTGTACAAGAAGCTGGGTGTTTGAAGTCCAGTTGATGATGTCTATGTTCTCATTCTTGAGCTCCCTTACAATGCCGTGGATACGTGAACCCTTGATACCCACGCAAGCTCCTACAGGGTCAATCCTCTCATCGTATGACTCAACGGCAACCTTTGCCCTCTCGCCAGGGATGCGAACAATCTTCTTGATTGTGATGAGTCCGTCAAAAATCTCAGGAACCTCCTGCTCGAACAGCTTCTCAAGGAATACCGGCGCTGTCCTTGAAAGGATGATCACAGGATTGTTGTTCTTCATTTCAACCCTTGAAATCACTGCCCTCACAGACTCGCCCTTGCGGAAAAAGTCAGAAGGTATCTGCTCAGATTTAGGGAGAAGCAGCTCATTGCCCTCCTCATCAAGTACAAGAACCTCCTTCTTCCAGGCCTGGTAAACCTCACCAACCATAATCTCACCAATCCTGTCCCTGTACGCATTGAAAAGGTTTGCCTTCTCAATGTCCATTATTCTTCCCGACAAATTCTGCCTCAAGTTGAGGATACCCCTTCTTCCGAAACTTGCAAGCTTCACCTCCTCGGTGAACTCCTCGCCAATCTCGTATGAGTTGTCAATCTTGTCAACCTCCTCCTTTGAAATCTCAGTGTTCGGATCCTCCACAGTCTCCACCACTGTCCTGTTCCTCCAAATCTCAAAGTCACCCTTGTCAATGTTGATGATGATGTCAAAATTGTCCGCTGTGCCGTACATCTTGGCAAGCTGGGTGCGGAAAATGTCCTCCAGAACACTCATCATGGTAGGACGGTCGATGTTCTTAAGTTCTTTGAATTCTGCAAATGTGCTTATTAAATTCAATCCTTCCATTTTATATCAATTGTTTTAAACTTTTATATCCTTATTTGAATTTGATTACCGGCTTGCATGACTTTATCCCGTCGTATGTGAAGCGTGTGGTGGTGTCCTGTTGCACCTTCTTCTTGCTCCCCTCAACCTTCACCATCTTTGAGACTGTGATGTCAAACCCTTCAGCATCAGCTGCAGAGAGCACACCCTTCATCTTGCCGCCCCCCTTTATCACAACCTCAACCTCGCTGCCGGTGAACTTGATGTACTGGTCCAGAACCTTGAAAGGCTGGTCCAGACCTGCAGAAGTTACGGTAAGGGAGTAGTCCTCCACATCCCTGTCAAATACCCCTGCAATTATCCTGTCAATGTCTATGCAGTTGTCAATTTTGACGTCGCTCTCCCTGCTCTCAATTGCAACGGTGATATCATTGTCCTTGCTGATTTCAATGTCCACAAGGAAGAGTCCGTTGTCGCTCAAATAGTTGGCTATAGTATTGCCGATTGCCTCTGTTGTAATCATAGTTTTACGGAATATGACAAAGGGCAACCGCGCGCGGTCACCCTCAAGCCTTTCATTTCAAGTGCAAAGTAACAAAAAATCTGCAAAACAACCAAACGATTGAATATAAAATTTATTTTACTAATTTTGCTTATTAAATATCATTTGGAATTATGGAAGTAACAGCAGAAGTAATTGCGCAGCATTTCAATGGAGAAATAGTGGGTGACCCTACAGTGAAGGTGTCATCTGTGGCAAAGATTGAGAGCGGCAAACCGGGAAACATCTGTTTCCTTGCAAATCCCAAATATGAGCAGTATCTCTATACCAGCAAGGCAAGCATCATTATAATAAACAGGACTTTCCAGCCTAAGGAGCCGGTGGCTCCAACACTTATCCTTGTGGATAATGCATATGAGGCGGTGGCTTCGCTGCTGGATCTTCTCAATACCCTCAAGAGGGCGAAGAAGAGCGGCAGGTCATGGAGGTCAAAGTGTGCGTGGAGCGCCAAATTCGGCAAAGGGGTGTATGTGGGAGAATTTTCAGTTGTCGGGAAGAAGAGTGTTGTGGGGAAGGATACACAGATTTATCCTCAGGTTTATGTAGGCAATGATGTTACGATAGGGGAGAACTGCATCATTTATCCGGGTGTGAAGATTTATGACGGGTGCAAGATTGGAAACAACTGTATCCTCCATGCCAATGTGGTGATAGGTTCGGACGGGTTCGGTTTTGCCCCAAGGGAGGACGGCTCATACAAGAAGATTCCGCAGACAGGTATAGTTACCCTTGAGGATGATGTGGAAATTGGTGCAAATACTGTTGTGGACAGGGCTACTATGGGAACCACTTTGATAAAGAAAGGTGTAAAATTGGACAACCTGATACAGATTGCCCATAATGTGGAGGTTGGGGAGCATACCGTAATGGCGGCGCAGACTGGCGTTGCAGGCTCTTCAAAGATTGGCGCAAAGTGTGTGATAGGCGGCCAGGTGGGCATTTCAGGGCACATTTCGCTGCATGACAAGACCAGCATAGGTGCCCAGGCAGGTATCATGGGAAGCACCAAGAAGGAGGGCGAGACCCTGATGGGAAGCCCTGCATTCGATTACAAGCAGTACCTGAAGTGCTATGCCATGTTCAGGAAACTCCCTAACAAATAGTGTAATTTTTTATATCTTTGCGTGTTGAACCTAAAACTTACCAGATAATATGAACGGAAAGCAGCATACGCTGAAGTGTAAATATACTTTCCAGGGCAAGGGACTCCATACCGGAAGGACCGTGAACATGACCCTGGAGCCTGCGCCAGAGAACCATGGCATAAAGTTCAGGAGGACAGACATTGGAGAGGATGCGGTGATTGATGCAATTGTGGATTATGTCACCACAACAGCAAGGGGAACTACCCTTGAGAAGGGGGATGTGAAGATTTCCACATTGGAGCACCTGATGGCAACATTCAACGGACTTGGAGTTGACAATGCAATGGTGAACATTGATTCGCAGGAGGTCCCTATCCTGGACGGCAGCGCGAAGCCGTACGTTGAGGCAATCTGCAGGGACGGCCTTGTGGAGCAGGATGCGCCCAGGAACTACATTGAGTTCAAGGAGAAGATAGTATATAAGGATGAGAAGTCCGGTTCTGAGATTGTGATAATGCCGGATGACCACTTCTCGGTGGATCTTATGATTGATTTCAATTCAAAGGTGCTGGGTAACCAGTATTCAAGGCTTGATGAGACCACAGATTTTGCCAGGGACATTGCACCTTGCCGCACATTCGTGTTCTTCCACGAGCTTGAGCCGCTTTTCAGGAACAACCTCATAAAGGGCGGAGACCTTGACAATGCAATTGTGATTGTTGAGCATCCTGTACCTCAGGAGGAGCTAGACAGGCTTGCAGGGGTATTCAATACAACTTCTCTGGAGAGGGCTCCCGAGGGGTATCTGAACCACCTTGAGCTCAGGTTCCAGAACGAGTGCGCAAGGCACAAGCTGCTTGACCTTATGGGTGACTTCTCGCTTGTGGGATGCCCTATAAAGGCCAAGGTCATTGCATATAAGTCGGGCCACAGGATCAATACCGAGGTTGCCCGCATAATCAGAAAACTTATTGAGAACAAATAAAAACAAAAGATATGGAGAACAATATACCTAAATATGACCCAAGTGCAGCTCCGGTCATTGACATCAACGGAATCAAGAAACTTCTTCCTCACCGTCCGCCATTCCTCATGGTTGACAGGATTACAGAGATTGGGGAGGATTATGTAGTTGGAATCAAGACAATAGGTGTGAACGAGTGGTATTTCCAGGGCCATTTCCCTGAGGAGCCTGTAATGCCGGGCGTGCTGATTGTTGAGGCAATGGCGCAGGTTGGCGGTATCCTGGTGCTCCACAGCGTGGATGAGCCTGAGAAGTATTCTACATATTTTGCAAAGATTGACAATACCAAGTTCAAGAAGAAGGTTGTTCCCGGTGATGTGCTTGTGTTCAAGCTTACAATTACCCAGCCTTTGAGAAGGTCTATCGTATGTATGCACGGTGAGGCATACGTGGGTGATACCCTTGCTTGCGAGAGCGACATGGTAGCACAGGTAATCAAGAACAAATAACAACAATTTAACAATTGCCGTTTATGGAAAATTCTTACGTACATCCTAATGCAAAGATTGGTGCCAATGTGAAAATCCATCCTTTCTGCTACATTGCAGAGAATGTAGAGATAGGTGACGGGTGTGAGATTGGGCCAAACGCCACCATATATGACTATGTGAAGATGGGAAAGAACTGCAAGGTGTTCCCCGGTGCGGTTGTAGGTGCAATCCCTCAGGACCTCAAGTTTGAAGATGAGGTTTCGTATGTGGAGATTGGGGACAATGTTACAATCAGGGAGTGTGCCACCATCAACAGGGGTACTGCTGCAAGCGGCAAGGGCAAGACAGTTATAGGTAACAATACCCTTGTAATGTCATACGCCCATGTTGCACATGACTGTGTTGTAGGCAACAACTGTATCCTTGTGAGCTATGTGGGCATTGCAGGTGAGACAAATGTGGATGACTGGGCAATCATCGGCGGTGCTTCTGCTGCACACCAGTTCTCCAACATAGGTACCCATGCAATGGTAGCAGGCGGTTCGCGTATTGGCAAGGATGTCCCTCCATATGCAATGGGTGGCAAGTATCCTCTTTCATATTGCGGAATCAACATTGTGGGATTGCGCAGGAGAGGCTTTACCGTTGAGCAGATTGAGAGGATAAAGAATATCTATAAGGTAATCTACCAGAGCGGCCTGAACGTTTCAGACGCATGCAAGAAGGTGGAGGCTGAATTTGAGGAGAGCGTTGAGAAGAGGACTATCCTTGATTTCATCGCCCGTTCAAAGAGGGGTATCATCAGATACAATCCTAAGGCAATCGCTGACGAATAATCATATTAGCAATGATTTTTGGTACATCTCTGCTCAGCACGGCATATCTTCCCCCTATAGAGTATTTTGTGGTAATGGCCAACTCTGCCAGGGTTGAGATTGAGAGCGGGGAGATGTATCAGAAGCAGTCGTACAGGACCCGTTGTCACATTAATGGTGCCAACGGGCCTCTTGTTTTGACCCTCCCGGTATTGAGGAGTGCGGCAAGGGGGGAGGAGAACAGCCACAAGCTCCCTACTTCACGGCTTATGATAGACTACTCCAAGCCTTGGCTCCTGCAGCACAAGAGGGCTCTGGAGGCGGCATATATGTCATCCCCTTTCTTTGAGTATTACATGGATGACCTCTATGAGATACTGGATTCAGGAGAAAACTCCCTTCTGGAGATGAACACCCGCCTTACCAGGAAGATTGCGGAACTTATAGGACTTGAAACGGAGATAGTGATGTCAGACGGCAATTTCATCATGCCCGGCTCTGCGGAATTACAGGAGAAGGGGATTGCCGATTTCAGGGATACAATCCACCCCAAGAAGCCTGCCCTCCTGATGGAGAGGCTCCAAATGAACAAGCCCTACTGGCAGGTTTTCACCAACAAGCAGGGCTTTGTCCCGAATCTTTCCGTTTTGGACCTCCTCTTCAATGAGGGGCCCAATTCAATATCCTTTCTAGAATCTGAAGCCGAGTGACAGCAGCAGTTTCCAGTTGTTTGTCCTGTTTGTCCCTATAGGGGAATCAAGGGCTGTGCTCGAATAGAGGCTGAATGACTCCTCCATCTTCTTCAGCAGTGTCTGGTAGGTGAGGTCCACAAAGAAATCACTTGACCCGCAGCTTGTCACATAACCTATACCCACAGAACCCACCTGTCTTGCATCATCAGACGAGCCCCCTGCGTATGGGGATGAATAGTGCTGGTATCCTGCCCTCACAGCAATTACAGGGGTGACATTTACCTCTGCACCTACCCTTATGATATTCTGCTTTGAAAGGAGCTGTTTGATGTCACTGTTCTCGGCATCATACCCGAACTCATATTCTGCATCCATGAATTTTGCCCTTGAGTAGTCCACACTCTCATAGTCTGCGCTGAGCACGCCGGTTGTCCCAAGCTTGAATGCGGCACCTATGTTCCATCTGAACGGGGTGTTGAGCCTGTATTCGTATGTTCCAAGAGGGGAAATGAGGCTCTGCCTGTATCCGTCATTGAACTCAGACTGCATGCTGTTCTCCCACTCCTCACTCAGGTACATCCAAGTAGGGGTTGAGATTGCGGCACCAATCCTTACCCAATCGGCAGGGATGTAGATAAGTCCCGCCTTCAGGTTTATGCCTGTACCTGTTGCCCTGTATCTGTATGCCGCATCAAAGTACTGGAATCCTGTCTGGAAATCATTGCTGTTGAGTGCCTGCTCGGCATATCTCTCCTCGTACTTGTAGTTTATGCTCTGTATCCCTATGTTCATTCCCACATACAGCTTGTTGGCAAAGTTGCCTCCAAGGTTGATGGTAGCTTCAGTTACATTTCCGGTGGCGGTGCTTTTGAACATCTGGTCAAGCTCGCCTCCAACAGAGATGTCATAGCCGTTGAGGTTCTCGGTTGCTGCTATGTACTGGTCACTGGTTCCCGGGAGGGTGTCCAGCAGGGTTGTATTCCATCCAAGGATCGAGTTCCACGATGCGTTGCTGGTCCAGTATGGGTCATTCATGTCTGTGAGGTCCATCTCAGGTGCATAAATCCCCCCTGTATTTGCAGCCAGCGATGAGAGCCAGCTGGTTGAACCTGTAATGCCGCGGGCCTTCATCACGCCGGTATAGTTGTTCTGCTTGTTCAGTACAAGCCCGAAGCTCCAGCTCACAAGCCCTGCATTCTGGCGCCCTGTATTGTATGAGCCTACAAAGCCGAAGTTTGAGATTCCTGCCCTGGTCTTGTTGTCAGATGACGCATTGCCCAGGTATGTTGTGGAACTTGAGGCATTTGTAAGCGAAGGGGTGAATATCAACTCTGAATATCTGTAGATTGCTGATGAGGCGGGGTTGGCCTGCAGGCCTCCCATGTCACCTCCCAGTGCTGTAAAGGCATTTCCCATTGCAACGCTTCTGGCTGTACCTTCATTGTACTGCTCAGAGAAGCGCAGGGCATCGTATGCATTCTGGGCAAACAGGAGTGCCCCGCTGCACAGTATTGCTGTAGTGAATATGATTTTCCTTATCATTGCTTCCAAACATTTAATTTGTAATAATTCTCCTTATCTTCTCCTGTAGGAGCTTCCTCCTGAGCTTCCCGACGATCTGGTTGCTCCTGTATTCCTGCTGCCGCCGCTGTAGCTGCTGCCCGAACTGTATGAACTGCTCCTTGTCTGTGAGCTGCTGCGGGTGTATGTGCTGCTGTTGCGGTTCTGTGAACTGCTCCTGCTGTAAGAGCTGCTGTTTCCCTTCCTTTCAGTCTGGGTACCTGTACTTACATTTGACTGGCTCTTGCTCTGCTGGGTAGGGGCAACCCTCCTGTACTGGCCGTTGCCGCTCTGCTGCTGCGGCTTCTGCTGCTGTACCCCGGTGCTCTGCGGCCTGCTGTTGCCGCTGCCTGCAACTGTGCCGTTGGCAGGAGCTGCCGGATTGCGTGTCCCTCCGTTTATCTGTACGGCTGCCGGCTGCCTGCGTGTGGCGCTTCCTGTTGAAGGCCTTGCCACAGGGTTCCTGCTGCCGTTGGATACAGTGCCCCTGTCCATATTATTATATGTAGGGGAGCTGTTGCGCTTGCCGTAATATACATCCCTTCCAGGCCTGTGCCCCGGTGCCGCTCCCGGTCCGTGCCCCGGATGATAGCCAGGGTGATGTCCCGGATGGAAACCAGGCCTGTGTCCTGGACCCCACCATGGATCATAGAACGGATCGTACCAGCCCCAGTATGGTCCTACATACCAAGGGTCATACCATCCCCAATACCAGCTTGGGGAGTGCCAGTACCATGTTGGCGAATTCCAGTACCAGCTTGGGGAGTACCATGCGTAATGGTGCCTCCAGTAGCGGTTGGGGTACCAGCCGTAATGGATGTTCCACCAAGGGTACGGATCAACTATGTCTATATTGATGGTATATGTAGGCGAATCAAATTTCCTCAGGCGTGCCTCATAGCTCTCGCCGTTATCTATGAATGAATAGGAAACCTCACCCTTTGTCTGGGGCGCAGTATCGTATTCATATCCTGAGGCGGCGGAACTGAGGCTCTCCGCCGTATTTTCCTGCAGCTGCGCCAGCTGCTGCTGTTGCTGTACAAATTCCTGTGAACTCCTGCCGGAAGGAGTGTAATACACGCTGTTCCTGAACTGTGAACCGCTGCTGTATGCGGAACGGTTGGCCGTGCCACAAGAGATCAGGGCAAAAAGAGCTGCCATCATTAGAAATAAGTTGCTGTTTTTCATTTTTTACCTCCTGTGTTTTAATTTATTTGTGTATTTTTGTGCTCCAATTTAGTTTATTAGCAAATATATCAAAAATTATTCCATTTGCCGTATTATAACGCGGTTTGCAGGCAAATACTGCATCTGGAACGGTTTTGGAACGGAAAAATAATTTCTTACAATAATGGCAAAAGAGGTAACAAAGAGAGAGGACAATTATTCACAGTGGTACAATAACCTTGTGGTAAAGGCAGACCTGGCAGAGAATTCTGCAGTCAGGGGATGTATGGTAATCAAGCCGTACGGCTATGCAATCTGGGAGAAGATGCAGGCGCAGCTCGATAAAATGTTTAAGGAGACAGGCCATCAGAATGCCTATTTCCCGCTCTTTATCCCCAAATCTTTCCTCAGCAGGGAGGCAGACCATGTGGAGGGTTTTGCAAAGGAGTGTGCAGTAGTTACACACCACAGGCTCATGACTAATCCCGACGGCCCCGGCGTTGTTGTGGATCCTGCAGCAAAACTTGAGGAGGAGCTTATTGTAAGGCCAACTTCAGAGACAATCATCTGGAATACATACAAGAACTGGATCAATTCATACAGGGACCTCCCTATCCTGTGCAACCAGTGGGCAAATGTGGTGAGATGGGAGATGAGGACAAGGCTTTTCCTCAGGACAGCAGAGTTCCTCTGGCAGGAGGGGCATACTGCACATGCCACAATGGAAGAGGCAATTGAGGAGACAGAGAAGATGGTGCAGGTTTATGCAAAATTTGCAAGGGAGTACATGGCAGTTCCTGTAGTTGTCGGGAAGAAATCTGCAAATGAGAGGTTTGCGGGTGCATTGGATACATACTGCATTGAGGCAATGATGCAGGACGGCAAGGCGCTGCAGGCCGGTACATCGCACTTCCTGGGGCAGAACTTTGCAAAGGCATTTGATGTGAAATATGCAACCAAGGAGGGTACACTTGAGTATGTATGGGCAACTTCATGGGGCGTTTCAACCCGCCTGATGGGTGCGCTCATCATGGCCCACTCTGATGACAACGGTCTTGTTCTTCCACCAAAACTGGCTCCTATACATGTTGTCATGGTCCCTATCTTCAAGACAGAAGAGGAGCATGCGGCTATCATAGCCAAGATGGAGGAGCTGAAGGGGCAGCTTGAGAAATTCGGGCTTACAGTGAAGATTGATGACAGGGACAACCTGCGCAGTGGCTTCAAATTTGCAGAGTGGGAGCTCAAGGGAGCTCCTGTAAGGGTGGCAATGGGCCCTAGGGACCTCGCCAACGGTACAGTTGAGGTTGCAAGGAGGGATTCCCTTACCAAAGAGTCAATGCCTGTTGAGGGTGTGGCAGAGGCAATCAATGCCCTTATGGATGCCATCCAGCAGAACATATACCAGAAAGCACTTGATTTCAGGGCTGCCAAGACAGTTCAGGTTGATACCTGGGAGGAGTTCAAGGAGAAGATTGAGGAGGGCGGATTCCTTCTTTGCCACTGGGACGGCACACCTGAGACAGAGGAGAAGATTAAGGAGGAGACAAAGGCTACCATCCGCTGCATTCCATTGGATACAAATGTGGTTATGGAGGAGGGCAAGTGCATCTACTCAGGCAAGCCTTCAAAGCAGAGGGTGATTTTTGCAAGATCATACTAATTTAAAACAGAATATATATGGCATCAGACCCGTTACCGAAGCAGCAGAAACAGATTCTTGAGGGGTTGCAGACCAAGGCCCAGCTGAAGACACAAGTTTATGACCAGGCACTTGAAGTGTTCAATGAACTTAAGGATGTCCTGGGCGAGATAAGCAATGACCTGAATGACATATTGTCAGAAACCGAAACCAACAGGAGGATAAGGTTGGAGTACAGGGACAGGGGCAAATTTGAGGCGGAACTCAAGTTTGCGGATGATGTGCTGGTGTTCAGCATGCATACGGATATTTTCCAGTTCGACAGGGATCATGTCGTATGGAAGAACCCTTACTCAAAGGAGGCGCCTTTCAACACATATTGCGGTGTGATAAGTGTGTATAACTTCCTTTCTGATTCATTCAAGTTCAGCAGGAATGAGGATTTGGGCTATCTGGTGGCGAGGATGTTCATAAACAGGGAGAAGAAGTTCTTCATTGAAGGAAAGAGGCAGACAAGGCAGAAGATCTCCAACTTCGGGAAGATTGAACTTACCAGGGAGGAGCTTGTGAGCTTTGTTGAGTCTGCCATGATGTACTCGCTTTCATTTGATTTGCTGGTACCGCCGTTTGACCTGGTGAAGGTTGCAAGTGTGGAGCAGATCAATGCCAAGATAGAGAGTGCAAGAATGAGGACAGGCAAACGTATGGGTTACAAGTATAACTCGGATGATGTCCTGGAAAACTGATGATTTATGTTGAGGCTGCGTAACCTTTCAGTATCCGTATTTTCGGTTTTGCTGCTGCTTTTTGTGGCGCACGGGGTTTCGTATGCCCAGGTGAACGGGCAGGAGAGGCTCTCCAACCTCAACAGCGCACAGGAGCTGTGCAGGATTATAGGTTCGCAATTTGATGTGCCTACAATCAATTATGAGCCTGTGACACCCCCGAAGTTCTGGACAAAGGGGATGCAGACCCAGCTTGGATTTTCACAGGTTTCGCTCAGCAACTGGGCTGCCGGAGGATCCGGTTCGCTTGCATTGAACAGCTATATAAATGCCAATGCCAACTATGCAAAGGGTGACATGTTCTGGGACAATAGGGTGCAGCTTTCCTACGGATTCATCCAGTCTTTTGATGACGGCTACAGGAAGAGTGATGACAAGATTGTGCTTGACAGCAAGTGGGGCTACAAGGCCATAAACAAGTTCTATTTCTCGGCCAACTTCAACTTCAGGTCGCAGTTCTCCCCAGGTTTTGAGTACAATGGGGAAACTTCCAAGAAGGTGTCCCAGTTCCTGGCTCCGGCGTATCTTTCACTCGGTCTCGGTATTGACTACAAGCCTGGAGACGGCAAGGTGTTCTCCCTGAACTTTGCGCCGTTCACCGGCAATCTGGTGATTGTTACCGATTCCCTTCTCAGGACCAAATATGGCAACAAGGCGGATGAAACTGCAAGGTGGGAGCTTGGTGCCCAGCTGAAGGCTGTCCTCAACAAGGAGGTGTTCAAGAACTTCAATGTGCAGTCAACCCTCACAATGTTCTCCGATTACCTTGACAATCCGCAGAATATCCAGATAAACTGGGATATGCAGCTTACCTACAAGCTCAACAAGTTCCTTACTACCGGTATGAGGACCAACCTCATCTATGATGACAATATCCTCATCACGGACAAATCCGGGCATGCGGCACCGCGGGTGCAGTTCAAGGAGGTATTCAGCGTGAACTTTGTGTATACCTTCGGAATGTTCAAGGAGTAGTCTCTTCCCGACAGATTCCCATTTCTTTTCAATACAGGCAGCAGGAATATGACTGCGGAGGACTCCGGCCGCTTTGCGCCCTCCGGCCCCTCCTATTGCCATCTGCGTCATTGCATAGCAATAACTTGCTGTCAACGGGCCCCTCCCCCTGCCCGTGTCCGGGGGTGGACACGCCTCCGCAATCATATTCCTGCCGCCATCTGTAAAAGATACAGGTAATGCCCCGGATTATCAACGCAGAGGCATTTGTTCAGACAGACGGAAATCTGACGGCTCATCTATGATGATTGCCTACGCCCCTCAAGATATTTTATATCAGTTGCCACTAGAAATACTGATACAGTGCTATTTACTATATAGCCTGAGAAACATGGGCCTGAATGAATGGACGATGAATTTTATCACTGAGCAGACTCTTGTCAATTAATGAACTATTATCTTACTTTAATATCTGAATTCGTAGCAGAACGGATGGCGGGCATATACCTTGAAGCTGCCGTCTTCCAGAGCTTTTGAGTAGATTTCCTTGAGCGTCTCCTGAGGGTTGGCAACAGCCTTTACTGCAGCTTCGGTGCCGGAAATCATCTCCATGAACTGTTCCATTGAAGTTTTCATTGCAGGATATTCTACAATCCTGTACTGGTTGAGGTCTGCTGAAGCGGCTGCATATTCCAATGCATCGGCTATTCCGCCCCTTTCATCTGCCAGCTTGCGCTCAATGGCATCGGCTCCTGTCCATACGCGGCCCTGGCCCACTTCATCAACATATTCTACTGTGAGGTCCCTTCCCACTGCAACGAGGTCTGTGAATTTTGTGTAGATGTCCTCCACCATTCCCTGCATGAAGGCAACCTCCTTGGCATCAAGAGGGTCTATTCCGTTGAGCATGTTGCTGTGGGTGTTGGAGCCTATTGAGGCTGTATTTATATGGAGGTGCTGTTTCAGGCCCCTGCCGTAGTTCATGGCCATGCTGAATACACCTATTGAACCTGTAATGGTTGTGTTGTCTGCGTATATCTTTTCGGAGTTTGCTGAAATCCAGTATCCGCCTGAGGCTGCATACTCACCCATGCTTATGATGAGAGGTTTCTTTGCCCTCAGAAGCTGGAGCTCCTTGTTGAGGATCTCTGCAGCCTGAGCATCACCTCCCGGAGAGTTTACCCTAAGGACAACCGCCTTGATTGTGGAGTCCTGCGCAACTTCCCTAATAATAGGGTAGAACTTCTTCACTGAGAGCCCTGCAGGGTCTGACATTGTGATTTCACCGTCTGCATATATTACGGCAACGTTCTCCTTTATCTTGAGGTCCGGCTTGATTGCGGCGGCAGCGTATGTAGGGAGGCTCACGAACTTGAGGTCCTTGTCCTTCTTCACATCAAAGAGGGTGCGGAGGATGGTGAACATCTCATCACGGCTTACAAGCTCATCCACAAGGCCATGCTCCTCAAGTGACTCTGCTGAGAAGAGTTCCAGGTTGTCAACAAGCTTGTTGAGGTGCTCAGGGTCAATATCCCTGCTCTCTCCAATCTCATTCATCCAGGTCTCCCAGATTGAATCAATCATCTCCTTGTTCTGCTCATAGTTCTCCTTGCTTATCCCTGAGGCAATGAACTGCTCTGCAGCAGCCTTGAACTTGCCGTGCCTGATGAGCTGTACCTCAATGCCGAGCTTGCCCAGCAGGTCCTTGAAGAACATCATGGTGGAACCCATTCCCACCATTGCGCCTGATCCGTCTGAATTCATGTATATCTTGTCTGAAACGGATGCGAGGTAATAGGCACCCTGTGAGAAGTTGTCCACGTATGTGATGATGGCCTTGCCGCTCATCCTGAACTTGCAGAGGGCACCCCTTATCTCCTCAAGGTTTGCCATGCCGATATTCATCTGGTTTAGGTTCAGGTATATGAACTTGATTGCCGGATCTGTGGCAGCCTTCTCAATGGCCTTTACAGCCTTAAGTATCCCCACGGGCTTGACTGAACTGAAGCTGAAGGTCTGGAATGCCTGCATGGCATCTTCCTGCCCCAATTCTGTAACAGGATTGTTGAAATCTATCCTGAGTATTGCCTTGGCCGGTATTGCAGGCTCGGAACTCTCTCCCAAGGCGGCCAAAGAGCCAATTATTCCAAAAAACAGGAACGTGCAGATGGCAAAGGCAACCAGAAATCCCACTATGACTGCCAATGTGGTTTTAAGGAAATTTTTCATAACTATTTGTAATTTAAATTGTATTCAAAAACCGGGCATATAAAATGCTTCATACAAAAGTATAAATTTTTTTATTACATTTGCAGCTGGTGAAAAGTTTGGCAAGAAATATCTTTTTTGTGGCCGTAGTGGCGCTGTATATCGTATCTACAATGGGATACGGTGTGCACAGGTGCACCACTGACGGTACTGCTTCGCTTATCCTCCTGTTCGGGGAGAGCCCATGCGAGTATGTGCATTCGCATGTGGATGAGCATGGCAACACATATACCCATTCACATGCTCCGGGAATGCATGACCAGGCATGCAGCCACGGGTACCATGGGGATTGCGGTCAGGGCCACGGGGAAGGTTGCAGCGCACATCACTCCGGAGAACACCATGAAGAGGGCTGTGCAGGCCACCATCATGAGCAGGAGCATGACGGATGCTGTTCAACCGATGTGTATGTGCTTACACAAGACCAGAATACGGTTGAGGACAACAATCCGTTCCTTCTCCAGACAATTCTTGTTGCAGATATGATGCAGGATCTACAGGCCATCCAGGCCCCTGCAGCTTCACTTTCTTCAGACCGCACACAATTTCTGCAGGCCCTCCACCCTAAAGAGGGGCAGCAGGCACTGCTGTGCACTTTCAGAATCTGATTCCGTCCTTTCCGGAGGCCGGTCCAGCGGGTGATTATGCGTTACGCTTGACTTGAATTTCCACCCTGGGCCACCTCATATTCATTTTATCATATCAGATTGGCCTTTGGAGGCTTTTTACAAAAAAACTATTCGGAAAGATGAAAAGGATAATAACATTATTGGTATTGCTCTGTGCATGCAGCACTTTTGCAGCAGCGCAGAAGATCAGCGGAAAAGTATACTTCCTCAACTCACAGGAGGAGAAGGAGGCAGGTGCCTTTGCAAATGTATGGTGGGTAGAGGGAAAGCAGGCTGCCGAGGCGGACGAGGATGGCGAGTTCACCATCAGGCAGTTGAAGGGAGACAACATAACCCTTATAGCAGCATATGTGGGATACAGGCAGGACACGGTAAAGGTATATGAGAATGGTGTAAATCTTTATCCCGACAATTACATAGTATTTAACCTCAAACCTGAGAATGAGCTGGAATCTGTATATGTAACCGGTAGGCAGGAGGCAAATTTCCTCTCAAAGACAGCCAACATCAAGACAGAGGTGATTTCGGCGGCAGGATTGTGCAAGATGGCCTGCTGCAGCCTTGCAGAGAGCTTCGAGAGCTCTGCAAGTGTGAGTGTGGGGTATTCAGATGCGGTAACGGGTGCCAAGCAGATCAAATTGCTGGGACTGTCGGGAAGCTACACACAGATGCTGGATGAGACCCGTCCGGTGATGAGGGGACTGGCTTCTCCGTTCGGATTGAGTTACATCCCGGGGCAGTGGCTTGAGAGCATCCAGATTGCAAAGGGCCCTTCTTCTGTGGTGAACGGCCTGGAGGCGATTACAGGACAGATTAATGTGGAGCACAGGAAGCCTACAGCGGAGAATCCTTTGTTTGTGAACCTCTTTGTGAACAGCAACCTCAGGGCTGAGGCGAATGTGGCCTCTTCAGTGCAGTTCAATGAGAAGTGGAGCACCGTAGTGCAGGGGCATTTTTCAAAGGATACAAAGGTGCATGACGGGAATGATGACATGTTCCGTGATGATCCCCTTACACAGCAGGTAAACTTTGACAACAGGTGGCTGTATTTTGATCCGAGCGGCCTGCAGGTGAGGTTCGGTGCAAAGTTTGTGAATGACAAGCGCATTGGCGGACACCACGATTATGAGGAGGGGATGAATGACCATGGCAATCCGATGTTCAGCAGTGCGGTGCAGCCTGATCTGGGCTATGCCTTCAATAACGGCATCTGGGGTAATGAGATTCACAATACCGGTATCAGCGGCTTCTTCAAGCTGGGTATTCCGCTCAATGAAGACCAGACCAAAAATATTGCGGTAGTGGCAGATTTCTCACATTATGATATGGAGAGTTCGTACGGCCTGAAAGTTTTTGGTGGGGACCAGAACATGAGCTTCTTCAATGCAATGTATCACAGTGACATTAATGAGAACCACAAATATACCCTTGGTATAAGCGGCCGCATTGATGATGTGGAGAGCCAGTACAGGGATGATGCCTCCTATATGGTAAAGGGCGTTTCAGGTTATGATAACTATGGGGATTTCAAGGGCATTTCATACGGTTCTTTTGATGTTTATGACAAGGTGATCGGTGCATACGGTGAATATACCTATACTTTGGATGAGAAGGTGTCCCTTGTTGCAGGCATCAGGGCAGACTACAGCTCCCTCTGGGGGTGGCAGGTTGCTCCAAGGGCAAGCTTCAAGTACTCGTTCACAGATGAAACTGTGGTAAGGCTGAATGCCGGAAGGGGATTCAGGACTCCATTTGTGATCACAGACAATCTTGGCGTAATGTCGTCGGGAAGGGGATTGAGGATTTCAGAGAACCTTGAGGCTGAGGATGCATGGACATTCGGAGGTAACTTTACCCAGTACTTTACCATTGGGGGAAGGGACAACAACTATTTCAGCTTTGACTATTTCCGTACAGGCTTCAGGCATAAGGTTGTTTATGACTGGGATTCGGGCCTGGAAGATGGCGTGGTAGACATTTATGACATGCAGGAGGCAACTATGGGGAACAACAGGGCATATACCGATACATATCAGGTGGATTTGTCAATTGAGCCTATAGAGAGGTTTACAGCAATTGCAACTTTCCGTTACAGCAATGCAAAGATGTCTATGAAGAACAGGGGGCTGGTGGAGGCTCCTATGACCAGCAAGTACAAGGCAGTGCTCAACCTCCAGTATGCCACTAACCTGAACAAGTGGATGTTTGACTTTACAGCCCAGATGAACGGCCCTTGCAGGCTCCCTGAGTTCATGGGAGGCGGGGAGTCTGACGTTTATCCTATGATGTTTGCGCAGATTACCAGGAAGCTCAACCTTGTGGATGTATATATTGGTGTTGAGAACCTTACAGACTATACCCAGAAGAACCCTATCATTGGCGCAGACAATCCTTTTTCAAAGGAGTTCAATGCCTCTATGGTATGGGGACCGCTCATGGGTAGGATGTTTTATGCCGGAATGAGGCTCACTTTATGGAAGAAATAATAACACTTAATAATTCCAATCAGTAGTTGAACTACTGTAAAAATAGTGTTAAACATGAGCC
>CAYYVA010000007.1:0-63469 GCA_964475015.1 uncultured Muribaculaceae bacterium
TTCCTTCTCCCAAAATTTCAAACCATCAGTCGCATTTCATACTTGAATGTAAGCGTGATGAAAAGGATCAAGGCCAAGGGGGCTATTGTGGTGATATATGAGCCAACCCTTGAGGATGGCTCCACATTCTTCGGGAGTCGGGTGGTGAATGACCTTGAGGCGTTCAAGGGGCAGTGTGATGCCATCATTGCCAACAGGTATGACTCCTGTCTGGATGATGTAAAAGAGAAGGTTTATACGAGGGATGTGTTTAGAAGGGATTAGATTGTCGGGAAGAAAAATTTTTAAAAAATTTTCACTTTTCCCTGAACCTTTCCAATTCAACTTTGTTATATAAGTGAAATAAGTTTTATCAGGTGAATAATCTGAGCACCCCGTAGCGTTGGGATAACGTTGCGGGGTGTTTTTTATGGTGGTTTTCTGCTATGTAGGATTGATAGATGCAATTTGCTGTGTCGTAGTAGAAGCTATTGTTGTAATACTCTATATAGCCTGTTATATTAAAGATTTATAGTTGGCTCAAAATCGGGAGGTTCTGGAATGAAGACTTTTCCCCATAAGAGACCATTGTGTGTGATGTAATATTAAAATATTACATTATCTTTGCTTCATGGAAGGGATATATTTTGAGGAAAAGGGAGTTGAACTCCTTAATATGTTGAATATTAGTAAGTCTGAATTTGCGCGTAGGATGGGTATTCAGCGGCAGAATGTTAATGCGCTTTTTAAAACTAATAATCTTGAGATTATATCACGAGCTGCGGATGTGCTTGGCGTTTCTCTGTCTTTATTGTTGGGATATGTTTCGGAACCTGATCTGGATGAATGTCCTGTTGTGTGTACTTACTTAGATAGTATATGTCCAGAAGAGGTGCCAACTGGGGATTGCGTTGAGGATAGGAGGCTTAGACAGGAGATTATAAAGCGGTTTTATTACTATTGGAAAATGCAAAATCCAGAATTGTGTAAATTTAATTCTGACCTCAAAGAAAATATCTATATAAATCATACTTCTTTGGTGGAGACGGCAGGCAGAGCATCTTTGACATATTTGTCTACTTTGGCCGTTCTTCAGTTGGATGCGATTTTACAAAATGCTAAAATATGTTTTGTTGATAAAGTAAAACCTGGGAATAAACAGCAAAGTAAATTTGAAAAGATGATAGGGATGGAGTATTCTTGTCCAGGTATAGGGGATGTTAAGTTGTTGGTAGGTGTGAGGAAACGCGATAAAACGAAAATACAATATTGTATTACGGCCATGAATCCTATAATAAAGTTAAAAAAAGGCAGCCCCAAATAATGTGGCTGCCTTAAGCTTACCCTAGGGATACATGCTGGAATTACCTCTTGGGTCAGGACATCGCTGGCAGGGATTTGCGCACGTCCGAAAGTCCATCCTATACATGTTTTACTTCCCTGCAGCAAAGGTAGGAATTTTTATGTAACTTGGACTTATTTTTGATTAAATTGTAGGGAAGAAAAATTTTTCACATTTCCCTGAACCTTTCCAATTCAACTTTGTTATATAAGTGAAATAAGTTTTATCAGGTGAATAATCTGAGCACCCCGTAGCGTTGGGATAACGTTGCGGGGTGTGGTTTTTATTGCTGTACCTCAACCCAATCCTCTACGTTTACGTCAAAGCTGATTGACTGCAGGACTTTAGTCATTTTTCCGCCTGCCTCACAGTATAGCGGACAATTGTCGTATATGTCAAATTTTACTTCTGTTGTATAGTTTTCAGATATTGATCCGTTGAATGTGAAATACATAGGACCTTCATATAGCGGGAACAGGGTGCCGCCGGCAATGTATGTGTACATTTTGCCGTATATTTTTACATACATCCCATCTCCTGCTTCCGGCAATGTTTCGGGGCTCCATGGAGAGAATGTCTGCACGCAGAGTCTGGCCCTGTTGCCTGTAAGAAATGAGCCATAATTGCAGAGGTAGCCATCAACATCCCTGTATATCATTACATTGCCCTCATCAGCCTGGCCTCCCGCCTCACCCGGTACCAGCACATTGCATATTTCAAGACTGTCTATCTGCAGGCACGTATTCTCCGCCTCATTATTTATCTTTAGAGCCAGGAACCCCTCCCCAGGTTTTACAGCTTTGCTCCCGACAGCTTCCTGCTTGGCCCCAACCGCATGATCCACCTCTTCAACCACAGATTCCACCACACAAGAACCAAGTAAAAACAAGTTAAGTACAGTCAGCGGGATATATCTATAAATCCGTTTCATATCACCTCCCTTCCTACATCCTATACAAGTGGATTTCCCGAAAGTTCAATTTTTTACGTTGTCCTTTTGTACAATTTGCTGAGCTGCAGCAAATTGTGAAATTAAGGTTTTGCAATTTTACAAAACCTTAATTTGCAATCATCTGATTAACAGAAGATTGTACAAAAGGACAACGTAAAAATAGGGGGGAGGCTATACATGCAAAAAGGACACCCGCCGGGGTGTCCTTTTCCATGTATAATGGTATAGCCTTAAAATGTCATCGCAAAGAATGAAGTGGTGCAGAGGTACCATACGGCGCCGGCGGCTGCAGCAATTATCAGCAAAGCCAGAAGCACCAGCAGAAGTTTTTTGCCTGTGCCCATTCCTTTCTTGTATGGGTCCTTGAGCTTCATTTTAGGGTATTTTACAATGTCGGTGAGGGTTTCGCCGAATGGGATGCTGATCTTGGCGGCGGCGTTTATGGCCCAGCCGTTGGCGTTCAGCAGCGGAGCGATGTTCCTGCGGCGGAGCTTCATCCAGGCCATTACCATTGCAGGGCCTGAGATTACAAGCATGATACCCACGAATGCGGCCAGGAGCTGCCACCAGGTCAAAGAGAAAATTCCTTCAGCCAATGCTGTAAGTGCGGTTCCTATCATGCCTATAGCCATACCGATTGCGGCAAAGATACCGGCAAACTTGGCTATGTCGAACGGTGGGGCGGCCGGTTTTGCCGCGTCAGTGCCGGCAGCCGGAGCTGCAGGGATTGAGGTTGGAGCTGCATTTATCTTTGCTGTTGCCTCAGACATCATCTTGGCATCCTTCTCGGCAGCGCTCTTGTTTATCAGGTTCTCAATTGTCTTGGACATCCTGCGGTATGGGCTCCAGAATGCCTGGGCCACGCTGATAGGGTTGTCAACGACCTTTGTAATAACGGCATCCCACTCAACGCCTGCGTTGTCGTAGTAGACTGCGTTCTTGCCCACAATGAGGTCTCCAATCTCGCCCACTGTAACTGCTGCCACAATCTGAAGTTTTGCAGCGCTGCTCTTGGTGGTGCAGTCGCAGTATACGAGGAACATTCCGCTGGTTGCGGCAGTGGCATTGTGCTTGCCCATATCTGCCACCTTCATGCAGAAGCGGCATGCCCTCTGGTCTATGATGAGTGTACCGCTCTGGAAGATTGCCTGGACTGCCTTGTTCTTGTCGTAGAAATCTATGAATGTGATGAAGTTGCGCAGAAGCCTGTAGAAGTCCCTCAGGATATGGAGCGCCTTGTCAACCATCTCAATGTTGCCAGCCTCCTCTGCAAGTGCGGCATCCTGTGCCACCAATGCCAGGAGAGCCTCCTTCTTGTTCTGTGCAATAAATCCTGCAACAGCCTCAGAGCCCAATGACTCAACAGTAGCGCCAGCCTTGCCGGCTTTCCATGCGGTGTAGGCAGCAAACTTGCCACCCAACTCTCCCCAAACAGCCTCGGTAAGCACCTTTACATCTGCGCCAAGCGCACCTTTTATAACCTCAAACTGGGCAGCCCAGGCAGGGTTTACCGGTACAGATAGGTCAATGCCTTCAGCTCCTGTAACGCGTGCTATAGGGTAGCTTGCAATCTCGTCCCGCTTTGCAGAGAGGTTCTCTGCACTAATGGCCTCTATGCGAGAGGTCTGTACATCAAGTGAAGAGGTGCTGTCCGGTGCAAATGCAGCCAGTTTGCTGCGCATGAAGTAGTCCTTCACTTTTGCATCCAATGCGTTGTATGCTGCTATAATTGCATCTGTATCAGCTCCGAAAGGTGCCTCAACAGCTGCTGCCTCCCATGCCGAGTAATCTGCAAGGGCCTGGTAGAAAGCCTCAATCTTTGCAGCATCAACTCCGGGTGTGCCGCTCCTGTCTGCAACACCGCCCATTGTGGCAATTGCAGCTGCCACTGCAGCCTTCTCATCTGCATCCTCAGGGGTTGCCTCTGTAATTACGCCGTCCCCGTTGAAGCGGGTCTGTGCAAAGATTGCCGCTATGTCTGCGGTATCTGTCAGGGAGATTACATTCCCCTCTTTGCCCAGATTCATGAGTATCTGTCGGGAAGCATTATATAATTTCAATCCATTTGCATCTGAGGTGTTGAACTCCCCAATGTCAATTGAATCTTTCCCTTCAAGGATGATGTCTGCATTCTTGAGGGCACCTGTAATCCATTTGCTGGTGCTGATGATGTCATTTACGCGGATCTTGCCGTCTGCATCGCAATCCATGTATGCAAGGCTCCTGTCATCAATCTCCAGACCTTTCACAGGGCAGGAGAGGACTGTCCACATTTTCTTGTCCAGTTCATGCAGGTGAGCAATGTCTTCACCGGAGTTGAGCTTCACGCGGGTTGTGCCGCCTATGTTTGCAAAACTCCATTTGTACTTCTGATTTTTGTTGACTAACGCCATATTACAGTTTTTTAAGATAGTATCTGTTAAAAAAATACCCCGCAACTCCAATAAGGGGTTGCGGGGTTACAGTCTTGGTGCCCAGAACAGGACTCGAACCTGCATGCCTCGCGGCACTCGCACCTGAAACGAGCGTGTCTACCATTTCACCACCTGGGCAACAAGCAAAGAACTGCTTTCGAGATGCAAATGTAATATTTTATTCGTCATTTTAAATACTTATCTTTGCAATTATTGCAAAAAATTGAAAAAATGAAGAGAGTTTTACTTACAGGAGCAACAGGATATATAGGTTCCCACGTGGCTGTAGAGCTTACAAAGGCGGGTTATGATGTGATTGGAGTGGACAATTTTTCCAATTCAACCCCAAAGGTCCTTGACGGAATAGAGAAGATCATAGGGAAGAGGATAGATTTCATGGAGGTGGATTGTACCGATTATGCCGCATTTGAGAAGGTGTTTGAAAAATATCCGGATATTGAGGCAGCCATCCATTTTGCAGCGTATAAGGCTGTGGGAGAAAGCGTTGCAAAACCTGTGATGTATTACAGGAACAACCTGGATTCCCTTGTGAACCTCATTGAGCTGATGACCCTCAAGGGAAAAGCTGCAAACATTGTATTCTCTTCATCTGCAACAGTATATGGCCAGCCGGATGATGACGAGCTCCCTATAAAGGAGTCAACTCCGCTGCAGCCTGCAACTTCCCCATACGGCCGCACAAAACAGATTGCCGAGGAGATCCTGCAGGATTGTGTGAAGGCATACCCTAACTTGAATGCCACTGCATTGAGATATTTCAACCCCATTGGGGCACACCCTACAGCCCATATCGGGGAGCTCCCTAACGGAGTCCCTAACAACCTGGTACCATTCATCACCCAGACAGCCGCAGGCATCCGTGAGTGCCTGAGTGTTTTTGGAAATGATTATAATACTCCCGACGGATCGTGCATAAGGGACTATATATATGTAGTGGATCTGGCAAAGGCCCATGTAAAGGCAGTTGACAAGATGCTCCAGGAGGGAATCAGGTGGAATGTCTTCAACCTGGGTACCGGAAGGGGCCTTTCAGTCCTTGAGCTTGTAAATGCATTCATCAAGGCAACAGGTGTGCAGCTAAACTACAAGATTGCTGACCGCCGCCCGGGAGATGTGGAGCAGTGCTGGGCTGACCCTGCAAAGGCAAACAGGGAGCTCGGCTGGAGTGCCGATACCCCAATTGAGGAGGTGCTCCTCTCTGCATGGAAATGGCAGGAGAGCCTCAAGTAGGGTAAAAAACAGGATAAACAGCGTAAATTTTTGCTAAAAAAGAAATTTCTGCATGCAGGAGTTTCTTTTTTTCTTTTTTAGCAAAGCCGTTCCGCCCCCTCAATCTATTTTTGCCCGTGAGGCTCGGGAGCCCTTCGGGCCCATTCACGTTTTTTGCTTGTATTTTCATTTTCTCTTTACTGCCCAGGCTCCCTTCCTCATTGCTGAAAGTTAAATATCGGTTAAATATGGAGAGGAGATTTTGTTTGTTATTTGTTTCACTTTGTGTCGTGCTGCTTTGTGCTTGCTCGGCTGATGATGTTGTCCCAAATACACCGGTTACCATAACATACGCGGTGGAGGGGATTGGGGATATGCCAGTAAGGAGTTCCGCAAATGGTGTGGAGTCTCTTGTACAGGATGTGAACCTCTATATCTTCAATGAGGTTGGGGATGTGGTCTCCTATGGTCATTATACAGATGGAGAGGAGGTGAAGGCTGCAATATATGACGGGATGTCATACAGCATCCATGCCATTGCTAATGCCGGAAAACCTCTTCCGGTAAAGAACATTGTGGAGATGGAGTCACTTGTCTTTACCCTTGGGTCTCCTGCATGGCTGGCAGGGGCTCCGGGTACAATCCTCATGTGCGGTTCGCTTCCCCTGCAGAAGTTGCACGCCGGGGCAACTGTAACTGTACAGTTGGCCAGATGTGCTGCAAAGGTGGTACTTAAATGTGATTATTCAGGGTTGAATGAGGATGTTTCCATTGAAGTTTCCAGCATCAGGCTCAGGAATGTTCCCAAGAGCATTGAAATTTTCGGGGATGGGAGGATATTGGCTCCGGATGATGCAATGGATGCTGATCCCCTTATGGCACCCTCTGCTGATGCTCTTAAAAATGGCATATCGTTCTACATGCTGGAGAATATGCAGGGAAACCTCCAGCCAGATAACTCTCTGCAGAGTGGCAAAGTGTGGCCTCAGGGGAGCCTGAACTCCCAAATATGCAGTTATGTTGAGCTGAAGTCATCCTATTCCTCACCGCGTAAGGCCGGGGATATAATTTACAGGTTCTATCTTGGAAAGGATATGTATACAAATTACGATGTGCAGCGGAATGTACAGTATGATATAGCTGTAAAGTTCATGGGAGACGGTGCTATTGATGAGAATAGCTGGCGGGTTGACGCCGGGGGGCTTGTGGATGTTATCCCTCCTGAAATATCATTTTGGGAATCATCCAGGGTAATGTATGATCTGGAAGAGGCATTACTGGCGTTCTCACGTCTGCAGCCGGAAGATGCGGATGTTACTGCTGTAAGCTCGGATCCTTCAGTTGTACAGGTGGTCGGGTGTAGAAGCGGAGGGGTGGAAATAAAGGCTCTGGCCCCGGGTGATGCGCTCATTACTGCCTCTACGGGAGGAGTGGAGACGCAATGCCGCATCAGGGTGGAGAAACTCAGGTTGGAAGTGCAGCAGGGCCCCGTTACCCTATTCAATCATTTTTATACCGATATCCAATATACCTATTATCCGTCCCATGCTGCTGCTTTGGGGGTGGAGCTGGCCTCTTCATCCACTTCATTACAGGTTGGCTTTGATGGGGTTGTCGGGAGGATTCTTCCACAGTTCCCGGCATCTGCAAAATTTCCTGTTGAGGGTACTCTAACCCTTTCAATACCAGGTAGGGAGGATGTGAAGGTTGAGGTTCCTGTTGTTGTGAATACAATGCTTTCAATAACTTCTTCCGTAACCGCCAATGCCAATATGGGCAGCACTGCTGCTGTAAAGAGCCTTGGACTCTCCACCTCCCCGCGGGCAAATGTCAACTTCTCCTGGGTGGCATCAGACGGAATCTCAATCAAAGGAGATCCTGGCGGGAATGTAGTTGTTTCAGCGCAGGAGAATACCATTACCTTCCCTATTCCCAACGGGGCAAACGGGAAATACAGGCTCCGGGCCCAGGTGATTGGAGATGACGGCTACGGAACCATAGAGGCAACCCACACGGATGCCGTAAAATATTGTGATGTCACAATTTATGAGACAATTTACCTGGTAGGGGTCTCCAAGACCATGAACAGGGAGCGGATTGATTCTGATCCCGACGAGTGGAAATATGAGAATGAGGTTGTGGCCAAGTGGCTCTCGCACCCTAAGTCTCTCATGTTCCCGAGCGGAGAGCTTGATCTTGATATAGGCTTTGTGTACAAGGGGGAGGAATATGATGACAACCACACGGAATTCATGGAGGAGTTTACGTTTGTCTTTGAAAAAGGTGATTATATTCAGTATGCCCTGGATGCAGGTTTTTCAATATATAATGGAACCCCTCCGCCATATTATCTGGAGTATTTCTTTCTTGAAGCTGCCGTGAGCCCCTATGTGCAAGGGAGCATAGCTGAGGGTAAACCGTACCTGTATATCTATTCCAGGAATTTTGCCAGCGGCTTTTCCATGGAGGCCAGCCCCGACTGGAGCAAGATATTTGAGTATGTGTATCCGTAGCATATAAAACCTGCACCCGCCAGAGCCGTGGGCTTGTGGCGGGTGCAGGATCACTAACCTAAAACTATAACTGCATTGTTCAACTATATAACAAATTCAGGGGCGGATGGTTCAGAGAAGATCCCTGTAATCGTTTATGTCCTTCTTCAATTCTTTGGTAAGCTCACCCCTTGAATTGAAGTAGAGGCACCTCTCATCCTTGCCGCGCTTCACCTCAAGGGCATATACGGTCTCCTTCCCGTTCCTCTCAATTATATCGGTGTCTTCCACCCTCCACTCAGAGTATTTGGATGTTGTGAAGCCCCCCTTCACCTCAGCCGGGAGGATGTCGTATGTAACCTCCATTACGGTCATCTTCCAGTTTGCCCTGGCATCAAACCATGCCTCCATTTCATACAGGGTAGGGGTGATGATGCCTGTTGCCTCTCCGTATGGAGCCTTGAACTCTGCCACATAATATTTCCCTTCCCTCTCCCAGTCAACCTGTACAGCCTGGGGGTACCGCTGTTCAAATGCCTTTATTACATCTGTATTTATCTTGGTGGGATGGTCATCCCTGTCATCGCATGCGCAAAGCCCGAATGATATGAGCATTGCGGCAAATAGCAGCGCCATTGTCTTCATGATTTCTCCTTTATGATTGTTTGTAGCTGTAAGGAAAACGCAATTGCCCCGGAATTGTTCAAATTTTTCACTAACTTTGGCGCCGTATTGCAACAGTTTATGTGGTTCAGGAAAAAGGAATATACTGCACATCCTACAGCGGTGATAGACAAGGGGGCAAAGGTTGCCCGCGGCTGCCGCATCTGGCATTTTTCCCATATCATGGCCGGAGCCTCGTTGGGTGAAGGGTGCAATATTGGGCAGAATGTGGTGATTTCACCCGGAGTGGTGCTGGGCCGCAACTGCAAGGTGCAGAACAATGTGAGCGTATATACCGGTGTAACCTGCGGAGACGATGTCTTCCTGGGCCCCAGCTGCGTATTTACCAATGTGGTGAACCCCCGCAGCGCAGTGAGCCGCAAGGATGAGTACCGTTCCACCCATGTGGGCAACGGGGCATCCATAGGGGCAAACGCCACAATTGTCTGTGGCAACAACATAGGGGAATATGCCTTCATAGGGGCAGGGGCAGTGGTGATAGAGGATATCCTCCCGTATGCCCTTGTTGTAGGAAACCCTTCCCGACAGATAGGGTGGATGAGCCGTATGGGGGAGAAGCTCCATTTCTCTGCGGATGAGCAGGGGAGGGAGGTTGCAACGTGTCCTCTGGGAGGGGAGAAGTATCTCCTGAAAGATGGAAAAGTGGAAATTTTATAATTTATAACAATATATCAACATGAAGTTTTTTATTGATACAGCTAATTTGAGCCAGATTGAGAAGGCTCAGAATATGGGTATTCTTGATGGTGTGACAACCAACCCAAGCCTTATGGCAAAAGAGGGTGTAAAGGGAACTGAGGAGATCAGGGCCCATTACAAGAAGATCTGCGACATCGTTGACGGTCCTGTAAGTGCAGAGGTATTTGCAAATGATTATGAGGGTATGATTACTGAGGGTGAGGAACTTGCAAAGATTGACCCTAAGATTACAGTAAAGCTCCCTTGTACTGCTGACGGTATCCGTGCAGTGAAATATTTCTCAAAGAAGGGAATTGCAACCAACTGTACACTTGTATTCTCAGTAGGCCAGGCACTTTTGGCAGCAAAGGCCGGTGCAACTTTCGTGAGCCCTTTCGTTGGCCGTCTTGATGATATCTGTGAGGATGGTATCGGTCTTGTAGCAAAGATTGTTGACATGTACCGCTACTACGGTTACGGCACTGAGGTGCTTGCAGCTTCAATCCGCCACACACAGCACATTGTGGCTTGCCTTGAGGCCGGTGCTGATGTCGCAACCTGTCCTCTTTCAGCAATTGAGGGTCTCTTGAAGCACCCGCTTACTGATGCAGGTCTTGCAATCTTCAACAAGGCAGCTGCCGAGATGAAGTAAAACGGGGCCAAAAGGGCATTTTGCGTTACGCTTGCCCCGGGAATCCTCATTCCCTCCGGAGCGGAGACTACACTTCTTCCCTGAAGGCCCGTGGAATGCCGGTGGTGAATTTCATTTCCTTGCCGGTTACCGGGTGGATGAAGTCAAGTATATGGGCGTGCAGATACAGTCTGCGCGCCTTTTTGCTTTCTGCAAGCTGCGCTGGGTTATCCCCAAAATACTTCCTGTCTCCGTAGATAGGGCAGCCCAACTCCTGCATGTGCACCCTTATCTGGTTCTTGCGCCCGGTCTCCAGTTCAAGCTCAATGAGGCTCTTGCCCCTTTTGCCGCTGCTTCCCAGTACCTTATAGTGTGTTATTGCAAGCTGTCCTCCATTGTTCCTTGGGGAAGAATACACAATGAATGCGCTGTTCTCCTTCAGCCAGCTGCGTACCGTCCCCTGCATCTGCTCCCCCTCTCCACCGGGTTTCCCATCCCTGCCTGGCAGCCCGTTCACCACCGCCACATAGCCGCGGTGGGTCACCATGCTGTCCCAGTTCTCCTGCATCCGCAGCTTCACCTCCTCGCTCTTGGCAAATACCATAAGCCCGCTGGTTTCACGGTCCAGCCTGTGTACAATGAAAGCCCGGGGAGCTGCACCGTAACATCTGCCGTGCATTCCGGGCACATTTTGGGCCGATTTTGTTCCCGAACGCCACTCCGCATCCATTCCGGGCACATTTTGGGCCGTTTTTGTGCTACGGCCGCGCCCGAATTCCCGCCCGCGCCTACTGGAGCCGCGGCCACCGCCGCAGGTGTTCTGCAGGTAGTTGTTCAGCAATCTGTGTGCGGTAATCTCTTCCCGGCCGCGGGAGGTGCCCACTGAGAGGAGCCCCTCACGCTTTTCTATCACAATGAGGTACTCGTCTTCATAAATTATCCTTAAGGGGATTCTTTCCATTTATTGCTCAGGCAGGTGTTCGTTTGATGAGATGAACAGCATCACATCCCCTTCAAGGAGCTGTGTCTGGCCGTTAGGTACAATGTATTCCTTCCCCCTCTTAACCATCATTACAAGATGTCCCTTAGGGATGTTCATCTTGGCCAGGTTGTCTCCGTTCTGGAGTATCTCTTCTGTGAGGGTAACCTCGTAGAGGGACGAACTCATTTCGTCGGGAATATGGATGTCAAACTTCTTCTCCTCCTCAGGCGGCAGGTCCAGGTGGAGTTTCCTGGCGAACCACCCTATGCTCATTCCCTGCAATATCAGGGAGAGGAGTGTTATGAAGAAGACTACATTGAATATGATATCTGAGCCGGGGACATTCTCAACTACCGGATATGTTGCAAAGATGATTGGAACAGCACCTCTGAGACCTACCCAGGAGATGAATGTCTGGGCCTTGAGCGGAAGGTCCTTGAACGGGGCGAGGCATACGAATACGCTCAGCGGCCTTGCCACGAACATCATGAAGAGCCCTATGAGCAATCCGGCAGGGGCCACGTGGATCATTTCAGAAGGTACAACCAGGAGACCGAGGGTGAGGAACATGATTACCTGGCATAGCCATGTGAGGCTGTCCATGAAGAGGCTCATCTCCCTCTTGAGGATTACCTTGCTGTTTCCCACTACAAGACCGGCCAGATATACTGCAAGATAGCCGTTGCCCCCCACAAGGTCTGTAATTGAGAATGTGAAGAATACAACACTCAGCAGCAGTACCGAATATAGTGCTGTATTTGAGAGTTCAATTTTGTTTATCAGCCATACAACAGCTTTTCCTATTGCTATGCTGAGGGCAATTGCATATCCGAACTGCAGTGCAAGGTCCTTTGCTATGTCCCAGCCGCTTATCTCTCCGGGGTTATGGATAACCTGAATGAGGATAATGGTAAGCATATAGGCCATGGGGTCATTACTACCGCTCTCAAGCTCCAGGAGAGGCTTGAGGTTATGCTTGAGCTGCATTTTCTGTGAACGGAGTATGCTGAACACCGAGGCCGAGTCTGTAGAGGACATTGTGGCAGCCAGCAGGAATGAGGCCAGCACGGAGAGCTCCATGTTCATTCCCGACAGCATTGCGAGGCAGAATATGAATCCTCCCGTAAAGAGGGTGGTTATAAGGAGCGCCACCGTTGAGAGGAGGAGCCCCGGTACCGCAATTGGCTTTATCTCGGCGAACTTTGTATCCATACCGCCCGTAAAGAGGATAATGCTCAATGCTATCATGCCTATGAACTGGGCGCTTTTTGGCGAGTTGAATTCCAGACCGAACCCTTCACATCCGAACAGCATTCCCACCAGGAGGAAGAGGAGGAGTGTAGGGACGCCGAAACGGAACCCCGTCTTGCTTATGATTATGCTTACAAATACCAGAACCGCACCTAAAAGAAGTATATTTTCACTTGTAAAGATCATATGGGAAACAATTTAAGAAGCAGGAACCTCCTGCTTTTCAAAGCAACAAATTTACGAAAAATATGTTTGAACCCCAATATGCCGGAAATGGCAATATTTAGTCATTTTAAAAATTATTATCTTCGCACCTGTTACTTAAACACAACAGGAATGAAGTATTTTTTGTCTCTCATTATAGCAATCTCTTTTGCTCTCCAGCTTCATGCGGCAGATACACTTGATGTGAAAAGCAGCAGCCTGGAAGCGGTACCGGACATTGTGTCATCTGCAGGTTTTACCGGGGTTCCGGCAGCAGCTGCGGATGCCACTATATATAAGTTCAGCCCCAGGCAGCTCATTGCTCCGGCAGCCCTTATAGGCATAGGTGCAATAGGCTCTGCCATTGATGATTTCAAGGAACTGGATTTCGGGCTCAGGAAGCCTTATGACGGCGGTTTTGTGTTTGAGGATGTTACGCAGTATATCCCCGCTGCAGGGTTCTATGCCCTGAAGCTCAGCGGAGTGCAGTCTGCACATAACTACCGTGATGCCACCGTGATCCTTGCCGCTTCATACTGCATTACGGCAGTTGCAACCAAACTGGTGAAGGTGGTTGCTGATGTGGAGCGCCCCAACGGTATGGACAACAATTCTTTTCCCAGCGGCCACTCTGCAGTAGCCTTTATGGGGGCCGAGTTCCTTAGGATGGAGTACAAGGATGTGTCACCTTGGATAGGTGTTGCAGGTTACGCAGTGGCAACAGGTACCGCCCTGGCCCGTATAGGCCATAATGAACACTGGTTCACAGATTTGTTGGCCGGTGCAGGAGTGGGAATCCTTGGCACAAGGGCTGCATATTGGATTTATCCGCAGGTACAGAAGATACTTTTCGGAAAGGCTATGGAGCGCAAGGGGGAGCAGGGATATTCTTTTATGAGCCTGCCATATTATAACGGGGAAAGTGCGGGACTGTCACTTGCCCTGCAGTTCTGATTAACCTCCTTACCTGCAGTTCTGATTATCAGCTTCCCGACAATTCATCCGCTTCCCGACAATGAAGAATTTCCTTACAGAAGAGGCCTGTATCCCCACCTTGAAGATTAGGGAGGGGCTGCCGGCTTATTTTACCAACCCTTTCAGCTACCGGCCGCACCCTTTGTGTATAGAGGCTGCCTCCAGGGTGAGGCAGGCAATTGCAGCGGACCCTTTCCTGCATGGGAAGCTTATGGAGGAGGGAAAGATGCTTGGAGTCCTTGTGGCAGAATCCCCGGATGGGAAGATAGGGTTCCTGGCAGCACATTCGGGGGTGCTGGAGTGTCATTCCCTGCAGGGGTATTTTGTTCCTCCGGTATATGACCTCCTTTCTCCCTGCAGTTTCTTCCCGGAAGGGGAGGCTGAGATAATCCGCATTAATGAAAAGATAGATGAACTGCAGAATGACAGTGAGTTTTGTGCCTGTATCAGCAGGAGAGCTGAAGCAAAGGAGACTCATCTTGCAGAGATAGAGCGCCTTAAGGAGGTTTATATGAAGGGTAAGGTGGAAAGGGAGAAGCTTCGTGAATCTGTCGGGAAGGAAATTGGGCTGCTCCAGACGAGGCTCAGGACAGGACTTGATGGGTATGAGGAGGAGCTGGAGATAAGGGAAGCTCTGGGGGATCTTGAGGCGATGCTGGGGGAGATTGCCAGGGAGAGCCAGTTCCAGAAGGGGGAGATAAGGCGTGCGGAAAAGAGGATGAAGGAGGAGCTGGCAGTAATGGATGTATGGCTTCAGGAGCGTTATAGCCGGATTGAGGAGCTGAAGCAGCTGCGGAAACAGAAATCCATTGCTTTGCAGCAGAAGATTTTTGAACATTTTTCTTTCCTGAATGCCCGTGGGGAACGGAAGAACCTTCTTGAGATTTTCGGGGATATTGTGCCGCCGGCAGGTACCGGTGAATGTGCAGGACCGCGGCTGCTGCAATATGCATATCTGCATGGATACCGCCCGATTGCAATGGGTGAGTTCTGGTATGGAGGGCAGATTTCATCAGAGCTGCGTATGGACGGCAAGTTCTATCCTTCCTGCAAGGGGAAGTGCGGTCCGGTGCTGGGATTCATGCTCCAGGGCTTGGAGGTGGATCCGGCGGATTATCATTCCGGCTACGGGCTGGGGGAGTGCGCCCTTCCGGTGCCTGAACCTGAAATCCTATATGAAGATGAACTCATTATTGCGGTGAACAAGCCGGCCGGAGTCCTCTCCGTGCCTGGGAAGAATGCCTCTGAACCCCATCTGGCCGCACTAATTCCTGGATTCCAGCCAGATTGGAAGCCTGTCCACCGCCTTGATATGCACACCTCTGGAGTGCTCCTCATTGCAAAGGATCCGGCAACCTACAAGGAGCTGCAGATGCAGTTCTCCAGCGCCGGGGTGGAAAAGGTGTACCATGCAGCCCTGGATGGGGAGGTTGCTCCTGCAGCGGCTGGGGGATGTGTGGTGTGGAACTCCGCCCATTCTGGGGAAATCTCAATCCCTCTTTCCCCTGATTATCTCAACCGGCCGCTTCAGACGGCGGACTTTGAGGGGGGCAAGCCGGCAATTACCAGGTTCAGGATACTCCGCAGGGAAAAAGGGAGGAGCTATATTGAGTTTTATCCCGTTACCGGCCGTACACATCAGCTCCGGGTACACTCTGCCCATCCGCAGGGCTTGGGAACCCCTATCGTGGGGGATCTTCTCTACGGGAAGGAGGCATCACGACTGATGCTGCATGCCTTTTCAGTGAAGTTTATCCATCCTGTGAAGGGGGAGATGGAAATCGTTGCTCCCCATCCTGAGGGGTTCACTTGGATTGAAGGTGCCTGATATACAACCGGTGCTCCTGCGGGGTTTGCTTGCGTCATGCTCTTGAAGGATTCTCCGGGGCTGGCACAATGCCTTGCAGTACCCTTGCCTGAATCTCCCTTTGTGCCACTTGAGGAATACTGGCGGGGCCAAGGGGTTATAGCTGTCGGGAAGAGGCTGGAATTCAACACACTGTTACCTGCAGTACCTCCTGGGTGGATTCGGTGACCCTTACATGGTTGGCAATCTGCAGTCCGGGGAGGCAGACAATTTTCCCTGAGGCATCTGTCATCACCAGTACATTTCCCTTGTGGAGGTTCTCAAATTTTATGTCGGAGAGGTAATCTGTCACCTTCTTGCTTCCGCGCAGCCCGAGCGGTGAGAACCTGTCGCCCGGCTCAACACTCCTGCAGCTGAGGGGCATCTCCACCTTTGAGGCATCCATATAGAGGGTAGGGCAGTGGTGGCAACTCTCCTTCCTGGTGCGCCACGCCTCGCGCGGAATCACCACAGTATCAATCTCCAGGCCGCACTCCGGAACCACATTCAGGTAGAATTTCAGCAGCCCCCTCTCCTTCACTGCAATGACTTCTCCGCTTCCCGATAAAAATCTCTTTGGACCGCCAGCCCCTTTCCTTGCCTCTCCGTTCCCGGATCTCCCGCCCTGCGCCACGGCGGCTGCACAGGTGCTGCCGTATGCCGCCATATCCTCTGAAATTGAGGTGCAAATATCCTCAATTATTGCAGGGGAGAAGGAGTACCTTGAGGCAATCTGGTACACCCAGAACTCCCATTCCTCCTCTTCCAGAAGCCTTGCCAGTTCCACTATGCAGATGATTGCGGAATACTCCTCTTCAATCCCTCCGTTCTCCACCGGAACCCGGTTCATCAGGATATTCAGCCCGCACATGTTACCGGCGTAGCAGCTTGTGCTGAACTCCTCAAAAGTGGTGAACTCATTGCACAGCAGCTGCAGCTTCTCCTCAATATGCTTCTGCATGATGCCTGCAGCCTGCCTGAAATGCCTTATGTTGCGGTTGAAGGTGGCAACTACTGAAGGGTTTATCCTCTCCAGCTGCGGGAACACCTCATTGCGGATTCTGTTGCGGGAAAAATCACTCATCAGATTGGTGCTGTCTGTACGGTAAGGTACATTGAACTTGAGGGCATACTTCTCAATCTGCTTCCTGGAATAGCACATCAGCGGCCGGATGATGTATTGTGGGTGCAGGGCCTGCTCTCCCTGTGCCTCATCCGCGTCTCCCGCCATCCCCTCATCTTCCGCTATCTCCTCATCGGAGGCGTACTCAAATTCCAGTTCCACCTTCTCGCGGATTCCCCCTATGCCCTCAATGCCGCATCCGCGGGTGAGGTTAAGCAGGAGGGTCTCGGCGTTGTCATTGGCATTGTGGGCAATTGCCAGAAAATCATATCCATGTCCGGCCATGAGGGTATAGAACCAATTGTAGCGGAGCTCGCGGGCAGCCATCTCAATGGAAATTCCCTTTTCTGCAGCAAATTCCGTAGTATTAAAGCTCTCCTCGTGGAGGGTAATTCCCTTTTGGGCGCACCATTCACGTACCATACGGGTATCTGCGTCACTCTCCTCCCCGCGTAGGTTGAAGTTCACGTGCGCAATGGCAACTGTAAGGTCAAGCCCGCTGTTGAGCAGGGCATCCGCCATGCACATTGAATCCATTCCGCCGCTCACGGCAGCCAGCACTCTTGAACCATAATCCACACCCAGCTCCAGCAGGCGCTTCTTGAACCCGTATCTGAACATATCCCTTCTGATTTAGATGATTACAAAAATACTACAAATTTGCTATATTTGCCATACTATCCGCTCAGGAAGAACCGCCCCCGCGCCCTCCCGGCCCTCTGGCCGCAGTTCGGGAACAAAAGTGGCGGCAAACGCGCCCGGAACAACCCCGAGCGCTCTCCGGAACGGCCCCAGTATAGTGGAAACAGATATTTAATTTTAATGATATGCTTATGAAAAAGATTTTTGGAATGGCACTTTCATGCGCAGTGCTTCTTTTGGCCCTTACAGCCTGCAACTCAAATAATAATGCACAGCAGGAGGCTCCTGCTCCCGACAAACTTTCTGTCCTGAAGGAGATTCTCCAGGTGAGGAAATCAATCAGGCAGTTTGACACAACAAAGGTTGTTTCGGATGAGGTTATGCTGGATATCCTCTGGGCAGCCAACGGAATAAACAGGGAGGATGGCAGGCGCACAGCCCCATCTGCCGTAAATGCACAGGATATTGTGATGTATGTCTGCCAGGGTGACGGCACTTACCTTTACAAGCCTGCTGAAGAGGTGCTTGAGAAGGTGAGCGGAACAGATATCCGTCCTATTTTTGCGGGCAGGAACAGCTTTGCCCTCAATAATCCGGTAATCATGCTGATGAGCGATTACAGCAAGTTCAGCCGTTTTGGAGCTGAGGCGGCAGCCAAGTTTGGTGCAATGGACGCAGGTTATGTTTCGCAGAACATCTACATGTATTGCGCCGCTGCTGATATGGCAACAGTTGCGTGTGCTCCCGGCATCAACCAGAAGGCAGTTCAGGAGGCCCTCATGCTCCCTGAGACAATGATTTCGCTGATTTATCATCCTGTAGGTTATCCGGCTGAGTAATTTGAACGCTCGGGGCAACCCCGGCAGAGCATTTGTTTCAAGCAGCCTGTACTGATACAACAATTGGTTTCAGGCAGTTAATTGTAGTGCAATATTCATGAGGTTCATGTTTCTGGGAATTCTGGGCGCATATCTGCTCGGTAACCTGTATATTTTCATAAAGGGCTGGAATGCATTTTCAGCCCTTGTGCATGCCATGCAGCTTTCAAGGGGCGGAGCTATCCTCTTCAAGGGGATCTTTTCCGTTGCCTTCTGGTTCGTGGCGGTTTCACTTTTCATTTCACTGTTTTCCCGTAATGTGGAGATGCCCGCATGGTTGCAGGGAGGGATGTACAACATGGGTTCGGTGTGGATGGTGTTCACACTCTACATGGTGTTGGCCCTGTTGGCTGTGGATCTGCTCAGGGGAGTTGCAGCCCTTTGCGGCGGGCCGTTGCAAGGCTTTGGCGCCGGCCTCAGGCAATATGGCTTCTGGGGAGCGCTGATATTTACGGTACTGCTGCTCATCGGAGGTTATATCAATTACATGAATCCCAAGGTAGAGGAGGTTGATATTACCCTAAAGCCGCATCAAGAATCATCATCTGCCCACATGAATGGGGCGGCAGCATCTTCAACGGCAGACAGACAGGAATCTGTCGGGAAGCAGGGAGGCAAGGCCAGGATTGTGGCCATAAGTGATGTGCATTTGGGATATGCAACTGACAAGAAGCAGCTGCAGAGGTATGTGAAGCTGATAAATTCCCTCTCTCCCGACATAATCCTCATTGCAGGTGATCTGATTGACAACAGTGTGCTCCCGGTGAGGCAGCAGAGGATGCAGGAGGAACTGGGGCAGCTCGTGGCGCCAGGCGGCATCTATATGGTTCCGGGGAACCATGAGTATATCAGCGGTTCAGCTGAGGTGGAGGAGTTCCTGGCAGAAACCCCAATAGAGCTCCTCAGGGATAGTGTCATTGCTCTTCCCGAAGGCCTATGCATTGTGGGGAGGGACGACCGCAGCAACAGGGAAAGGCTTGCCGTGGAGCAGCTGCTGCAGAAATGTGCTGCTGATTTAGCGGCCAAATCCAATACTGTTGAAGCAAGGTTAGAGGCAGGTGAGCCGGAGCAGCTACAACTTGCCGGTCCGGTGATTTTGCTCGACCATCAGCCATATGGCATTGCGGAGAATGTTGCCCTTGGGGTTGATCTGCAGATAAGCGGTCATACTCACCACGGACAGGTGTGGCCCATGAGCCTTATGGTGGAGAAGATGTACGAGCAGTCACACGGCTACCGCCAGTGGGGTGATTCCCACGTGATTGTCTCAAGCGGCCTCTCCCTGTGGGGACCTCCGTTCCGCATAGGCACACATAGCGATTTGTTTCTGATAAACCTCAGATATTAACTTGAACCCGTGACACGACTGTAACTGAACTCGTGACACGACTTACATTGAACTCGTGACACGACTGTAAATTTTTTATGAATTATTTAGGTGAAATTATATCCCTCGGAGTGGCGGTGTCGTGGACCATTACCGCCCTGTTTGCCGAGGTGGGGAGCAAGAGGCTGGGTTCGCTGCAGCTGAATGTGATAAGGATGGTCCTTTCGCTGGTGATGCTGGGGGCCACACTGTGGTGGTTTACCGGTGCGCCGTATCCGCTCATGGCAGGGGGAAAGGCGTGGCTGTGGCTTTCGTTGTCGGGATTTGTGGGGTATCTTTTGGGGGATTATTGCCTTTTCAATTCATATATCATAATAGGCTCCAGGTTCGGGCAGCTTTTCATGACCCTGGCGCCCCCTACCGCTGCCATTGCGGGATGGGTTATCCTGGGTGAGAAGATGCCGCTGCAGGGGGTGGCCGGTATGTTGGTAACCCTTACGGGGATAGGGATTTCAGTGCTGAACAAGGGGAATGATCCGCAAGGAAGGAAATTTACCCTAAAGCTCCCATTGAAGGGGGTATTGTTGGGGATTGGTGCCGGTGTGGGGCAGGGGATTGGTCTGGTGCTCAGTAAGGTGGGTATGAATTATTATGAGGCGGCCATTCCGGCGGGCGAGGAGCAGATTGCTGCCATGGTTCCGTTTGCCTCAACTTTTATAAGGGCGGTTACGGGGGCCGTGGGATTCCTGGGAGTGATGGCACTTCAGAAGAAGCTGGGGACTCTGGTTGCTGCGGCCAGGGACCGCAAGGGAATGACTGCAGCTTTCTGGGCCACCACTACGGGGCCGTTCATTGGGGTTTCCCTTTCGCTTATGGCAGTAAGATATACCGAAGCAGGTATCGCATCAACTCTGATGGCCCTTACTCCGGTATTCATCCTGTGGCCTGCACATCTTATTTTTGGGCAGAAGGTCACCTTCAAGGAGGTGGTTGGTGCCGTGATAAGTGTGGCAGGTGTATCGCTGTTCTTTATCTGACGGCGGTGTGTCCAGCCGGCGTAGGACAGTTTATAAGCCGGTGCCAGGCAGTTTCAGCCGTTGCCAGGCAGTTTCAGTCAGCTATTTGAGCGCCTTCTCAATTGCCTCCATGAGCTCCTTGAACTCCTCAGGGGTGTATCCTATGGCAGACCATATAAGCTTTCCGTCCTTGCCGTAAAGGTATGAGCGCGGAATGGTCTGGTCTGCAAATTTCGAGTAGTTCTCGCGTGTAGGGTCAGGGTAGAGAGGGA
Organism: uncultured Muribaculaceae bacterium; assembly: GCA_964475015.1. Taxonomy (GTDB): domain Bacteria; phylum Bacteroidota; class Bacteroidia; order Bacteroidales; family UBA932; genus Egerieousia. The sequence continues at coordinate 20,919 of CAYYVA010000007.1, forward strand.
ACTCAAACCCTTTCTTTTCATTGTACTTGGTGAGGTCCGCATCTGTGTGCTCACGTCCTATAACCAGCATCTTGAAGTTCTTGTTGTCCTTGTATTTGGGCCATAGGGTGCTCTTTACCTCAGCCAGCTCCTTCTGGCATGGAGGACACCATGTGGCGAACATGTTTATGAGGACAACCTTCCCCTTGAGGTCCTTTGAGGTAACATTGCCGTATACATCTGACTTGAGGTTGATTTCAGGCATTGCGGAACCGATCTTAAGGTCTTCCCTTGGCGGTTTCTGGTCTGCCTTCTGGCTTTGGGCGCAAAGGGTGAACGCAAGGCAGAACATACCCAATAGTAAAGCAAATTTCTTCATGACTGTATTGTTTTTGTGTTGAATTCCAGCTCTGATGCTGCTGCCATCTCCTGGCTGCACCGGCTGTAGCGGCACCGGAGATGGCATTGCGGCATCTGCCTACAAAAATGGTGAAAATCCGTCAATAAAAAAAGGCCTCCGTTTCCGAAGGCCTCATTTGCTCTGTTTTGTGATCCGTCTGGGGCTCGAACCCAGGACCCCAACATTAAAAGTGTTGTGCTCTACCTGCTGAGCTAACGAATCATCCCGTTTTGGGACTGCAAATATATGGATTATTTGACAAACTGCAAATTAATTTGTTTAAAATGGAGTAGTTTTCCTAATTTTGACATATGGAAAGTTTGTTCAAAAGCGGTTTCAGAAGTTTCCTGGAGTCTTCCTATATAGATTTCATTGAGTATGGCAACACCTTCATCTTCAATGATTACGATTTCTCCGTGGAGCTTGTCCCGGCGTACAGTCGTGTCACGGGTGACAGTGAACCCGTGTCACGGGTGACATTGCAGTCGTGTCACAACTTCAATAAAATTTATCTGTATGAGGACCGCTGGTGGGCGCAGAGGCAGATGGTGCAGGCGAGGATTTTGGCGAGGCTGGAGCGGTTCAGAAGTGTGTTTGCCCGCAAGTGCAGGGTGCTTACCGGGAGGGGGAACCCGCAGCTGGGGGAGATTGTGAGGGAGTTCCTGCAGAAGCATCATTCGTATTCGAGCGCAAAATGCCGGTACAGGTATGCACTTGAGTATGATGGTGAGATTGTGGCTGTGGCAACATTTTCAGAGGGGAGGCCAATGGTGCGCAAGATTGGGGATCCGTTGCAGAATGTCCCTAAAGAGGAACAGGAGAATGCTGATATACTGATATTTGATTCGTATGAGTGGGTGAGGTATGCCTCCCTGCCCGGGATAAGGGTGGTGGGGGGAATGGGCCGCCTGCTCAGCACTTTCATTGAGGAGCGCTATACCAGGATTGAGCCGGGTACCCCGCTGGAGATCATGACCTACTCGGATACGGAGTGGGGGAGCGGGGATGTTTACGAGAAGCTCGGGTTCAAGTTTGCAGGCGAGCGCCCCCCTGTGGAGTACCATATACACAAGGAGACCTACGCCCGTCTCTCACAGCGCCTGTACGAAAAAGATCTCCTCAATGGAGCCCTTCCCGACGATTTCTACGTAATCCATAACCTCGGCAGCCGCAAATTCCTGATGCAGCTCTACAGGTAAACCCTCCGCTCTTGCTGCCTGGCACGTTTCGGGGCCAGAATGTGCCCGGACCCGCCGCGAATCCACCCTGAATCCCCCCGGATCTGTCCCGGGTAGAAGCCGGGCAGTATAACCGCAGCCCGAATCCGCCCCGGCCGCTTATATAACCCCGTTCCGCTCCTTGTTGAGCTTCAGGGTTACGGTTTCGCCCGGTTTTATTGTGCCGCTGATTATCTTTTCTGCAAGCGGGTCCTCTATGTAGCGCTGGATTGCCCTCTTCAGCGGGCGGGCGCCGTATTGAGGGTCGTAGCCCATGTCAGCCACGAACTTCTTCACCCCTTTGCCCAGTTTCAGCACAAAGCCGGCCTGTTCAACGCGGGCATACAGTTCGCGGAGCTCAATCTCAATGATTCGCTCAATGTCCTCCTTGGCCAGAGGGTTGAAGAGTATCTGCTCATCCAGCCTGTTGAGGAACTCCGGAGTGAACGCCTTCTTGATGGCCTTTTCCAGTATGGCCCTGCTGTTGGCCACGGTGTCCCTTTTTGAGGCATTTGAGAATCCGAGCCCGTTCCCGAAATCCTTCAGCTCCTTGGTTCCTATGTTGGATGTAAGTATCAGTACAGTGTTGCGGAAATCAATGTGGCGTCCGTTGCTGTCGGTGAGGCGTCCCTCATCCAGCACCTGCAGCAGCAGGTTGAAGATGTCCGGATGGGCCTTCTCGATCTCGTCAAGCAGCACAACCGCGTAAGGTTTCCTCCTTACCCTCTCGCTCAGCTGCCCGCCCTCGTTGTACCCCACGTAGCCCGGAGGGGCACCTATCAGGCGGCTCACGGCATGTTTCTCCATGTATTCGCTCATGTCAATGCGTATGATGCTGTCGGGAGAATCAAACATATATTGTGCAAGCACCTTTGCAAGCTGGGTCTTTCCCACACCGGTAGGGCCCAGGAACAGGAATGTCCCTATCGGCTTGTTGGGGTCCTTCAGTCCGGCCCTGTTGCGCTGGATGGCGCGGGTTACTGTCTCTACAGCCTCGTCCTGCCCGATGATTTTCTCCTTCAGGGAAGCCCCCATTCCGGCCAGCTTGTTCCCCTCGCTCTGGGCAATCTTGCTCACAGGAATGTTGGTTGCCATGCTCACCACCTGCGCCACATCCTCAGCTGTAACCTGTGCCGGTGAGGCAAGCTGCTTCTGCTGCCATTTGGCACGCTCCTCCTCCAGTTCCTCACGCTTGAGCTTTTCAATGTCGCGGAACATGGCTGCCTTCTCAAAATCAGAGCATGCAACGGCCTCCTTCTTCTCTGCCACAACTATCTCAATGGCTTTCTCAAGAGTCTGTATTTTCTTGGAAACCTTTATGTTCTTCAGGTGCACGCGGCTTCCCGCCTCATCAAGGATGTCAATGGCCTTGTCCGGCAGGCAGCGGTCTGTTATATATCTTTGGCTCAAGGTGATGCATGACTTTATTGCCTCATCTGAGTACACCACGTTATGGTGTTTCTGGTACCTCTCCTTTATGTTCTCCAGGATATCCAGCGTCTGTGCAAAATTGGTGGTCTCCACAATCACTTTCTGGAACCTGCGCTCCAGGGCCCCGTCCTTCTCAATGAACTGGCGGAACTCATCCAGGGTGGTGGCACCTATGCACTGTATCTCCCCGCGTGCAAGGGCCGGCTTGAGCATGTTTGCAGCATCAAGTGATCCGGCTGCCCCGCCTGCACCCACAAGGGTATGCATCTCATCAATGAAAAGTATGATGTTGGGGTTCTTGGCAAGCTCATTCAGGATGGCCTTCATCCTCTCCTCAAACTGGCCGCGGTATTTTGTACCGGCAACAATGGAGCCTATATCCAGTGAAACTACCCTCTTCCCGACAAGTACCCTTGAGACATTCCTCTTTGCAATCCTTATTGCAAGCCCCTCTGCAATGGCAGATTTTCCCACACCCGGCTCACCTATGAGCACAGGATTGTTCTTTTTCCTCCTTCCGAGGATCTGTGCCAGCCTCTCAATCTCCTTCTCCCTCCCCACGACAGGGTCGAGCTTGTCTTCCATGGCGGCCTTTGTGAGGTCATAGCCGAAGCTGTCCAGTACAGGGGTCTTCCCTGTGTTCTCCTTCCTTGCAGTTATCCTCACAGCTGCTGCCCCGGAAGCTTTCATTCCGCTCCTGTTCTCCATCACATCCCCTTCACCCTCAGGTGTATTGCTGTCGGGAAGAGGATTTTCCCCCTTCTCCTGGGGCTTCTCCTCCCTGTATTCCCCTGAAGGCTCTGCAGCGGTATTGCCGTTCCCTGCAAATATGTTCCTTATCTTCTCATAATTGATGTCATACTGCTCCAGCCAGCGCACGGCATGGCCGTCCTGTGCCCTGAGGATTGCAAGGAACAGATGGCTGGAATCCGGCTTTATCATGTGGAGTGAACGGGCCTCAAGGAACATTATCTTGAGGGCGTTCTCGCTTGCCTTTGAAAGGGAGAGCATGTTGTCCTTCTCAAACGGGATGGGCTCCTTGGCCTTCACTGCATCTTCCAGATGTGCCTTCAGCTCCGCCGAATTCACTCCAAGGGAATCAAGTGTCTCAACCGTAATGTTTTCCCTGTGCCTTAAAATGCCCAGGATCAGGTGGTCCGTTGAGACGGTGTAGTTGCCCAGCCTCATGGCCTCTTCCTTGGCGTACGTAAGGATGTCGTTTAGTTCGCTCGATAGTTGTAAATGCATCTCTTCAAAATTTGCGCTAATTTAAGGAAATTTGTCCTGCTTCCTTTATTTAATCAAAAAAATTGCGTATTTTTGTATGTTATTACCCTGCTTGTGCAGGGGCTTGTTAACTTAACAATTTTTTATGGAAATAGAAGAGACACAAGGAAGGATACATCAGATTAACATAGAGGATCAGATGAAGAGTGCGTACATAGATTACTCTATGTCAGTTATCGTATCCAGAGCTCTTCCTGATGTGCGTGACGGCCTCAAGCCGGTTCACAGAAGGGTGCTTTACGGCATGAGCGAGTTGGGGCTTACATCAGGGGGGCAATTCAAGAAATCAGCCCGTATTGTAGGTGAGGTTTTGGGTAAGTACCATCCGCATGGCGATTCAAGCGTATATGATGCAATGGTGAGGATGGCCCAGAGCTGGAGCCTCAGATATATGTTGGTACAGGGGCAGGGAAACTTCGGTTCTATAGACGGTGATTCCGCTGCTGCAATGCGTTATACAGAGGCCCGCTTCAATGCTGTGGCCGAGGAGGTACTCCTGGATCTTGACAAGAATACCGTAGATTTCAGGAACAACTTTGACGATACCCTGCAGGAGCCTGTAGTGCTCCCTGCAAAGGCTCCGCTACTCCTTTTGAACGGTGCATCAGGTATCGCGGTGGGTATGGCAACAAACATGGCTCCGCACAACCTCAATGAGATTTGTGATGCCATTGTGGCCTATATCAACAACAATGACATCACTACAGATGAACTGATGGAGCATGTGAAGGGCCCCGATTTCCCTACAGGCGGTATCATCCAGGGCTTCAACGGCATCAGGGAGGCGTTTGATACAGGAAGGGGCAGGATTGTAGTGAGGGCCAAGACAGACATTGAGGTGAACGAGCACGGCCGCGAGACAATTGTGGTGAGCGAGATCCCTTACATGGTGAACAAGAGGGAGCTCATTGAGAAGATTGCTGAGCTTGTGGAGGAGAAGAAGATAGAGGGCATTGCATACGTGAACGATGAGAGTGACCGTACAGGAATGCGCATTGTAATCAAGCTCAAGATGGGTGCGGTTGCAAATGTGGTCCTGAACACCCTCTTCAAATATACAGCGCTGCAGAGCAGCTTCTCGGTAAACAACATCGCCCTCGTGGACGGCAGGCCAAGGCTGCTCAACCTCAAGCAGCTCATCAAGTACTACGTGCGCCACAGGCATGATGTGGTGGTGCGCAGGGCACAGTTCGAGCTCAACAAGGCTGAGGCCAGGGCACACATCCTGGAGGGTCTGCTCAAGGCTCTTGACGTGCTGGATGAGGTGATTGCAATCATCAGGGCATCCAAGACCGTGGATGATGCAAAACAGGGTCTGATAGAGAGGTTCCAGTTCTCAGAGGCACAGGCTGCAGCTATCGTTGAGATGAGGCTCCGCCAGCTTACAGGCCTGGAGAAGGAGAAGCTCCAGAACGAATATGAGGAGCTCATGAAGCTCATCAACCACCTGAAGGAGGTACTTGCGAACTATGATATGCAGATGGACATCATCAAGGAGGAGCTTGTAGCCCTCAAAGCCAAGTTCGGAGATGAGAGGAGGACAGCAATTGTCCCTTCAGCCGATGAGTTCAATCCTGAGGATTTCTATCCCGACGAGGATGTGGTGATTACCATCTCACACCTGGGATACATCAAGAGGACACCTCTGAATGAGTACCGCCTGCAGAACAGGGGCGGAGTAGGTGCCAAGGGAAGCACAACCAGGGAGGAGGACTTCATAGAGCACATCTATGTTGCAAACATGCACAGCACCATGATGTTCTTCACACAAAAGGGCAAATGCTTCTGGCTCAAGGTATACGACGTACCTGAGGGAACCAAGACATCAAAGGGGCGCGCAATACAGAACGTGATAAACATAGAGCCTGAGGACAAGGTGTGCGCATACCTGAATGTACCTACATTGAATGATGAGGAGTACATCAACAACAACTACATTGTACTGGGTACAAAGAGGGGTACAGTGAAGAAGACTTCACTTGAGGCATACTCAAGGCCAAGGGTGAACGGTGTTAACGCCATTACCGTAAGGGAAGGTGACGAGCTCATGGAGGCAATGCTCACCAACGGCTCAAACGAGATACTCATTGCCGGCAGGGACGGAAAATGTGTAAGGTTCAACGAGGTTGACGCAAGGGCAATCGGAAGGACCAGCTCAGGAGTGCGCGGAATCAGCATAGAGGATGATGATGAGGTGGTTGGCATGATTTGTGTTGAATCTGATAAGGTAAAGGAGCAAAACCGTACAATTCTGGTAGTTAGCGAGAACGGATACGGCAAAAAATCCGAGCTTGAAGACTACAGGCTTACAAGCAGGGGCGGAAAAGGTGTAAAAACTTTGAATATTACAGAAAAAACCGGTAAACTTGTAGCTTTAAAATCGGTGACAGAGGAAAATGACCTCATGATCATCAACAAGTCGGGCATTACCATCAGGGTGGCGGTGTCTGACATCAGGGTTGCAGGACGCGCAACACAGGGTGTGAAGCTCATTAACCTCAGGGAGGGTGATTCAATTGCAGCCGTTTGCGTGGTAAACAAGAGTGAAGACAAGCCGGTTGAAGTTCCGGATGAGCAATAAAATAAGATTTAATTATTAATTCAAAATACTGTTTTAGAGATGAAAAAATTTTTGTTCGCAGTGGTTGCACTGCTTATGGTAGTATCTCAGGCTGATGCACAGAGCAAAGCTTCAGCGGATGCACTTAAGGCTTTGGACAAAGCCAAAGCTGACACAGAAAATCCTAAGAAAGGCGGTCTCCCTGCAACTTGGGTAAAATTGTCAAACGCTTACCAGGCATGTTATGACGCACCTGCAGAGGGCCTTCTCCAGGGTTCACCACAGATGCAGGTTAAGCTTCTCCTTAAAGACCAGCAGGTAGTATCAACTGCCCAGGAGGAGAAGAACGGCAAACTTTTCACAGTTGACACTTATGCAGACAAGGCACTTTACTATGATGAGAACGGTGTGCTTGTAGCATGGGTTGTTACAAAACCAGCTTTGGAGAATGCATTGCAGCTTTCATTTGACGCAATGAAGAAGGCTGCTGAGCTCGATACCAAAGGTGCCCAGAAGAAACAGATCACTGACGGTCTGAACAACATCAAGAACAAGTTCTATGAGAGCGCAATGTCAAACTACACCCTTGGTAACTTCGCAGAGGCTTCAAACGGCTTTGAGAAGACTTGGGAGGTAGCAGGTCATCCGGTACTCGGCCAGGTTGATTCAACAATGGCTTACTATACAGCTGTTACAGCTACCATGGCTGCTGACAGGGACAAGGCTATCAAATTCCTTGAGTACTGTTTGTCTATCAACTATGAGCTTGACGGTGACGTACGCGCAAGCCTTGCTGACAACTACAAGGCAAAAGGTGACACTGTAAAATGCAAGGAGGTTCTTACCAAAGCATTTGAGATGTATCCAACCAGCCAGTCAGTTCTTGTTGCACTCATCAACGTATACCTTGAGTCTAACGATGATCCTGAGAAAGTTCTTGCAATCCTTAAGGTTGCTCAGGGCAACGAGCCTAACAACGCAAGCCTTGTATATGCAGAGGGTAGCGTTTACCGCAAATTGAACAAATTTGAGGAGGCAATTGCTGCATTCAAGAAATCAGGTGAGATTGATGCAAAATATGTATTTGCACCGTTTGCAGAGGGTTGTGCATACTATGACTGGGCTGTAGATATCCAGGACAAGGCACAGAACGAGCTTGATGACGACAAGTACAACGCATTGCTCGAGCAGATGGAGAAGACCCTTGAGGCTGCAATCGTTCCTTTTGAGAAGGCATTTGAGGTTTCAGAGGACGCTGACATCAAACTTGCATGTGCAGAGTACCTGAAGAACATCTTCTTCCGTTTCCGTGAGAAGAGCGCTGACTATCAGACCAGCTATGACAAATACAACAAGTATGTAGAGGAGAACAAATAATCCCCCGCATTCTGAGGACATAATATAACTCGGGTACCGCCTGCCGGTAACCGAGTTATATTTTTTTATGTTATATTTGCCTTAGATTATCAGGCATGTCATGGCTATAAAGAAAAAAATATCATTGGGGTTTGTGGTTATTGCAACCATCCTCCTTGTGTCCAGTGCAATTTCCATATATGAGTTCATAAGGATGAGGAGTACTGTATCCAACCTCATCAATGACAACATTTCTGCCATAAATACAACAAGGCTCCTCATGGAGGTTACTGATGAGTACAACTTCAACCTTCTTGAAGGCATAGGTGACGAGACAAGGGAGCTTCTTGTGCTGGATGCGGATGATGACATGTTTTCCAGCAACCTTAAGGAGCTGAGGGAGAAATTCACAACTGAGCAGGAGAGGATGTATGCGGATTCTGTCCTTTTTGCATATACCACATATGTTATAGTTATGAACGATGCCAAGGAGGTGTGGCATAGTGACTATTCTGGCAGGAGGAGCTGGTATTTCAGCAAGCTCCACCCTGTATATCTCCGCCTGAGGTGGTATCTGCAGAAACTTACCCTCACTTCACAGGAGGCCCTTGCGGAAAACTCCATGAACATGAGCGACAGCTTCTACAGGAGCATCATGCCTGGTGTGGTGGCGGTGCTTATGGGTATGGTTATGGTATTCCTGTTCAACTATTTCATAAATTTCTATTTTGTGAATCCCCTAATGAAGATATCCAAAGGGGTTTCAGACTATCTGTTCAGGAAGAAGAGCTATACTGTGGTTGTGGACAATGACGATGAGCTCAAGGAACTCAATGAGAATGTGAGGGAGCTTGTGGAGACCAACAGGAAACTTTCAAAACACAGCTGAGAGAGATGAATATAAGTGTAGTATCAAGAAATATAGGTATTGCATTGTTGTTTAACGCCATGTTCATGTTCATGAGCGTTATAGTCTCTGTCATATATGACTTTGATTCAGCTTTCTCTCCCCTGCTGCTGAGCGGTGTGATAACTTTCACTTCAGGATTGTTCCCCCTCATCTTTGTAAGGAAGCATGAGGAGATACACATAAAGGAGGGATTTACAATCATTGTCCTCTCCTGGGTCCTTTCATGTATTTTCGGAATGCTCCCGTATGTGCTTTGGGGAGGGGAGTTTACCCTCATAAATGCCTGGTTTGAGAGCGTTTCGGGCTATACTACAACCGGAGGTACAATATTGCAGGACATTGAAGCCCTGCCCAAGAGCCTCCTCTTCTGGAGGTCTTCCACACATTTTATAGGTGGTATTGGTGTTGTGGTGTTCATGCTCCTCATCCTCCCTATGGTGAGTACTTTCAAGATGAGGCTCAGCAAGATGGAGATTTCATCACTTTCCAAGGAGAACTACCGTTTCCGCACCAAGGAGGTGATAAGGATGATTTCAAGTGTATTTGTCGGGATGACAGCCTTGTGTACGCTGGGATATGTGCTTGCTGGTATGGACCTGTTTGATGCTGTGAACCATGCTTTCAGCGCAGTTGCTACGGGAGGCTTCAGTACAAGGGCTGAATCCATAGGAGCATATGATTCATTTAAGGTTGAACTGGTATCTGTGGTGTTCATGCTTCTGGGCGGAATGCACTTCGGGCTCCTTTATTCAACTTTTGTGCAGCGCTCGCCAAAGCTCTTCCAGTCGCCTGTAACAAAATTCTATCTCGGTACAATTGCGGTTGTTTCCGTAATCATTACGGCAGACCTTCTTATTGGAGGTGTGGAGACAAACTTCTGGGAAGCATTGTGGACAAGTATCTTCCATACGGTTTCAATGATATCCACAACCGGTTTTGCCACAACGGACAATACCTTGTGGCCGGCCCTTTCGGTTCTGCTGCTGATGTATGTTTCGGTGCAGTGTGCCTGCTCGGGTTCAACTTCGGGCGGTCTCAAGACAGACAGGGTGCTGATTTTCTGGAAGAACTTCAAGGTGCAGCTCAAGAAGCACATGCATCCGAGTGCCGTAATCCCTGTAAGGGTGGGGGAGAGCGTAGTTGACAACTCAATGGCATCTGCCGTGAACCTCTATATTGCCCTCTATTTCTTCCTCATTTTTACTGGCGGAGCGCTCCTCTCAATGATGGGGGTTGACTATATGGATTCTTTCTCGGCTTCAATTGCCAATCTTGGAAATGTGGGGCCCGGTTTCGGCAATGTGGGTGCCCTTGACAATTTCTCGCAGATTCCGGTAATGGGCAAGTTCATTCTTGCTCTCCAGATGCTCCTGGGACGTCTTGAAGTATATTCCCTCATAATAGTGTTCACAATCTGGAGATGGCGGTAGAGAAATATCTTGCCACCCTCATTGAGCAGAAGATGGGGATGGAGCCCACTCCCGGCCAGAGGGAGCTTTTCCAGCAGCTGGGAGAGTTCATCTCTTCTTCTCCCGATGAATTTCCTCTCCTTGTTGTAAGGGGATATGCGGGAACAGGAAAGACCACGGCAATATCGGCCTTTATAAATGTCCTGAAGGACTTCAAGTACAAATATATCCTCCTGGCCCCTACTGGAAGGGCGGCAAAAGTGCTTTCCAACTACTCCGGGGTACAGGCCAAGACCATACACAAGCAGATTTACAGGCAGAAGTCCCTTGCAGACAAGGAGGCCCGCTTCATGCTTGATTTCAACAAGAGCAAGGATACTGTATATATTGTGGATGAGGCTTCCCTCATCTCAATAGGGGCTGCCGGGGAGGGCTCCATTTTCGGTACTGGGGACCTCCTGGAGGACCTTATCTCCTATATAAGGCAGAATACCGGCAACAAGCTCATCCTTATGGGAGATTCAGCCCAGCTACCCCCTATAGGGATGGATGAGAGCCCTGCCCTGGATTATGATTACCTTTCACAGTATTCATCCCTCAAGATGGTTACCCTTACGGATGTGGTGAGGCAGACCCGCGAAAGCGGCATCCTCCATAATGCCACCATGCTCAGGGGCATCATTGCCTCAGGGGATGTGGATCTCCCGCAGTTCTGCTGCAAGGGGTTTGATGATTTCAAGAGACTGTCGGGAGGGGAATTGATTGAGGAGCTTGACTGGGCCATCTCAAAATATGGGCTTGATGATGTTGTGGTGCTGTGCCGTTCCAACATGAGGGCCAACAAATATAATATGGGGATAAGGCAGACTGTCCTCTTTATGGAGGAGCAGCTTACCCGGGGTGACAAGCTTATGATTGTGAAGAACTGCTATCAGTTCCTGGAGGATGTGCCGCAGCTGGATTTCATTGCCAACGGGGATGTGGCGGAGCTGGTGCGGATAAGCAATTATGAGGAGCGTTACGGGCTCCATTTTGCCCAGGCCACCCTCAAGTTCCCGGATTATGATGATGTGGAGATAGACGCTAAGATAATCCTGGATACCCTGCAGTCCGTTTCTCCTGCGCTTGACAGGGAGCAGCAGAGGGCGCTCTTTGAGGGGGTATATGCAGATTATGAGCATATAACCATACGCAGGAAGAGGATGGAGAAGGTGAGGGAGGACAAGTACTACAATGCCCTGCAGATAAAGTATGCTACGGCAATTACCGGGCACAAGTCCCAGGGCGGCCAGTGGAAGTGCGTGTTTGTGGACAACAACCTCTGGAAGGAGGATATCTCAATGGATGACCTCAAATGGCTCTACACCGCCATTACCCGCGGGGTGGAGAGGGTATATCTTGTGAACTTCAATGACAAATATTTTGAATGATAGGGAAAAGTGAATAACTTTATCTTTCAGGAAAATAAAAACCTTAATATATATGAAACTGTTTAAATCGCTATTACTAGTTTCTGCGCTGTTGTGCCTTTGTGCAACCGTTTCCAGTGCGCAGGATAATCAGAAGAAAGCCCTTACCCAGGAGCAGATACTTGGAAAGCTCCCTGAGGGGATCATCAACCCTGTCCCTACAGTTACAGGATGGGCAGACAAGAACACAGTAACCCTGGCAGAGAGGAACGGCAGGGAGTTCAAGTTCTTCAACTACAACATAAAGACAGGTGTGAAGACCCCTGTAGAGAACTCTCCAAGGGAGATTGCCCCAGTGCCTGAGCAGATGAAGAAGTTCCAGGGCGAGGCTGTGGCTAAGGGTGCCAAGAACCCTCTCCTTTCTCCCGACAAATCCAAGGTTGCCTTTACAGACAAGGACAACAACCTTTGTGTATGGGATGCTGCAACTTCCCAGGTGAAGAAGCTTACCACAGACGGTACAAACGTAATCATGAACGGATATGCCTCTTGGGTTTATTATGAGGAGATCCTTGGCAGAGGTTCACGCTACAAGGCTTTCTGGTGGAGCCCCGACAGCAAGACCATTGCATACTACAAGTTTGATGATACCAACATCCCTATGTTCCCTATCTACGATTCACGCGGCAAGCACGGCTTCATTACCGAGACCCGTTATCCTAAGGCAGGTGACACAAACCCTGAGGTGAAGGTGGCATTTGTGAGTGTGGCAGACGGTGCAACCGTGTGGGCAGACTTCGACCACAAGCTTGACCAATACTTCGGTATCCCATTCTGGAATGCTGACGGCAGCCGTTTCATCATTCCATGGATGCCAAGGGAGCAGAACAACCTAATCCTCTATACTGTAAATCCTGCAGACGGAAGCAAGGAGGAGATCTATAATGAGAGCCAGAAGACCTGGATTGACTGGATGGATGACATGCATTTTGTGGAGGACGGCTTCTTTATGGTAAGGGATTTTGACATGTGGGAGCAAATCTATTTCCAGTCGTTTGACGGCAAGAGGCTTGACAAGATTACCGAGGGGAAGAACTGGGGTACCAGAATTGTAAAAGTAGACATGAAGGAGGGTTCAATCTACTTTACCGCCCGCAGGGAGGCTTCTACAAGAAATGATGTTTACAAGGTGAGCCTCAAGACCAAAAAGATTGAGAGGCTTTCGTTTGGTGACTATAACTTCACAGGCGTTTCAATTTCTCCGGACAACAGGCATTTTGTTGCCCAGTATTCCAACTCTGTAACCCCTACAAGGCTTTCAGTTGTATCTGTCGGGAAGAAACCTGTTGAGAAGGTGATTGTGGACAGCAAGGGTGAGAATTTTGATGAGTACAAGCTTGCCATCCCTGAGATGCTTTCAATTGAGGTTGACGGTTATGTGCTTCCTGCACAGGTAATCTGGCCTGTAGACCTTGATTCTACAAAGAAATATCCTGTTCTTGTGAGCATGTACGGAGGCCCTAATGCCGGTACCGTTATGGATACATGGAAAGGCATTTCTGAGCGCAACCAGTGGTGGGCATACGAGGGTGTGATTCAGATTGCCATTGACCACAGGGCCAGCGGACATTGTGGCAAGGAGGGGTTGAACTATCTCCACAGGAATCTGCTGAACATTGAGCTGGTTGATTATATTGAGTGGATAAAGGAGCTTCACAAGAGGCCGTTCGTGAACAGGGATAAGGTTGGCATCACCGGCTTCTCGTATGGCGGTTCAATGACAATGCTTGCATGTACAGCCGGAAATGAGTATTTCAAGTATGGTATTGCAGGTGGCGGCGTTTATGACTGGGGCTTGTATGATACCCATTATACTGAGAGGTATATGGACCACCCTGCTGACAATCCGGACGGGTATGCAAATACCAGGATGATGTTGAAGGTTGGAAAATATAAGGGAGACAGCACCAACTATGTGAAGATTACCCACGGTACCTCTGATGACAATGTACACATGCAGAATACAATGCAGCTGATAGGCGCCCTGCAGGATGCCGGCAAGCAGTTCGACCTCATGATGTACCCTGGCGAGTTCCACGGCTACAGAGGCAACAAGTCATTCCACTCAACAACAGGTGACTACATCTTCTGGTACAGGCACCTCCTTGAGAAGGATGCCCCTAAGATCCTCCTGGATGCAAAACAGCCAAGGTAATCCCACGATTAATATGAATAAGGCCCCAGCAGTTTATCTGTAGGGGCCTTATTCATATTAATCGTGGGATTAATCAGCTGTAGAGGAAGCGCTTGATGCTCATTTTAGGGGTTTTCTCAAATGGCTCGGCAACAGCTTCAATTGCTGAGAGCTTGCTGTAGGCCGGCATTTGGGCATTCACCTGCTTCATCAGTTCCTTGCTGTAGGATGCGGCTTCAAGTGAGTTTTCAGCCAGCTTTTCTGCATCCATGTATACAAGTCCTACAAGTGCGGCCCCGCGGGCAACAACTATTGATTCAACTACATGCGGAAGATTGTTGATTACGGCCTCTATCTCCTCCGGATATATGTTCTGTCCGTTAGGGGAGAGGATCATGTTCTTGCTGCGCCCCTTTATGAAGATGTTCCCCTCCTTGTCCATAAGGCCGAGGTCTCCGGTGTTCATCCAGCCGTCTTTTGTGAATGCGGCCCTTGTGGCATCCTCATTCTTGAAGTAGCCGCTCATGATGTTTGTACCGCGGGCCTGGATCTCACCTGGAATCCTGTACGGATCATCGGAGTCAATCCTTATCTCAACCGAGTCAATTGCCTTTCCGCAGGATTTTGACACAAACCTGTCCCAATCCTCGTATGCCATAAGCGGAGCGGCCTCTGTCATTCCGTATCCAACTGTGAACGGGAGCCTAATTTTCCTGAACCAGTATTCAACTTCAGGGTTCAGGGCGGCGCCACCCATTACAATCTCCCTGATGTTTCCACCGAACGCGGTGAGGAGTGTTTCCCTTATCTTCTTGAAGATTATCCGGTTGATGCCTGGAATTGAAGTGAGCACCTTCATCAGCGGCTTGCTTATGACAGGCTGTATCTTGTTCTTGAAGATCTTCTCCATTACAAGAGGTACAGTAATGAGCAGGTAAGGCTTCACCTCTGCCAGTGCTCCCATCAGGATTGCAGGGGTAGGCATCCTGCCTATATAGTAGATTGAAGAGCCTCCGCACAATGGGTAGATTAGCTCGAACATCAGGCCATACATGTGGGCCATTGGGAGCATGGAGACAATCTTGTCCTTTGAGGAAGATGGGATCCTCTTCTGCCCGAACTCCACATTTGCACTGATGCACTCGTATCTGAGCATAACCCCCTTGGGCATACATGTGGTTCCCGACGTATAGTTGATGATTGCAAGTTCTTTGTCATTGTTGAAGGTGTAGTCCACATCTTCCCTGGAGAACCCTTTAGGGAATTTTGCGGCCATTGCCGCAGCTGTGCCGGCGTATGCCTCCTCTATCTCCTTGGTTGCCCCATAGAGCAGGGAAAAATCCACTGTGGAGACAACTGCCTTGATGGCAGGCATCTCCGCTACGGAGAGCTTGGGCCAGATGTCATGGTCTGTGAAAAGGATTGTGCTCTCAGAGTGGTTTACAAGTGACTTTATGCTGTCGGGATGAAAATCTGCAAGAATAGGGACCATAACGGCCTCGTATGTGTTTCCTGCAAGGAATGACATTCCCCAGCGGGCTGTGTTCTTTGCGCAGAGGGCTATCTTTTCCCCCTTCTGTATCCCTGCGGCGCTGAAGAAAAGGTGGAGCTTCTCTATCTGGGTTGCCACCTCTCCGAAGGTGAATGTCTCACCTCCATAATTCCCCAGGGCAGGGTTGTTCCAATTGGCTTTTATTGATTCCTCAAGTCTCTTAAGGTAATGTTTCATATAGTGCAAGTTTTGGTTATCTGCAGCTAATTTACTGCACGCTGCGGGCAAATGTAGTGTAAAATTATGATATTATGAAATATGAGCTTCGGAGCGGTCTGATTCACTGTTAGATAGCGGGTATGCTACGGGTATTGTTTACTTGGCGGATGTGTCATGGTCAGCCGGAACGGTGACCACAAGCATCTTTTTCCCGTTGCTGAGGGTTACGGCAAAGATATGTCTTGTGCCGCCGTCCTTTATCCCGGACTGTTTTTTCAGGGCATTGGTGTCCAGCGGGAAGTTGCGGGCAGTAAGGTCTGCCTTGGGGTGCCGCGCCGCCACATCCTTGAGCGTCTTCTTGTTGAACTCCAGCACCTCCTCCACAATGAACCTTTTTCCAGGGAAGCCGGCTATCTCCTCATCCGCTGTATAGAGATGTGTGCTTACTGCCAGTTTCCGGCACCCGTACCTCTGAGAAACCAGCTTGTATGCCCCTCCCTTCAGGATTGCCTTGTTCGGCTCATACAGATATTTTCCCAGTGCGGTAGCATAGGTGGCGGTGGCCTGCTCCTCCTCACTTATTTTTACGACGTCCTTTTGTATAACTTGCAGGTAATCAATTACTTGTGTTTTTGTTTTTTCTGAAATTACGTTGCTTCTATTTTTTAATTCGCTGTTATTCAGCTGATTGTACAAAAGGACAACGTTACAGCAATATACCGGCGGTTCGCTTCCGTCATGTTCACGGTCAAGGAGGAAGAGGAGTTCCTTGCATTCGTTTTCAACGGCAACTACGTAGATGGCAGCTGTTTTGGGAAGATGCTTGAGGTTCAGCTTGATGTCGGCCATAGGGGAGACCTTCACCAGGATGTGGCGGCTTACGGCAAACATCCTCTCCTGCAGCTCTATGATGTTGGGTTCGTAGTCCTGCAGCAGGATGGCTTTTCCGCCGCTTTGTGTCCTGCGGGCCGGGTCTATGTAGAGTAGCGATATCCCTTTCCCCTCCAGTTCCTTCAGGGCGGCGCAGCCATCGGCCGTGATGTCACGCGCGGAGACAATTATGTTGTCTGCCCCAAGCTCACGGAAGTTGTATTCTGTTGCGGCGCAAAGCTCAGCGTTCCTCTCAAAATAGTAGTGGGTGGAGGAAATGCGGGAGATGAAGTAGGAATCTATCCCCATTCCCCCTGTAAGGTCTGCTGTGATTATTCCGCCTGTGGGAGCGGCATCCCCGCTGTGGCGCAGAAAATCGGGGGTATTTCTGCTCGGGAGGGGCGAATTTTTGCTGTGGCGCAGAAAATCGGGGGTATTTCTGCTCGGGAGAGGTGATTTTTCGCTGTGGCGCAGAAAATCGGGGGTATTTCTGCTCGGGAGGGGCGAATTTTTGCTGTGGCGCAGAAAATCGGGGGTATTTCTGCTCGGGAGAGGTGATTTTTCGCTGTGGCGCAGAAAATCGGGGGTATTTCTGCTCGGGAGGGACTGGGTCCCTTCCTGAAACAGTTCTGCAATGATCTGTTGCTTGAATAGTGCTGTTGCCTGGGAGCTTCCCTGCTCTACTGATACTGCAAAAGGGTAGGCCAGGGATGGGTGCGAGTGCCACAGAGGTGCCTTTACCTTCATCTTTTCGCGGGCCTGGATGCATTTGGCGCACAACGGGAGGTTTACCCCTTCCGGGGCCTTCCCAAGGAGCAGCCGGGTGACATCTGCACCCTCATTCTGCAATATGTACTGTATGTCAGCAGCTGTAAGCATTATTCTTCATTTAATTTTGTTCCCTGTAGCATCCCACGGTGTATGCAATTGTTCGGTTCCCTGTGGCACCCCGAATCGTGCCTGCAATTATTTTGTTCCCTGTAGCATCCCACAGTGTATGCAATTATGCGGTTCCCTGCAGCACCCCAACCGTGGAGGCACTTGTTCAGTTCCCGGCACCGGCATCCGGCTCCCCCTCATTTGTGGTGAACCCTCTGGTGAGCCTGTTGAACCTGAGCAGGAAGAGCACCGAGGCGAACATCAGCCCTATCAGCAGCCCGAACCATACCCCAATAGGCCCCAATCCAAGCACCGATCCTGCAATATATCCCAGTGGAATGCAGACGCAGTAGTATGAGACTATTGAGAGTACCAGCGGCCATTTCACATCTGCAAGTGCCCTTAGTGAGGCCAGCGCTGAGAGCTGTGTGGCATCAAAGAGCTGGAACGCAGAGGCTACATAGAGCAGGTTTCCGGCTATACGGGCAACCTCCGGGTCTGATGTGAAGATATATGGTATTACATCGTTGAACACTATGAATGTGATGCCGGCCAGCGCCATAAGGGCTATGCTTATATGGGTCGCGGCAAATCCGGCCTTGCGGGCATCGGCGAACCTCCTCTCCCCGAACTGGTGTGATACCCTGATTGTTGCAGCCACTCCAACCCCCTGTGCCACCATGAAGGAGAAGGTGATGATTGTCTGGGCTGCCTGGTGGGCTGCCATGGCCTCCTGCCCGAACCATCCCACCATAATCCCTGCAAGGCTGAAGGCTGTAACCTCCACAAGCCCCTGGAAAGCTATCGGGAAGGAGGTCTTTGCAAGAACCTTTATCTGCTTGAAATCAAATGCAGTGGGCCTGATGTCTGGTAGGTATCTTTTGTACAGGCTTCCCGACAGCAATATCCAAAGTCCTATGAGCATCATTGCCACCCTGCTTATCAATGTGGCTATGGCGGCACCTGCAACCCCCATTGCCTCAAACCCGAGATGCCCGTAGATGAGCACCCAGTTGAGGAATATGTTCAGGATGTTACAGAATACGGTGATGTACATGGTGTATTTTGTGTTTCCCACACCCTCCGTAAGGGCCCTTATCACATAGAACAGGATACATGGGGCCATTGACCACACCATTATGCTGTAATACTCCCTGGCATATCCCAGAATCTGCGGATCCTGACCCATGTGGTCCATCAGGGGCATTATGCCGAACATCAGCGCCATTATGCAGCTGCATACCAGGATGTCCAGCACCAGGCCGTTGGTGAAGAAACGGGCCACATTCCGGTGCTCCCCCTTGCCGAAGCTCTGCCCTATATGGGGTATCATTCCCTGTGTGAAACAGGTGCAGAAGACGAACCCCACAGTGAATACCATATTGGCAAAGCCCACTCCGGCAAACTGGCTTGTGCCGAGGTGCCCCACCATTATGTTGTCGGCGAACTGCACTATCATCTGCCCCGCTTGAGTAATCATTACGGGGAAGGCAAGGCTGAGGTTGCGCCTGTAAAATGGTATATATGACTTGAGATTCATCCGTTATATTTCCAAAGGGTTGCAAAGGTAGGTAATTTTTGCTAAATTCGCATTCATTAAAACTAACGTGTAATTTTATGGAAAAGAACTATTTGGAAGTTGCCCAGCAGTGGTTGGGCGCTGATTATGACGAGCAGACCCGTAAAGAGGTTAAGGATTTGATGGACAACAATCCAAAAGAGCTGGAAGAGAGCTTCTACAGGATGCTTGAATTCGGTACAGGCGGATTGCGCGGCATTATGGGCGTTGGTACAAATAGAATGAACAAATATACAGTGGGAATGGCTACCCAGGGTGTTGCAAACTACCTCAAGCAGAACTTTAAGGACCTTCCTCAGATTTCTGTTGCAGTATCCTATGACAGCCGCAACAACAGTGCAGAGTTTGCAAAGATTACTGCAAACGTGTTTGCAGCCAACGGAATAAAGGTATATCTGTTTGATTCTTTGCGTCCGGTTCCTGAGCTCAGCTATACTATCCGCCACCTCAAATGCCAGAGCGGTGTAATGGTTACAGCTTCGCACAACCCTAAAGAGTACAACGGATACAAGGCTTACTGGGAAGACGGTGCACAGGTAACTGCTCCTCATGATACAAACATTATAAACGAAGTAAGGAAGATAACATCACCTGCACAGGTTAAGTTCACCGGCGGTGAGGAGAATATCCAGATGATTGGTGCAGATGTGGATGAGGCATACTTGAGCGATGTTTCAACACTCCTCCTTTCACCTGAGGCAGTGAAGAACCACGCAGACATGAAGATGGTTTATACCCCTCTCCACGGTACTGGAATCACCCTTGTGCCTAAGATCCTTGCAAGGATGGGCTTCAATAACGTATCTCTTGTTGAGGCTCAGGTTGAGAGCAACGGAAACTTCCCTACAGTGAAGTCACCTAACCCTGAGGAGAACTCGGCCCTTGAGATGGCAGTTGCGCTTGCTGAGGAGAAAGGTGCAGACCTCGTTATGGCTACAGACCCTGATGCAGACCGCGTGGGTATTGCAATAAGGGACAATGAGGGCAAGATTACCCTCCTTAACGGAAACCAGACAGCTTCATTGCTCACATACTACCTGCTCAGACGCTGGAAAGAGCTTGGCAAGCTTAATGAGAACACATACATTGTTAAGACCATCGTTACCACCGAGCTTATGGCTGCAATGGCCAGGAAGTATGGAGTAAAATGCTACAACGTGCTTACAGGCTTCAAGTACATTGCATCTGTAATCAGGGAGAATGAAGGCAAGGCTACATTCATTGGCGGTGGCGAGGAGAGCTACGGCTACAACGCAGGTGAGTTTGTAAGGGACAAGGATGCTGTAATCACATGTGCATTGGTTGCAGAGTGTGCAGCATGGTGTGCAGAGCAGGGCAAGACATTGTACCGGCTGCTTCAGGATATCTATGCTGAGTTCGGCATGTACAAGGAGTCTCTCCTTTCACTTACCAAGAAAGGCAAGGCCGGTCTTGAGGAGATCCAGAACATGATGGCTACATACAGGGCTAACCCTCCTAAGGAGATTGGCGGTTCACCAGTGGTTAAGGTGATTGATTACAACAAGCCTGAGGAGACAGGTCTTCCTAAATCAAATGTGCTCCAGTTCTACATGGAGGATGGTGCGGTTGTATCTATCCGTCCAAGTGGTACAGAGCCTAAAATCAAGTTCTATTTTGGCGTAAACGGTGCAGACTGTGATGCCAAGATGGCAGCCCTCAGAAAAGAGTTTGACGCATAACAACATTATTGGTGCAATATGTTAAAAAGATTCATTGATAGAGCTGCTGCGGCAGCTCTATTATTCTCTACAATTACAGGATTCCAGGCCTTTGCCCAGGAAAATCCTGCAGGGGCATACAAATCCCCACAGGAGTACAAGTCACTTCTGGCGGACCACCAGAAGGTATATCAGTACCCCTCACAGGCAAAGGTTGACAGGGTAGTTGATTCTGTCTTCAGGAAGCTTTCCACAAGGGAGAAGATTGCCCAGATCATGATTATTGAGTTTGATTCCCATGATGGGAGCAGGAGGAAGGCAATGCAGGACCGCCTTGTAAAGAAGGAGAAGATTGGTGGCCTCATCCCGATGAATGATGACTTTGTCCCTGCAATGAGGAGGATGAATGAGCTGAACAGGCTCTCCAGAATTCCCATGCTTATCTCCATTGATGCAGAGTGGGGTGCAAATATGAGATACTGGGATGAGATTCCTCCGTTCCCGAGGCAGATGCAGCTGGGAGCCCTCAGCAGCGATTCCCTTGTATACAGGATGGGCTATCTCCTGGGCAAGGAGTGCCGCCTGCTGAAGATGCAGGTGAACTATGCCCCGGACATTGACATCAACAACAACCCTTCCAACCCGGCAATCAACACAAGGTCGTTCGGAGAGGACAAGGACAAGGTTGCCCGCTATGGCATTGCCATAATGCAGGGCATGAAGGATGCGGGAGTAGCCGGTTCTGCCAAACATTTCCCGGGCCACGGGGATACTGATGTGGACTCACATCTGGCCCTTCCGGTCATCCCATTTGATTACCAGAGGCTCGATACCCTTGAAATGTACCCTTTCAAGCACCTGGTTGCTGCAGGTGTGGATATGGTTATGGTGGCACACCTTAATGTGCCTGCACTGGATCCGTCGGGAACCCCATCTTCAATTTCCAGGAAGATTGTGACTGAGCTCCTCAGGGAAAAGCTCGGCTTCAAGGGAATTATCTGTACAGATGCCCTGAATATGCATGGTGTGGCAAAGGAGAGCGGTCTTGAGAAGAAGGATATCCCTCTGGCTGCCTATAAGGCCGGTGCAGATATCCTCCTCATGCCCGAGGATGTGGAGAACTCTATAACCGTAATTGAGCAGGCCCTCAAGAGGGGTGAGATTACAATGGCCGGGCTTAATGAAAGGGTGAAGAAGATGCTTGCCCTGAAGGCCCGTCTGGGACTTTTTGAGAAGGGCTATTCTCCGCTGGTGGATATGAATGGGCTTGAGCAGAGGGTGATTGTGCAGGAGAACCTGGATCTCATGCAGCAGATTGCCAAGAACAGCATGACAGTCCTTTTTAATGACAATTCTGCCGGATACGGCCTCCCTGTCTCCCTGGAGGGGAAGAAAGTGGCATATGTAGGCTATAAAAACCCTGTATTGGGGCGTGAGTTTGCAGCTGTAGCAAACAAGTACGGACAGGTTGATACAGTCATTCTTGAAAGTGATGCCTCACTGGCTGCCCTGAGGGATGCGCGTAACCGTCTCCGCGGACATGATCTTATAATATTCGGCTTCAATGAGACAGACCAGAGGCCTCACAAAGGATATGCAATAAATCCTGAGAACATTTCATTTATAACAGAATGGGCAAAAGAGCAGCCTATGATAGCTGTATATCTTGGCTCTCCATACGCCCTTACGAGGATCCCAAACTACAGGAACTTCACAGCTTTTGTCCTTGGATATTCAAACAACCAGGCAAATAACTTTGCGGCTGCCCAGGTAGTGTTTGGCGGTATACCTGCAATTGGTGTACTTCCGGTAACGGCAGCTTCATTCAAGGTGGGTGAATCGGTAATCATTCCAAGCAGGTTCAGGGAGGAGTACCATAACTTTATAGGGACTGAGGCAGATTCATTGAGTATGGTTCCTTATGAGATGAAGGAGGAGAGTGCATATTTGACACTTGTTCCGCAAGTTGCGGAACTGGTGGCAGGTGGCAAGATAAGGCTTTCTGATACATTAGGCGGACTGCTGGATCCGGATTGCAGCAATGCATCATCAAGTGTTGGGGAACTGATGTCCGGTTATAAAGATCCTGTTGCAGCAGGATTGCTTCAGGAGATACTTATTAAGTACCGCAAATATGCATCAATTGATGAAGTTGCCCGCAAAATGCTCCTTGAAACAGGTATGACTTCTACTGCTTTCTCAGGCAGAAGACTCAATAGCAGTGGATTTGGTGTACCATATCTGACAACTACCGGCTCAGATATTGGGAAATTCAAGTTTATGCTACGCAATGGTGGCAAATATGCCGGTAAACAGGTATTGTCTGCTGCCGCTGCGCAATTGATATTGGACATGGAATGAAAAAGAACTTTATAAATCCAAATCTCAGAAAAGTTGCTCTGGCTACTCTATTGATATCTGTCCTGGGGCCGGCAACCATTTTTGCAGCCGTGAATCAGGATGGGGTAGGATTGTACAGATACCCGTCACAGGAAAAGATTGACAGACAGGTTGATTCTGTATTCAGGAAGCTCTCCAGAAGGGAAAAGATAGCTCAGATTATGGTTATAGATTTCACCTCTATGGAGAGCAAGGAGAAGTTTGCCATGCAGAAAAGACTTGTTAAAAAGGAGAAGATAGGAGGTGTGATTCCACTGGGCTTTGACCAGTTTATTCCGGCTGTAAAAAAACTGAATGAATTGAACAGTCTGGCAAAGATTCCTATGCTTGTCACCCTTGATGCAGAGTGGGGGGTAAGTATGAGATGGGACGGGATTCCTGCATTCCAACGCTTCCAGCAAATGGGTGCCTTGAGCAGTGATTCCCTGATATATGAGGTTGGAAAGTCAATTGCCAGGGAGTGCAGAGCCCTTAAGATACAGGTCAATTATTCACCTGTTGTGGATATTAACAACAATCCCGAGAAGCATATTGTAAATACCCGCAGTTTCCATGAAGACAAGGAAAAAGTTGCCGGATTCAGTGTTGCAATGTTCCGCGGTATGCGTGACGGAGGTGTTGCCGGTTCTGCCAAACATTTTCCAGGGCATGGTGATACTGATGTGGATTCCCATCTGGCCTTGCCGATATTGAACTTTGATCAGGAGAGGATTGATTCAATGGAACTCTATCCTTTCAAGCGTCTGATAGCGGAAGGTGTGGATATGGTGATGGTGGGGCATCTGGGCATTCCTTCATTGGATCCGTCGGGAACACCATCTTCAATTTCCAGGCCCATTGTAACTGGATTATTGAGGGAAAAACTTGGGTATGACGGTATTATATGTACCGATGCCCTCAATATGTACGGGGTTTCAAAGGATAGCGGCCTTGAGAAGAAGGAGATTCCTCTGGCTGCATTCAAGGCGGGTGTTGATCTGCTTCTTATGCCTGAAGATGTTGAAAATTCGATAGATGTCATTGAACAGGCGTTGAAGAGGGGGGAGATAACTATGGAGGAACTGGATGCAAAAGTAAAGAAAATGCTTGCCCTAAAGGCACGCTTGGGTATTCTGGAGAAAGGGTATGACCCTATTGTGGATTTGAGGGGGCTGGAGCGTTTCACCGATACTCATAATCCCGATAAAGAGATGCGGACCAAGCTCCACCTGATAAACACAATTTCCAAGGAGACCATTACAGTTCTCTTCAATGACAACTCTGCAGGATATGGGCTTCCTGTTTCTCTTGAAGGGAGGAGAGTGGCATATGTGGGATATAAGAACCCCCGTTTGGGCCATGAATTTGGGGAACTGGCAAACAGATATGGACAGGTGGATACAATTATCCTGGGAAATGGCGCTTCTCTGGAAGATTTGAAGCAGGCCCGCAACAAGCTCAGCAATCATGACCTTATCATCATGGGATTCAATGAAACCGACCAGCGCGCTTACAAGGATTATGGAATAGTTAAGGAGGAGATGGCCTATATAACAGGCTGGGCAGCTGAACAGCCTATGATTGCAGTATATCTGGGCTCCCCTTACGCTGTATCACTCATACCTGACCATAAGAATTTTGCAGCATATGTGATAGGATACATGAATACCCGGCCAAATAACTTTGCGGCAGCACAGGTTGTTTTTGGAGGAATCCCTGCAAAAGGGGTGATGCCTGTTTCTGCAGCTTCTTTTAAGGCAGGGGAATCTATCATTATTCCCGACAGATACCGTGAAGAGTATTTCCATCTTGTGGGTTCAAGGGAAGATTCCCTGCTTCAGGTGAAATTTGATATGGGGGATGCCTCTCCATTCCTTTCTGTTGTCCCTCAGGTGGCAGAATTGGTATCAGGCGGCAAGGTAAGGGAATGTGACACTCTCGGAGAGCTTCTGGATGTGGAAGGCAATGATGCGGCCCTTACAGTGGGTGAGTTGTTTGTGCCTTCTGCTGGCGGCAGGCATGTTTCTTACATGAACTCATTGCTGGCCAAATACATGCCAGGACTTTCAGCTGAAGAATTTGTCAGAAAGGTCACAGGCATGCTTGGGATGAGGAATACCTCTTTCAACGGTTCATTTGTAACTACCACCCGTGGGGACCTTGCAAAACTCCTCTTTGCAGCCATGAACGGAGGTTTCTACGAAGGCAGGAAGGTATTCAACCCTTACACCGCTGAAGTCCTTCTCAGAATTAAGGACCGTTACCTGAAATAATCAGTTCAATTACCTTATACATCATCCCTGGAGACCTTCTCTTCAGGGATATTTTTACTTTTATAACCATGTCATAATCCAGATGAATATTAAAAATTGGGGACGACGCAGTCTCCTCTGCTTCGTCATTGCTTCACAATAACTCGCAACCGTCGAATGAGGTCCTCCAATTTTAATATTCATCTTTATATATGGCATGCAGGTCAAATGAAAACATGTGTCTGAGTGAATGGAGGATGAGGCGGAAAGCGAGGTGGAAAAATTCATCGTCCCGCGACGGCACTTGTCTGACGACGTTAGACATTCAAAGAATGGCTAAAAGGAGGAGTTTGCCGTCGAGATGAATTATTCCGCTGAGTAGCCTCATCCGAGACTGAACGAAGGCACTTTGTTTTCATTGGACATGTATAGGCATATATATATGACAGTCCCCCACAGAGGAATCTGCGAGGGACTGTAAAAATTAATTGAACTTAAATTACTTTTTGCTGAATATTGCAGATGCAATGTTTACAATGATGTATGCAATGAAGATGCCCAGTACGAGGAGGCTCCAGTTGAGACCGGCAGCAAGGACTCCAATGGCTAGTGCTGCAACCAATCCAAGGAATGAGAATCTTGCAGAGTTGTCTTTCCAGGTGAGGTTCTTGAACTTGAAAGAGAACATTGGAATCTCACAGATAAGGAGGTAGCAGAGCACAAGGGCCAGCATTGGAACAATGTATGCGTATGCGGTAAGGAAACCGGCAAGCTCAGGGTAAGTTTCTGCTGCATAGATGAGTGAACCGCAGATGAGGGCGCACGATGGGGTGGCAAGCCCTATGAAGTTCTCGCTTTGGCGGGTATCAATGTTGAACTTGGCCAACCTGAGGCCGCTGAAGGCGGCTATCAGGAGGGGCAGGTAGATGAGGAAGCCCGATTCTGCCTGGAATCTGTAGAGGATCATTGCCGGGGCAACACCGAATGTAACCATATCTGCAAGTGAATCAAGTTCCTTGCCCATAGGGGAGTAGGCTTTGAGTGCGCGGGCGGCAAGGCCGTCGCAAAAATCAAATACCGCACCTGCAATGATGCACAGGAATGAGGTCTTGAAGTCTCCGTTAATGGCAAAGATTGTTGCATAGCAACCGCTCAACAGATTCATTGAGGTGATTGTGTTGGGAATATGTCTGGTGATGCCCATAGTTGTATCATTTATATAAGGGTGGCCCTGCAGTGGACCACCCTTTTGTTTTAAAATTTGCTGGGAAGCAATTTATTTGATGCCCAATTTAGCCCTGATTGCCTTAGGGATTGAATTCTTGTTTACGAGGATTGAGATGGTCTTGGCCTTGATATAGTTCTCAGACATATAGTGGTAGCCTGTACCGTTTCTCTGTGTGCCCCAAGAGTTCTTTGTCTTGTAGTATTTCACACCGTCCTGGTCTTTTGCAATACCTGTGATGTGCTCAAGGTGGTCGTCAGTTGTTACGAATGTCTCGTAACCTTTCTGCCTGCTCTCCTGGGTTACCTCTTCTTCAACAGGTTTTGTCTTGATTTCAGCCTCTTTTCTGATGTTCTCCTTGCAAAGAACAGCAACCTGATGCTGGAATGCATAGCCTGGCTCGCTTACGTCACCATCCCATGCAACTGTGTAGCCTGTGTTGATTGCGTTGTCAATTACAGCCATGAACTCATCCAATGGAAGGTTGTACATAAGCTGGTGGTCCCAGTTGTCAGGAACCTCAACTACAATCTGCTGGTAGTATGGGTGGTGGTTGAAGCTTGTAAGCTCAATATAGTCACTTGCATTGATGCCAAGGCTCTTGTAGAAGCTCTGTGCAGTGTACTCTTTTCCCTTGTAGGTGAATTTCTCAGGAACCTCGCCAAGGTAAGCGTCAAGCATACCCTCAAGAATCTCAGCAGGGATAGGTTTCTTCATCTCAACAGCATTCTTGCTGATGGCCTGTACCCATTTCTGTAGGTCACCGTGGCTGTGTGTAGGAGAATCGTAATTGATGCCGTCGTATGCCTCCTCAGTCATGAGGCCGTTCTTTGCCATCTCATTGATGTACATGTGAGCAATACTTCCCTGGCCTACATTTCCTCTGCCTCTTCTGTAGTAGTTGTCTATGATTCTGGTCTTGTAGTTGTTCCTTACAATGAACATCTCAGAAAGGTCATACTCACCTTTACCCATTCTCAAAAGTTCAGACTCAATGAAAGAGTTTGTAGCAAAGCACCAGCAGGTACCTGTACTTGCCTGGTTCTTCACCGGAGTTGCGGGATTCTCTTTAACCACTGTAAACTCATATTTGTACTGGGCTGAAAGGGCGGTTCCCAAACAAAGGAACGCAGCAGCCAATAAAATTGTTTTTTTCATAATGTATTTGTGTGTTAGGTGTTTCTGAGTGTGTACAAAGTTACTGCCGGGCAGTATGTTGCACCGGCAGTAATGAGTGTCAATTATAGACCGAGCTTAGCTTTGATTGCAGCAGGGATGGCGTTCTTGTTTACAACAATGTTCATGGTCTTGTACTGAACGAAAGGCTCAGATACGTACCAGATACCTTTGTATTTGCCTGTAGGACCCCATGAGTTCTTTACCATGTAGTATTTTGTACCGTTCTGGTCTTTTGCAATACCATAGATATGCATACCGTGGTCATCAGTAGTGGTCTTGTTGTCATAACCAGCCTGTCTCATCTCCTGAGTGATCTTGAGCTCTTTGCCAGGAGCGTCCTGGTTGTTCAATGCTGCATTCTTCTCCTCAGGTGACTTACCGATCCATTTTGCCTCGTCTGAACCTGCCTCTTTCTGGTTAGCCTCAACGTCAGGAACTATACCAAGGCCGTTTCTGTTGAAACCTTTCTCTGAAACGTCAGAACCCCAAGCAATTGTATAACCGTTCTCAATTGCATAGTCAAAGATCTGCATCATCTCGTCAAGAGGAACATTGTATGAAAGATCCCAGCGCCAGTTGTCAGGAACCTCAATTGCAAACTGTGAGTAGAATGGCTCGTGAGTGTAAGAAGTGATTGAAACGTAATCATTTGCATCAAGTTTCAAGTACTCTTTTGCGTATGTCTGAGGAGTGTACTCCTTGCCGTCTACTGTAAATTTCTCAGGAACCTCGCCAAGGTAAGCGTCAAGGATGCCTGTAAGGCCTTTATGCCAAGCTGTAGAAAGCTTTCTGTTAGGGTTCTTGATAACTGCATTCACATAACCTTTAAGTACACCTACAAGCTCACCGTGCCTGTTCATAGGCTCGCCGTAGTTAAGTCCCTCCATCTCAGCCTGAGGAAGCATACCGTAGTGTTTCAATGTGTAGATAACATCACCGAATGATGAGCCCTGCTCATAGTTGAGGTGACCGTCCAATCTTACAAACTTCACAGCCTTGTCTGCATAACCGTTCCAAACAGGATACATCTCTGCAAGGTCAATGTCAGCAGGGGCACCTTTCTTGATTGCCTCACTTTCAAGGAACGAAATTGTAGAGTACGACCAGCAAGTACCTGAACTTGCCTGGTTTTTGACTGGAGTTACAGGGTTCTCTTTAACAACTGTAAATTGATAACCCTCAGGTTTCTCCGCTGCCTTCTTGTTCTTCTGTGCAAATGAAGTCATTGCAACTGCAAGAAGCAGCACTGTAGAAAGTGATTTTTTAAACATAATGTATTTTTATTAGGTTAATAATTCAATAATTTGCGGGGAAGCCTCTTCCCGACAGATTAATTCACACAAATATAACATTTCTTTTCTATAAAGGCAACTTTTGCTGCCAAAAACCCTGCAGCACCCCAGAATCCCCCTCTGCTGTTGCTGCTGCCGCGGCTCCGCTGTGGCAGGCTTGTCCGGGAGTTGCTGTCGGGAAGAAGAACATGTTCCCTGGAGCAGGCCTGGGGGTGACAAAATGGCAGGAATTGGCATCTGGTAGATTTTTTGAACGGAAATGCTGTGGAAAGTGTTTGTGAATGAGATGTTGCGGATACTTTCCGGATGTTTGATATAATAGGAGGATTTTTATGAACAGTTACAATCAGCAGAATGAGCAGGGAAGCGCACTGAAGCGCTATGCGGTTAACCTTGTGGAACAGGCAAGGCAGGGAAAATTGGATCCGGTTATCGGGAGGGATGAGGAGATAAGGCGTGTGCTGCAGATCCTCAGCAGAAGGACAAAGAACAACCCTATTCTTGTGGGTGAACCCGGCGTGGGAAAGACGGCCATTGCCGAGGGGCTTGCGCAGAGGATTGTGCACGGTGATGTTGCGGAGAACCTCAAGAACAAGCTTATATATTCACTTGATATGGGTTCTCTCATTGCGGGTGCGAAGTATCAGGGTGAGTTTGAGGAGAGGCTCAAGGGGGTAGTGAAGGAGGTTATAGAGAGCCAGGGGGAGATTATCCTGTATATAGATGAGATACATACACTTGTGGGGGCCGGGAAGAGCAGCGGCGCCATGGATGCGGCAAATATACTCAAGCCGGCACTTGCCCGCGGGGAGCTCCGTACCGTAGGTGCCACAACCTTGGATGAATACCAGAAATATTTTGAGCAGGATAAGGCCCTTGAGCGCCGTTTCCAGATGGTAATGGTGGATGAGCCTACCCCTGCGGAGAGCATATCCATCCTCCGCGGCTTGAAGGAGAAGTATGAGAACCACCATAAGGTGAGGATTGAGGATGATGCAATCATTGCGGCAGTGGACCTTTCGCACAGGTACATCACAAACCGTTTTCTTCCCGACAAAGCCATTGACCTCATAGATGAGGCGGCATCAAAGCTCCGTCTGGAGATGAACTCCGTGCCGGAGAAGATTGATGAGCTGAACAGGAGGATAAAGCAGCTGGAGATAGAGAAGGCTGCCATCAAG
The DNA here is from genome assembly GCA_964475015.1 of uncultured Muribaculaceae bacterium. Lineage (GTDB taxonomy): Bacteria > Bacteroidota > Bacteroidia > Bacteroidales > UBA932 > Egerieousia. The sequence goes on from CAYYVA010000007.1 coordinate 51,297, forward strand.
AGGGAGGGGAAATCCCCTAAGCTGAGCGACATTACAGCCCAGCTGGAGCAGTTGCAGGCCGAGCAGAAGGTTTATGACAAGCAGTGGAAGGAGGAGAAGGCGCTGCTGGACTCAATACAGAATAAGCGTCGGGAAGTGGAAACCCTCAAACTGAAGGCTGAGGAGGCGGAGCGCAACGGCGATTATGCCAAGGTTGCGGAGATCCGCTATGGAAAGATAGGTACCCTGCAGCAGGATATTGAGGAGCTGCAGGCAAAGAAGGCTGCCAATGAGAACCCGCTCATAAATGAGGAGGTGAATCCAGAGGATATTGCAGAGGTGGTTGCAAAATGGACCGGCATTCCGGTAAAGAGGATGCTCCAGAGTGAGAAAGACAAGCTGCTCCATCTGGAGGAGGAGCTGCACAAGAGGGTAGTGGGGCAGGATGAGGCAATAAAGGCTGTCTCAGATGCGGTAAGGCGCTCCCGTGCCGGGCTGCAGAATGAGAAGAGGCCGCTGGGCTCGTTCCTCTTCCTGGGTACCACCGGTGTGGGCAAGACAGAGCTGGCAAAGGCCTTGGCTGAATTCCTTTTCAATGATGAGAACCTCATGACCAGGATTGACATGAGCGAGTATCAGGAGAGCTTTGCCGTAACCCGTCTTGTAGGTGCGCCTCCGGGATATGTAGGTTACGATGAAGGTGGGCAGCTCACAGAGGCTGTAAGGCGCAAGCCATATTCTGTAGTGCTCTTTGATGAGATAGAGAAGGCCCATCCGGATGTCTTCAACGTGTTGCTGCAGGTTCTGGACGACGGCCGCCTTACAGATGGCAAGGGACGTACCGTGAACTTCAAGAACACCATCCTCATCATGACCAGCAACGTGGGGAGTGACATCATCCAGGACTACATGCTCAAGATAAATGACGTGAACAAGGAGCAGGCTCTCCAGGACTGCAAGGAGGCGGTAATGGAGGTGCTCAAGAGGAGTGTAAGGCCGGAGTTCCTCAACAGGATAGATGAAGTGATCATGTTTGAGCCGCTCTCTCAGGAGAATATCCGCGGCATCCTCATGTTGCAGATATCCCAGATACAGCAGCTGCTGCAGGAAAAGGGAATCACCCTCACCTTCACCCAGACTGCCCTGGACTATCTGGCTGCCAAAGGGTACGATATCGCCTACGGTGCCCGTCCTATAAAGCGTCTCCTCCAGAAGGAACTTATCAACGGGCTGGCCACAGAAATCATCAGCGGAAAACTCACCTCTGAAGGCGCGGTTCAGGTTGATATACAGGATGATAGGGTAATTTTTAGTTAGTGAAGTCGTGTCACGGGTTACATTGTAGTCGTGACACGACTATTGTTACTGGGCCTGATTTTTGCTAACTTTGCAAATTAAAATGTTTTTATGGCAGGGTTCTTCAAAAATCGGGCAAGAAAGAAGCTTCTGGAGCAGGCCTTCAAGGGGAGGCAGCAGGGGGACGGGCAGCTGCGGAGGCCGGTTTTTCCTGATGTTGCCGGAATCAGGTGTGTGGGAATCCTGTATAAGGTGGAGAGCCAGGAGGATTTGGGGAGATTGGAGGAACTGGCCGGTTGGGCAGGTGACAAGGGGTATTTAGTGTTGATAGTTGCCGTTGAAACAGAGAAGTGCTTCAAGGATGACCTCCAGAGGGCAGGTTTTGTTGAGGAGCTTGCCGCTAGGTATGACAGAGGTGAAGTGAAGGTTTGTTTTGTGGGGAGGAAGGAGCTAAGTGGCATTGGTGTCCCGAAGGCTGGAGCAATTGACAGCTTCCTGCAGCAGAAACTGGATATTCTCGTTTCATTGAATGACAATGGCAATTTTACCCTTGAGTATCTTGCATTGAAGGCTGATGCAGCTTTTGAGGTGGGGTTGGAACCGCGTGAAGCAGGGCACTATGATATGGTTTTGGCCCCGGCATCAGGTATGCCTGCACCTGCGGAGTATATGCAGCAGCTGTTTGATTACTTGAGGAACATGAACCAGGAGCCGTGAAAGGATACCGGCTGCGGGACCAATGGATTTGAATTACAATGGAGAACAATTTTTATAATGACAAGGAGAATGAGGATGAATTTCCCCGTGCCTTTGAGGATTATATTACCGCAAAGGCACAGGGGGAGCTTGATTCCCTGAAGCTGGATGAGGATGAGTTTGAGTATGTCCTGGACCGCCTGATTGAGGAGGGGATGCAGGAAGAGGTGCTTGAGCTCTCCGAACTGGCATTTGAGAGGTATCCCTATTCGGCACAGATTCTGGTGAGGCTGTGCGATACACTTGTCCTTATGGGTAATCCCGACAAGGCACTTGAGATTCTTGCCGCCTACAAGGATTCCTTCTCAGCAAACAGCACCATCTATTTCCTTTTCAGCAGGGCCAACATAGCAAAGAAATGTTTCAACCATGCCAGGGACTATTTCTACAAGGCCCTGGAACTTGACGGTGACAACCGTGATACAATGGATTCCACTACAGCCCTTGCGCAGGACTGCATTGATGCCGGAAACTATGAGGAGGCGGTCTATTACCTTGACAAGGCATCCAGATACGGGGAGCTCCCATACGAGTTCTTCAATGATTATGCCTTCTGCTATGACCGGATGGATGCCCCTGAAAAGGCGGAGTACTGTTACAACAAGTATCTGGACAAGAACCCTTTCAATGATACTGTATGGTTCAACATGGGTACCGTGCAGGCCCGTCTGAAAAATTTTGAGAAGGCAATAGAGGCATTTGAGTATTCCATAGCCCTCAATCCGGAAAATTCATCTTCCCTGTACAATCTTGCAGTGGTTTATATGAACCTGCAGCGCTATGGCGAGGCGGCAGCCACATTTGAGCAGTTTGTGCAGATTGATGCAGATGTCCTGGGGAGACTGGGACTTGGAGAGGCATATATAAGGCTGGAGAAGTACCAGGAGGCGCTGGAGCAGTTCAGCCAGGTGAACATCCAGTGCGGTGAGGTGCATTCAGAGGCGCTGGCCGGCGCAAATTCGGTGAATGCAATCCTCAGGTGCAAGGAGGGTAAATATGAGGAGTTCAAGGAGCTTTTCCTTAAGGTTCTGGATACAGGCACGGCATGGGTAGGGGTAATCTATGACATGCTTCCGTTCCTGGAAGGGGAGGGGTGGTTCCTGGAGTTCCTGAGCGGTATAAAGAAATAACGTAAAACAAATATAGACTTATGGCCAACTTTTTAAGATATGCAGGTGTAACCTTCAAGGGTATCTGCATGGGTGCGGCGGATGTGATTCCCGGAGTGAGCGGAGGTACAATCGCCTTCATTATGGGAATCTACGGCGAGCTGCTGGATTCAATCAAATCAATCAACGGTGAGGCGTTGAAACTTTTCTTCAAAGGCAAGATTGGGGCGTTCTGGAAACACATCAACGGAACTTTTCTCTTCAGCCTTGTACTGGGAATCATGATAAGTGTATTCTCACTTGCAAAACTGATGGAATACCTTCTTGAGTATCACCCTATTCCCCTCTGGAGCTTCTTCTTTGGCCTTATCCTGGCCTCTGCGGTGTATATCCTCAAGGGACTGGACAAATGGAGCATCCAGAACATCATTTCCCTCCTCATAGGAGTGGCAATAGGTGCATTCATCTGCCTTGCAAGCCCAGGCCAGACTCCCGACGAATTATGGTTCGTTTTCCTCAGCGGAGCAATTGCCATCTGCGCAATGATCCTCCCTGGAATATCGGGAAGCTTCATCCTTCTCCTTATGGGCAAATATGCTTTCATTATGTCTGCAGTGACAGATCTCAACATTCTTGTACTAGTTGTATTTGCTGCAGGATGTGCAATAGGAATCATAAGCTTCTCGCATTTCCTCAGCTGGCTGCTGAAGAAATTCTACATGCTTACCATAGCCCTGCTCTCAGGATTCATGGTGGGATCACTCCTAAAGGTGTGGCCTTGGAAGACACCGGGTGCAGAAGAGGGATTTGATTTCCCTGCAATGCCGGGCACATACGCAGAGGTGACAGGTGCTGACCCTATGTTGTGGCAGAGCATCGGCTTCATGCTGCTGGGTCTTGTAATCGTACTTGTGATTGAGTTCACTGCTGCAAAAGGTCAGAAGAATAAAACCGTTTAAGCGGTTGAAGCTGAGTTTTGGTGCCTTTGGATGTAATTATGAGTTGAGAATGGTTATACTCAAGATAGTGGCGCATCAACTCCCATGCAGACATTAATCTGAACGGGGTTTGGTGCGCCACTCTCATAATAAGCCTGAGGTTGGCGCATATCCTATGCACTGTAGATTCCTGTTGAGTGGATTGGGTGCGCCATTGTCTTGGGGGCTTTTCTTATTATTTTGTGTGGGAGAAGAATTATAAAACAAAAAAGGCGGTTGAAAAACCGCCTTTAAGTGACCCGCCAGGGGATCGAACCCTGGACCCCAACATTAAGAGTGTCGTGCTCTACCAGCTGAGCTAGCGAGTCGTTTTTGCTTCTGCAGTGATCCAGAAGGGATTCGAACCCCTGACCCACAGATTAGAAATCTGTTGCTCTATCCAACTGAGCTACTGGACCAAGTCCCGCCTGGCTGACTGCCTTAGCGGGTGCAAAGATAGGAATAATTTTTATTTCTGAAAATTTTTTGACAAATATTTTTAACTTTACATTCAAACTTTTTTAAAATTTATGAGGCGTCTCCTTTATACGGCAATCCTGCTTATTCTGGCTTTTTTTGCCCAAATGACTGAAGCTCAGGAGTATATATCTATTGCCGAGAGACATCTCAATGATATTATGGCCAGGGTGAGGGAAAATGCGCTTGAAGTTTCAAGCCAGTACCCCGATTATGAGGCCGGAATTTACATGCAGGGGAATGTGGATATCCTCAAGAGGGGCCCTTTCCTGAAGCAGATTCCTTATCTGAAAAAGCTCCAGAAGGGTGTTGACAGTTATCAGGCAGAATTCATTGGGGAGATAACCTTCACCAACCCCAATATCTACAACAAGTCTGTATATTCCATCTCTTCAGACAAGAAGAAGTTCATGGAGGGGCATGTGGAGACTGTTGTGCAGCCTTTAATGAAGCTGAATGTATATTCCCAATATCTTTTTTCTAACATCTATTCCCCTTTTGCCTATAAATCCTACAGATATTACAGGTATTCTATAGTGAATTTCTGGCAGAGGGGCGATGATACCTATTTCAGGATCTCATTCAAGCCCAAATTCTCAAGCTATAAGTTCATAGAGGGTGATTTTGTGGTTACATCCCGCAACTGGAACATAAGGGAGCTCTCATTCAAAGGCTCTATGGAGCTGATAAATTTCAATATAGACGTGGTAATGGAGGAAGAGGGCACCCCTGCAGAGATACTTCCGCACAATATCAGGATTGATACGGAAGCCAAGATCCTTGGTACAAGGCTCAAAGGGAGCTATATGGCAGCCCTGAGATATGATTCGGTAATGGTATCCCATCTGATTGCAGACAATGCGGCAGGTAGGGAGAAATATAATCTTTCTTCCCTCTACAGGACAGATGCAGACACACTCCAGGCCATTGCAAGCTCTATCAGGAGGTTCAGGGATTCCTCTTCAAGTACTGCGGACAATCCTGTTGCAGGAGTGGTGCAGGATACATTGAATAATTTGTCGGGAAGAGGAGATACATTAACTGGTGGGCAGCTTCCTGCAGATTCGCTTCTACTCCGGCTTGATACCCTGGCTTCTCTGGAAAAGGAGAGGAGGGGGGCACTGGCCAGGATGGGCAACTTTTTCATAAGTGACTACACATTGGATATAAAGAATGTGGGGGAGCTTGACATACAGCCGCTTGTGAGCCCGATTCTCTTTGATTTCAGCACCAGCAACGGTATTTCATACACCCAGAAGCTGAAGTTCACAAGGGTTACACGGAAGGAGAAGTTATTCTATCTGGAGCCACGGGTTGGATATAACTTCAAGTACAAGGAGTTCTATTGGGGGGTAAAGGGGGAAATAAACTATGCCACGCGCAAGATGAGCCGCATTTTTGTGGATATAGGGAACGGCAGCAAGATAACCACGGAAAGGATAAGGGAAGACCTCTTTTCCCTCCCTATGCCTATTTATGACAGCATAGGGCTCAACCTCAGGGACTTCAAGACCGGCTATGCCCGCCTGGGCCACAAGATTGAGATAGCAAACGGCCTCACTCTGGGCACCAATGTGGCATTCATGAGGTATTCGGAGAACGGGTATTCAGATTTTACCCTCAAGTATCCCGACAGCCAGTTTGTTTCCCAGGCACAGAAGATTGCCTCGCACCGGTACATAACCTTTGTGCCGGAGCTGGAGCTCACCTACACCCCGCACCAGTATTATTACATGAACGGGGAGAGGAAGACATATCTCTATTCCCGATATCCTACATTCAACCTGAGCCTTGCACATGCAATCAAGGGGGTGTTCAACAGCACCACCAGATACAATAAGCTGGAGTTTGATATGCAGCAGAGGCTGGCTGTGGGGCCTATGCATGAGTTCTTCTACAGGGCAGGATTCGGTGTGTTCTATGATTATTCAGACCTCTACTTTGCCGAGTTCAAGAACCTCAGGCGCAACAGGAATGATGATATAGGGGGTACCTTCCATCTGCTGCCACGTTTCAGGTACAATGAAATAGACAAGTACCTGAGGGCAAACATCAAGTATGATGCCCCTATGCTCCTGGCCTCATCATTGCTCAGGGGGGTGAAGTACATAACCAAGGAGAGGCTCTACTGCAACCTCCTCCTTGTGGATACAATGGACCCCTATATAGAGATGGGTTACGGCATTGGTACACACATCTTCAATGTAGGGGTATTCTGGGGAGGTGAAGTCACCCGCTGGAATCTGGTAGGGGTGAAATTTACCTTTGATATCTTCAATTAAACTTCAACCAGCTCATATTCCCTGCTTCCGAGCCCAATCTCCTGGGCATATTGGAGGCCCGATTCCCAATCAGTATCAGGGTGCAGGTGCTTGAACAGCTCCTCCTTATGGCTGTGGCAGCTGCAGTGTTCACCGTGCCGGTGTGCTTCTCCGGCTCCCACGGTGGCATCTGAAGCCTCAGCTTCAGGCATCCAGCCGTTTATCACAGGTGCCTTGTTCACAAGGTCTGCACATGCCTGGTCAAGGGCAACAGGGTCAAAAGAAGCCATCATGCCAAGGTCCGGTACAACGGCCAGGTCGTTGTGGCCCCAGCAGTCGCACTCAGGGGAAACATTCATGATGAGGTTGATGTGGAAGTTTGGCTTGCCCTGCAGCACCGCCTTGCTGTACTCTGCAATCTTGCAGTTGAGCACCTCAGAGGTATCCCACTCTGCCAGTACAGCACCTTCATATTGGCACAGGGCAACACATTGGCCGCAGCCCACACATTTTGAGTAGTCTATCACTGCTTTTCTGTCGGGACCCACATGGATTGCATTGTGGTTGCAGTTCTTCTCACAAATCCTGCAGCCTATACATTTCTCAGTATTAACCTTAGGCTGTGAAGAGGAGTGGAGCTCCAGTTTGCCTGCAATGCTGGCACAACCCATTCCAATGTTCTTGAGGGCTCCGCCGAAACCGGCCTGCTCGTGCCCCTTGAAGTGGCTTATGGTAATGATGATGTCTGCATCTGCAATTGCCTGGCCTATCTTTGGTGCAGGGCAGTATTTTGCCCCCTCAATTGGAATTGCGGCGTAATTGGTACCCTTGAGACCGTCTGCAATTATTACGTTGGCATTTATGGCAATTGGGTTGAATCCGTTTACCATTGCGCTGCGCAGGTGGTCAACCGCGTTGTCACGGCGCCCCTTGTATAGGGTATTTGAATCCGTGAGGAATGTCTTTGCCCCAAGGCTGTTGAGCAGGTCCACCACTGTAGCCACATAATTCGGCCTTATGTAGGCCATATTTCCCGGCTCCCCAAAATGGAGCTTCACGGCTGTATATTGTCCGTTGAAATCAATCTGCTCAATTCCGGCAGCCTTAATCAGGTTGCGGAGCTTCTTAAGGAGGTTCAATCCCGGCTTGCAGCGGAGATTGCTGTAATAAACTTTGCTCATATATATTTTTATCTGTTTACTCTTACTATGCGGATTCCGTTGTTGTTCTTGCGGGCCATCACATAATCTGCAATGCTCTTCTCATCAATCACTACCTTGCCGTCAGCCTGCGAGGCGTGGATGAAGCCCACCTCACCGTTATCCTTGTGATATACAAGGGCTACATGGGCAATGTCAAGCCCCTTTACGGAGGTGTTGAAGCCCAGGATGTCACCATCCTTGAGCAGATGCTCAATTTTCTTCACATCCTCTTTTGGAATAACAAAATAATCGGTAAATGCGTTCAGATTCTTCTCCATCTGAGCAATCCTGGCCACCTCTGCAGGGTTCCCCTTAAGCTGCCTGTATGCATCAGAATGCTCACTCATATATGAGAATCTTTGTCCCGACAAATTATCCCCGCTCAGCACATCTGTAATTTCCCTGAAGATGCCCCTTGCTTCACCCTGCCTTATCCATTCGCTGGTGTAGTGGATGCGGCTGGCATAACCGTCAACCTTGCCGTTGCGGTAGCGGAAGCTCTGGGTTGTTGCACAAAGGCTGTCGGGATTATCAAGCCCTTTCTTGGCATTGAGGGCCATTGCAAGGCAGCTCTCCACAAAGAGGATGCAGTCTGTCTGGGTGAGTGAAACCGAAAGCTTCTCCGGAATCTGCTCCAGCGTGCCTGCAACATAATCTGTCCCAAGCATCTGTTTGGCTGCAATTATCATAAGCTCCGGTACGCTCTTCTCCCTGTTCTCCAGGAGGATTTTTGAGATTTTGCTGTATTTCTGTGCAGATTCCCTGCTCATGTTCCCTTCAGCAACGCTCTGGGCCTGAAGTGTGAACGGCAATGCCAGTATTGCTGCCAGCACCATCATAAAGAGTCTTTTCATATTTGTCCTATTATGTTTATAGAACAAATTTAATCAAAAATTACCTAAGGTATTAACTTTTATGGTTTCGTGATAGTCTGTTTTCTCAAGACCTGACTTTTGGGTATTGGTGAATATTACCTCGTTCTGGTCTGAAGATGCGTCTATGACGGGAAACTTTTGCTTGTCACCGTTTGGTGAATCAGGTGTGTACGCCCAGCTCCATGCGGTCTCTTCTGCTATCCAATTTCCTGTTGTTATGGCAAATTCCTTGCTTACAGCAGCTGTACCGTCATCAGATGTGCCGGTAAGGAGTATAGTGGCAAACGGATTTGCAGAAGTGCCGGATGAATTGTTGTCTGCGCCGTATATCTTGAATATGGAACTTTCCCCTTTTTTCAGTCCAATTTTTGTGATTTTTGCATAAACAACGCGGTATCCAAGTGCAAGGCAGATGTATTTCTCCTTTATTGACTCAAAATCTGTTGAAACAACTTTAGGGGTGGCTTTCAGGTTTGCAACGGCATCCCGGTACCTGAGCACCTGGTCAGAATCATTCTTTTTGTTTGTTCCGTAGCTGTATCCTGTATCACCGGTAATATAATCTTCAACCCAGTTCAGGGTTCCGGCGGTGGCTTCAAATTCTGTAAGCTGCATAGAACTTACGTCCGGCAATTTTACAATTGTACCGGAACCGTTTGCAAATATGTCATCAGCCCCCTTTGAAGCCAGGTTGCCGTAGAAGCCAAGCTGGCTGTTGTCTGTAAACTCAAGCGATGTGCCGGAATCAAGGAACACCCCTCCGCCAATGCCGGAAACGCTGGTTATTCCCTGATTATATGCAGTTGTAAATGATGTGCCTTCATTGCCGTGTTGTGCATTGTTGAACCTTATCGCTCCTGCACCAAAGCTCATCCCCGCATTTTTGAGCAGCGCTACACCGCCACCGTTCACGGCAGTATTGCCGGTAATTGCCACACCGCTGATAGAAAGTGATATTGAGCCGTCAACACACACACCGCCGCCGTATGTGGAGGTGTTTCCGTTTATTGTTCCTCCGGAAAATGATGCTGTCTTGCCTATCTCTGTGGTATAAACATATAGCCCGCCTCCGTATCCGGTGCTGTTGTTTCCAGAGATTGAACCGTTTGAGATGGTGAATGTTCCGTCTTCCATACAGATGCCGCCTCCATTCCCTTTACTTGCGGTGTTGCCTGTGATATCTCCGTTTGTAATTGTTACATTTCCTCCGTTGAGATATACGCCACCACCGTTCCCGTCACTTGAAATGTTGCCCTTGATTGAACCGTAGGCCATGGTCATGCTGCCGTTCTTTATGTACACCCCTCCGCCTGCACCTGTGGCGGTGTTGTCAGATATGGCAAGTTCATTCTCTCCAATCTTTGTGGAGTTTACACTTTCATTCAGGACGTATATCCCTCCTCCATTTTTTTCTGCAATATTTCCCGACAAGGAACCGTAATTGAGGTTTATGTTTATGTTGTAGTTCTTTTCAGGGAGTGTCTCATTCAGGAAGTAGATTCCCCCTCCATCTCCAACAGAAGTGTTGTTCTGGATGGTTGCACCTATGAGGCTTACATTCAGGGTAGATCCTGGATGCAGGTCCATGTCGCTGCCGTACAGGAACAATATGCCGCCTCCGCGCCCGGCTGAGCCCTCATTTGTCTCGGGGGCTGTATTGTTCTGTACTACCAGTTTTTCGTTCAGCTCCGTATTGATGATACTTGCAGCTCCCACATTCACGCCACCCTGATACCCTTCTATGTACATTCCACCTCCATAGGGAGCTTCATTGTTTTCTATTGTAGTGGAATTCCCATCAAATTTTATTGAGGCCTGGGACTTTATTGCACCGCCATAATCATCAGATTTGTTGTATCTGAAAGTACAACCGTCAATTGTGCAGACAGATTCCATATCTGTACGGCCATGTGCATTCCAGAACAGGGCACCTCCATTCCCCACATCCTCCAGCCTCCCCTTGTAGTCTTTCAGCCTTTTGGAACAGTTGTATTCCATTGTAACATTCTTGAGGTCCAGATGGGAGACTGAGCTGCCGTATGTTCTTACGGCACCTCCGGAGTTGTCAACTGTCCCTCCTCCTGATACGCAGTGTGATATAGTGGTATTGGAGATTGTTACTTTACAACTTTTCGGATCATTGACAATTATTTCAATAGGATCCTCCTTTGTTGCTAATTTTCCTGCCTTGGAATCAATCATTATGGCACTTCCCAGCTCAGAATAGCACTCCTTTATTGTACAGTTGTCCAATAAGGTTGTACCTAAAGGATCTGCCCCGTCGTTTGTAATATGAATTCCCCCTCCGTTATATATATCTCCACTCTTTTTTTCATTGTAATCTTCATTAGGTCTTATATCTGTGATGCATACATTTCTCAGTTCAAGGGAACCCTCAACCGCAATGGCTTCACTTAGTGTACGGCTGTTTGCGCCAGATATAAGTTCATAATTGTTCCAGGTATAATCAGCTCCGCCGTCCAATGTGATTGTGGCTCCGTTGGTACCTTCAATGATAAGTTTTCCACCGGACTTTACAGTAAACAGCCTTGAACGTCCTGTACTTACTGTCGCCCCGGCAGGAGCAATGCCTGTGTTCTTTATTGTAACATTTTTGGAGCTTGTTATCTTCAGGGTCTTCCCGGAGTATATCCTTATGACACCAACCATACTTATATCTTCAAGAGAGGAGAGGTCAACGGTAACGGTCTCAACAGAATTGTTCTTGCCGTTACCTATATCCCAAACGTCTCCATAAGTTCCCCAAGTGGTTCTGGTATCACCGTTCTTGAGTAGTTTTTCCTGCCCATAAATGTTCCCTGTGCCCCATAGCAGGAGTGTAATGATAATGGGCAATGATATGTGTTGCAGTGTCTTGTTCATCTTTCAAATTCCATTCATCAGTTTCCGTTACCGCTTACAGGGGCTCCAGGCCAGGCTGTACCTGCAATTTCAACAGCTATGGCCTGTGCAGCTATATGTATCTTGAGGGTAGCGCCTGCAACCGGTCCGGCACCTGTAAGTGTGTAGTTTTCAAACAGGGGAACAGCTGTATAGTATCCCGGAGCTACCGGTTCTTTGTAGTAGTAGAAGCCGTCCTGGCCTTTGCTCCAGTATTCATTCCATGAACTTCCCAGGCTGAAAGTGCCGCTTTCATTGTTTGTGATGTCAACCCCGGATACATATTGAGGGTGACCCAAAAGGGTTGCCCCTCTTGCTTTTTGTACTATACACACCTTCT
>CAYYVA010000008.1:0-14227 GCA_964475015.1 uncultured Muribaculaceae bacterium
CAAAGGTTCAACAGATATCCAGGACATGGCTATCAGATAATTATAGGTTACAGAGGGAACTGCCGGTGCTTTCAGGCATAATTGCCGTAAGGTGCAGGCAGTTCCTTTTTAATTATAATCCGCAATGAAAGTAGTAATTATCACAGGTGCCAGTTCAGGTATCGGCCTGGCAACAGCACGCGAGTTCGCTTCAAAGGGTGATTGCGTAGTTCTGGCAGCCAGGAATATAGAGAAGCTGAAAAGCGTTGTAACCGTACTCCAGAACCTGCACGGGGAAGAGGCCAGGCTCGGCGAGAAGAAAGTTCCGAGATTCCTTGCCGTTGAGACCGATGTGGTTAAGGAGGAGGACTGCAAGAACCTTATTGCACGCACTGTAGAGGTTTACGGACAGATTGATGTCCTTGTTAACAATGCCGGCATCTCAATGAGGGCCATGTTCAAGGACCTTGATTTGAGTGTGATCAGAAACCTTATGGATGTGAACTTCTGGGGTACTGTATATTGTACAAAATACGCCCTCCCTTACCTCCTTGAGCAGAAAGGCTCGGTAGTGGGTGTAATCTCAATAGCAGGCTTCAAGGGGCTTCCTGCCAGGACCGGCTACAGCTCGTCCAAGTTTGCAATCTACGGTTTCCTGGACACATTGCGCGTAGAGCACCTTCACGACGGCCTCCATGTAATGATCTTCGCACCGGGCTTCACCGCCTCAAACATCAGGTTCACCGCCCTTACAGCCGACGGTTCGGCACAGGGTGAGACCCCAAGGGACGAGGGCAAGATGATGAGCGCCGAAGAGGTTGCAGCACGCCTTGTAAAAGGTGTCTACAAGAGGAAGGCCCAGATTATCCTCACCCCTATCGGGAAGCTCACAGTATGGTTGAACAAGTTCTTCCCAAGGCTTGTGGACCGTCTGGAGTACAACTACATGAAAAGGGAGCCGGATTCACCGCTCAAATAAGGGGGCATAATCTGCTCCTCGACAAACAAGAATCCCCACCTGCAGCAAAAATGCATGGTGGGGATTCTTGTATCCTGTTTGTGCCCGTCCGGAGCCCGGGGGATGCCCGCCGCCTGTTCTCCAGTATCCATTCCTGCGGCGCAGATTTTCGCGGGGATTTCCGCTCCAGACGAGGAAATTCATCCTGCGGCGCAGATTTCGGGCGGGTTTTCTGCTCCGGAGCGTAGTACCTTAATTGTTCCTGATGTTCTCTGCAATCTTCTCCACAAGGCAGGTTCTGGCCTCCTGGCTTGCCCAGCCGATGTGTGGGGTGAGGAGTATCTTTGAAGGGTCCGCTACCTTGAAGTAAGGTGAATCCTGTGGAAGCGGCTCTTTTGCAAATACATCCACTCCGGCGCCTGCAAGCAGCCCGTCATTGAGGGCCTGTACGAGGTCCGCCTCGTTGATGATGCCGCCACGGCCGAGGTTGAAGATGTATGCGCTCTTCTTCATAAGCTTCAGTTTGTCGTATGTGATGAGGTTGTTGGTGCGCTCGTTGAGAGGGCAGTGTACCGAAATCACATCACACTCTGCCATAAGCTGCTCAAGAGGCACTGCCTGGAACTCGTCTGAATGAGGGTTGCCGCTGGTTGAGTAATATACCACATCCATGCCGAATGCCTGTGCAATGCGGGCCACCTTGCCGCCGATATTGCCCAAACCTACAACTCCGTATTTCTTTCCTTTCAGCTCCCAGAACACCTTGCTTACATCTGTGAAAGAAGGGCCTTTTGAGTAGTTGCCGCTCTTAACTGCATAATCAAAGTACTGCATCTGCCCCACCATTGAGAGTACCATGCCGAATGTAACCTGCACAACGCTCTCAGTTGAATATCCTATTGCGTTCTTAACAGGAATACCCTTGCTGTTTGCATAAGGGATATCCACATTGTTTGTGCCTGTGGCAGCCACACAAATGAGTTTCAGTGTAGGACAGGCATCAATCTGCTCCTTCCCGATAATTACCTTATTTGTAATTATCACGTCAAAACCCTGTATCCTCTCAAATACCTCCTCAGGCTTTGTGAACGGATATGTGACAAGTTCACCCTGGGCGGCAATAGGGTCAAGGGAGATGTCCCCGCCTATTGTATCTGCATCCAAAAATACTATCTTTTTCATATAATATACAGTTTTACCATTCTGATGAGTTTTAAAAACTCATCTTAATTATTGACATACTTTACTTTTTACTTTGACATCATTCTGGTTATTGGTTCAAGGGCCCTTGCGGAGATTTCCTCAGGCACCTTAACCTCAAATTTCTCGTCCCTGAGGGCCTCGTATACTGCCTCAAGGGTTGCAAGCTTCATGTAGCCGCAAACTATCTTTTCTGATACAGGGATGAACTCCTTGCCCGGGTTGTCCTTGCTTAGCTTGTGGAGTGTCCCCACTTCGGTTGCAATGATGAACTGCTTCTTGGGACTCTCTGAGGCATGCCTGAGGATGCCTGATGTTGAGTACATGTAGCAGTTCGGGTTCTCCAGTATCTCAGGGTCGCTTGAGCATGCACTCTCCGGGTGGATTAGTACATCTGCCTCCGGATACCTGGCCATCATCTCCTTTACCATCTGTGTGGTCACCTGGTCATGCACCTTGCAGCAGCCGTCGTAAAGTTCCATCTGGCGGCCGGTCTGGGAGATAATGTATGCCCCCAGGTTCTTGTCGGGAACAAAGAAGACTTTTGAATCTGCGGGGAGCCCCTTTACAATTGAGAGGGCATTTGCACTTGTGCAGCAGATATCTGTGTGGCTCTTTACCTCTGCTGTGGTGTTTACATAGCTGACTATGGTTCCATCAGGATTGGCAGCCTTCCAATCAGCCAGGTTTTTTCCGCACACACCGTCTGCCAGGGTGCAGCCTGCTCCAAGAGCGGGAACAAGAACTTTTTTCTGTGGAGAAATGAGGGCTGCAGTTTCAGCCATGAAATGCACTCCGGCAAATACAATCACATCAGCCTCTGTAGTACCTGCCTTGCGGGAAAGTTCAAGGGAATCGCCAAGGAAATCGGCAATGTCCTGGACATCCGGATTTGAATAATAATGGGCAAGAACTATTGCATTTTTCTGTTTTTTCAGTTCTTCAATCTTCTGTACAAGTTCCTGTTTTGTCATATATCTCTTTATGAAAGGGTTCTCTACAAGCTTATTTTTCAACCTGGATGTTCATGCTGATGTCCATCCCTTTTACAGTATGGGTAAGGGCTCCTACGCTTATGTAGTCAACACCTGTTGCAGCCACCTCAACAAGGCGCGGGATGCTCATGTTTCCAGAAGCCTCTGTCTTGATTGCCTTGCCTGATGCCTTAATTGTCTGCACTGCCGCAGCCATTGTTGCATTGTCCATGTTGTCCAGCATAATGATGTCCGCGCCAGCTGCAATTGCCTCATCCACCTCCGCAAGGTTTGTGGTCTCAACCTCAATCTTTATCTCTGCAGGGATACGGCTCCTCACCTGCTCCACAGCCTTGGTAATGCCGCCCGCCATCTTAATATGATTGTCCTTTATCATTGCCATATCATAAAGGCCCATTCTGTGGTTTGTACCGCCACCGTCCTTAACGGCCATCTTGTCCAATACACGGAGACCTGGGGCAGTCTTGCGGGTATCCAGAAGTTCAGTTGCAGTACCTTTCAGTTCCTTCACATATTTTGCTGTCTCGGTTGCAATGCCGCACATTCTCTGGAAGATGTTCAGCGAAAGCCTCTCTCCCTTGAGGAGGGTTGGGTATGAAGCCTCTATGCGGAGCAATACATCCCCCTTCTTTACGGCATCGCCGTTCTTGAAGTATGTGGTGTATACGATGTCCTTCTGGAACCTCTCGTACACTTTCTTAATTACATCAATGCCGGAAATCACACCATCCTGCTTTGCAGTCATTGTGGCAACCGCATTTGTAGACTCTGGGATAATGGAATCGGTGGTAACATCACCTGTGTTTATATCCTCCTCCAGACCAAGGTCTATAAGTTTGTCAATCAAATTCTCGTATTGTACCATAATTCTGTCTGTTTTTCAAAAAAAATCTGTCGGGGAAGAAAATCCTCTTCCCGACAGATATGTTACATTAAAATACCAGGTAATCCATGTTCACAGGGGCAGTGGTAATCTCCTGGCCCATCTGCTGCACCGAGTGAACCTGGAAACTCTCATCCGTGCAAGGAAAATCCTCCCTATAGTGGCCTCCGCGGCTCTCTTTTCTCTGCAATGCAGGGTTCATTATTAGCGAAGCCACAATAAGGAGCCTCCACGATGCATCCTCATAATACTCCTTAACCGGAACCGTACCTATTACCTTGCGGTTCATCATAAGTTCAGTTGCCAGTTCCTCAATCTTGCGCAAGCCCTCCTTCAACCCCTCTTCAGTCCTTACAATACCCGCGTGGGCGTTCATAATCTCAGAAACTTTTGTCTTCAACTGCTGGTAGAACTCCGCATTCTCCTCATCCCTGTAATACTCCTCCTTAAAAACAGGAACTTTTGCAGGCTCTCCGTGCTTTACAGAATCCTCAACTGCCCTGTTGGCAAACACAAGACACTCTATAAGTGAGTTTGAAGCCAGCCTGTTGGCACCCATAATTCCTGTTGCAGCAATCTCACCGCAAACATAAAGCCTCTTTATATCTGTGCGTCCATCCATGTTTGAAACCACGCCGCCTACAGTATAGTGGGCTGCCGGTGCAACCGGAATCTCATTGGTAAGGTCATAGCCGTACTCCCTGCATTTTGCATTTATTGATGGGAAACGGCTCAGAATCTCCTCTTTGTCCAGATGCTTGAGCGAGAGAGTCACATAAGGCATGTTATCCTTGTACATCTGCTTGTAGATGGAGCGGGCAACTATATCCCTTGGTGCAAGCTCCGCAAGTTCGTGGATTGGGACCATGAACCTCTTGCCGTCCTTGCCCATAAGATGTGCCCCCTCACCCCTTACAGCCTCACTGATGAGGAATGCCTTGGATGAGTCCTTTATGTATAATCCCGACGGATGGAACTGGATGAACTCCATATCCATAATCCTGCAGCCTGCCTTGTAGGCAACTGCGAGTCCGTCTCCTATTGTTGTCTGTGGGTTTGTTGTTCTGGCATAGATGGCAGATGTGCCGCCTGACGTTAGAAATACGTTGTTTGCGTAAAGGAGCACCTCCCTGCCCCCTTTGCCTGCTTCATCCCCCGCAAGGGAAGGATTTTCACTCCAGCATCGTACTCCGTAACATGTTCCGTCCGCTACAAGCAGGTCCAGGAGTGATGTGTTTTCAAATACCTTTATATTCTCCTTCTCCTCTACCTTGGAGATTACAAATTCTGTTATCCACCTTCCGGTTGAATCCCCACCTGCGTGGAGTATCCTCCTCTTGTGGTGCCCCCCTTCAAGGCCGAGGGCAAGGACCCCGTTCTCCGTATCGAACTTCATTCCATCCGCAATGATCTCCTGAATCCTGTGCGGACCTTCATTTACCAGCACATCCACTGCAGTATCTTCACACAACCCCCTGCCGGCTATCAATGTATCAGATTTGTGGATTTGAGGATCATCCTCAAAAGAAGTAACGGCTGCAATTCCGCCCTGGGCGTTGAATGAATTGCTCTCCCTCACAAATGATTTGGTTATTACAGCTACATTTCCCTTGAATGAGGCCTTGTAAGCCGCATATAACCCTGCAAGTCCGCTACCTACTACTATGTAATCAAACTTTTGCATATAGTTTGGGTAAATTTTGGTAAAGATACTATTTTTTTTCAATCCTCAACCCACTCCTGTGACATTCCGAACTCCCTGTCTGCAAAAAGTTCCGCGAGCCCTGTTATCTGCTTCAGGCGGAGCAGTTCATCCTTGTCCATCCCGATGTTCTTCAGTATCCATGCATCTGACATCCCGGACCTTGTAAGTTCGGCCACAATTGCACTCATCAGCTCCACCTGGTGCACTCCCCTTGCCCTGTTGTGCCTTATGGTGGAGGCCATCCTCTCCTCCCTCTCCTTGTTGATTACAGATACGGGCAGGAGCCCCTTCTCCCTCTCATATATCCTTGCCGATGTCTTCATCACCATATACCTGTGGTACCCGTCAACCAGTTCGTATGTGTCATCATCGGGATTATAATAGCAGACACACGGCATGGTGTAGCCGTCCTCCCAGATGGAGAGCTCCAGCAGGGCCATCTCCGGAGGGGCAACTATGTTGGGGTTGTAATTGTTGGCTGTCACCTTCTCTACAGGCACCGCCCTTACTCCATATACGGGGCTCTTATATTCTTCCATATTTCAACGCTTTATATTTTTTCATCACCCTCTCCCTCATCTGCTTCTCCCTTTTGGTGAGGGCAAAGCCCATATACTTGCATATATGGTCGTTCTTGAGGATGCAGATGCACATCCTCTTGTAAGAAGGTATCTCCCTAAACTCCGGGATATCAATTTCATCAAGGTATTCCATCATTACCGGCTTCTTGGAGGTCTGGTATGAGGAATCCTTCCCTATAGTGAACTTCACCCCTGCATCCCTGAGTCTCTGGATTGTCTCATCCGAGAGGACTCCCCCCTTGTTCCTCCAGAACCTGCGGCTTACATGGAGCTTTGCCAGGTAGTTTGTACGGATTTCGTCGGGAAGGGTATCCAGGAGGAAATACATGTACTGCTCCCATGTGAATCCTGCCGGGCGGGTGATGCTCTTCCACCCCATTGCCGTGGTGTTGCCGTATATGCCTGCAAAGTTCACTCCATTTACACGGCTGACCATCTTCCCCCACATATCAGGGTCAATTGCCCTGTAGACCTTGAGGTATGAGATGGCCTCGGAGATGAACGGGCTGGCCACCCTCTGGCGGGCAAGGGGTATTCCTGCCTGGTAATAGAGGTCATAGAGGCGGTTGTAGTCCCAGTTGAACTTGCCGTATGCGGTCCATACATCCTCCGTGCTCCAGTCATATATGGGATATGCATTATATACCTGCTTGTCTATCTCCCTGGTCCACTTGTAACCCATCCAGTGGCGGTAGTTGCTGTCTGAATGGATGGTCCGCCAGCGGTTTATGCTCTCCTGCGTGCGGATACCCACAAGGCAGCACACATTCTCATATCGGCGGTGCATCCTCAGCCAGGTGGCAAACAGGAACTGGAAATCATAATCCCACTGCCCCTTGGTATAGAATCCGAAATCCTTTACGGTATAGGCATTCTCCGGGAGCTCCCTCACCCACAGCTCCTTCATCTCGGGATCCCACGGGCGCCAGTAGTTCTGGTGCATTGAGGTGCAGGTTGACACCTTGAACGGGATACAGCAATGGTACACTTCCAGGATATCCGCATTCTCCCGGAACGTACGCTCAACATATTCAACCGTATGGGTATATTGGACCTCATAATCCATGTAGAAGACCCCCAGCTTGCGGCCGGGTTCGTATTTCCTTATATAATCCATGCAGAGGTTCAGCATCAGACCGCTGTCCTTCCCTCCTGAAAATGACACATACACAAACTCAAAATGCTCAAAGATCATCTTGAGCCGCTCCATTGCAGCATCATACACATTCAGCCGCTCCAACATACTCAACCCCTCCTGTACTCCATTTTGTCATACCTCTTCAGCTCCCCAGTAGTGAAGAACCCCATCCTGCGGAACACATCCACATGCCTCTTGTGCACAAGGGCACTGAGCTCCCCCTCCTGACCAGGGCCCTCAACCGCACTTCTGAGCAGCTCCTCCAGAATATGGGGCACATCCCCCTTTATGTAATAATTATCTATGCAATATCCCTTCCCGACAGGTTTCAGCGGTAGGAACCCCTCCACACCCCGCACCTGGTCCTTGGCAAAAAACCATACATAACCACGGGCTGTCTTGAAAGGGTAATTGTTGTTCTGTCTCAGCACGGCCGGATTCATTACGAGCGGGGCCGCCAACTGATATAATCTTGCCTCTGTCCCCTGCAGACGGATAATTTCCATAAATCTCCTTGTTGATTTATGCAAAAATAACACTTTCGGGAGAAAATGCACTCCATTTTCACTCCGTTAAGGGCATTTTTCGCCGCCCCGGCATTTTTACGTTGTCTTTTTTTACAATTCATTGTGCAACAATGAATTAAAAATACAGGGCATTGCGGTTTTCCGCAACACCTTGTATTTATTTTCCTGAACTTCAAGAAATTGTAAAAAAGGACAACGTAAAAAATTTACTCACCCTTGATTACCTCAGCCGGATTGAGGCGGATGGTGCGCCCCACCTTGAAGGCGATGGTGAAGGCTACGGCGGCGGCAAGAGAAGCGAACAGCAAAATCCAGAATGCGGCACCGCATTCAAAGAAGTGTATGTACAGCTGGCTCCAATAGCCGAATATCAGGTGCAGAAGCGGGAAGGCAACGGCAGCGCTTGTGGCAAGCAGTATGGCATACAGGCGGATGAACACCCATGCAATGTGCTGGCTGCCGGCACCGTTTATCTTCCGCAGTGCCACCTCCTTCTGGCGGCGCAGGGTATCAAAGCTGATGCAGGAATAAACGCCCAGCAATGTTATGATGATGCAGATTACCGCAAAGAAGACAAATACTTTCCGCAAAGTATATTCAATGGCCTGCACCTGGTGTATGTCATCCAGGAATGTCCTCACCTGCGGCTCAACATTGGAAGGGAGTTCCCTGTGCAGGATATCCATAACCCATTGTCTTACCTGGGCAGCCTGGCCGGGATGGCATTTCAGGTAGCAGTGCCCTATATATTCCCCCTTTGGCCTTGGAACCAACAGGAACCCGGTATCGGTATATTCAGAATATATGCTGAACCTGTGCTCTTCACTCACACCGCAGATTGTATAGCTGCCAGAGTCCGCAAACAGGTTTCTTCCAACCACATCAACATTGCGCAACTGGGCAAACCTGCTGTCAACAACTATTTCCCCTTCAACGGACGGTTCCCTTCCCTGTATGAGGGACACATTCATAAATGTAAAGTAATTGCTTGGAACAGAGAGAATACCCGCCTCAAACCAGGGCTTGTCCTTTTCCCCTTCCCAATAAAATCCGGAGTAACCAGAATATCCTTCCACCAATGAAATGTCTGCATACATCATGTCTGCCACTCCAGGATGTTTCACAAACTCATCCACAAGCGACTGTTTTTCCGGGTTGGACATAAAGGAATAATCTATCGGGATGCTGAGAATCTCCTTCTTCTGGGTTTTGGAGAGGGTTGGGAAAAGGGATACTGTACTTAAATTGGACTGCAGGACCATGGCAAGCACAAGACCTGTGAAAATCCAGCTTATAAAGAGCTGCCACCAGAGCATAATGTTCCTCCCTGTGAAATTTTTCCCATTTCTCCCCGAAACGATTCCCCTGCTGACCGATATCCTGTGGAGCCTCCGGGCAATGAGGTGGCAAATTGCCGCACTTGCCACAAGTATCACTGCCAGATATTGGAGCGCATGTTCTACAAGCCTTTTTTTTACGTTGTCCTTTTTTACAATTCATTGTGCAACAATGAATTAAAAAATACAGGGCATTGCGGTTTCCCGCAACACCCTGTATTTATTTTCCTGAACTTCAGAAAATTGTAAAAAAGGACAACGTAAAAAAGTTACCACGCAAGAGCAGATGCGCCGAGGATGGCAGCATCTGATTCCTTGAGGGCGCTTGGGAGGAGCTTCACCTTGCCTTTCCAGATGGATACCATGTTGGCCTCCATTGCTTCGCGGATAGGCTTGAAGATGAACTCGCCGGCGCGGGCAAGGCCTCCGAATACAACGATTGCTTCTGGGGCGCTGAATGCCACAAAGTCTGCGAATGACTCTCCGAGCTTCCTGCCTGTGAACTCAAAGATCTTGAGTGCAAGGGCATCACCTTTCTGGGCTGCCTCAAACACATCTTTTGAGGTGATGTTGTCCACTTCACGCAGAAGTGAAGGCTCATCTGAGAGTTCAAGCCACTCCCCTGCGGTGCGTGCAACTCCAATTGCCGAGCAGTAGGTCTCAAGACATCCTTTCTTGCCGCAACCGCACGGACGGCCGTTATGCCTTACAGCTGTAACGTGTCCGAGTTCGCCGGCAAAGCCGTCGTGGCCATATACAAGCTCGCCATTGATGATGATGCCGCTGCCTACACCTGTACCAAGGGTAATCATGATGAAGTTCTTCATGCCGCGGGCCGCACCATAGGTCAACTCGCCCACAGCTGCCGCATTAGCGTCATTTGTAACTGTTACAGGAAGGTTGTCCAATGCAAGTGAAACCTCCTTTGCAAGCTCAACCTTAATCCCTTTTGCCCACTCAAGGTTTGCAGCATCCTCAATGGTACCGTGGTAATAGTTGCCGTTAGGGGCACCTATTCCAACACCCTGGATATTGTCAAAACCCACCTCTTTGGCAAGGTCCCTGATTGTATCACATACAGCCTGGATGAAGATTCCGGCCTCACCTGCCTTATATTTTGAGCCGATTACTGTCTGCACGACAATATTGCCCCTTCTGTCAACTATTCCAATCTTAGTTGTCTGGCCCCCAACGTCCACACCAACTACATACTCTTTATTTGCCATAATTACCTCATAAAACTATTCAGTAGGGATATCCTTATTAACATTTTTAGATCCAACCAAAGCATAGAACAACAGGTAAGCGAGACCTGCCACAACTACCCAGTAGCTGGTTACGTATGAAGTTGCATCTGCAATGAAGCCCTGGAATGCAGGGAGGATACCGCCACCGCAAACCATTACCATGAAGATACCTGATGCCGCTGCTGTGTACTTGCCGAGACCCTCAACTGCAAGGTTGAAGATGCCGCCCCACATTACTGAGGTACACAAACCGCAAAGCACAAGGAACATGATGTTTGCAGGTACATTTACCATTCCGAACGAGATGTCTGACTGGAACACAGGCATCATCACCTTTGTATCAACTGAAGTGAAGATTGCAGCCAATACAAGGCACAAGCCGATTACACTTACTCCACTCAGCATTTTCTTGCTTGATACCTTGCCTGCAATTGAACCGCCCACAAGACGGCCTACAAGCATGAGGAACCAGTATGTACCTACAAGGCTGCCCGCCATTGCAGGGTCTATGCCAAGCTCCTGGGTCATATAGAGGTTGCTGATGTTAGGGATACCTACCTCAACACCCACATAGATGAAGATTGCAACTATACCAAGCACAAAATGCCTGAATGACATTGCACTGTATTTCTTTGCACCTGCAGCTGGCTTATCCTCTTTGGATGCACTCTCATATGCAGGCTCAGGGATATTTGAAACTGCAAGCACCACAAATGCCAATGCGAAGATTCCCATTGCAATGAACAATGCAGGGTTTGCCTTTGCAATTGTCCTGGCAGCCTCATTTGTACCCATAAGGTAACCTACAAGCACAGGAACGATTGTTGCTGCTGAAGAGTTGCACACACCTGCAAACTGGATAAGCTGGTTACCCTTGTTTCCGCCACCGCCAAGGGTGTTGAGCATAGGGTTCACAACTGTATTGAGCATACACATTGAGAAACCGCTCACAAATGCACCGCAAAGATAGATGCCGAAGCTCTCCGCCTTGCCTGAAACAAATGTAACCGCCACACCTGCAAAACCAATCACCACTGCAAGAAGGGCTGTCTTCTTGTAGCCTATCTTGCTGAGCATATATCCTGCAGGTATACCCATACAGGCATATGCAATGAAGTTTGCCAGGTTACCCAGCTGTGAAAGGAAGTCACTTGCGCCGAACTGGTTCTTTACAATCACTCCAAACGGATTCTGCAGACCTGTAACGAATGCAATCATAAAGAACAAAGCAAACATGATTGCGATAGGCAGCGCATAATTTTTCTTTGTTGTTTCCATCAGAAATATTTTAAGTTTTATATTTAATTATATTGTTTTCTTCCCGACAAATGTAACCAAAACTTTTCTTATCACCTAAATATACATATCTATCATTAACCCGATGTGTATTTAAAACCGAGGACGACGCAGTCTCCTCTGCTTCGTCATTGCCTCGCAATAACTCGCAACCGTCGAATGAGGTCCCCTGTTTTAAATCACATCGCCAAACATTTCCTCCGGCGCAGAAAATCCCGCCATAAACTGCTCCACAGCTCCCTTTCAGCAACCAGCCGCAGCAACGGACGGCAACATCGGTTTACAACACCGGACTACACGACTACAGCTACAATCGTGACACGGGTACAGCTACAGTCGAGACACGAGTACAACTACAATCGAGACACGACTACAATAACGGACTACATAGGCGGGAGATGCTTTCGGCCACTTTCTGGTGGCGGCTGCGGCGGGCCCATTTGGCAGGAGAGAGTTCGCGGCACACGGAGATATCGGAGAGGAAGCGGGCTTCAACCGTGCCGGTGCACTCCTTGTCATAGATTACGGAGAGGATTTCAAAGTTGTGCTCAAAGCTCCTCATGTCCATATTGGCGGAGCCCACAATGGAGATTTCACCGTCTATGCAGAGCACTTTGGAGTGGTTGAACCCTTTTTTGAAAAGATAAATCTTCACTCCGGCCTCCAGCAGCTCGCTTATATATGACATTGTGCTGTAGTGGGCCAGACGGGTATCTGATTTTTCCGGCAGCATTATCCGCACGTCAACGCCGCCCAATGCGGCCACCTTTATTGCATTCAGGATGGATTCATTTGGAGTGAAGTATGGGGAAACAATGTATATATGCCTGAAAGCAAGGTTTATTGCAGTAAAGAAACATTGCATGATGGTTGCCCAGTTGCTGTCGGGACCACAGGAAAGGGTCTGCGTGGCAATCGTTTTCCCCTGTGGATGCTCCCCGTGCTGCTCAAGTTCAATCTGGGGGTAATATTTCTTTTTCCTGCGGAGCTTGCGGTTCAGGATGAAGTAGCGGTCCAGCAAGAAGCTTGTCTGCATAGAAAAGACCGATTCTCCGGTTATCTTCATATGGGTGTCATGCCACTCCCCAAGGCTGTTGCCAATGTAGTAGCGGTCTGCAATGTTCACCCCACCTATGAAGCCCACCTTGCCGTCCACAACAAGTATCTTCCTATGGTTGCGGTAGTTGAGCTTGGCAGTTGGGAGCGGAAGGGTTATTTTGGCAAAGCAGAGCATCTCAACTCCGGCCTCCTCCATCCTCTCCACAAAATCCTTCTTGAGGGAAATGCTTCCCAGACCGTCATAGATTACCCTCACCTCAACCCCCTCTGAGGCCTTGCGCATAAGCAGGGAGGCAAACTTCTCCCCCGTAGAATCATCCTCAAAGATATATGATTGGAGGTGGATATGGCATCCGGCCCCCTCAATTGCGCTGTACATGGCATCCAGGGCCTCCCTTCCGGTAAAATAGAACTCTATTGAGGAGTTGTTCTCCACAAGGGTATGACTGTTCCTCAGGTTCTGGAAAAACATCTTGCGGTAAGGAATCAGGTCCCCCAGAATCTCCGGATGCTCCATCAGGTACTGGGTCTGGTGCGCCGAAATCTCCTTCTTCAGGCGGTAATCCGCATCACCCTTGAAGGAATAGAGCCTCCTTTTCCTGTAATGCATCCCGAAAAAGAAGAAAAGCACCAGCCCTATGTATGGAAGAAGAATGAGCACCATAACCCATGAAAGGGTCTTCACCGGGTCCTGACGGCGCATGACCAGCGATGTGGCAGCATAAGCCACCAGCCCCAAGTTCATGATATACAGCACTGCTGAGAGTATTTGCCATCCGCCTTCAAACATAAGCCTTCTTCTTCCCGACAGTTTCCCGGCTCATTTCTGCCGCCTCCCCCGCAGCTTTGCACCCGTGCCGCCTGTTTATGGCACTTCCACTGCGGAGAGGGACATATCCTGCACCGGGAGCCCCTGTCACTCCTGGATATAATCGTTGATATAGCCGAATGAGAGGTCATCCAGCCTGAGCTCGCCTTTTGTGACATGGCCGAGCAGAGTTACCGGCACCTCTTCATTGAAAAGGAAATCCACAAGGTCATTCTCCTGCGAGTCATTTACTGTAATTATCGCCAGATGACGGCTGCGGCCGAAGAGGAACTCCTTGTCCTCAAATTCAGCATCCCCTGTAATGTCAAAGCCCAGCTCGTTAGGGGCACAGCACTCAAGCAGGGAGATGAACAGTCCGTTTGAGGAAATATGGTGGGCACTGGTGATGAGGTCCATCTCTATCGCCTTCAGGATTGCATCCAGAGTCCTGTTGTTGATCTGGAAATCAGAATCGTCATCAATCTGCCCCACGAGATATATGGTATCCCCCTTG
>CAYYVA010000008.1:14327-62179 GCA_964475015.1 uncultured Muribaculaceae bacterium
CTGGAAATCAGAATCGTCATCAATCTGCCCCACGAGATATATGGTATCCCCCTTGCCTATCCTCTCCACATCAGCATCAAACGGGTTATTTATATATTTAAGGATATTCTTCTTGTACTGTGCATCCTCAGTAAGGAAATCAGCAATGTCCAAAAGATCTTCAGTCTGGTTGATCTTGCTCTCGTATAGCTCTACCATAGCCGGATTCAATTTAAAAAGTTAATATCGTCTGCTAATATAACCAATTTTTTGCTAAAAAAGTTTGCAGAGAAAAAAAAATGCATTACATTTGCACCCGAATCAAGCCCAGATGGTGAAATTGGTAGACACGCCACTTTGAGGGGGTGGTGCCGGTTACGGTGTGCAAGTTCGAGTCTTGTTCTGGGCACCAAAAGAAAAGCAGTACGTAAAGTGCTGCTTTTCTTTGTTTTACACTGTATTTCCCTTCCCTATTTTAAATTTTCCCAGATTGTACGGCAAAGGATGTTATCTGGAGTATCACCTGAATACTCCCAGAACATGATGCCCAAGAGCCCTTTGTCAACTATATATCGGCATTTCTCCGCCAGGGAACGTGGAGTCTCATATCCGAACACAAACTCCCCTTTCCCATTTGCAATATACGATGCATGCGCCTCCCCATCCCACTTTTGGGTGAAGTTTCCCAAATCCTGCGGCATCCTGCTGTAACTTGAAGTGAGGCGGAACTCCCTGTTTCCCCTTCCGTAGAACGGGACACCCAGAACCAGTTTCCCTGGAGGGACACCGGCTGCCAGATGAGCCTCAACCGAAGATGCAGCCGTAAGTTCTGTTGTATTTTCCGAACGGAACAAAGGTGAATGGTGCAGGGCAATCCCCATTGTCATGTCATACGCCATGATATTCACAAAATCAATGTACGGGAGAATTGCAGGGAAATCTATGTACCTTGCATTGCACACTGTTGCCAGGGTAAGGAGCTTCTTCTTCCCCAATGCCTCCCTTATATCCCTCATCATCAGTGTGAAATTTAAAATATCATCCTCAGATGAAGAGATTCCGGCTGCGGAATTTGTAGGGTACTCCCAGTCTATATCTATACCGTCCAGATTGTATTTCCTCACCACCTTGCGGCAATTCCCGGCGAATTTCTCCCTGAAGGCGGGATTTGCAGCCATCTCACTGAACCTTCCGCTCCCCCATCCCCCTATTGAAAGGAGCACCTTCAAATGGGGATTCCCCCTCTTGAGCCTTGAAATTTTCTTGAGTCTGCCAGGATTATCCACCTTCACTCCGGAAAAGGTGCTGTCCACATGCCCGAATGCATAATTGATGTGGTTAACCATTTGAGGGTCCGGAATCACCTTGCTCCATGAAGTCACATAGGCCAGGACCACCTTTTCACCATCCTTGCAGGACTGCGCATGACATGGCTGGGAAAAGAGTAAAAAAAAAGTAAATAGTAGGAATAATCTTCTCATAATCAAAATTCTATCTTAAAACCACCTCCAGGCTACTTATTTAAATTGCAGTACAAATATGGTAGATTTTTCATCGCTGCGGGAGAGGGTGAGGGTTCCGTTGTGAAGGCGCATGATCTGTCGGGAAAGGGAAAGTCCAATGCCTGTACCATCCTGCTTGGTGGTGTAGAATGGGACAAAAATCTCCTCGCGCCCCTCCCTGCTGATTGGGGTGCCGTTGTTGGATACCTCTATAACAACATTTTCAAGGAAATCCAGATCTGCTGAGATTTCCACCCTGGTTGCCCCTGCCTGTACGGCATTCTTCACAAGATTTATGAGTATCTGGGCTATCTGGTTCTCGTCCGCCCAAAGGAGGATGTCGGGAGCCTTCTCCACAAAGGATGTATTCACGGAGGCCTCTTCCGTATATGGTGCGGTGAGCTGGAATACCCTCTCCACCAGCTCGCTTACAAGGAAAGACTTCCTGATTGGGGCCGCCACTCGGGTGAGGCTGCGGTATGATTCCACAAAACTCAGGAGCCCCTTTGAGGATGCCGAAATGGTCTCCAGACCGGAAATGTAGTTGGAATCCAGCCTGTCCTCCACGGCACATTTGTTAAGGGTATCGCTCAGGGAGACAATTGGGGTGATTGTGTTCATTATCTCGTGGGTAAGGACCCTGGTGAGCTTGTTCCAGCTCTCCTCCTGGTTCTCCGACAGCTGGGTGTCAATATTGCTGAATGAGACAATCTTCACCTCCCGCCCCTTGATTGTGGCATTTGACGCCTGCATCACTATATCCACCTTGGAACTCTCATTGTGGTAGCTTGCCTTGAGCGAGGCTCCTGGCTGCACATTTGAAAAGGCATCAAACAGGGAGGCGTTCACCCTCCTCAGCTGCCTGAGATTGGACAGGGACTCCATCCCCAATAGCACCTTTGCGTAATTGTTGTAGAAAACCACCCGGCCGCTCACCTCCAGCACCACAATTCCGGTCTGCACATTCTCCAGCATGTGGGCAAAATACTGCTCCTGCTCCCTCAGCTCAGCGCGCCTCTTCTCATAAATCTCCCTCAGGCGGTTAAGTGTCCTGTTGAAGGAAATGTCAAAGAAAAGCCTCTCCCTGAACCTGAAGCTTACATCATCATTATCCAGGGAATCAAGCATGTAGGTAAGCTTCTCATTGGTCCTGTACCACAGATACACAGTGTACAGGAAGGCCAACACGGCAACCACAAGCAATATGAGGATCATTTTCAGCATCCTTGCAGGTTTTTAATTGTTTTGTTTCCCCAGCCACTGTGCCTGGAGTCAGCCACGGGCATCAGATATCGTATTTCTTCAGTTTTGAGTACAGGGTTGGGCGGGAGAGGTTGAGGGTCTTGGCCACAAGGGAGAGGTTGCCGCCGCATTTCTCCATTGCCGCCCTGATAGTCCTCTCTTCCAGCATTTCAAGGGTTTCCCCGTTGTATTCGGCGGATTCCTTCTTTCCCCCTTTGCCTGGGCCGCCACCAGCCACATAATTTCCGGCTCCACCGCTGCCGGCTGCGCCTCTGTATCCGGATGCTCCACCAGAAGTCCCTTTGGTACCGGCTGTACCCGAGGCATCAATGCCTGCTGCAAGCCCTTCCGGAAGCTGTATGCTGAACTGCAGGTCCTGCAGTGTGAGGGTATCCCCCTCGCTCATGATTACCGCCTTCTCTATTGAGTTCTTGAGCTCCCTGATGTTTCCGTTCCAGCGGTGGAGCTTCAGGGCAGCCAATGCCTGCAGGTCTATCTTGGCCACATTCCTGCGGTATTTCTCCGCATAGCGGTGCATGAAGCTCAGGGCCAGCTCCTTTATCTCATCTGTACGCTCACGTAGTGGCGGAAGCGTTATGTGCATTGTGTTTATGCGGTAATAGAGGTCCTCGCGGAACTTGCCGTCGCGGATCATCTGTTCCAGATCCATGTTGGTGGCACATATAAGGCGGATGTCTATAGGAATCTGCCTTGTGTCGCCCACCTTGGTTATGCACCTGTTCTGCAGTACGCGGAGCAGCTTTCCCTGCAGGTGCATGGGGATATTGCCTATCTCATCCAGGAAGAGCGTTCCCCCATTTGCCAGTTCAAACTTTCCGGTATGATCTGCATGTGCATCTGTAAATGCCCCCTTCACATGGCCGAACAGCTCGCTCTCAAAAAGTGTCTCGGTAAGGGCTCCCACATCCACGCTCACCATCGGGCCGCCGAACCTGTTGCTCATGCGGTAAATCTCCCCTGCAAGGACATCCTTTCCTGTTCCGTTTTCACCTGTGATGAGCACTGTGGCATCAGTAGGGGCAAGCTTCTCAATTATCCTGCGGATGTTCTGCATCTGTGGGGTGTTGCCCCAGAGCATTTTGTCGGGAAGAAGGGAATTGTTCTCCTGAGGCTGGGCGGTGCGGCTCCCCTTCTGCTGCTTCTGCACTGCATTTGTAAGGATTTCAATGAGTTTCTCATTGTCCCACGGCTTCACTATAAAATCAAATGCGCCGCGCTTCATCCCCTCTACCGCCAGCTGGATGTCTGCGTATGCGGTGAAAAGGACAACCTCAACTGACGGGAAGCGCTTCTTCAGCTCCGCCAGCCAGTACAGCCCCTCATTGCCTGTATTTATATCCGTATGGAAATTCATGTCCAGGAGCACCGCATTTGGCTTGAACTCCACAACCTTGTTTACCAGCTCATTTGGGGTTGAAATCAGCTCCACCTGGGCAAAATGCATGGGGAGGAGTATCTTCAGCGCCCCCCTTATCCCGGCATTATCATCTACTACAAGTATTCTTCCTTTGTTTTTGGCTGCCATTTTCTGCATGTTTTAGGCTTGTGCAAAGATACTAAAATCCTCCCATGTTACGTTGTCCTAATGTACAATTCTTTGTGTAACAATGAAATATAAAACTGGACTCTGCGGAGCCCGCAGAATCCAGTTTTATATATAGCTGTTTTACAGCTAATTGTACATTAGGACAACGTAACACTCAGCAGGCCCAGTGCCTTGGCAACCCCCTCCCCGTAGGCAGGGTCGGCCTTGTAGCAGTTGCGGGCGTGGCGCTCCTTTATGAAGGTGGCGCAGCCGGCCATGGCGCGGGCGGTGTTTTCAAAGAGGAGCTGCTGTTCTTCAGGGGGCATGAGGCGGAAGAGGTCCCCGGGCTGTGAGTAGTAGTCATCATCGTATTCCCGCTCAGGGTAGTTGTAGATATCCACTCCGGCTGTCACATACATGGGGTTGAAGTGGGGCCTGCCGTCAGAGCCCTCAATAGGGGTTGAGTTATAGACCCTCAACGGAGGGTCCTTCACAGCAGGATTGTCCTTCCACTCCCCGTAGCTGTTCGGCTCGTATCCCAGGGTACGGCCGTAGTTGCCGTCTACACGCATTGCTCCGTCCCTGTGGTAAGAGTGTACAGGGCAGCGGGGGCGGTTCACCGGTATCTGGTTGTGGTTCACCCCAAGGCGGTACCTCTGGGCATCACCGTATGAGAAGAGGCGGCCCTGAAGCATCTTGTCGGGAGAAAAACCTATGCCATCAATTATGTTCTGGGGGTTGAAGGCAGACTGCTCCACCTCTGCAAAGTAATTTTCCGGATTGCGGTTCAGCTCCAGGATTCCCACATCGTGGAGAGGGAAATCCCCGTGCGGCCACACTTTTGTGAGGTCGAACGGATTTATGCGGTAGGTGCGTGCCTGCTCCTGGGTCATCAGCTGCACCTGGAAGAGCCAGCGGGGATAATCTCCACGCTCAATGCTCTCAAAGAGGTCCCTCTGGTGAGATTCCCGGTCCTTGGCAATGATGGCCTCGGCCTCCGCATCGGTAAGGTTCTTTATCCCCTGCAGGGTCCTCAGGTGGAACTTCACCCAGGTCCTCTCGTTTGCCGCATTTATAAAGCTGTATGTGTGGCTCCCGAAACCGTGCATGTGGCGGTAGGAGTACGGAATGCCGCGCGGACTCATGGTAATTGTAACCTGATGCAGCGCCTCGGGCAGGAGGGTCCAGAAATCCCAGTTGTTGTTTGCGCTGCGCATGTTTGTGCGCGGATCCCTCTTTATGGCGTGGTTCAGGTCCGGGAACTTCAGGGGATCGCGCAGGAAAAAAACCGGAGTATTGTTCCCCACAAGGTCCCAGTTGCCCGTATCGGTATAGAACTTCATTGCAAACCCGCGGATATCCCTCTCCGCATCGGCAGCACCCCTCTCCCCTGCCACAGTGGAGAACCTCACAAAGCACTCTGTCTTCTTCCCGACAGCACTGAATATTGAGGCCCTTGTATATTTTGTAATGTCGTGCGTGACAGTGAATGTACCGTATGCCCCGGAACCCTTGGCATGCATGCGACGCTCCGGAATGACCTCCCTGTCAAAATGGGCCAGCTTCTCAATGAACCACGGGTCCTGCAGCACCATGGGTCCCCGCAGCCCTGCCGTCTGCACATTCTGGTTATCCGCCACCGGACGGCCGTTGGCGTTGGTAAGGTGTAATTTCTTCTCCTCTTTCATAATGGTAAATTTTAGTGTTCACCTCTTAACGGAAAAAGGGTGCCAAAAGTTCAAAGATGCGGAGGAAGGGGGATACACGGCATCACCTCCAGCCTTATATGCATCCTCATGCGCATCATCATCTACATCCCTATGCGCAAGAGGTTATGCATGCCCACCCCCCTCCAAAGTGCCTACAGGGCAGGTTGGCCGGCCCAACCTATCCCTAAAACTTGAGGTTAAGCGACCCTCTTCAAACAGAATCTCCGCCACAGATACCTCCAAGGGCAGTTTACCTGCAAAGGCTGTACAAACCTCTTGGCGGATGGCTGTATAAAAAACAGCCACCTTGGTGGTGGCTGCTAACTTTGGGGCTCGAAACTGCCTTGGCAGAAAGGGTTGTCATCCCTTACGCGAATACCCCTGATGACACGGCAATTTTCAAATCCATCCTTTGAATTAAAAGAAATGAAAATTACCTTTGTTTATGGAATGTGAGAACAAAGATTATGGGGCAGTTGGCTTTTTTAAGAATGTTTATTTTTGTATCTATTCCAACAGATGTCAATGACAACAGGAGACATGTACACATTTTCCGTAAAGGTGGCAGACATCTTCACTCGGTTGCTAAAATTTGGATTGAATCCAATGGTGAAAAATGTATAGAAATTGCTGAATCATCATTATCATCTAAGGACAACTCAATTATAGTGGAGGCAATTGATAGAAACTGGGAGTTTTTGAACAGTCAGATTACAAAAACGTTCAACGGACAAAAAACAACTATCAAAAACTTGGAGAAATAATTTATGTGCAAGATAAACAATATAAGGACCGGTATCAGGAAACTGGATTTTACCTTATACAGGGGGAAAATGGCTGTATGGCTGACAGACGGGAGGGAGATAATTGTACCGCTCTCAATGTTTCCGGAAATCAAGAAGCTCCCATTGAAAGAGAGGAACAGATGGATGGTTCTGGATGACCAGTTCTTTACTTTTGCCAATCTGAGCAAGGTATTTTCAATACAAGAACTGATGGCATTGTAGCCTCATAAAAAACAGCCACCGTCCAGGTGGCTGTCAAGCTAATGGGTCCTACCCCCCTACTCCTTCTTCAGCTCCTTTATAGGATTTGAGTCCATCAGCTTTACTGCCTGCCAGCTGATGGAGGCCACTGCCACAATGGAGATTGCCACCAGGGCAAGGGCGTAGAGCCACCAGTGGTTGCCAATCCTGTAGGAGTAGCCGCTGAGCCATTCCCCTACAATGTGCCATGCGAGAGGGAGGGCCACCAGGGCTGCAAGTGCGATGACGCTGAGGAATGAGAGCACCATGTTGCGGTACACCTCTCCCCTGCTGCAGCCGAACACCTTACGTACCGACCATCCGCGGGCCTGCTGCCTGGAATAATATGTACTCATTGCCAGCATTGCCATTGCGGAGAGCATCACCACCAGAACGGTGAAGATTGCTATCAGCTTGAGGTTGTTCTCCTCTGTTGTAAAATACTGGCGGTATATCCGGTTCTGGCTCCTGATGGTGAGTGACAGTTCCGGCCGGCGCTCCGCATAGAACTCCCCAAGCCTTGCAACTGCTTCATCCTCATCCCCTGAAACCTTCACCACAATGCTCCTCAGGTATTCAAAAGTCTCCTCTGAATACTCCATGTTCTGCCATATCAGATTTACCGAAGAGCAGTCTTCCATTGTCCTGTTCCCCTTCTGGAAATTCCTGATTACTCCGCACACTCCGTAAGGCTGGCCGGAGAAGGTGACACTCCCGGTATTGTAATCAAGCCCGAGGTTCTTCATTGTTCCCTCTGTAATCCAGATTGTATTGTCTCCCGGAACAACCGAGCCTGAGACCGACATCACAGCAAATCCCATCATATTGAAGGCGGTGGTATCTCCGTACATCATTTCAAGCTGTACTTTCTCCCCATTATAGGTCATGCCAGCTCCGGTGATGTTGTTGTCGGCCGGTGCCGCCTGCAGATGCCCTATCCGCTCCACAAACGGAAGCTGCCTGAGCTCATCTTCAAGATAATCCGCCCCTCTCTGGCCCCCGGACACCAGAATGATGTTCTCTTTCCTGTACCCGGTATCCCTTGTAAGGAGATGCCTCAGCTGTACCGACATTGCAAATGCCACGCACAGGGTAGTGATTGCCACCACATTCTGCACCCAGATGAAGCTCTTTCCAAGGGTCATCTTCCCGGCCGCGGCAAATTCCCCTTTCACCACATCTATAGGACGGTAACGGGAAACCAGCAGCGCCGGAACCACACCCGCCACGAATGATACCACAAGAAGGGATGCCGCTATGAGCCCCGCCACAGAAGGTGTAAGGTTATCCATCAGGTCAACCTCCTTCCCCAGAAGCACCTTTGCATACGGTCCCATTACCTCAATGAGCAGCAGCGCCAGGGCAAATGAAACCACGGTAAGGAGCAGGGCCTCCTTGAAATACCGCACCACAATCTCCCATTTTTGCTCCCCAAGGAGCCTGCGGGTAGCCATCTCCCTTGCCCTGAACCCAATCTGGGCTACAGTGAGGGAGATGTAATTGAGCAGTGCAAACACCAGCAGCAGGATTCCAGCCACCGCAAAGAGCTTTACGAAACCCAGGTTTATCTTCCCGACAAACGGGTAATGGTTCTCACACACCCCATAATGTATCTTCCCGAACGGCGAGAATGTGAACTGCTTGAAAAGCCCCACATTATAGAGGATATCCGCCTCCTTGAGCTTCTCCAGGGCCTTCTGCTGCAACTGCCCCAGGTCTGCGCCGGGAGCCAGCCTGAAGAAGTTTACTGTTGTGCCGTTACCCTCCCTTAACAGATTGGGATACATATCCCTTATCTGCTGCACTCCGTAGATGAAGTCCACCGGAGGGAAGACCGACCTCTTAATATCCTTGTATACTCCGGTTATTTCAAGATCGCTTTTCCTCTCTCCCACAGTTATGGTGATTTTCTGCCCAAGAGGGGATCTGTCGGGAAAATGAAGCTCTGCAAAACTTTCACTCACCACCACGGCATTCCCGGGCACCAGGGCCGACTCAGGCACCCCCTCCACAAAAGGGAAGGTGAAGAACCTGAAGAAACTGGTGTCTGCAATTATTGCATTCTGCGGAAAAGTCTCCTCCCCTGCTGAAGCCTCCATTGCCACTCCCCCCAGCACCGAGGTTGCGAGGAACCTACAAACCTCCTCAACCTCAGGGTACGACTCCTTCAGCACATCCCCAACCGTATAGCTCTGGAAAGTGAAACTCTCCGCGTGTCCCAGATAAATGTTCTCCGTACCCTTGAGCTCCTTGTCATACCCCAGCTCCCCCGCCACAAAAGTGGCAATGAAGACCACAAAAGCCAACGCTATACCCAGCCCCACTACCTCAATGAAAGTGTAGAGCTTGTTCCGGGAAAGGAATCTTAAAAAACTTCTCATTTATACAACGTAAAATAAATAATCATTCACTCTTGAGCGAGTTCACCGGGTTCTCGGTGGCGGCGCGGAAGCTGCCTACGGTAACTACCAGGAAGACTATTGCGGCAACCATACAGAAGGCCAGCAGGAATACCCAGATTGTTATTGGGGCACTGTGGGCAAAGGTGCTGTACCAGTAGTCTATGATTCGCAAGGTGACTGGAGCGGCCACCACAAAGGCTACGAGAAGCATCTTGGCGAACTTCATGTTGAACATCCGCAAAATATCAAATACAGAAGAGCCGTGTACCCTGCGCACACCTATCTCCTTGCGGCGGTACTGGGTCTCAAATACAACCAGTCCGAACACTCCCATAAGGGAAATGATTATGGCCAGCAGCGTGAACAGTGTAACCATTGTGGTGAGCTGCTTCTCCTTGCGGTACTGGCGGCCAAGCTCCTCGTCAAAGAACCTTACGGTGTATTCAGAGACGTTCGCCCCCGGATTGAACTTGAGGATCACATCCTTGATGGCTGCTTCAACCTCCTTGAACGGAGCACCTGGTTCTGTCCTTACATACAGATGGGTAAGGTCCCACCAAGGGTTCTTTCCAAAGACATAGAATGCAAACGGATTGAGCTCATACTGGAGCGGCCTGAACTGGAAATCTTCACAGAAACCTGCAATCTCAGTTGCCGCACTATGTCCCTGTAACTTATCCTCCAGAGTAAAGCCGTACTTCTCCTTGGCCACCTGGTTGAAGATGAACACACCGTGCTCACTCTGTTCATCGGCCTCGGTAAAATCGCGTCCCTCAACCACTTCAATTCCCATGAAGCGGAGGAAATTCCATGATACCGGATAAGAGTCCATATTTATCTGCTCCCCCTTGAAGGATCTGCCCCATCCCATACGTGATGAGTTCACAAGCGGACCTGCCGCCCAGGCAACATCCTTTACATGAGGGCATTTCAAGAGTTCATCCGAGAAGGCATCCCTATCTGCATCCGCCACTCCAATTGAAGCTGTAAGGAGGTACTCCTTGTTGAAGCCCATATCATAGTTCATCATATACGAGTGCTGCCTCTTTACAAAAATTGCACTGGTAACGAAAGCTATGGAAATCACAAACTGCAACCCTATAAGGGTGTATCTGAGGGCCTTGCCCCTTGATGTCATGCCAAACCCGCCCTTAATTGCAAGTGCCGGAGGGAACGAGGTGATGTACAGCGCCGGATACACGCTGGATGCAACTGTCATCAGAAGTGCCGCAGCAACGGTCATTGCAATCACCGGAACATTGTCTGCAAAGGCCAGTGAGCAGCTGATGAGATTGGCATGGGTGGAGCTCTTGAACAGCACCACAACAGCCACAGCAGCACACAGGGAAATTAGTACCAGCATGCCTGATTCAAGCATCATATTCCCGACAAGTTCTCCCCGTGAGCTTCCCAGAATCTTTCTGGTATTCACACCCCTGATCCTCATAGGGACCTGGGCGAAGAAAAAGTTCACAAAGTTGATGAGGGTTATCACCACAATGAGGATTGCCACAACCAGCAGGGTAAGTGTGGTTGTCTTGTTGCCACTGCGCCCTGCAGGGCTGTAGATCTGTGTATTGTAGTACATATCCTCCACCGGAAGGAGGGTTACAATACACCTGCTTATCTGCTCGTCAATCTCACTCTGGGTTACGCTGTTCCTTACAGATTCAGGGGCACTCTCCATCCTGTCCTTCCAGAATTTCTCCACAACATTTTTTGCATGGGCCTCAAATGCCTCCTTGCTGTCGGGAGTATTCAATTTTACAAAATGGTGGTAGCTCCACTCACTGAAATTCTCAAGGCTCTGGGTTTCCAGCTGGTTGCAGAACAGCACGTCAATATTGTTGAGGTCTGAGTTCATTGGCATGTCCTCATATACTGCGACAATTGTTTTAGGGGTCTTGTTGCTCCCGACAAAGATTACATCTCCCACACCGGCTTCCATCAGGGAGGCTGCCTTCTCACTTATGGCAGCAGTCTCCTCTTTGTCCATACCGTCAAAGGAACCCACCACCGGAGTGAACCCGAACACATCAAGGGCACCTCTGGTGAGCTGTGAGGTACCTACCTGATACACCCGTGCATCCTCACCTTCACCCACTCTGGTCTGGTTCTTGCCGTTGCCGCCAATATAGGCCACACCCCAGCTCTCCACCATACCGGCCTGCTCCAGGATAGCCTTCTGCAGCGGCCTGTTCAGGTTCACCTGATACTGCCCCTTCTCAAACCAGCTTGGAGTGGCCATAATGTACAGCCTCTCCACATCCTTGATCCCCTTGTTGTACCCCAAGTCATAATGCACCTGCACCAGCAGGATATACAGCGCCGCAAACGCCGCCGTCATACCCAACAGGTTCAGCAGACTTGAGCCCTTGAAATATTTTGCAAAATTTCTCATCTCAATTTAATTTATTGTCGTCCTTTTGTACAATCAGCTGGCACTCAACATTTTTCAAATTACACAGATAATAAATACACGAAATATACATTTGTAACCCGCTGATTATCCAGCAATTGTACAAAAGGACAACGTAAAAAAACTACAACTCATTCTTTACGTCACCCACTATCTGCCCGTCAAACAGATTGATAACCCTCTGGGCAACAGCGGAATCCTTCTGCGAGTGGGTTACCATTACAATTGTGGTACCCTCTGCATTCAACTCTGCCAAAAGGTCCATAACCTCCTTGCCGTTCTTTGAATCCAGGTTACCGGTAGGCTCATCGGCCAAAATGAGTTTTGGTGAAGAAACCACCGCGCGGGCAATTGCCACCCTCTGCTGCTGACCGCCGGAAAGCTGCTGCGGGAAGTGTTTTGCCCTGTGTGAAATACCCATCCTCTTGAGGATCTCATTCACCTTCTGCTTGCGCTCCCCTGCAGAGATGTTCAGATACCTGAGCGGCAGCTCCACATTCTCGTACACATTTAGCTCATCAATGAGGTTAAAGCTCTGGAACACAAAACCAATATTACCCTTACGGAACTTGGTGCGCTCCTTCTCCTTCAGCTGCCCAACCTCACTGTCCAGCAGCTTGTAGCTTCCTCCCGACGGATTGTCCAGCAATCCCAAAATATTCAGCAAAGTGGATTTTCCGCATCCCGACGGGCCCATAATTGCCACAAACTCACCATCATTAATTTCAAAAGAAACACCGTTCAACGCTGTTGTCTCAATCTCTTCGGTCCTGAAAACCTTGCTTAAATCTGTAACCTTAATCATAGCTTTATATTTTTTACGTTAAAAATTTACTCGTTCTTGAGTGATTCCACCGGATTTGCCCAGCTGATGCGGAGGCTGTTCAACACAACAACAGCTACAATGAGCAGCACAACTGCCAAAGAGCCGGCAATAAAGAACCATGGGGCCAGGGCAACCTTCTCTGCAAATTGCTGCAGTACCAGATTACCTACATAATATGCAGCAGCACAACCGAGAACCACGGCAACTGCAGACAATTTCAGCACATCATAGACAAACAGTCCGAGCACCTCTGCAGAACCTGCTCCATTTATTTTGCGTATGGCCATTTCTGCGCTCCTGCGCTGTGTCTCATCCTTAATGTATCCTATCAGACCAATCAAGGAGATGATCAATGAGAACAGGCCCCCCAAAAGAATCGCATCGTTAATGTTCCTGATGTCAGAGAAGGCTTCCTTCATGCCGTCCGAGTATGCTGTAACCTCAATTTCCCTGTCGGGAAACAGATCATCCACAATTTTCTGCACAGAAAGGATGGAGGCGGGGGTTAGCTCTGTCATCTTTGCCACAACTGCGGTAAGATACAGGCTCTTGTCCCCTCTTACAGCCCCAAAGCGGATGCTCGGCCTGTCATCAACATATACTCCACCAATCTTGTAATCCTCATACACACCGCAAATTGTAAAAATGTCATCTTGGGTCTGGGAATGTTCAGTAAGGATAATCCCCTTCCCTATGGCACCATCCTGCCAATCTGCAAATTCCTGCATCTTCTCCACAAACTTGCGGCTCACAGCCACCTCATTTGCGGCAACTGCCTCCCTCCCCTCAAGGAACTTGATGCCAAACACCTCTGCAGCCCCTTCCGAAAAATTATACTGGTCAGCCACATTGAACAGTTCCCTCTCATCCCCAGGCAAATAGATATTGTTTCCCGACGATCCGGCAACAGGTACAGTTGAAGCCACCGCACTCTTCTGCACTGCAGGCAGCACAGCAATGGCATCATTTACCTTGAAGCACTCATCCGCATTTGCGCCAGGCATATTTACAACAAGCACATTGTCAAACTCGTACCCCAAATTATCATTCATCATCATATCATACTGCCTTGCAAAGATCACCATGGTTACCGCAAGGAAAACAGTAAAGGTAAACTGCAGCCCCAGGAATACCAGCTTCCATTTCCTCTTGGACTCCTTGTAGCTTCTGAAAGCTGTAGAAACCGGAATCCCCATAAAGACTTTTGCAGGAATAAATGCCGAAACCAGAAATGCAATTACGCAAACCCCAACTGCCAGCAACACAGCCTCCGGAGTAAACAGCCCCTCAAGTGAAGCCCCCAGCAACCTTGTTATCCACCCCTGCATGGCAAAAATTATTGCAACTGCCATTATTCCCGACAGCACCACATCCAGCCCGGCCTCCTTGAAGAACATCCATAGGATGTTGCCGCTCTGGGCGCCATAGCATTTCCTTACCCCGACCTCCTTGGCCCTCTTCACCACAGAAGAAATGGCATTCAGGACATAATTCACCACCGATGCAGCAATAAGGATCAGGGCTACAAGCGAAAGCATGATTACCATATTCCTGTTGGTACTTACAGAGAGATGGTCATTGCCGGCACTCTCAAGATAATACCACAGCTTCAGGCCTCCCTTCTCCAGTTCCTCCATAGGCTGGTTCTGCTCCTGCATCTTGTGTATGGCATCTGTAAGGGATTTTGGGTCTGTCCCCTGCGCAAGCTTTACCCATCCCTTGTATCTGTCATTGCCAACCCAATTATCGGTACTACTCTTGTTGTATGTTGCCATAGAGAGAAGCATCTCCACATCCCCAAAAGTACTGTTCTGGGGAAAATCTTCATAAACTCCCTCTACAGTAAACTTTATGTGCGGCAAAGATTCATTATACAGTATCTGTCCAATGGCCTTCTCCACGCCGCCCAATTTCTGTGCAAAAGAACAAGATACCATCATCTTTCCCCACTCTCCCAAAATTCTATGAGGATCACCTGTATAAATCTCCCTTGTAAAAATGTCAAAGAAACTGGTATCGGCCAGCACCAGATCCGCCGAAAGCTTGTTCTTCTCCTCAGTATAATAATTACGGTTATCAAAAAGGGGTGTAATCCTTGTAGCCACCTCCACTCCTGGAACGCACTCCCTGAATCCCGGTGCAACTGCACCGCTGATCTGGTTGGCCTGCATAGGATCCTCATTATGCCTCTGATATCCTGTCATGATAGTATAAACCCTATCCCTGTCCTCATAAAATTTATCATACTGCAGCTCAAAGCACACCTTTGCAATAAGCACCACCCCAATTGCCAGCCCCAGGGCCAACGACAAGATCTTTACAATATTTTTCCCAAGTTTCATAAGCTTTATTATTTGTAAGTCGTGTCTCGACTATCACTGTACCCGTGACACGACTGTAAATGGAACAACGCCCGTGCCAAAACATTCAACTATTTGATTATATGCGTATTAAAGAAAAACAGAAGAGAGAAAAAGTGTAAAGAAACTTTACAACTGATAAGAAACTTTACACTTTCTGGTTTACACTTGAGGCATAAAGTTCCGGAAGCTGGCAAATTCATCTGTCAAATGGGAGTGCACTCCACAAATTATCTTTAAATTTGCGCCAAACTGATTTATCATGAAAAGATTTTTCCTGACATTTGCCTTGGCGGCCGGCATACTGGGCGGCTGTACAGAAAACCACGACAAGAATCTGCAGAAACTGGAAAGCTTCATACAGAACGATACTTCAATGACCGGCAATCTCCGGACAATATGCAAGGAATACCCTGCAAGACTGTCGGGAAGCAGGAATAATGCCGGGGCGCAGGAATTTATATACAGGGAGCTGAATGATATGGGTGCAGAGACTTCCCTTATGGAGGTGGAGGTGCCGAACTGGTTTGGGGGAGAGAGTTCCGTTGAGGTGATTTTCGGGAAGCAGAGGCTCAATATTCCAAGTGTGAATCTGGGGCTCGCCGAGGGGACAGGCGGCAAGGTGATTCAGGAGCGCGTGGTGGAGATAAACACCCGCAAGGAGCTTGGGGAGAAGGATGTAAAGGGAAAGATTGTCTTTTTCAATGATCCGATGAAAGGGCACAGTGATTATGGCCGTGCGGTATGGCAGAGGAGGGATGGAATAGCTGAAGCTGCAGAGAGGGGGGCCCTGGGAGTTGTAATCCGTTCCGTTACCCAGTTCATGGACAGCCACTCTCATACCGGATCGCTCATCTACAGCCCGAACGCCCCTAAAATACCGGCTGTTGCCATTTCTACCATTGAGGCTGAAAAGCTTTCCAGGATAATTTCAGAGAACAGGAGCGTGAAGATTGCCCTGAGTTCTACTGCCGGAACCAGGGAGGGGAAGGCAAAAGGGAACAATGTGATTGGAGAGATTAAGGGAAGCGCCAATCCGGAGAACATAATCCTGGTTACAGGTCACCTGGATTCTTGGCATATTGCAGAGGGGGCTCATGATGACGGCTCCGGAGTTGTTATAGCCATGAATGTCCTGCGTGCTTTCAAGGAGGCAGGCATTCAGCCGTACAACACAATAAGGGTAATGCCTTATCAGGACGAAGAGGTAGGGCTGCAGGGAATCCATACATATTCAGCCAACAAGAAGGAAAGCGGGGAAAAGCACATCTTCCACCTGGAATTTGATCTGGGAGTGGGAGCGCCCAAGGAGATAAGCTTCTACGGAGATTCTGCCTCAACCGCCAGGATCAACAACTTCCTGGCACAATATCCTATAGGGTATAAATCAACCCCTGTGCTGAAACATGCAGGTGTAACCAACCACTTCTCAACAACAACACAGCTCGGCTCAATGATGGGTATCTTCATCGCCGACAACGATGCGGACTATTTCCTCTACCACCACGCTTCCAACGATAATTTTGAGGTGGTGGACCAACAGCAGCTGAAAGAGTGCTCAGCCGCCGTAACAAAACTCATCTACCTGATGGACAGGTTGTATAAATGATAGAAAGAACTGATAAAACAGCATTGGACATCACATGAAAACTACTGCTAAATTACATTTCACCCTCATTCTGGCGGCAGTTTTATTGCTGCCGGGGTGCCATCAGAAGGCGGAGGGGCCGCAGCGCCCTTCGAGCCCGGTTGTCATCCTGTTTGATAATGATGTGCATTGCGGAGTGGACGGATATGCGGCAATGGAGACGCTGCAGCAGGCAAGCAAGGGCAGAACGCCATACGTTGCAACGGTAAGCTGCGGGGATTTTGTGCAGGGGGATATTGTGGGTTCTGTTTCCAGGGGGGAGCATATTGTGGATATAATGAACCTTGTGGGGTATGATTTCATAACTCTGGGCAACCATGAGTTTGACTACGGCATCCAGCGGATGGAGGAACTCACCGGCAAACTTCAGGCAAGGACACTTTGTGCAAACTTCAAGGACATCCAGGCCGGGGAGCTCGTGTACAAGCCGTTTGAAATAGTCAAGTATGGCAATATAGATATAGCCTTCATAGGCATAGCAACTCCTGCCACTGCAACTTCAGTCTCCCCAAAGATGTTTCTGGACGAACAAGGCAATATCAAATACAGCTTCCTCAGGCAGACATTCTTTGAGAGCATCCAGCAGCAGGTGGATGCAGCCCGTTCCAAGGGGGCAGACTATGTGGTGGCCCTTTCCCATCTGGGGGACCTGAGTGACGAGGAGAACCCAACCTCTGTGGAACTTGTCGGGAAGACAACAGGAATTGATGTGGTGCTGGACGGGCATTCCCATAGTGTTATTCCCGACAGCCTTATCCTGAATGCCCGGGGAACACCGGTGCTCCTGGCATCTACAGGGACAAAATTTGAGCATATTGGGGTGCTGGAACTCTCTGTGGAGGGGAAATTCACCTCAACCCTTGTTGCAACCTCAGGGGTACAGAAAGATGCCGGGGTACAGAATTTTGTAGAGAGCATCAAAGGAGAGGTCCTTGCGGAGGGTGAGCGGGTGATAGGGGAAAACATGCAGCTCCTTGCCGCCAATGACCCGCAGGGAAACAGGCTTGTGAGGATGCAGGAGACTGCAATTGGAAATTTCTGTGCCGATGCGTTCCGGGTGATGCTTGGAACCGGCATTGCCATGATAAACGGCGGCGGCATAAGGGCAGACATACCAGCCGGAACGGTTACATTCAACACCTTATATTCCGTTTTTCCGTTCAACAATACAGCCTGCACAGTCTCTGCAACAGGGCAGCAGCTGCTTGATATCCTGGAGGTTTCGGTTATGAATCTCCCGGCAGAGGATGGCAGCTTCATGCAGGTGAGCGGCCTGAAGTCTGTTGTGGACACTTCTGTTGCAACCCCGGTGGTACTGGATGCCAACAACCTCTTCTCTCATGTTACTGAAGGGGCTCCAAGACGCGTCTCGGATGTCCAGATACTTGATGCCGCTACCGGAGAATATACCGCCCTTCTTCCCGACAAGACCTACACCATAGGCGGCATCTCATACAACCTCACAGAATACGGCAGCTGGGGAATGTTCCGCTACACCACCCTCCTCCAGAACAACCTTGGGCAGGATGTTGACATCCTTGTAAACTACCTGCAGCAGGAACTGGGCGGGGTAATAGATTCCCGCTATGCTGCACCGGAGGGGAGGATAACGATAAAATAATCCCCCCGCCCCGGTCCAACGCTGCCCCCTACTCCTTCTTCAGCACCTTGGCCGGATTGGTACGCATGAGGGTGTATGCGTGGAAGGTTATGGCGGCAAGGACTATTGCCAGCACTACAGCCACCGCGCCAATGTATATGAAAGGGGTATTGTCAATTCTCAAAGGGTACTCCTGCAGCCATCTGTGGATGTACAGATATGCCAGCGGAATGGCCACAACAGAGGCAGCAAGCACCGGTGC
Organism: uncultured Muribaculaceae bacterium; assembly: GCA_964475015.1. Lineage (GTDB taxonomy): Bacteria > Bacteroidota > Bacteroidia > Bacteroidales > UBA932 > Egerieousia. Next base: position 32,848 of record CAYYVA010000008.1, read on the forward strand.
AAAGAAGCCCCATACGGTTCTCCAGAAAACTGTGCTCTGGGATTCCCCGCACACCTTGTAGATTGCTGTAGAGCGGGCATTAACCTGGGTATAATAGTTACCCAACGCTGTAATGGCAAGAGCCGTGATGATGATGCTTATGATTGCAAAGATATCCAACAGGCGCTTGAGGTTAAGCTCTTCCTTATATGCATCCTCAATAATTCCGGTGGCAGGTTTTACACTGATGTTGTAATTGTCATACCCTCTGGCAGCATAAAACTCCTCTATCCTTTCAGCAGCTTCATTTGCATTGCCTGAGACCTGTACTATAAGGTCCATTGAGGCCAATGATTCTGAATTTTCATCGGGAATAATACTTAAGCCAACAATATTTTCCCCTTTGGGGGCATTCTTCAAGGTGCCGAACTTGAAATCATTTACCGTTCCGCTTATATAACAGGCATTTACGTATGTACCCCATCTGCGCCACAACGCACCATCAACCATTATGGAAGAGTATTTCTCCATTGAGGTTTCAGTAAGGTACATATAACCTTCAGACATTCCGGTATTAAGGGTCTTGTTGTGGTCTGTAAGATTGAAGCCCATCATATCTGCGGCTGCCTTATCTGCCGCCAGATAGGTCATTTCATAATTATTCTCATTGGTGTCATTAAAGAACGTCATGATCCAGGTTACCGCCGGATAAGTTGATATATGCCCAACACTCTCCACATAACTTTCCCCCTGCAATTCATCTTCAAGCCTTTTATCCTCTTCAGAGTTGAAACCTACAAAAACCATCCCATCCGTTTTGTACCCTCTCGGCTCATTTATCAGAAGGGCAGTCTGCTGGAAAATTGCTATACACACTGCTATTGAGAATATGCTGAGGACTCCTTCAAAGCACACAAAAGCTTTGCTCAGGAACATCTTGTCCTTAAATCTCTCCTCCCCCTTTATAACCTGGACAGGATTGTGCCTTATTGCAAACAGAGCCGGTACAATACCTGCAACCAAACCCATCATAATTATTATTCCCGACAACAGGATGTACTCATCCAGATGCTGCATAGGATCCAGTTTCACCCCCAGAATTGCCCCAACATAATTATCCAGGCCCATTGCTATAAGAATTGCAATCAGATAAAACGCTGCAAGCAACACAAATGCCTCTGCAATGCATCTTAAAACAATCCCCTTCTTTTCGGTCCCCAAAAGCTGGCGGGTTGCAAACTCCTTCAGCCTCAATCTGGAGAAGGCAATGGTAAGGGCTATATAGTTGAACAATGAGGCAAGTACCAGAAATGCACATATAAGCATATAAGTGTCAAGAATCTTGCCATTCTTCATGTTATCAAAGGCCCATTGGAATGTTCTATCCTGCTGCTCCCTGATCTGGCTGAATTGTATAAGCTTCATCTCCTTTGCAGGGCGTTTTGGCCTCACCCCTTTATTGTAATCGGCCTTGAGCTTTTTGGAAAGTTCAGAAATGTCCGCATTGTCTGTAAGTTCCAGAAACGCAAACGCACCTGAACCCATCGCCCCACGAGTTGCTGTTTTCATCGTCTCATTGAATTCCTCAATATTGATGATTACATCACCTTGTTTCAATGTAGTTTTAGGAAATTCCTTATAGACTCCACCTATGACATAATCTTTATCAACAAAACCTTGCGAAAACAGCCTCACCGTCTTCCCTACGGGGTTTTCATCGGGGAAAAAGGAATTGGCCACCTTCTCTGAAATTACAATATTGTTTCTGCCTGCCAATACCTCCCCTTTTTCCCCACAGGCAAGGGGGAATGAAAAGAATTCAAAGAAATTATTGTCCGCAGGCATCACTGTAACTGCCATATCCTCCCCTTTACACTTAAGGTGAAGTATATCTCCTATGATTTGAGTCTTGGGGAATTGTACACGGCATCTGCCGGTTACCTCCGGATAATTGTGGTAGTTGTCATTCTGCTCAAAGCATACAGGTGAATTCTCCTCTACAACCAGATACACATTCTCCATATCCCCCAGCACCTTGTCACAACTCATATCATCTACTATATATGAGCCCAATAATATTACAAACGCCAGCGACACACTCAATCCAACCGCCGTGACAAAAGTATATAGCTTGTTTCTGCCTAAAAATCTGAGATAAGTCTTCATCTCCAAATAAATTTTATAATGTTATAATCTCAATGCCGCCTACTCCTTCTTAACCACTTGGGCAGGGTTCTCACCGGCCGCTTTCCACGAGCGGAGGGTAACGAGGGCCACAGTTACTGCAAGGACCGCCACAAGTGAGGCCGCAAATGCCCACCAAGGGATTTGGATGCGGTTTGCAAACTGCTCCAGCCAGCGCTGTACAATCCACCAGGCTACCGGCGCAACAATTGCGAAGCAAACCAGAACCATTTTCACATAGCTGCTGTTGAGCATCCCCACAAGCTGTCCCCTCTCTGCGCCATACACCTTGCGGATGGCAATCTCGCTGCGGCGGTGCTGGGTCTCAAACATCACTATCCCAAACACACCCATTAGGGCAATCACCACTGCCAGCAGGGCAAAGAGCCCTATTGTAACCGTTGCCTTTTTGGTGGAGTTGTAGAGGTTGCCTATAGCCTGGTTGAAGAACATCACTTCCGGCTCGTCACTGCCAGGAGAGAACTCCTGTACAAGATCTTTTACGAATGTTGTGAACGCCTTTACATCTGCTCCAGGCTGAAGGCGGACATAATAGGTACCATATATCTGTGAACCGCAACACAATGCAATATACGATACATTTTCAGCTGCGGGGGCAAGCTTCACATCTTTCATGAATCCTACCGCAGTAAAGCCACTCTCCACCTGCCCTAATGGGACACCCACCTCTGCGTGCAATTTCTTTGTAACCAGCATATCCCTACGGCTATGTGATTGTTCGGTAAATCCCTCCCCCTCAATGACACCAATTCCAAAAAACTCCGGCAAATTCCACCTTACATTCCAAACATTCAGCATATATTCTTTTCCATCATATACCCTGCCCCACCTGCTCCATGTCTTTGTAATGGGACTCACACACGCGGTAACATCAACAGCATCGGGATACTGCTGCAGCTTCTCCACTACAGCCTCCCCATTTTTGCGTATATCAAATGAGGTAAAAGTAAGGATATTCTCCCTGTCCAATCCAATATCATAATTCACCAAATACCTATACTGTGTCCAGAAAGAGGCAGCCACAATAATCAGAGCCATTGCCACGGCAAACTGGAAGCCGGCAAGAGTCCTTCTCATTCTCCTTCCAGACAATGAACTTGCATATCCTGCCTTCACACCTAAAGAGGCATTGAACCTGGTGATATGCACTGCAGGGTAAAAGGCTGCCACTACTGCCAGGATGAGCATCAGTACAAGGATGACTGAAATTACCGTAAAGTTGTGGGGAAGAGCAAGGGAACAGGTCACATACTCTGTGATGAAGCTTCCCTGCAGGGCCTGGATGATTCCCATTGCCAGGACAAATGCCACCAGTACCAGCCCAATTGCCTCAGAGAGGAAACTGCGTCTGAGGGCCCCCTGCCCCGCTCCGAATACCTTGCAGATATTTACCGAGCGCATCCTCACAGGCACAAGTGCCATGAAGAAATTCACAAAGTTTATGAAGGCAATTACTACTATCAGCATTGCTACGGCAGCAAGGGTTACGGTAGAGCCTACTATACCTGCTTCATATTCGGGGCTGTTGAGATTTCCCTCATAATACATTTCGTCCAAAGGGATAAGTCTGATTGGCAGGACCTCATCACCCTCCTCAAAAATTTCTTCATCGGGATACTTGGCTTTCCACTCCTCAACCATTCCCAGCATCCATTGGGCATACTTGTCCATCCAAATCTTCTTGAACTGTTCTGTATCAGCACCTTTTTCAAGCTTCACATAATGGTTGTAGTTCCAGTTGTTGTTGCCATTGCCGTCCTTGCAGTTGTCATTTCTGAAAATGTGATGGTCATACAGGAAGGTATTCTTGGGGAAATCCTTGAAAATTGCCACAACGGTCTGCGGCAGCTCCGGCTTCATATTGCTGTTCCACTCGCCTCCCTCAAACCATATCTGGTCTCCTGTTCCTACACCTATCCTCCGGGCTGCACTCTCCGAGATTACAACGGTATTGGGCTGGCCTATCTGCTGGGCATCTCCTGCAATAATCTCAAAACCAAACACATCTATTCCGTCGGGAGACATATCATAACTTCCCATATTGTATTTCTGGAAATCTCCCTGCCCGGTTTTTCCCCATACCCTGTGGGGCTGTGCATACTCTCTGAAGTGGGTAAAAGATACCGCCTGAGGGAACATCTCCACTGTCTCACGTGTTACCGGATGTGGTGAACTGGAACTCCATTCAGCATTTCCCTCTCCAATATTACCACCCCACAGCGCCGAAATCATATACACCTGGTCCGCATCCTTGAGCGGCCTGTTATACGTAACCTGATACCACACCTGCGCCGCAATTATGTAAAAGGCTGTGAATGCCAGCGTAAGCCCCACTATATTCAACACCCCCGCCATCTTGTAGCGCTTGAGTGTCATAAGGAAATTCTTGATCATACTCCCGCTTTAAAATACCAGCACTTCATTGTCACCGAAATTATCGTAGCCGCTTACAACTACCTTCTCGCCCGGCTCAAGGCCTTCAAGGACTTCGTAGTATTGCGGGTTCTGGCGGCCGATGCGGATTTCACGTTTTACAGCCTGGGAGCCGTCCTCGGAAACTACATAGATCCAGCGGCCTCCGGTCTTCTGGTAGAATGTGCCGCGAGGGATGAGTACCGCCTCTTCACTCTGGCCCAACTGGAGGTTCAGGTAGTAGGTCTGGCCGGTACGGATGTTTGCAGGCTGCTCACCGCTGAACTTGAAGTCTGTCTTGAACTTGCCGTCACGCACCTCCGGGTATACCTTGCGGATAACTGTGCTGTAAAGTTCATCCTGCCTCTCAAACTGTGCCTGCAGGCCTGCCACAACTCTATCAATATAGTGTTCATCCACCTGTGCCTCAATCTTGTAGGAATCAAGGTTGTTTATCTGCCCTACCTTTGTGCCGGCAGCTATGCTCTGTCCGAGAGCCACATCCAGCAGACCCAGCTCACCGTCTATAGGGGCCTTGATGGTAAGGTTGTCCTTCCTCTTGCGGATCATCTGCATGTTCAGGCGCATGTTGTTGAGGCTCTCGTTCATCTGCTCAATCTCCACCGAACGGTAAAGGCTGTCCTGCTTTGCACGGGTCTCCACAAGGGCAAGCCTGTCTGCAGCCAGCATATAATCCTCCTCGGCCTTCAGCCACTCCTCTTTGGAGATAAGTTTCTCTGAATAAAGTTCCTTTGCACTGTCATACGCCCTCTTGCTGCGGCGTACTTCCACTCTAAGCTGCAGCATCTCCTGCTTCACGCTCAGCTTCTGCTGCTCCATTGAGATCATTGTATTGCGGAGCAGATTCTCCTTCTCTGCCAGCTCAGCCTCTGAATTGAGAATCTGGAGGTCCAGGCTCTCGTTGCTCAGGATGAGGATAACATCCCCCTTCTGCACACGTGAGCCCTCCTCTGTGACAATCTCCTGCACAACTCCACCCTCCAGCGGCGAAATCTGTATGGTTGTCATAGGCTGCACCTGCCCTGTAACCCTGATGTAGTCATTGAACTCCCCGCGGGCCACCTTCCCGTAAGAAAGGGTATCCCCATTCACACGCAGGGTACTTGAATTGTCGCGGAATACCAGCCACAACACAAAAACCACCACAAATGCTCCCATCCAATAAGGCAATGCCCTCTTTGTAAACACCGCCGCAAAACCTTTTTTCTTCTCAATAATCTTGTCCATATCTTATAATTTTATATTTCTTATTTTCTTCCCGATAATTTACAGTCGAGTCACGGGTTCAATGTAAGTCGTGACACGGGTACATTTTCCAAAAGTTTCATAAGAGTTGTTTTGCAAGGCTTTCGCAGCCGTGGGATGCGGAGCTTACTGTAGTAAGTGAGCAATCCCGGGGCAAGGGTAACGCAGCAAAACGGCTCTTAGGGAACTTTTACTGTTCTATATACGGTACCCCGTTATAATATTCCACTATACTCCTCTTGAGGTAATACTTCAACAGGGCATTAAGCTGCTCGGCTTTGGCGGAGAGCCAGTTGCCGGAGGCGGTCTGGTATTCTATAGGGGAGATGAGCCCCTGCTCAAACTTCCTGGTGTTGTACTTGTAGGCTTCTGTCTGCACCTGTGCCTGTCGGGAAGCCTGGAGGAATGCGGCGCCGGCACCTTCCCTCTCCTGGAGGGCCCTGGTTACCTCAGCCTCTATCTCCCTCATCTTCTGCTCATATTGGGCGGTTGCCCTCACATATGCATTCTTCTTCTTTGTGATTGTAGCCTGCCTGTAGAGCCTGCCGTATATAGGGATGCTCATTGAGAGCTGGATATATTCTCCCATGTTGTTGTTGAACTGGCTGCTGAAAGATGGAGCCTTGTAGTTCTTTTCATCGGGATAAGTGAAATAGCTTGTACTCCACCCTCCGTTAAGGTTCAATGAGGGGAGAAGCTGCCATTTTGAGGTATTGAAGGCCCTCTTGGCATTGAGCATCTCACCCTTTGCAATGTAGGCTGCAGGGAGGGTATTCAGGGCATTCTCCACAATTTCCTCTTTCCCATTCCCCACGGATCCCTCTGCAACAATTCTCTCCCCATTCTGCAGGGCAGCCTCATCTGCCATTGAAAAGTCAATCTCCAGCGGCTGGTCCAATGGCCAGAACATCACATCCTTGAGGGTAAGGAGGGCATCATTGTACATGTTGCGGGTGTTTACCAGCTTATACTCCTTGGCCGCCAGGTCTGCCTCTATCTGCACCACATCCGCATACCCCTTCTGCCCCAGCTGCTCCTGCCTCCTGGCCAGCTGCACCGCCTTCTGCGCCGCTGCAACCTCATCTTCAATGGCCCTGGTCATCTGGTTGTAATATACCACATTGTAATATGCCTCCATTGTGGCCAGGCAGATTTCATCGCGGGTCTGGTCCTCACGGCTCACACCCATTGCCGCAGCCGTTTTTGCAATCTTGAGGTTGTTCACCGCCTCAAAGCCGTTGAATATTGCAATGCTTCCGCTTGCCTGATAGCCGTTCTGGAAAGAGGTGGTTGACTTGTATGTATTGGTCTCCGGATCCACCGAACGTCCGAAATTATAATATGCATAGCTTCCCGCCGAAACAGAAGGGGTGAAAGCCTGCAGGATTGCACTGCGCCTCTCCACCTGCGCATCCCTTGTATCCGCCTGCTGTATCCTCATCTTGGTTGAATTTGACACCGCATACTCCATACACTCCTTCAGGGTCATTGCCTGAACCTCCTGCTCCCCCTGAGCCCTCTCCTGGGCCATCAGCCCTGTTGTTGCAAATCCGGCCAGTGCCGCCGCTATAAAAAAGTTCTTCAATTTCATATTAATATTATTTTGGAAGTCGTGACACGGGTACACTTACACTCGTGACACGACTGTAAAGTAGAACAACGTGCGTGCCAAAGGTGTCAATTAATTGATTTACTAAACTTTATTAAAATACAGATAATAAAAAAGTGTAAAGAAACTTTACAAGTGATAAGTTTCTTTACACTTTTTCAAGTGAAATTTTTACAGTTTTTACATCTACCAGCTGCGGTCGGTGTAGAGGATGCCGTCCAGGTGGTCAATCTCGTGCTGGAAGATTACAGATGCATAGCTGTCTATGGTATCCTTTACCATCTTCTTCTCGGCAAAGCTGTAATATTGGATAACAATAACAACATAGCGGTCTGTATAACCTTTTTTCCCTGGGATTGAGAGGCATCCCTCCTCTGAGAGGGTAATCTCCTCCGAGGTTTCAACTATTGAGATGTTTGGATATACCTCGTATGGCTGGCCTTCCTTGTCTACACGCTGCACCACTACTACAGCCTTGTTGATTCCTACCTGAGGGGCTGCAAGGCCAAGCCCGTCTACAGACGGATGGGATACGGTGTAGACCATCCTGCGGGCAAGTTTCTGGAAGGCTTCGCTGTGAAGCTCCTTCTTTGTGAGGTTGTATGAAGGGGCCCTTAGCACCGCCAGCTCCTGAGGGTTGTCTATTGTATAGATCTTCAGCAGACTGTCGGGAGTGGAATTGATGATTTCCAAATCCTGTGCGGAGAATTTATGTTCGCTCCCTGCACATGAGGCCAGGGCAAAGGCTGCAGGTAAAAAAAGCAGCAATATCAGTTTTCTCATATCTGTTTATTTCAGTTGGTTTCTGTCCATTACCCTCCAGACAGGGTGTAGCTCGTTGTTCTGGTGGGCCCTCTTGCGCACTATGTCATAGAAGAAGCCCAGGATTGCCTGAGGGTCGGCCGCAAATGCCGCATCTTCGCGGAGCTTCTGCTCAAAACGGGCCTTGAGCTGAGGGTCCTTTGCAAGCATCTCGCGCCCCTTCACCTCCATATATTGAGGCCTTATCCAGAACTCGTTTCCTGCCTGCACGCATACATTGAAGAAGCCCCAATAGGTGAGGGAGCCAGGTGCTGCCGGCTCGAACATCCACATTGCCACACGGGATGCCGGCTGGTCCATATCTACAAGGATGCTCCCTGCAGGGTACTCCAGGGTCTCGGTCTGGGTTGTGAATGTTGCCTGTACCGGGATGCGCCCTTCACTCTGTCGGGAAGAGAATTTTCCGCCTGTGTAGCGGTAGGTCTCCACCTCAACCTTGCCAGGCTGCTCCAGCACTATGTATTTTACTCCGTGGAGGTCCAGCAGCTCACGCACTGCACCCCACTGCGGCATTAGGATATATGCCTCAGGAAGCTGCACTGAGAATGAAGGCTTGTATGAGGTATATACCGGGATGCGCAGGGTGATAGGGTCTGAATAGTCGTGGGTAACCCACTCGCCGCCACTCAAATCACTCACCACTGTATCCCTGCCCCAGCTGAGGTAATCAGCCATGAATGACTTCTCCTCAGTGGCCCTGTACTGGAACCCGAAAGGCTCCTTGCGGGAAGCGGCAGAAGAGGTATAGGCATCAGCAGCAGCCAATGTACGCACCAGCGACTCCTTGTTCTCCGACAAAATGCGGGCTGTGGCAATGAATGCCTCCACAGTTGCCTCCACACGCTGTTTATAAGGCTTGTAGATGTGGTTCTCTATCAGAAGGCCCAGCCTGTTGTGGGCAGCCGCATAGCCCTGTGAATAGCGCGGGTCAAAGGTATCAGCCACAAAACCGGTCTCAGGGGCGTTGTATTTCTTGAAGTTGCCGTAAAGGAAAATAGGGAAACCCACCTTCTCCATCTGCTCACAGAGCTGCTTCTCATAGATATCGCGGCTCCAGGCAGTGATGCCGGGCTCCATATTGTCTGTCATATTGTCTATGGCGTATGTCATCACATACTGGAAATCAGCGCCGTTGGTAACATGCACATCAATGAACATCTCCGGGAGCCAATGATTGTACATCTTCAGCCACGCCTTCATCTCAGGGGCATCCGCCTTTAGGAAATCCCTGTTCAGATTAAGCTGCTGCGAGGTATTCCTGGTACCCAGCTCCTCAGGGCCATTCTGGTTTATGCGGTTCAGGGCTGTAAAGTTCTCATGCCCGTCCACATTGAAGACAGGGATAAAGAGGAAACTCACATTATCCAGCACATCAATGTTCTTCTTCCCGACAACCAGATCCCTTATATATATCATTGAGGCATCTTTTCCATCAGGCTCACCCGAGTGGATGCAGCTCTCTATCAGGATGATTACCCTCCCCTTCTCCCTGATGGCCTCTGGGGTGGTAAGGCCGTCCTTATCCACAATCACCATTGCAAGGTCCCTGCCCAGAGGGCTGGTACCGAAAGAGGTGATGTTTACCATAGGTGAAGCCTCCGAGAGCCTCTGGAACCACTCCATGGTCTGGGCAAACTTTGGGGTCTTCACAAAATCCGACTTCTCACAATCTGTAATGAAATCCTGCACCTTCACTTTTTTTGCAGGGTTTGCAGGATGTGCAGGCTGGGCTCCCAGCTGCAATGTGGCCGCAAATAAGAGCGCTGTGCAGGCCACCAGCTTCATAAACTTGTTTTTCATAAAAAAAAGGGACGTTAAAAAACGTCCCAAATTTAATGAATTTCTATAGTTCCGCAAAGGACCTTCAAAAGGCTAATCGTGATTGTTCCTCAGATATGGATACCCGCCATTGATATTGGAATCAATTGCCCATATATTGGTAAAATCAAAACTATCGAAAGTGGATGTATTGCCCCTGTCCTCATATTTGAAATAGCTTCCCCAATCTATGATTACCGGAAGGGATTCATTCCAGTCATCCCAAGCAGATCCATCCTCTATATAAAGGGAGTTCAGACGGCTGTCGGGGAAAAGAGATTCACCCCCTGCATGGCATCCTGCCATTCCAGGTGCCCTATAGTGGGATCCGTTCTCCTCCTGGCTCCTCACATTGCCTGCACAATAGCAATACTCCACGGCAAGATAGAAACTGGCCTTTCCTACCATTCCGCCTGCATGATATGTCTTCTCGGTAGTCCTTGCCCTCACAGTTCCCTTATTGTAGCAGTTCTTGATATGCATATTCCATGAGCTGGTATTTGAATCTTCCAGATGGCCTGCAATTCCCCCTACAAATGTATCGTTTGCACCGGACTGCGTAACCTCAACCGTACCTGAATTGTAGCTCTCCATTATATAGGCATAGTTGTAATATCCGTATGAGTTCTGGCCAAAATAACCTATGAGCCCCCCTATATGCCTGAAGCCGGACGAACCTCTTACATTGCCTTTATTTCCGCAATACTGTATCTGGATGGAGAATTTTCCCTCCCCTACAATCCCTCCCATTCCATCATCTTCCGTTGCACCGGCACCTGTTCCGGTTACATTGCCTGTATTGTAACATTTGCTGAAATAGACCATTGTACTGGTGTTATCAGTACGTCCTCCGCTCTCAACATATCCGGCAATTCCACCAAGACACCTCTTGTTTGCCTCAACTGTCCCTTCATTTTTACATCCTTGAATCCATATCTCACCAATCCCTTCATCATTGTCTATACGCCCCACAATTCCTCCTGTATCCTGCCCGCCTGAAACTGTACCGCTATTTATGCACGATTCCATACCAATATTCATAATCTCGCCTACAATACCACCGGTATGGGAAGGGCCCTTCACGGTCCCTTTATTCACGAGCCCCGTCAACTTCCCGCTTCCGGACCTGTACTTGCCTATAATTCCCCCGGCATTCTGCTCTGATGCATTTACCTCAAACCCCTCAAAAGTACAATTCTCGTATATTCCACCATCATCGTGCCCTGTTATTCCAGCCACATTATTCTTCCCGAACACAGAACATGAAACAGCAATATTATTGAATACACATTTGTCTGCACTTCCTGCAATGCCACCAACTGAGACTGCCGATGAGAAAAAGCTGTCCGAACTGCATACCTTTCCGCTATAGGCACCTTTTAACGAGGTGGCATCCAAAAATGAAAGGACCAGACGTCCGGCAACACCACCCACATCATTGGGGCCATCTACCGTAATGGTACCAAGATCCACACTCTCCAACACAATCCCGGTCCCATAACCTACAACACCTCCAACATAATAATCACCTCCGGTTACAGAAGCATCAACCGTAACATTTGTAAATGTAGCCCTTCCGCTTTCACCAATAATTCCCCCTGCGTACCCTTTTGCAGCAACAACAGGACAATACTGGTAGCTGTCCTTTATCAACACCTCATCAGAATCCGAGAACCCCACAAATCCTCCTGTTCTGGTTGTACCCTCCAGCCTTGATGAATTTGATACCGTGCAGTTCTCAATTGTCAACGGACCGGAACTAGACCCCACAAAGCCCCCTGTCCTCTCATTTCCTGTAACTGGAGCATTCATCTGGGACTCTTTTATGGTAATGGAAGCCCCTGCACCTGAATACCCCACAAAACCACCCACAAAAGAGGTATTTCCGTCCCCAATGATGTTCTCCGTATAATTGGCGGATGAAGAGTGGAACACATTTGCATCATTGATTGAGAGTGTTCCCAAATTCTCACCCGCTATGCCGCCGCATGAACTACCTCCGGATGCCGACACTCCATCTGTCTGCACATATACAGAGTCCATTGCCAGTTCCCTCGACTGTCCTACAACACCCCCTGCAGCCGTATTTCCGCTTACAACCGCGTATGACTCAGACTCTGTAATTGCATTCCCTGCTGTCCCCTGCAAAAGTGCCCCTATAAACCCACCTGCACACCCTCCTGATGAATATATGTTGAATGCCTTATTGTATGATTTGTCTATCTTTACTGTTCCTGTAACACCTCCCACAAATCCACCTGCGCTCTTTCCACCGTCAACCCTTCCTGAATTGAGGGTACAGCCGGAAATCTCCAGTGTTCCTATTCCTGCCTTCCCCACAAGAGCCGCCACATTATCTCCAGTGGCCGCAATATTGCCGGACACAGAGACATTCTCTATCTTCACGCTTCCCGACGAAGCCCCTGCAAGTGCCCCCACATTATCCAGAGCAGACGCAATATTCACAAGTTCCAGCTTCAAATCTGATACCAGAGCCCCTTCCAGAAGCTCCTTAAAAAGACCTATTCCACTGCTCCCGGAATCTGAATGCTTGAGATTGGAAACCGTATGCCCGTTCCCCAGGAACTTGCCCGCAAAACCGCCTCCTATACCGCACCAACCCTGATCCATTACCCTGAACGGATCTGTATAATAGTCTGTCATATCAATATCCACATCCAGCTTGAAGTAGAGGCCATACCCATGATAAATGGAATCTTTCTTCAGTGATCCGGCAAAGCTTGTAAGTCCGGTCATGGATGTGACCAGATAGGGATCTTCGGCAGTCCCTGAACCCCTCATCCTTGAATAGTCGGCTGCACTTGTCTCCATCTGCACCACCCTGTTCTCCTGCATGGTGACTGTCATCCTCCTAAAATTCAGGTTCCCGCTGCCATTCTTTATCTGCATCAGCTTGTAGACACCATTATCCGGAAGATTGGACATGGGGATGTAGAGCCTGTACAGCAGCTTCCCGTCCTTCACATTGTATGAGAGCCAAAAAGATGTCTCCCTTTCATGGTCCACAACAGACTGGAGGCGCATCTTGAGGCTGTCCCTGTCAATGGCAAACGGCCACTCTTGCGGAATCTTGATGGAAGAGACCACCTTCAGTATCTTCTCACCTGATCCGTCGGGAGAAGAAATCACCTCAATCCTGTCCTGGTCTTTCCAGGCAAGCCCCTCATCCTTTTCACATGATACAAAAACCGCACAAACCAGCAGCATTGCAAATATTCTGGTAAAAAATCCAAATCTTCCTGCCATAATAGTATTCATTTTTATTCAACCGTCATTTTTGAAATATAAGGTACCGGGAATGAACCACGTTTCCCCTCACCGGGCATCACCCACAGCTTCTTGCCGGTAAAGTCCCACCCACTATAAGAAGCGGTCCTGCATAGTGTTTCAGGGATGAGGATATCGTACACATCATCCAGTCCATAGGTCTCTATGTTTGTCCCTTTATGGAACACGATATGGTCCCACCCTTCAGAGTCCTTGTCATAACACAGTATCTTATTATTTGAGAAATAGTCATCAGCAATGGTTACATCCGCTATCTTCCTCAAATCAGTACCATACAGGTCGAGGCAATTTTTTACAGTGACCTTTCCGCCGGCATCCTCCACTATAGGGGAATCATTTGATGTATAGGTTCCGCCATTGATGCAATCTGTAATAAGCGAGAAATCCGCCATCTTGCCAACAATGCCTCCTGTCTCTGCAGAACCTGAGGTTTCCAATGCCCCAAAATTGCAGCATTGTGATATTTCCAGAGTATTTGCATCGTAATTCCTTGCAGCCTTTGAAATTGCATTCGCCCCACCCACAAGAGCCACACCTACACCTGCTACTGCCACCGCTACGGATGCTCCGCCTGAAAGTGGGATGCTGAGGACAAGCGCACCCACGGATAATACCATGCATATCCCCTGGAGAACGGTATGTACCATCTCTTCGTGATGCTTGTTCGCCTCAACCTCCTCATACCTTTCAGCCATTGTCTCATTTATCCTTTCATTGAAGAACTCATGGTTCTCACCGCTTGCCGTATAGAAATCCAGGACTTTGCTCCTCTTCACCATAAGCGTGTCCAGAGGAGAGGAAGAGAGGTTCATTACTTTGTCGGGAAGGGCCATAGCCTTGAGCTGTGCCTGAATCAGTTCCTCCATCTTCCTGTCATGCTCCTGTGAGGACCGGGAAAGCTTCCCAATAAGGTATGAAGCGTCTGTAATGTGTTCATGCTCTGGATAAATAAGCAGATTAATGGAATAAACATGGGTCACAGCATTTGCTACAAAGGTCATCATATCAATGACACTGTGGGTAATATGGACAACCTCCATTGCTGCCTTCATTCCAAGTTTTGCAGTTACACAGAAGGCTGTACCCAAACCGGCAGTGGCAATTTCTACAGTACCTATCACCACTTCTGCAATATCCCAGCCGCTCCATTCGCGCGGGTCACCTATCTCTCCGGCTATTCCTCCTGCAGATCCCTCTCCCGACAGCCTTATTGTACCGAAATTGCTGCAATAATGGATAATTGACTGGTTACCGGTCTTCCCTATAATGCCCCCCACATTATCACCCGTTGCTGAGATCTCCCCAAAATTGAGATTCATCGCATAGGACCCCTGCTGCACCTTGCCCACAATGCCGCCAACATTTGACTTGCCTGAAACCTTGCCAAAGTTGTTCGCATTATGGATTGCAGCCACAGAAGTGGTTCCCAGAATCCCGCCGGCATAGTCCCCTGCAGCAGCAACCTCTCCCGTATTGTAGCTGTTGAGGATAGAGAGCTGCGATTCACCGCACAACCCTCCTGCCATCATCTCTGCGGAGATCTTCCCCTCATTGTGGGAACCCTGTATATGGATATTGTTATATACTGCATTGCTGCCGTCTTCGTTTGCCCCCACAATTGTACTTCCTACCAGTCCGCCCACTCCCTTATAGCCTGTAATTGCAGCGAAATTGTGCACGTCTATCAGATTGGCAATGCCGGAGCCTCCCAAGATGCCACCGGTTCCCAAGGAGTTCCCCTGGGCAGACAAGCCTGTTACCGGGCCAAAATTCCTGCACGACAATACAACGGCTGTATCAACGCCACCTGCAATGCCGCCGGCATTCACCTGACCTGCCGACACCTCCGCCCTGTTGGTACACCCGCTAAGTACCACTGAAGAGAATGTGACTCCGCCACCAAGAATGCCTCCTGCACCATAATATCCTGCCGTAACACTTGTATTTTCCGAAGTCTCACAACTGTCGACCCTCAGCACCAAAAGGCGGTCCGACATCCCAACAACTCCTCCTACACCTGTATTTCCCTTTATCTTGCTGTTTACAACCTTACAATTCTTGATAAGGGTACCTCCCCGCTTGTCTCCATCTGCCACAACTGCTCCAGCCACACCACCCACAGCACCATCTCCTGTAATCTCCGCCCCTTCAATGGTAAGATTCACCACAGTAGCATCATTAAGCACTCCGAAAAGTCCCACTCCCGACTGTACCTCCCTGTTGATGAACATCCCGGAAACTTTATGCCCGTCACCATCATAATACCCACGGAAGCTGCACGCAGAAGTCTTCCCGACAGGCATCCATCCATAATCAAAATTTATGTAGAAAGAGTAGTCCCACAGGTCAATATCCGCTGTCTGCTCAAAATATACCCCTTTAAAATCATCACTTGCCCCTTCTGTATTCACATACCCTTGCAGATAATACAGGTCCCTGTCACAATTTATCTTATAAGGATCCTCCAGAGTTCCGCTTCCGCCAAAACCATATTTGCTGCTGCGGACACCTGTAACGCTGATCTTCCCTTTCAACGCTTCAAGATACCTCCCTATCCCTATCCTCTCAACTCCATCCCTGTCACCTTCATTGTCAGACTTGAACTCCACATAAAGGAGCATATACTTTCCGGCCGCAAGCCCATACCTGAGCCTCAGCCTCGAGTCCTTGTCCACACCCAGGACAGAAGCGTCCCGTCTGAAGACATTGCCGTTATTATCCTTGAATGCGCACACCACTTCCTTCTTCTTCAGCTCCCTGAGTTCATCGGTAAGGCTGAACACCTTATGTTCCCCATAACAGAGAATATCATCGGGAATGACCTCCCCTTTCTCATGGCATGCCGCCATGCAGAAGAGGGCTGCAACTGACAATAAAAAATATCTCGCAATTCTCACCATAGCCTGTAATCCGTTTCAAATCCTTTCATTTTGTAAAAATAAAAAAATCTGAAAAAAAACAAGCGGCAGATACACATCCAATGCACCTGCCGCTAAAAATTTTTCATATCTGCCCTATATCCGTCCGCCCCTACTTGAGCTCAACTATTATCACACCTTTGGAGACATCCCCGTATTTCTTGAACTCCTGGGTATTGTTGTCCTTCCGCACAGAAATGGCCTTGATATCCTCAACCTTTATATCATCCATTGTCTTGGCCACCTTTACATTGCCTGCATTATCCTTCACAATGATGAGCGGGTCTGACTTTACCTTCAAGTCATTTCCATCCTTATCCCTTACCCTGATATGGAGGCTGTTTGTTGAGTATATCTTTTTGGCAGCAGTTGTGTCATTCTCTGTAGCCTTATCATCAGCCGCCTGTGCATCAGCTGCCTTGTCCCCAGCTGCAGCAGGCAGCACATATACACCGGTCACCGTCCCCTTTGTATTCTTTACCTCCGCGCTCTTTGTATTCATTATCAGTGCGCTTTCTATCCCCTTTATCACATTTATATTCTTGATATTATCAGAAGGCATCTTTTCAAAGGCCTCTTTTGAAACAATCATGCCATCAATGATATACAATATCTTTTCCTTAACTGGCTGCTGCCCTTCCGCCGCATTCTGCGCCACGGCAACCTGTGCAAACATTGCCGCAATGGCCAACAATAAAATCTTTTTCATAATCATTCTGTGTTTTGAGTTTTTGAATTGAAGTCTGCTTTTCAAACCGGTTTCCTGATGCAAATATATTTCATCCGGGGCAACCGCCATGTTAACCCAACGTTAAAAAATGTTAACTAATGTTAACTCCCCTGCCCCCGTGCCAAAAATTGCTATTTTTGTAAAAAATGAGGCTGACTCAAAAGGTGGAAATTTAAGGCTTGTGCAGGTGAGGAAACCGGAGTTTACTTAGGTAAATGAGGATTTCCGAGGCAAGCGTAACGCAAAATTTACCCTTTTGAGTCAACCTCAAACTCAGCTTGATAATCTACATCTTAATGGTACCGGTTTAGCTATGAATCAAAAATTTTTCAGAAAAGTTTCCTTAATGGCAATTGTGGCATTGGGGCTGCTGGCACTGGTGCAGGGGGTGTGGGCAGCTAAGATGTACAGTGACCAGGTTTCGGATTTCAAGAGGCGTGTGGAATCCGCTGCATACAAGAGCATCTACAAGGCTTTCAGGATGGATGCCATTCCGGGGTTGCAGGCAGCGGAGCAGATAAATATGGACCTTGAGGAGTTTGCCCTCCATTTTGAGCCGAACCTGCTGGAGCTGGACATAAGGGAACCTTATACTGCAGAGATTATGGAGATGACATCCGGGGAAGGGCGTACACTTATGCGCCACGGCAGCAGGGAGCAGCTTGGGGAGAAGGTCCACACATGCCTCATACCCATTGATGATGATGCCATGTTTTCACTCCGCCTTACAATCCGCCTCCCCTACGGGCAGTTCTGGGGAAACATGTGGGGGCTGCTGCTGTGCTCGGCACTTATAGTTGTATTGCTGTCGGGAATATTAAGCTGGATGATAAGGATAATGTTCAGGCAGAGGACCCTGGAGGAGATGAGGAGGGACTTTACAAACAACATTACCCACGAGCTGAAAACCCCTATTTCCGTTGCCTCGGCAGCCTCGGATGCCCTCATGAATTTCTCGGCGGAGGCTGATCCGCAGCGCCGCAGCCGCTATCTCCAGATAATTGGGGGACAGCTGGAACAACTGGCAGCAATGGTGGAGAGGATACTTTCCGTTTCAGTGGAGGGGCGTGAAGAGAAGCTCAACAAGGAAAAAATCCTTCTCTTCCCGATAATTGAAGGCATTAGGGATAATTCAGTGATGGGGCTGGAAAACCCGCCTGGGATAGAGGTCAGGTGCCCGGAGGACCTTTCAATTACCGCAGACAAGCTGCACCTGAAGAATGTGATTGCCACCCTGGTGGGCAATGCAGTAAAACACGGGTTCAGGGAGAATGCACCCGGGAACACCGTCATAATCTCAGCCACAACCGGAAACGGCAAGGCCGTGATTACAGTTGCGGACAACGGGGTTGGAATTTCAAGGGAGCACCTGAAACATATATTTGAAAAATACTACAGGGTACCTCAAGGGGATCTGCAGAAGGCCAGAGGTTACGGGCTTGGCCTGTTTTATGCAAAAAGGGTTGTTGAAAGGCACGGAGGGACAATTTCCGCCAGAAGCAGGGTTGGGAAAGGAACAGAGTTTACAATTGAATTGCCGCTGAATGATGAATAAATACAGGATACTGCTGGTAGAAGACGAGCGGATGCTTGCCGAAATCCTCTCCGACACCCTTGGCGACCGGGAGTTTGACGTCACCCTAGCCTACGATGGCGCCCAGGCGCTTGAACTCACCCAAAATGCATCATACGATGTAATTGTTACTGATGTGATGATGCCTGTAATGGACGGCTTTACACTTGTAAAGAGGCTCCGGGCCAGAGGGGTGACTGCGCCGGTTCTCTTCCTCACCGCAAGATGCGCAACCGAAGATGTTGTAAAAGGATTTGAACTTGGAGGCAATGACTACCTCAAGAAACCGTTTGCCATAGATGAACTTATAGTGAGGATAAAGTCACTGGCAGCCAGAGGCAAATCCGGCAATGGTGACGCCGCTGTTGCCCGGAGGGAGAAATACATTCTTGGGAATCTGGAATTCAACCCGGAAAACTGCACCATTACACACACCACAGAGGGGGCAACAACAAGGCTCGCCGCCCGCGAAAGTGCTGTCCTGGAGCTTTTATGCCGCAACATGGGGCAGACCGTTGAAGCCTCCTTCCTGCTGAAGGAACTCTGGGGAGATGACAATTACTTCAACCTCCGGAGCCTAAACGTTTACATAACCCGCCTGCGCGGACACCTGAAACAGGCCCGGGAAGTTGAGATCAAAAGCATAAGGGGAGTCGGTTATATTTTATCGTCGTCCTTTTTTACAAAAAATTGATTTTCAACAATTTAAAAATCAGAAAAACAGTATATACAATAATTACACAAAACTAACCCACTTAATATCTGCAAGTTATAAAAAAGGATAACGTAAAAATGAAAAAGATAACCTTCGTATGTCATGGAAACATCTGCCGCAGCCCCATGGCAGAGTATGTGATGAAGCACCTGGTGAGGCAGGCCGGGCTGGAAAATGAGTTTGAGATTACTTCGGGGGCCGTTTCCTATGAGGAAATAGGGAATGACATCTACCCTCCTGCCCAGAGGAAACTGAGGGAGAAGGGGGTGGCCTTCACCAGCCACGCCGCACACAGGATTACTCCCGACGAATTTGCGTACAATGACCTTGTAATCCTGATGGACCGTTCCAACCAGAGGCTTCTGGGGAGGATTGTGCCGGACTGGGAAAAGACTCCTGCCGGAAATGGGGCGGAATGCTCAGGGATTGAAGGGAAAGTGCATCTGATGATGGAGTTTGCGGGTGCTCCCGGGAAAGGGGGACAACTGCCGCCAAAGGGCGGTTCAGCTGCCCGCGACGTTGCAGACCCGTGGTACACCGGTGACTTTGAGCAGACATACCAGGATGTCCTTGCCGGCTGCACCGGCCTGCTGAAGCTGCTACAGGGCAACTGACCGGCTCCAGCGCAGAATTCCCCGCTGAAATCTGCTCTGCAGGTGAAATCCGGCCGTCTGGCGCAGAATTCCCCGCTGAAATCTGCTCCGCAGGTGAAATCCGGCCGTCTGGCGCAGAAATTCCCGCAGAAATCTGCTCCGCAGACGGAAAAAGGTCTTCCGGCGCAGAAAAACGCCCCAAAATCTGCTCCGGAGGCAAAAGGGAAGGCAGAGGGGCCGTCCGGAAATCCGTTCGAAAAAACGTTCGGGAAACAGAAGCTGCAGATACAAAAAATGTCCCGTGTTATCGGGACATTTTCTGTTGGTTCCTTTTCCTGCGCTTCTTGGCGTATCTCTGCTGCCTGATGCGGTTCTTGGTGTATTTGTAGATTACCGCAAAGATGAGTCCTGAGAATACCAGGAAGATGAGGATATATGTCCATGCGGAGGCGCTGTCTCCCTTCACGCGGCTCCACATCCTGAGAAGCTTCTCGGTTCCCACATCGTGCATAATGCCGCAACGCTCTATAATTGCCCCATCGGGATAAAGCACAGGGCTCACACAGACACTGTCTGCCTGCGGCCCGAAGAAATATCTTGCATCAATAGGTTCATATTCCTCCTCATCAGACATCTCCTCAAGCACTTCCTCCCCACCAATCACACTCACATAACCTGTCATATCCATATTCCTAATTGCATTCTCCGGCATACACATGAAGTTGATGAAATATCTTGCTGCCTTCACGTTATGGGCATATTTGGGGATTACCCACCCGTCAAACCATACAGAGCTGCCTGTCTCAGGGATGGCATAATCCAGCTCCAGACCTATCTCCGCAGCCTCATCCATAGCCCACTGCGCATCACCGCTCCATGAGAGGTTCAGCCAGGCCAGCTCCTTGGTCATCTGCTCCTTGCCAAAATCCGCCTCCCAGCCCGCAACAGACTCCCTGAAACCATTGATGTAATCCTCTACCATGGCCACAGACTCATCAGAAACATCAAATGTCAATGATTCAAGATCTTTTCTTCCCGACAGTATCTCATCCTTGTTCAATGCAACCAGCAAGGAGGTATATACATCCCTGAAGGCATCCTTCACAAGCACCTTCCCCTTGTAGGCAGGGTTTGCAAGTACATCCCAGCTGCCCACCTCCTGCGGATCTATATATTTGGGGTTATACAGGAGGCCCACTGTCCCCCACATGTAGCCCACACAATAGTCATTTGCATTCTTGCCGTCACCCTCTATCTGCCCCAGCTTCTCCTGGATATATGGGGAAACATTCCCCAGATAGTTTGGGGTAGAACCGAAATCACGCTCTATCGGGAGGATGAGGTCACTCTTAAGCATCCTCTCAATTATGTAGTCTGATGGGCATACCACATCATAATCCTCATGCCCGAGCTCAATCTTTGAGAGCATGGTCTCATTGATGTCAAAGGTCTGGTAGATGATTGTAACATCCTCCCCGGTCTGCTCCTTGTACCACTGTTCAAACTCCCCAAGCAGCTCTTCATCTATATAGTCTGCCCAGTTATAGACCTTGAGGATATTGTCCCTCCCCTGCGAGCACCCTGCAAGCATCAATGCCGCAGCAAATATGTATAATAGTCTCTTCATCTTATTCTTCAGCTTTTCTGGCATTGCGGATATTCCTTATGTTAATCACTATAAGAAGCACCAGCACACCCACGAACATAAGTGTAATCAACGGACGGAGCTCAGGGGTAAGGCCTCCTTTACGGGCATCTGTGTAGATGTAGGTTGAAAGGGTATCCAAACCTATGGTTCCCCTTGTAAAGAAGGTTACCGCAAAGTCATCCAATGACATTGTGAACGCCAGTATGAACCCGGAAATCATCCCCGGCTTGAGCATAGGTACAAGCACCTTCTTGAGTGCCTGGAACGGGGTTGCACCAAGATCCAGGGCAGCCTCATATATGTTGGGGTTCATCTGTGTAAGCTTTGGCAATACACTCAGCACCACATACGGGGTACAGAATGTTATATGTGCAAGCACCACTGTAACATATCCCTGGCTCACATGCAGGAAAACAAAGAGCAGGAACAACGAGACACCGGTAATGATGTCAGGGTTGAGCATAGGGATGTTGTTCAGGAAGGTTATCGCCTTCTTGCTCCTGCCCCTCATGTTGTGGATTCCTATTGCAGCAACTGTACCCAGGAAAGTTGAGACCGTTGCGGCAATGAGGGCTATCAACAGGGTATTTTCAATTGCGGACATGAGTGAACCTGTCCCCTGCATGTCTCCGGTGAAGAGGTTGGAGTATAGCTTTGTGGAAAAGCCTGTCCAGTTTCCCAGCACCTTGCTCTCGGTGAAGGAGAAGATTCCTATGAAAACTATAGGCGCATAGAGGATAACCAGAAGCAGCCAGATATAGCATTGTGCAAAAAACTTTTTCATATCTATACTATCCCTCCACTTACGTCTTTCTTATTGTCCTGCAATAAGGATGTTATACCAATTATTACCAGCATTACCAGCGAAAGTGCCGCTCCATAGTTCCACATTGAGGAGTTGATGTTCTCCTGGATGATTGTACCAAAGAGCTTTATCTTGTTGTTGGTAAGGAATTCAGATATTGCGAATGTGCTCACCGTTGGCATGAACACCATCATCACACCGCTCATTATGCCCGGCATTGAGAGGGGAACCTGCACTTTCCAGAACACCTGCCATGGGGTGGCTCCAAGGTCTGAGGCCGCCTCGGCGTATGACTTGTCCATCTTGTTGAGGATGTTGTAGATCGGGTAGATCATGAACGGAAGATAGTCATAAACCATACCCACAAGGAGGGTTCCCTTGCCCAGCTGTATCCCCATCACATGGAAAAGCTCCGCTGTGGCCAAAGTCCTCATGAGGGCGTTTATCCACATAGGCATGATGAAGAGCACAATTGTAACTGCACTTCTGTTGAGCTTCTTGTTTGCCAGAATCCACGCTGCAGGGTAGCCCAGGAGGATACAGATGATTGTATTCTCAATTGCCACCTCAAGTGAAAGGGCAAATGTGCCTATGGCATCCGGATCATTGAGGAACTTGGCAAAATTGGCCAGAGTAAAGTTGCCGGATGTGTCCTGGAAGGCATAAAGTATGATGATTATGAGCGGCAGGGCCACAAACAATACCAGGAATATTGCGTATGGGAGGGCCCAGGTGCTCCTTTTAGTCATTATGCTCATTGCGCTTCACAATTTTGATGTCCGCAGGGGCTATGTTTATACCAACAAGGTCTCCCTTGTCCCAAATGTCTGTTGTATCCACCCAGATATGGTCCCCGTCGTCGGTGAGGATTGTAAGGTGATAGTGGTCTCCCTTGTAAATGAGGAAGTGCACATCTCCCTGCAGCTTGCCGTCCTCCTGATGGTCTATGAGGTCAACCTTTGAGAAATCAACCTGCACATCCACCTTGTCCCCATGGGACAGCCCTTCAGGAACAGTACACTCAAATGTCTCATAGAGGAACTTTACATGGGTATCATCCACAATCTCACCCTCAAATGTATTGCAGGTACGCTCCTTGTGCATTACCTGGATATCTGCAGGCCTTATGATGAGGCCCACCTCCTGGTCTGGGGCAAAGGCATTGTAATCCTGTATCATAAGTTCATACCCCTTGTCTGTATCCACAAACATCTCATAATGGACACCCTTGAAGGTACATGACTTCACTTTTGCCATAAACTGGGCGCTCTCAAGGTTTCTCACAATATAGATGTCCTCCGGACGTACAACCACATCCACCTCCACATTCTCGCCGAAACCTTCATCTATACACTCAAACTCATGCCCTGCAAACTCCACAAGCCTGTCCTTTATCATCTTGCCGTTCAGGATATTTGACTCACCTATAAAGTCTGCCACAAACGAGTTCTGCGGCTCATTGTATATATCTGTAGGGGTACCTATCTGCTGTATCTTTCCCTCATTCATCACAATGATTGTATCTGAAAGGGTGAGGGCTTCCTCCTGGTCATGGGTAACATAGATGAAGGTGATGCCCAGCTTCTTGTGCATCTCCTTGAGCTCAATCTGCATATCCTTGCGCATCTTCAGGTCAAGGGCGGCAAGAGGCTCATCCAGAAGAAGCACCTTAGGCTGATTGGCAATTGCACGGGCAATGGCCACCCTCTGCTGCTGGCCTCCTGAGAGGGATTCAACATCCCTGTCCTCATAATCTGTCATACTCACCATCTTGAGCACCTTGCGCACACACTTGTCTATCTCAGGATCCGGCACCTTCTGAAGCTTGAGGCCGAATGCAATATTCTCATATACATCAAGATGAGGGAAAAGGGCATAGCGCTGGAACACGGTATTCACCGGGCGGAGATGAGGCGGCACATGCGTATAGTCCTGTCCGTTTATCCTGATTTCCCCCTTATCAGTCTGCCCGAAACCTGCCAAAAGCCTCAGCAAAGTGGTTTTTCCGCATCCCGACGGTCCCAGGATTGTAACAAATTCCCCTTTTTTTACCTTTATGCTCACATCATCCAGAATCACCTTGTCGCCAAAGCTTTTGGATATATTGTTGAGTTCAATGATGTAGTCCCTGTTTTCCATTCCAAGTTCAAGAATTTAGTGTTAAAAAAATACGGCAAGCCGTGTCAGCTGCACCTGAGGCAACAGACAAAAGGATTCCGTACAAAAAAGAGTGGATTTGTTCTACTGATGGCCAGGATTGTACTGCACGCAAAGAAAACACCGGAAAAGGCATCCGGCATACAATCCTTAAAAATTGTTTTTGCATCCCCCCAGGATGACTTCTGCAATGACGCGGTACTGGTTGCTTCCCACGCTCTGACCGCAGAGCCGATTGCCTCTACGGCAACCCCCAAAAAGACAAAAAATCTCCTCATCTATTTAGCCTACAGTAAGATACATAAAGTGTACAAATAGTGTTGTGATATTTTTCTGTAAAATACAGAATCAAAAGTAATTAAATTTTCCAAGAAAATCATCTATTTGTAAAATTATTTGCCCAAAGAGGGTAATTTTGCAGATAGGGCGCCGCCCGAGTCACTTCTGCGCCCTACGCGTGGCAAGTTCAGACACGTTTTGGGACTATTTTGTGCCCGAAAGTACGTAGGGAACAAGTTCAGGCACGTTTGGGGGCCATTTTGTGTCCGGAAGCCGGAGAAATGCCTGGGCAGGGAAAACAAAATACCCGCGTAAGGGTTATATAAGAGTCATATAAAGGAAACAATTATGCAGAACACTTCTACAGAGAAAATAAAGGAGATTGTAAAGTCACAGAGGGAATTTTTTGCCACCGGAGCGACACTGGATACAGATTTCAGGAAAAGGATGCTCGCAAGGCTGCTTGATGCCCTTCAGGCATGGGAGCAGAGGCTGGCACAGGCCCTGTGGGAGGATATGCACAAATCATACGAGGAGGCATACCTCACCGAGCTCAGTATCCTGAAGGGGGAGATAAAGTCCCACCTGAAGAATCTGGAGAAATGGGCCGGCAGGGAAAAGGTTCCTACCCCCATGACACTGTTCCCGTCCCGCAGCTATATTGTAAAGGAGCCCCTCGGGTGCGCCCTCATCATCTCCCCATGGAACTATCCGGTACAGCTGCTGCTGAACCCGCTTGTAGGGGCAATCTCAGCAGGCTGCACGGCCCTCCTGAAGCCGTCTCCTTATGTCCCGAATGTGAGTGAAACTGTCGGGAAGATGATTGCAGAGACCTTCAATGAGGAGTATATTGCCGTGGTGCAGGGGAACAGGGAGATGAATGCCGCCCTGCTGGAGGAGCGTTGGGACATGATTTTCTTTACCGGAAGCCCTGCCCTCGGGCGTACAGTAATGGCAGCCGCCGCCAGGAACCTTACCCCTGTGGTGCTGGAGCTGGGTGGCAAGAGCCCGTGTATCATCGACCGTACTGCAGATGTGGAAACAGCCGCCCGCCGCATTGCATGGGGAAAGACCCTCAACAGCGGCCAGACCTGCATAGCACCTGATTATCTGATTGTACATGAGGCCATAAAGGATGAGTTTGTGCAGGCATTTGCACGGGAGGTGAAGGCCCTGCATGGGGATGACATTTTTGCCTCACAGCATTATGTTCACATGGTGAACGGGAAGGCCTTTGAACGGGTATGCAGCTACCTGCAGCAAGGAAAGATACTCTACGGAGGACGCACAGATGCCACTACCAGATGCATTGAACCCACAATCCTGGAATGTATGGCAGAGGATGCCCCTGTAATGCAGGAGGAGATTTTCGGCCCCATCTTCCCGATGATTACATTCAGTGAAGGTGCGGGAGCTGCCCCTGCTGGAAACGGAGGCCCAGCTGCCCATGGGACTGAAGCCTCAACCCAGGTGGCCACCAGCATCGGGCAGAGCTTCACGGAGCAGACCATCAATTTCATCGTGCAGAGGGAGAAGCCCCTGGCACTCTATTTCTTCGGGGAAGAGAAAAAGGGATGGGAAATCATCCGCAAGACTTCGTCGGGAGGAGGATGCATAAATGATGTGATAATGCACATTGCCAACGGGAACATGCCTTTTGGAGGGGTGGGCAACTCCGGAATGGGACGTTACCACCACCGCCACAGCTTTGAGTGCTTCACCCACACCCGTTCAATACTGGTTTCCCCAACCCGTCCGGACCTCCCTTTCAGGTACATGCCCTACAGGCTGTTCAGGTGGATAAAGGGGCTGATGTAATGCTGCTCTTGTAAAGGCGGCAATCCTGGCCTGCAACGGTGAGGGGACCAGAGCATACACAGGGAAGTAAACACCATTTTGGCTATTCCCTGGTCTGGTCCAAATATTTGTCGGGAATGGACTTCTTTGGAAGGATTCCCTTCTCTTTGAGGGATTCCACCCTCCTGATGAGGTTTCCTCGTCCTGAGCAAAGCTGGTTCTCAGCAGTGCTGAATGATTTATGGAGCGATTCTATCTTGGTGCCTATATCATTGAAGGAATCCAGGAATCCGGCAAATTTCTCATAGAGGCCCGTGCTCTCGGCAACTATTGTCTCCACATTGCGGGTCTGGCGCTCGCTCTGCCAGATGTTGTAGATAAGCTTCAGGCTCATCATCAGGTTTGTAGGGTTAATCAAAAGCACATTCTTGGAGAAGGCATACTGCCCTATCTTTGGATCTGTCTGCAATGCCAGAATGTAGCTTCCCTCGTTAGGGATGAACATCAGCACATGTGAAATGGTATTGCCCACCAGTTTCTCATAATTCTTGGCCGAAAGTTCATCAATGTGCTTGCGGACAGAATCCAGGTTCTCCTTGGCTGCCTTCTTCTGCTCCTCGGCCCCGTCAGCCGCCACATACTCCAGATATGCGGTAAGGGAGACCTTGGAGTCTATCACTATGCTCTTGTCGCCCGGACATTTCACAATTACATCCGGCCTGTAATTCTCGTTCCCCTCCCCCTTCACATTCTGCTGGGTAAAGTAATCTTCCCCTTTGCGCAAACCGCTCCCCTCAAGGATGTTCTCAAGCACCTGCTCACCCCAGTCACCCTGCACCTTGGATTTGTTCTTCAGGGCTTTTGCCAGATCTTCTGCCTGCACTCCAACCCTCACGGTCTCTTTGGCCAATGCCTCAATTGTCTGTGTAATGGAAGCCTTCCGCGCCGCCGAATCGGTATTCACCTTCTGGACACTCTCCTCCATTTTTGCCATCTGTTCCCTTATCTGCTTGAAACTTATGTTCAGCGGATCCACAATCTTGCTCATCTGCTCCCTGCTTGCTGCCCCCAGCTCCTCCTGCCTGGCCTTGAGCACCTTCTCGGAAGTGGTCTGCATCTGCTCCTTAATGAGGTTCAGCTGGGTGTCCAGCTGCTCACGGTTCATCTGCTTGAGGGCTTCAATCTGTTTCTCCTGAGCCTCTTTCAATGCATCAATGCGCTTCTGGCTATCCTCCTTCAGGGCTGCCAGCTGTTTGTCTGCCGCTTCCTTTGCCGCCTCCATCTGCTTCTCGTAGGACTCCCTGGCCTCTGAAAGCTGTCTCCGGGCCGCATCCATTGCCTGGGCCAACTGTTTCTCCCCATCCTGTCTGAGCTGCTCCAGCTGCCTTGCAGCATTCTCCTCATTTGCACGGCACACATCCCTCTGGGAAGTAAGTTCCATCACCTGCCCCAGAAGCTCCCCAATGCGAGCATCCTTGGCCTCAATCTCACCGGTCCTGTCGGGAATATGGACACTCTTCTTCCCGACAAAAAATGCCGCTCCCCCAACCAGGGCAACTGCCGCCAGAGCTATAACCAGATAAATCTCCATAATAATCCCTATTTTGCAGCTGCCTTCTCAGCCTCAATCACATCAAACATTGTCTTGAAAGTATACCCTTTCTCCTTCAGCTTGTCTATTATCTCCCCAAGATATGTATATGGACGGTCTGCATCTGTCCTGTCGGGGTAGTTCATTGCGTGGATGAGGAGAATCACGCCATTGAAAGTGTTCTTCTGCTCATACTCCCACAACTGCTCCAGAATCATCTCCGTAGAGTGGTAATTGGATGCCCCGGGACTTGTCCAGTCCATACCGGTGATGAATCCGCTTGTAGGGTTCACAAGGCGGTACCCCATCTCCTTCATTACATCCACTGCCTTCTGGTCATAAGTCTCATAAGGTGGGATAAGCCAGCAGTACTGATCCTTAGTAAGGCCGTATCCCTCCAGACGGCTCTCCATAATTGCAAAATCTGCCCTCAGAGAGTCTTCACTCACCAGTGAGATATTGCGGTCCTCCTCCGAACAGAGCAGCAGATGTGCATAGGAATGGGATGAAAGGTAATGGCCGTTTCTTATTATCCTTTTTACCGGCTCCTGATACCTCTCCACATCAAAACATACCCCTGTAGGGAAGAAAGAGCCTTTCACTCCCCTCTCCTCCAATGTATTGAGCACCGGCGTAACACCGTCAAAATTCTCAAAACGTCCTGAATCCGCCTGGCTGTAATGTCCTGTAAATACCAGATAGACCTCCTTTTCTCTTGGGTTTATCTTCTCCACAACACCATACTCATCAGTTACAAAAACAGGAGCCGCCGGCTTCCTCTGCGAGCAGGAAATGATTGCTGTAGCACTGAACAGCAATATTGAAAATTGAAACAGTTTTTTCATGGCCATAAATCTTTTCTTAATAGCAAATATAGGTATTATCTCTGGAAAAATCTAACGAATGAGGGAAAATAATGATGGCGGCACTGGTGTTCAATGACTTATGAGGACTTTTGATGAAAGCCTCGCCGAAGCAAAAGTGCAAGGAAATGAAAGGTAATGAGGGCGGACGGTTTTCAAATCATTACCCGATAACGAGGTAGGTTTACAGGTCGTTGGAGTTTATTTCTACTCTCTGCAACATTCTGCATAACAATGTACAAC